>DATATE010000079.1:0-49437 GCA_036268955.1 Pseudonocardiaceae bacterium
CACCCTCCTCCGCAGAGCACTCACCCCCATCCCCTCGATCACCATCACCTGGCAATCCACCGGCTACCGCCTCACCACCGACCACAACACCATCGACCTCCACCGCTTCCGCACCCTCGTCGACACCGCACGCACCGCCGACGGCCCGGCAGCGGTGGCGACGTTCGAGCAGGCCGGGGCGCTGTGGCGCGGCGAGGCCTTCGCCAGGCTGGACCTGCCCTGGTTCAACGGCCTTCGGACGAGCCTTGCGCGCGAACGGCACGCGGCCCTGCTCGACCTCACCGACGCGCGACTGCGCAGCGGCCAGCACGCGGGTCTGCTGGCGGAGTTGAGCGCGCAGGCGCGGGAACATCCCTTCGACGAGCGGATCGCCGGCCAGCTGATGCTCGCCCTCTACCGTGGCGGACGCGTCGCCGACGCGCTCGGGCACTATCGCAGGCTCGCCGAACACCTCGCCGAGGAACTCGGCACCGATCCCAGCCCGCCGCTGCGCGAGTTGCACCAGCAGATCCTCGGCACCGATCCGAAACTGGCCGACCCGAGGCGGACCGTTGTCGCCTCGACAACGCCAGGCTCGACAACGTCAGGTTCGGCGCGTGGCGGCCCGATACCGCGTCAACTGCCCGCAGCGCCACGCTCGTTCACCGGCCGCGCCACCGAACTGGCGGCGTTGAGCGGTGTCCTCGACCGTGCGGCCGGCGACGGCGGCACGGTGGTGATCTCGGCGATCGCCGGCGCGGGCGGCATCGGCAAGACCTGGCTGGCGTTGTACTGGGCTCATCAGCACCACGACGGCTTCCCGGACGGACAGCTGTTCGTGGACCTGCACGGGTTCAGCCCGGACGCCCGGCCGACCCCGACCGCGACGGTGGTCCGTGGCTTCCTCGACGCGCTCGGGGTCGAACCCGAGCGCATCCCGGCCGGGCTCGACGCCCAGGCCGCGCTCTGGCGGACCCTGGTCGCCGACAAGCGGATGCTGCTCATCCTGGACAACGCCGCGGACACCAGCCAGGTGCTGCCACTGCTGCCGGGCGGCGCGACCGCGACCGTGCTGGTCACCAGTCGCGACCATCTCAACGGGCTGATCACCGGGCACGGCGCGCGGCACGTCCCGGTGGACGTGCTGTCCGACGCCGAGGCGCGCACGTTGCTCGCCGCCCGCCTCGGTACCGCCCGGCTGACCGCCGAACCCGATGCGGTCGACGAACTCTTGGCCTCCTGCGGCGGTTTCCCGCTCGCGCTGAGCATCGTGGCCGGTCGTGCCCAGGTCGAGAAGCACCTGCCGTTGGCGGCGTTGGCCGCCGAACTCGCCGACGCCCGGTTGGCCGCGCTCGACGACGACGATCCGGCCGCCAGCCTGCCCGCCGTGCTGTCCTGGTCCTTCGCGGCGCTAACTACCGAACAGGCGCGGGTCTGCTGGCTACTCGGCCTCGCGCCCGGTCCCGACATCGGTCTGGCGGCCGCCGCCGGCCTCACCGGGCTGGCCGTCGAGGGCACCCGCAACGCCCTGCGGGCGCTGGAACGCGTTTCCCTGCTCCAGCAGGACCGGCCCGGCCGCTGGCGGATGCATGACCTGATCCGCGACTACGCCGCCGAACAAGGCCGCCGCGAGCTGCCCGAGGCCAGCCAGGACGAAGCCTTGCGGCGCCTTGCCGAGTTCTATCTGCACACCGGATATGCCGGCGACCGACTGCTCTACCCGTCCCGTCAGCCGATCGAACTCGCCGCCGCCCAGCCGGGCGTCCGCCCTTACCCGCTGACCGACCAGACGGCGGCGCTACGGTGGTTCGAAGCCGAACAACACTGCGTACGGGCCATCCAACAGACGGCCGCGGCGCATCGGTGGCACCACGTGGTCTGGCAGCTGGCCTGGATCCTGAACACGTTCTACTGGCGTCGAGGTCATCTGGACGAGCATCTGGCAACCTGGCGGATCGGGCTGGCCGCCACCGAGTTCCTGCACGACTCGGTCCAACAGGGTCGGGCGCACCAACTGCTCGGCTTCGCCTACGGGCGGGCCGGCAACCGCGACGAGGCGCTGGCCCATCTGGAGCGAGCCCTCCTGCTGGCCGAGGAAACCGGCGACCGAGCCGGTCAGGCCAGCGCACACCGCACGCTGGGCTGGGAATGGAGCAGGCGGGGCCAACACCCGCGCGCACTGGAACATGCCGATCGGGCCCTCGGGCTGTACCGGGATCTCGGCGCGTCCGATCGGGAGCCGGTGATGCTCAACGCGGTGGGCTGGTACGCCGCCCAGTCCGGCGAGTTCGCACGAGCCGAGGCGGCCTGCACCGAAGCACTGGCAAGGCATCGCGCGCTGCGGGATCGCGATGGTGAGGCGAACGCGCTGGACAGCCTTGCCTACATCGCGCACCACGTCGGCGAGCACGAGCAGGCCGTCAGCTACTACCAACACGCCCTCGCACTGCGCCGCGATCTCGGCGACAGCTACATCGAGGCGGACACCCTGGACTATCTCGGCCATGCGTATCTGGCCCTGGACCGACGTGATCTCGCCCGTACGGTCTGGGAACAGGCACTGGCCCTGTTCCGGATCCAGCATCGGACCGAGGAGATCGAGCGTGCCGTCGGCCAGTTGCGCGGGCTCGACCAGGTCCCGCCGGCCTGACGCGGCCGCCCGCCCGGAGTTCTCAGCCGGACGGGCGGCGCCTTGTCCCCCTGTGGTGACCGGCGGTCAGGGCGTGGTCTGCACGTTGTCCAGCTGTTCGGCGGCCGGGCGGATCGGGAACAGGTCGCCGCCCGGTTCGATCTGGGCCTTGGCCAAGGCCGCCTTGGCCTGCTCGTCCCCGGCGTTCGCCGCCTCGTTCAGCACGTCGACCGCGGCGTACTGGTGGAAGTCGATCTCGGTGAACGGCCACACCGACTGGCCCTGGGTCGCGGCCGGAATCAGGTAGTTCACCGCGGCGAACAGGCTGCCGCCGTCCGGTGCCTGATAGGACCACAGGTCGACGCCGACATGCTGGCCGATCTGCGCCAGTCTGGTCAGGGCGACCAGGTTGAAGTTGAAGTAGTGCCAGCTGCGGGTCCTGGTCAGCTCAAGCGGCTGCTCGCCACTGGCCTGGATCTGCACCGCGATCCGCTTGGTTTCCGCCTGTAGCACGATGCTTCTGGCCAGCGAGCGCTGCCCGGTGAACAGCGCGAGCCCGGCGCTGAGCATGTCGTAGAAACTGCCGTGGTTGTTGGTTTCCGCCGCCTCCGAGGCACCGAAGGCACTGGTACGCAACCAGGTCAGGAACTGACTCGACCACGAGGTCATCCCGGCGCTGTCGGCCTTGTGCCAGCCGGGTGCTCCGTCGTTGAGCAGCTCGACCGCGTCGAGCACCTCGGTGAGGGTGTATGCGAAGTCGATGATGCCGATGCCGCGACCGTCGACCTGGCAGGGAATGCCCTGCGCGTAGTTGAGGTTCGGGTTCATCTTGGTCGCCGCGTCGAGGAACCAGGTGCGCAGGTCGAGTTCGGCGCGCTGGGCATAGCTGGCGTCACCGGTGTAGTACCAGGCCAGACTCAGCTGGTAGATCGCGTTGTAGTCCTGGATCCACTCGGGTTTGTCGCTGATGCTCTTGGAGATCGGCGACACCTCGCCGTCCTTGTCGACATACGGGCAGCCCCATGGGTTGCTCGCGGTCTGCGGCTCGGTCGGCCAGTAGTACGGGGCCAGGCTCATGTAGTCGTGTTTGTCCCCGCTGGGCGGCAGCTGGGTCTTGTCCATCACCGACCACGGCCCCTGGGTCAGCTCGGGTTTGGCCTGTGCCAACAGGTCCGACAGCGAGGCGCGCAGGGTCGGGTTGCCGGCCAACAGTTCGACGCGGTTGGCCGCCAGCTGCTGGCCGTTGAGTACCACCGTGTCCGGTACGCACAGCAGGTTCACGCCGGGCAGGGCGCAGCCGGGGGTGGCGGCACCGCTCGCGGCGGCGGTCGGGACGGTGGTCAGGGACACCACGGTCACACCGGCGACCACGGCGGCGAGCAGGCCCAGCAGTGGGCCGGAACGACGGGAACGTAACACCACAACTCCATTCATATATGTGAACATGAACAGGATGTTGAACAGATGTTACGTAGTTGAACGCTGAGGTGGCAACCGCCAACTCGCGGTGAGTGCGGAAAATACCGACATCGACGTCGCCAACGGCAGAATTTGCCCGAACCGCAAGCTGATCGGTCGGTTGGCTAGGCTCGAACGACGCGGTTGCTGTCCGACCACCCAAGCGACCACTCAGGCGACCACTCAAGGACCGGGAGTCCACCGATCATGTCCCTGACCACCCAGTTGCACGATGGCGAGCTGGCCACATGGTGCGCGGCCCGGCTGCCGGGCACCGGCGCCGTAGCCACCGCGGTGGCCAGGGCCGGCAGCGGTCACCAGCCGATCCGGCCGGCGGGAGCGGTCGGCCAGCACCACTGGGCGGCCATCGGTGGCGCCCTCGGTGTGCGCCTTGCCTTCCTCGTCCAGCAGGCGCCGCCGTACTACAGCCTGTTGGGGTTGGCCGGCGGCGGCATCGTGAGCCGCAGGTGGGCGGATACGACCGCCGCGTCCTGGCCCACCCATCGCGGATTGCCAGCCGCGCAACGGGCACGGGCCCTCCAGCTTCGCCCCACCCCGACCGGTTGGCTCGACCTCGGTCCCGCGCTCGATCCCGGCGGTGACGACCCGCGCCAGGAACTGCTGCTCGCCGACTTCTTCGGTCGGACCCAGCGCGATCTTGAGGAGCACGCACCGGCCGGCCAGGTCGCCTCACCCGCCGTCGAGGCGCGCCTGTCGCAGTCCTGCTACGTGATCTCCCGCTGGGAGGACATCTACCGGTCGGGAACGCTGGTCGACACGCTGCTCGCCCTGCACGAGGCCGGCAGCTACCACCCGGAGGAACTGCTGGCCGTTGCTCCGCAGGCAGCGGTCGCCGAGTTGGGCCGGCTCATCGCCTTGACAAGGACCTCCGGGGTGCTGAAGCAGTGGCGCGACGCGGCGGGCCGACCGGCGCCCGGCCAACCGCTCGGGGTGGCCGCACCGGTGATCGTGGACAACTGGGCCGACGCCGACCTGTTGATCGGCCGGCCCGGTGGCACTGGCGGCCATACCCTCGTCGACGTCAAAACGGTGCTGCGGCTGGACGATCCACAGCGGACCGCCCGATGGCTCTGGCAGATCCTCGGCTATGCCTGGCTGGATGTCGCCGGCCGCTGGGATGTCGAGTCCGTCGCGCTGTACTTCGCCCGCCACGGCCTCCAGCTGACCTGGCCGTTGGCCGAACTGGCCGAGGAGCTGGCCGGTCCCGGCGTGCGTGTCGACGCGCTGCGCGCCGAGTTCCGGCAGCTGGCCGAGAAGGTCCTCGTCGCGGAGGGCGCCCACCTGCCGGGCGACTGAGCACGGGAGGGTCAGGGCGCGCCGCGTTCGCTTGCCAGCAAACGGAGTTGGGCGAGCAGATCGCTGCGGCTGGTGGCGCCGAGGCGCTGACGCATTCTGGCGACGTGGTGTTCGACGGTCTTGGCCGAGATGAACAACCGGTCGCCGATCTGCTTGTAGGTCAGCCCGGCCAGTACCAGTCCGGCGACCTCCCATTCGCGTTCGCTGAGCTTGCCGGCCGCGATCACCTCCGCCGCCGAACCGGACCCGCTGCCGCTCGGCGTTGCCGAGGGTGCCTTCGAACCGGGTTTGGGGTGCGTCTTGCCTTGCAGCAACCGGGCGCATTCCAGCAGTCGCACCATGGCCTTGCGGTCCGCGGTGCGGATCGCGGCCTGGCCGGCCAGCCGGGCGCCGTCCCAGGACAGGCCGACCTCGTCGAGCTGCCGGGCGGCAGCTTCGACCGCGGCCGGGTGCACGGCGCCGTTGATCACGGCCAGCCAGCAGCGGGCGGCGGAGTAGAGCACCGCGCCGTAGCGGCTGTGTCCTGCCCCCTCGGCGAGTGCGTGCACATGTTCCTCGGCCTGCGCGGGCTGCTCACCGATGATCGCGGCGTGCAGACCGCTCCAGTGCAGCGCAGTCGTCCACAGTGGAGGTTGATGCAGCTGTTCGGAGAGCAGCTTGGCCTCCTGCACATGCGGGGCGAGCCGGTCCTGGTCGCGTAACCGGGCGGCGGCGATGGCGAACTCGCCGAGCGGCAGGAAGGTGTAGAGGTCGATGGGATGGCGCATCACCGCATCGCCGGCCTGCGACCAGATCCGGCGCAGCGCGGCCAGGTCACTGGCCCGCCGCGCCAACCCGACCTCGATACCGACCGCGTAGAGCCAGTCCCGTGGCTGATACGCCGAGGACGCATCGTTGGCGAGGCCGAGATACTCGCGGGCAGCGGTGAACGCGCCGCGCATCATGCTGATCCAGGCCTGCAACAACCGGTGCCGGGCCAGCATCAGCGCGCCGCCGACGTTCGCGGCGACCGCGCGGTCCAGTACCGACTCCGCGATGGCCAGCTCACCGCAGTGCAGGGCGACCAGCGCGGCCAACGCGGCCGGGCTGTCCGGCAGCAACACCGACCGGCCTGCCGGTTCCAGCAGCGCCGCCGCGCGCACCAGGGCGGCGAGGGCGGCCCTCGGCGAACCGGTCACCGATTCCAGGATGCCCTTTGCCATCAACGAGGCCGCGCTGGCCAGCAGCGTCGGCGGACCGTCCTTGCCGGGGGCGGCGAACAGTTCGGTCGCATCGTCGAGCGCGCCGGTGCCCAGCAGGCAGATCGAGGCGAACGCGGTCGCCGAACCGGCACCGGACCAGCGGTACAGCTCGGCTGCGCTGCCGAGCTGGCCGAGGTGCACCAGCGCGGTCGCGGCGATCAGCGCGCCATCGGCCTGGTCGGGGGTCGTGGGTCCGGCGATGACCTGGTCGGTCAGCCGCAGCGCGGCCGGCAGGTCGCCGGCGAGGGCGGCGGCATTGGCCCAGCGGACCGCGACCGAGGCCAGCGGCGTACCGGACTCGACAGCGGCGCCGTACATCTCGGCGGCCAGCCCGGGATCGGCCGGCAGCGCCTCACCGGCGGCGGCCTCGTACGCGGCGGCAAGGGCGACCCCGCCACCGGGCCCGCGCGGCAGCGACCGGACCAGCTCCAGCACCGGGCCGCCGCGCTCCAGTTGCAGCCGCGCCAGCCTTGCCCGCACCGCAAGGCGGCCTTCGGCCGGGTTGAGCGAGTTCAGCGCGGCGGCCGCGATCGGCAGCAGCGCGCCGTCCGAACCGAGCAGACCGCTCGCCTTGGCCATTTCCAGCACGGTGGCCACGCCGTCGCCGTCGCGGCCGAGCAACGCGCCGAGCAGGTCGAGCTGCCGGCCGACCCCGGCCTCCTCGGCGAACAGGAACCGCAGCACATCGGCGTCGAGGCGGTCGAAGTCGTAGCCGAACGGACTCAGCGCACCGGCCGGCAGCTCGAATTCCCGCCGCTCCCCCGGAGAGGCCGAGGAGGCCGGGCTGGTTTTCGAGTCGGCGGGCGCGGGCTGGTCGAGGGCGGTGGCGATCCGGTCGACGAACCGGGGCACCCCGCCCGTGCTGGCCTGCACCCGCTCGGCGAACGCGGTGCCCGACTCGTTGCCGAGGACGGCGGTCAGCTGGGCAGCGGTCTGGCGCTGGTCGAACGGGGTGAGCAGGACCGGTGCCCTGCGCCGGGTGAGCAGTTCGGTCAGCGTGTTCAGCTCGGCGGGGCGCGGCCAGGGCCGGCAGGCCACCACCATCCTGGACGCCTGCTGTTCGGCGAGCACGCACAGTTCGTCGAGCTGTTGGGCGCTGAGCTGGTGGGCGTCGTCGACCAGTACGACGGTGGCCTCGGGCTCGATCGGCTCCGCGCACGCCTGCCGGCCGGCCACGACGGTCAGGCCGGCCGCCCGATAGGTGTGTTCCAGCTCGGCGAGCAGCATCGTCTTGCCGTACCCGCCGGGGGCGAGGACGACAAGGTGCACGGCGGCCAGCGGATCGTGCTCGATCTCGGCGAGCACCGCCCGCGTCGAGTCGTCGACGATCAATTCCGCGGTGGTCGCGGTGGGATGGATCAACTGCCGCCGCCTTGACTGGAGGTCGTCAACTCGTTGAGGTCACCGCTGGCGACGTCGCCAGCGGTGACCGGGTAGCTGGTCGAGTACGCGGGCGGGGTCGCGCCGGCACCCGAGTTCCTGATCGGTGACGCCGGGGTTTTGCCCGCGCCGCCGCCGTCGAGCATGAAGGTCAGTACTACTCCGGCGATCACGACGATGGCCACGATCACGCCGAGCACACCAGGGCTGACTCCCGGCACCAGCTGGCTGACCGAACGCGGTTCCGGCAGGCGCAGCGGGGGCATGTCCACCGACGGCCGGGGCGGCGGGGCGCTGAACTCGTCCGGTTCACCCCGACCGGCCGGCAGCTGGATCTGGATCGGCGCGACGCCGAGGGGCCGGACCAGCGTGGTGCCGGCGGCCGGTTTCGGTTCGGCCGGAGCGGCGGACTGGCCGGTCGCCAGCCTGCGCGCGGCCAAGGCGGCGCCCTTGGCCACGGTCAGCTCCGGTGCCTCGTCCAGCACGACAACGGTGTCCTTGCCGTCCGACGCGGCGCCGGCCAGCTCGGCCACCAGCGGTATCCGGGTCGAACCGCCGACCAGGACCAGCTCGCTGACCTGCGCAGGAGCCACCGCCGCCGCGCGCACGGTGCGCTGCAAGAGGTCGACGGTGCAGGTCACGCCGGTCCGGATCAGTTCCTCGAAGGACCCCCGCGTCACCCGAACCTGCTGCTGCACGGTCGGCAGCGCCACCGGCACCATCGCCTCGGGCGCCACCGACAGCTGCGCCTTGGCCTGCGCGCAGGCCTGTCGCAGCCGATAGCAGGCCAGTCTGGCCTGCGGATCAACCAGATCGAGATCGCCGGCCGGCGTCTTGAGGCCGGCGCGGACCTGGCCGAGCAGCAGATCGGTGAAATGCGCGCCGCCGAGCGCCTCAAGGCTCTCGGTCCGCGCGAGCAGCAGGAACGCGCCGGTGGCGACCCTGCGAATGACCGAAGCGCTGAAAACGCCGTCGCCGAGGGAGTACACGGCCAGTGTGCTGCCGGCTTCGATGTCCTGTTCGGCGGCCCGCTGCTCGCCGACCGCGATCGGTTCGGGCAGCAAGGTCACCTCGCCGACGCCCTGCACGCGCAGTTCCTGGTGCAGCAGGCCGCGCCGATAGCCGCCCCAACCGGCGGGATGGGTGAGCACGAGCTGTTCCGGTGGGCCGCCCTCCAGCCCGACCACCTGGTCGAGCACCCATCTGACCAGCATCGCGGTGAGTTCCTGAGCCGGGTAGGACTCCCCGCCGACCAGCACCGGTACGTCGTCGCCGACCCTGCGCACGAAACCGCGCACGATCCGCTCGGGATCGGCGGCGAGCCGCGCTTCGGCCGCGTCACCGGCCATGACCGTGCCGTCCTCGGCGAGGTGCAGCACGGAGGCCAGCGACCTGGACCGGCTCAACCGGACGATCTCGACCGCACCGGCGGCCGGTTCGTCAAGGCGGCTGATCGCGGCCGTGGTGTGGCTGGTGCCAACGTCAATCCCGAGGACGTATGGCATACAGGCTTTCTTCCTTCGCGCTAGGTAGAGGACGCGTTTCAGGTACCCGAACACCGGCTGCTGAAGCGCGTCCTCGCCGTTACTCACCCGACAGGCAGTTCACCCTAAGGGGTGATGGCCGCTGTGGCCCAGTCGCACATACCCGAGCTAGATGAGTATCGAAACACCATGACCAGTAGTCCTGAAATCCCCTAACCCCCTAATGCGCGCCCCTAGTCCACCCAATCAGGCGATGGGGAAGGACTGGGAGTGATCCCCGATGGCTCGATGATCACCTGGCCGTAGCGTCACCGACCACACCCGGACAGCCATATCGTCCGGGCACCCATCGGTCCCCAACACGACGAGGAACAGTCACTGATCATGGAATCGGTCCAGACGCTGCACGACTTCGTGCTCAACCTGCTGAACGACCCGACCGCGCTGACCTCCTTCGCGGCTGACCCGCAGGGTGCGCTCTCCTCCGCCGGTCTCGGCGACATCAACGCCGCCGACGTGCACGACGTCATTCCCCTCGTCGTCGACTACGCCCCGGCCCACGCCGTCTCCGCGCTGGAAGCGGCCCAGAGCACCCTGTCGCTGGACGGCCTCGCCGACTCCGGCCCAGCCGGTGCCATCCAGCACCTGACCGCGCTGACCGAGTCGCTCGGCAACAGCTGGGTGCACATCGACAACGGCGGCGGCAGCACCGACATCACCGGCGCCCTGAACGCCCCCGAGCTGGGCAGCGCGTTCTTCGGCACCGTGTCCGCCGGCACCGACGGCAGCCTCGGCGGCGCCATCGGCGTTGCCACCCCGCTGGCCCACTACAACCTCGACGGTGCCTCGATCGGCCTCGGCGACGTGCAGACCACCGCGTCCTCCGCGGTCAGCGACCTCACCGGCACGCTCGACTCGGACACCAGCATCAAGGTCACCGGCGGCGTACTGAACGCCAACGCGCTGTCCGGCGCGGCGGCCTTCGCCACCAACCTGGTCAGCGACCCGACCTCGGCGCTGGCGCACTCGACCGAGATCACCAATGCGCTGACCGGTGCCGTCAGCGGCGCGGGCCTGCCCGCCCTGCCCGCCGGCGACCCGACCGGCGTGGTGTCCGACACCCTGCACAGCGTGCTGGCCCAGGTCCCCAACCCCGGTGACCTTGCCGGCAACCTGGGCGGTCTCGGCAACGTGACCAGCACCCTGGGCAACGTCGGAAACCTGGGCAACCTGGGCAACCTGGGCAACCTGGGCAACCTGGGCAACGTGACCAGCACCCTGGGCAACCTGACCCACGACCCGCTGGGTGCGGTCAGCCAGCACCTGCCGGCCGGCGTCAGCGACCTGGTCAGTGGCACGCTGTCCAACGCCACCTCGCAGATCCCCGGCGCCTCCGACGCCCTGCACTCGGCCACCACGGACGTGCACGCCGTCAGCGACACCGCCAGCACCTCCAGCGCCAGCCCGCTGGACGCCACCAGCTCGGTCGGCGACACCCTGGGTCACGCGACCAGCGATGTCACCAACCTGGTGCACAACGTCCTCCCGCTGGACACCGACCACCCGCTGTTCTGATTCACCGACAGCATTGGTCGACGCTGCTTGACGCTTAAGTAGCAAAGAAATGTAGATGGCCCGTCCGGTTGATCCGGACGGGCCATACTACTGAGCGCAACATACGTAGCGTAATTGTTCACTCTCTGCGGCAGAAATACTCTTGCGCTGGGGTCTGTACCGCTGCTCGGGTAAAACACGGCACACTGATCGGGTGATCGCTCCGCCCTGGCTGCACTTGTTGGATGAAACAATCGGTCTCTGCCTTGCCCACGAACGCGGCGACCTCGCCGACCGGCTGCGGTACCGAAGAGCACGACTGCTCGCGCCCAAACTGCACGTACTGGTGATCGGCGCGGCGAAACAGGGTAAGAGCCAGTTGGTCAACGCATTGGTGAACGCGTCGGTCTGCGCGGTCGGCGACGACCTGACCACCGTCGCCCCCACCGTCATCCAGCACGCCGAGGAACCCTCCGCGGTCCTGGTCACCGACCGGGCCGCCGGTGTACCGCGCGCCCTGCCGGGCGGCCCGTCGGCGGCTTTCTCGCTGCCGGACCGGTTGGCCATCCCGATCGAGGAGGTGGCCCGGCAGACCAGTGGCAAGGCCGATCCCGCGTTGCGCGGCGACGTGGTCACCGCCGAGGTCGGTATTCCTCGCCAGTTGCTCGCCGCCGGCCTCGTCCTCATCGACACCCCGCCTGCCGACCTCGCCAACCGGGGCGCCGCCCGCACCGGCGGCAGGAAGCGCAGCGCGGTGGCCGACATCGACCAGGCCGACACCGTCGTCCTGGTCTCCGACGCGACCTGTGAACTGTCCGGCACGGAGCTGGAGCTGTTGGCGGACGCGGTGAAGTCCTGCCCCAGCGTGCTGATCGCGCTGACCAAGATCGACCTCTCGCCGCGCTGGCGGACCATTGCCGAGCGCAACCGCAGCAGGCTGTCGGATCTCGGGCTCGCGGCCAAGATGGTGCCGGTGTCGGCGACGCTGCGGCTGTTGGCGGCGCAGACCGGCGACAAGCAGCTCAACACCGAGTCCGGTTTCGCCGAGCTGATCAGCTGCCTGCAACGAGATGTGCTGGCCAAACCGGATTCACTGGCCCGGCGCGGGGTGGCACTCGTGGCCGGTACCGCGATCGCCGAGGTGGTCGGTCCGCTGCGAGCCGGTCTGAGCGAACCGGACCCGAACCGGTCGGCGGCGGCCGTCGCCACCCTGCGCGCCGCCCAGCAGACCCTGGAAGACGTGCGGCGGCACAGCAGTCGCTGGCAGACCGTGCTGTCCGACGAGACCTCCGACCTGGTCGCCGATATCGAGTACGACCTCCGTGAACGCACCCGCAAGATCCTCCGCGAGGCCGACCGCGCCTTCGAGACCGCTGATCCGCAGATGACCTGGACCCAGTTCGAGGACTGGCTGATGGAGTCGCTGACCGAGTCAGCGAACGCGAACTACGGCTGGCTGCTCGACCGGTTCCGGTGGATGGCCGAGAAGGTCGCGCACTCGGTGCCGATGCCGCGCGGGGAGACCATGCCGGAGTCCATCGCGGAACTGCCCGAGGACCGGCTCGGCATCGACGAGCCGGAAACGCCGAGACTGGAGCCGTTCACCTTGGGGCAGAAGGCCTTCACCGCGCTGCGTAGCTCCTACGGTGGTGTGCTGATGTTCGGCCTCGCCACCAGCCTGGCCGGGCTGCCGCTGATCAACCCGATCTCCCTCGGTGCCGGCGTCGCCTTCGGTGGCAAGGGCATCAGGGACGAGAGCGAAGGTAGACTCAAACGTCGCCAGGCCGCCGCGCGCACCGCGGCGCAGCGGCACATCGACGACTTCTACCTCGCCTTCACCAAGGACTGCAAGGACATGCTGCGCCACGCCCAGCGCAGGCTGCGCGACCATTTCCTCGCCGTCACCGAGGCCGTCCAGGACGAGGCCCTGGCCACCGCGGAGGCGGCCCGGCAGAGCATCCAGTCCGACGCGGTCGCCGCCGATGTGCGCAACCGGGAGATCCAGCGCGACCTGGAAAAACTGGTCAACCTCTACCAGCGGCTTCAGGCGCTCGCGGCCACCGCGCTGCCGGCGCGCGCCAACGGCTTGGAGATCACCGCGTGAGGCCTGGTGCCGAACTGGGCGAGATCACCTGGGCCATGCTCAACGAGGCGTTGGAGTGCTACGCGGACAGTCCGCGCGCCAGCGACTGGCTGCGCTACCACATGGACCGCTACCGGGAGCCGCTTCGCGTCGCGCTGGCCGGTCCACCGGAGTGCGGAAAGTCCACTCTGGTCAATGCGATGGTCGGCGAGCGGATCGCGCCGATCGGTTCACCGACCGGGGTCGGGGTGTCGACCTGGTTCCAGGACGGGCCGACACCGCGCGCCACCGTCTACTCCGCGCAGGGACCCGCGCTGGAACTGCCGGTGACCCGAGGGGACAACGGCCTACAGGTCGACCCGCGCGGTTGGCAGCCGCACCACCAGGACCGGGTGGTGGTCGACTGGCCGACCAGGACACTGCGCGAGGCAACGCTGATCGACACGCCCGCGATCGGCTCGGCGACCGGTGAGGAAGCCGGGGCGACCACCCTCGCGCAGATCTCCGGCGAGGCCGACGGCGTGCTGTACCTGACCAAGCAGCCGCACGGCAGCGAGTTGCAGGCTTTGCAGGCGGCGCCGGGCAATCCGGTCGCCGAGGCCGCGCCGGTGAACCTGATCCTGGTGCTGGCCAAGGCCGACGAGCTGGGAGCGGGCCGGATCGACGCGCTGTCCTCGGCCAAACAGGTCGCCCGCCGCTACCGTGGTGACGAGCGGGTCCGCTGCACCTGCCAGAGCGTAGTGTCGGTGGCCGGCATGCTCGGCCTCGCCGGCAAGACGTTGCGCGACAACGAGTTCGGCGCGCTGCAAGCCTTGGCCAGGGTGCCGAGGCAGGAGGCGGAATCGTTCCTGATCTCCGCGGACCGCTTCCTCGCCGACTCCCCCGCCCAACCGCTGCCGCCTGCCGCGCGGGTCGCGCTACTGGAACGGTTCGGCCTCTTCGGCATCCGGTTGGCCGCGACGTTGCTGCGGCGCGGTTTCGAAACACCGGCCAAACTGTCGGCTGAGTTGGTGCAGCGCAGCGGTTTGGGCGAGCTGCGCGAGGCGATCAGCCAGTTCTTCACCGACCGCCGCGATGTGCTCAAGTCCCGCTCCGCGCTGCTCGCGTTGGACGGCCTGACCAGAACCGAACCCCGACCGAACGCCCGGCGACTGGTCGGCGCGCTGGAACGATTGTTGGCCAGCGCACACGACTTCCGCGAACTGCGCCTGCTCGCCGCCTTGCAGGCCGGCCAGTGCGCGCTGCCCACCGAACTGGATGCCGAGGCCAACCGGCTGGTCGGCGGCCAGGGCACCGAACTGCCGGCTCGCCTCGGCCTCGACGAACAGACCGGACAGCCCGAACTGCATCAGGCGATCGTCACCACCCTGCGCCGCTGGCGCGACCTGGCCGAGAACCCGATCCTCGACGCGGCGGCGCAACAGGCCGCGCAGGTGGTGCTGCGCAGCTGCGAGGGCATGCTCGGCGCCTTCGCCGCCCCAGCCCGGTAAAGGCCGCCCGCCCTGTCGGCATTCGCCTGCGAGCTGCGCGGCTGCGATACGGAGCACCAGGCGGTTAGGTGATGCCCGTTCCTATACCGATCCTCAGCGAGACCGGCATAGGAACGGCGTCCTACCCGTCCAACCGCCCCGTCTTCACCGCAGCGATCAGGGCCGGAACATCAACTTCAAGCATCGGCCCGGTAGGCCGCTTGCTGTCTCGCAAGTGCCGCAATGAGTGGCCGATTTCTACGCACTCACCCTGGCCACCGGAGAAGCTGGCCTTCTTGAACCGCAGGGGTTCGTCGTTCACCGTCTTCAGCTCCCGACCCGCTTACCGACTGCCGATGTCCGTCACTGTCGCCATGAACCGTGACCACTGGCGAGGCGCGAACTCCATGATCGGACCATTGCCCTGTTCCTTGGAGTCGCGCACCGCTACGCCCCCCGCCAGAAAGGCGACCTCCACACAGTTGGCCTCCCCGTTGCTGTAACTGCTCTTCCGCCACGCGATGCGCGCGAACTCGTCCTTGTTCACCTTGCTCACTCCTGTAGTTCCCGTATTGCTTGGGCCATGAGGGTTCGGGAGTCAATCTCGTTGCGAGCCACCTGCCATATGTGCGAGAAAGCTCGGTCGTAACGCTCGATCTCATGGGGCTTGTCGAGAAAGAGCGCTCCAGTGAAGCTGTCCACGTAGACGGTCGGCGGTTCGGTCGGCTGGCCGGCACCGTTGGCGGGGAACTCCAAGGTCACGAACGGACCGGACATGATGCCGTAATGCAGGCCGGCCGAAAACGGCATGACCTTGATCGACACGTTCGGCAACTCGCTGACCCCGACCAAGTGCTCAAGTTGTCCGGCCATGACGTTGTTGCCACCGACTGGCCGACGCAGGATCGCCTCGTTCAGCACGATACGCAGTTCGGGCGCTTGACTCACCCTGGTGAGCAGGGTCTGTCGGGCCAGCCGGAGCTGCACGCGCCGCTCGATCTCGGTGGATTCCACGCCGGGGTTGTGGGTCTGGATGAGGGTGCGGGCGTAGTCGGCGGTCTGGAACAGTCCTGGTACCAACTCGGACTCGTACCAGGACAGGCGCGCGGCGGCTTCTTCCAACCCGATGTAGATGTCGAACCCTTCGGGGATGACATCGCCGTAGCTCATCCACCAGCCACGTGCCTTGGTCTCCTTCGCCAGGGCCATGAGAGCTTCGGTCAATTCAGACGGAGCGCCATAAACGGCACACATGGCCTGAACGTCGAGGCTGCGGAGCGAGGTCTGGCCCGTCTCGATGCGCCACATCTTCGCTTCCGACCACTCAAGCTGACCGGCCGCCGCCTTGACGGTCAGTCGAGCTTGGCCACGTAGATCACGCAGGTATCGACCGAGCTGCCGACGCGGCACGGTCGAGCCCGTGGTGCCTTCCGACACGTGCTCACCACCTCATTCAGGGGGAATCTTACATCCGATTTGAAAGTATCGGTCCACCCGCTGCGTAATGCAATCCCCGTATGGGTTACTTCTTGAAGAGTATTCGTTGTGAAAGCTTGCAGATATCGGGATTGCAGGGTTTCATTCGGTCAACCGACTCCCATCACCGCCTTTGGAGCTGCCCCGTGATCGAAGCCGAGCCGACCACCGGCATCCGCAACCCCCGCAACCCCGGCGTCTGGTTGGTACCGCCAGTAGCCGCAGGCGCCGATGTGCATGCGGTCGTGCGGCACTTCAGTCGCTTCCGACCTGCCTTGCATGCCTGTGCCGAGATCCAGTCCGCCTACTACCAGGGCTTTGCCGTTGTGTTGGCGGCCATCCCCTCGGCCGAGTTGCTGGATGCGGTCACCTGGCGGTGGTATCAGAGCTTGCTCACCAGTGTCGGCCGCTGCGCGGAAAGCTCCGAGGCCGAGTACCAGGCCATATTGCGGAAAGCCCGGCACAGCATGCAGTCGACGTTGGTGCGGACGCTGGGCGTCAACGGCGATCCGATGGTCGACCCCCAAGAACACGAGGACGGCCATGTCAAGCAGGTCAAGGAAAAGTCCGGGGCGAAGTAGCGCATGGATGTTGCATCGCTCATCAGGCAATGGCGGCAGTACGTCATTGCCAACCGTGCCAACGCCGCCGTCTGTGAGCGCACAGGCGATCTGTTCGGCGCCGAATTGTCGCGCGCTCGCGGCGAGGTCCGGCTGGCTGCCGCCGATCTCTTGCAGCGAATGCACGACGAGCCGGCCGAGGCGGCGAAGGAGATGCACAAGCGCGCCACCGCCTTGTGGCAGCACCATTTGCCGCTGATCGGCTATGACGAGGCCGCGCTGAAGTACACCGAGGCACGAACCTGGCAGGACAGTGCGCGGGCGATCGATCCCAGTTTGCCGATCGTGCAACCACGGCTCCCAAAGGAATAACCATCAGACAATCAGGAAAACGAGGAATCCGACAGTGGTCTACGACATCTCCACGGTGCGCAGCAGGGAGTTGGGCAACGCGCTGCGGCTGGCCATGGAGAATGCCAAGCTGACCGGCAAGCAGGCGGCGATCTTGCTGGGTTGGTCGGAAAGCCGGGTGTCGCGCGCGCTCACCGGCAGTTCGGTGCCGAGTCCGTTGAACCTTTCCGCGCTGCTGGCCGTGTGCCGCGTGACCGGCGAGGAACGCGACTACCTGCTGCATCTCGGCCAGCCTGCGGCGACGCTCGGTTGGCAGACCGATCATCGCATTCTGGCCGACAACCAACGCCAGGCGCTGTCCATCACGGCCTTCCACGGCGCGCTGATACCCGCCCTCTTTCAGGTCCACGGCTACGCACGAGCGCTCATCACGCGAACGTTGAACGTGCCGTTCGGCGAGGTCAAGGAACGGGTCGCCGCGCGGTTGACCAGTCAGCGGATCTTTGCGCACAAGCGACCGCCGGCCTGCACGGTTTTCGTTCACGAGCTGTCGTTGCAGTTGCCGGTGGGTGGGGCGAAGGTGATGGCGCAGCAGTTGCACCACCTGTTGCGGCTTAGCATGCGGCCGGCGATCACGATTCGGATCGTGCCAACGGCGGCCGGCGCGCAGCCCGGCCTGATCGGTTCCTGTTGTCTGTTGGAGTTTGCCGAGTTCGCGCCGGTGGCCTATCTCGACAACGAGGTCGCGGGGTTGTTCATCGAGGAGCCCGAGCAGGTAGCGACCTACCAGCGGGTGTTTACCGCCCTCGCTACCGCCGCGCTGGACGAGGAGCAGTCGAGGGACAAGATCCGGGCGGTCGCCGCGAGTCGGTATCTGGAGCACGGTGGCGCGGCCGGCTGGGGCGAGAACTGACCCGTGCCGGCCGCGCGACCTCAGCAGATCAGCCCTGGTAGGGCGCGATCATCTTGCTGAACTGATACGGCGTCTGGGAGATGTTGGTGCAGTCCGACAGTGAGCCGGTGCAGGCATTTCCATCCCTTGTGACGTCCCAGAAGGCGAGTTCGCCGAGGTGGTCGGTCTGCGCGAAGGTGACCAGTTTGGTCATGTCCGACTGCACGAAGACCTCGTCGCCCTGGTCGTTCTGGCCGATCATCGGGGTCACGCCGATCATGTTCCACAGCTGCGCGGTGGTCTTGCTCGGATACCAGCCGGCGAGCTGGCCCTCGACGCTGGTCGCCGCGTCGATCGCGTAGGTGCCCATCTGCCCGGCCGGGTTGGGTGCCTCCGCGTCGCCGTAGTCCATCGCCATCAGGTTGACCGTGCTGACGTCGACGCCGTGGCTGATCGCGGACTCCACGACGTACTGGCCGTTGGCGTCCAAACCGGACGGTAGCACCGGCAGGGTCAGGGTGATCGCGAGCGATGTGCCGGCTGCCTTGGCGGCGGACTGCAACGCGGCCATCGCGGCCGAGCGGCGGTCGATCGAGGTGTGGTCGGCGACGGCGGCGCCCTCGATGTCGAAGTCGATCTGGGTGAGGTTGTAGGTGTCGATCACCGACTGGTACTGCGCGGTCAACGAGGCGACATCGGTGCAGGACTGGGCGAGTTCGGTGCCGGCCTCGCCGCCGAAGGACGGTTTCACGTCGCCGCCGATGGACCGGAGCGAGGCGATGTCGGCCGATTCGAAACCGGCGCTCATCGCATAGGCGTTGAACCAGCTTGCCGAGCATGTCGTGCTGCCGTTGGTGATGAAGCCGAGGCTGAAGTCGCGCAGGCCGGTGTTCTCCGCGATCTGGGTCAGGTTCGGCGTCGGCCAGGCCCCCATGTCGATGAACGGCGCTGCGATGCCGGGCAGGTGCGAGGGACTGGTGTTCGCGGTGGTCGTGGCGCTGATCGTGTTGCTCGAACCGGAGAGGTTGCCGGCCTCGTCATAGGCCCGCACCGAGAAGGAGTAGGTCGTCGACGGGGCCAGTCCGGTCACGCTGCCGACCGGTCCGGGCGAGGAGCCGACCTTGGTGGCACCGCTGTAGATGTCGTAGCCGGCGACCTCGATGTTGTCGGTGGAGGCGCTCCAGTTCAGCGCGACGCTGGTCGCGTTCGTGCTCAGCACGGCGAGGCCGGTCGGTGTGCTCGGCGCGACGACGTCCGCGCTGCCGTCGCAGGGATCGCCGTTGAGCGTGCAGTTTCCCGGCGTCGGCGAGGCGCCGCTGTAGCTGACGTTGAGGCCGAAACTGGTCGAGGTGCCGGCCGCGAGCGGCGCGTTGAAGCTGGCGTTGGTGACCGTGTAGGTGTTGCCGCTACTGGATAAAGTGCCGTCCCAGACGCTGGTGACCTTGTCCCCGGTCGGCAATGTGAAGCTGACCGTCCAGGTGGTCAGCGGGACGCTCATCGGATTGGCGATGGTGTACGCGGCGCCGTAGCCACTGCCCCAGTCCGAGCTGACGGCGAAGGTCGCGGTGGGCAGGGTGACGGCGGCGGGCGCGGCGGGAGCTGCCGAGGCGCTCACCGCGCCGATGAGGCCGGCGGCCAACAGCGCGGCCGAACAGACGGTGCCGATCCGCAAACCGGATCTGGATCTGCCGATGGAAGTAGGCGTACGCACGATGTTCCTCCCGAGGTTGAGGACTGCGCGAAGCAACAGATTATGGACTAGACCACTACCCGCTCATTGAGGTCTGGACCAGGGTTGCCAGTTGACAGTCGGGAGGCGTCATTCGATTCCCGGCGAAGGAAAACCGGGAATGGGAAGGGAGCGGATCAGGCGGCCGGGGCGACGCTCGCGCCGTCGATGCCGTGCCGCTTGAGCGCCTCGGCGACGAACCCGCTGGCCTTCATCTCTTCGACGAACGCGGCCAACAGGGCCTGCGCGTCCGCGCCTCGGCCGGCCGGGGTGCCCATTGCCTGCTGGATCACCATGAACCGGCCCGGCAGCAGCCGCACCCCCGGTGCGCGCCGTGCTTCGCCTTCCAGCACCTGCCGGATGCCGGCCGCGACCTCGACCTGACCGGAGCGCAGCGCGGCCAGCGCGGCGGGGGCGCCGTCGTGCCGGATGATCTCGGCCGTGGCGATCTCCCTGGTGAGGAACAGGTCATAGGCACTGCCCGAACCGACCGAGATCCGCATCCCCGGCGCGTCGACCTGCGCGTTGTCGGTCAGCGCCGAGGCTTGCGCTACCAAGTAGCTGCCTTCGATGAGCACATAGGGCGCGGTGAAGCGCAGGCCCTCGCTACGGGCCGGGTCGATGGCGAAGAAGCCGATGTCGGCACCCTCGGCCTTGACCGTGTCCACCGAGGCCGCCGCCTTCGGAAAGGCCAGCAGTTCGACCGGGACGCCGAGCCGCTGGGCGAACTCGCGGGCCAGGTCGACCGAGACGCCGCCGGGTTCACCGGTCTTCGGGTCGACGTTCGCCAGGATCGGGTTGCCGAGGTTGATCGAGGCACGCAGGATCCCGCTCGGGGCGAACGCGGACACCAGGACGGGAGTGATCGGCTGCGAGGTCACGGGCGGTAGCCTATCGAACGATCGAATGTCCGGATCATCGCTTTTGCCCAACGAGGCCCGCGCCATGCCCCACCAGAGGCCGACATTGGCACCCACCGCGTTCCGGCTATCACTTTCCGTACCCCATCGTGATCTTCGCGGTTACTTCCGTCACCCGTACTGCCCTGGTACGCCGATGCGAAGCCGGCTCGATCGGGCGCACAATGGTGATCTCCGCGTTTCACCATTGAGGCCGGGGGGTCGGGCGCTAGATTGTGGGCGCGCAGCAAGGCAAGGAAAGGCGGTGCCTGGTGAGCGGCGATTCGTCAGTACTTGGTCGGGTCGGCGTTCTGGTCTTCGGCACCCGTGGCCCGAACGGGCCGGGCGAGGTGTTGCTGCGCATCGGGGGTGGCACGGAGACCTATCTCGCCTGGTCTGTCGAGCCGCTCGCGAAGGGAGTTTCGGTCATGGTCGTCGAGTCGCGTGGAGCACGCACGGTCGACGTCGTGCCATGGTCGGGTGTCTCCGCCATTGGGTCTGCTTTCTGAGGTTTCATACGAGGAGAAACAACGATGTTCGGTTATCGCGTCCCGGCGCCTGATGAAGCAATGCTGATCTCCGGGGGAAGGAATCGGGGCGCTGACACACCATTTCGGGTGGTCACCGGTCATGGCACCTTTGTCATGCCGGTCTTCCGCAAGGTCCGGTTCCTGACGCTGGCCATGTGCGAGGCCGAGGTGCAGGAAGCCTGTGTGACCAGGCAGGCCATCGAGCTGAATGTGAAGGCGGTGATCGCCTTCAAGGTCGGCAACGACTACGAGAGCATCGTCAACGCCGGCCGCCGGTTCCTGTCCGACCAGGGTCAGATGTCGATGCTGGTCGGCCAGATCTTCGCTGGTCACCTCCGGTCGATCGTCGGTTCGATGACGGTCGAGGAGATCGTCACCGAGCGGCAGAAGCTGGCCACCGAGGTGCTGGACGGGTCCAAGGAGGAGATGGCCAAGATCGGGCTGACCATCGACTCGCTGCAAATCCAGTCGATCGACGACAAGGGGCTCGGCTACATCAGGGCGATGGCCGCGCCGCACAACGCCACAATCCAGCAGAAGGCGCAGATCGCGGAGGCGGCCGCGTCCCAGGCGGCGGCGGAGGCTCAGCAGGAGTCCCAGCGCAAGCAGGCCGAGTTCAACCGACAGACCCAGGTCGTGCAGGCGCAATACAAGGCCGAGGTGGACAGCGCACAGGCCAAGGCGGCCCAGGCCGGTCCGCTCGCGCAGGCCGAGGCGCAGCGCGAGGTCATCGCGATGCAGACCGAACTGGCCCAGCGGGGAGCCGCACTGCGACAGCAGCAGTTGGTCGCCGAAGTGGTCCGGCCTGCGGAGGCGGAAGCCGAGCGGGTGCGCATCCTCGCGCTGGCCGATGCCGAGAAGATGAAGATCCAGGCCGAGGCGGCCGCTTCGCACAATCGGGTCGCACTGGACCGGATGATGATCGACCAGCTGCCGCAGATCGTGAAGGAGGCCGCACGCGGTCTGGCCGGCGCGAATGTGAACATCCTCAACGGCGCCGACGGTCTCGGTGAGATGGCCGCCGGTCTGGTCGGTCAGGGCCTGGCGATCCTCGACTCGGTCAAGAAGGGCCTCAACGCCGCCGACGCGGACAACCCGAAGCCGGCAGCGGACGACGCCGACGACGACGCCCCGCGCGAACTCACCCAGTAGTTCCCGCTGCCCTGCTCGTCGGCAGGACCGGTCACCATGGCGTGATCAGCAGATGGTCGACGAGCAGGGCGAGGACGGCTTGACCGGCCAGCCACCAACGAGCGCTTCGCTTGTCCAGCAACGCACACGGCACGATGAGCCAGACCGCGAACGGCAGCCAGATCCGCTCCACCTCGGCCTTGCTGAACCCGGAGAGATCGGCGAGCAGGATGGCCGCGAGCGCGGCGCCGACGAGCAGGGTCAGCGCGATCGGCGGCCTGCGCACGGCAACGGCGAGGCGGCGCAGTCCGGCCAGGGCGGCGGGCCCGATGGTGAAGGCGAACGCGGCAAGGTCGGCGAACAGGAAATAGGCGTAGGGCCGGTGTTTGGCGATGCTCTGCGTGTAGAGGATCGCGGTCAGCTGATAGCCGCGCAGCCACCAGAAACCGCTGGCCGTGAACGCCGCGACCACCACTGCCACGCCGAGAACGGCCAGCAGCGTCGGCCGCAGCCTGCGGGTGAGACCGATGACGACCAGCGGCAGCAGCCCGGCCAGCGCCAACCCGTAGGAAAGATAGAGCGTGTAGCCGAGCAGCAGGCCACCGGCCAGCGCCGCGAGGTCGGCACGGACACCTCGGCCGGTCGCGCCGATCGCCAGCAGGGCGATGCCCCAGGCGAGCACACCGGCGAACATGCCGTCCGCGGAAACCCCGATCCAGACCGCCGCCGGGATCAGCACACCGAAGGGCAGGGCCGCGCGGGCCAGGTGTTCGGCACCGAGGGCGCGCAGGGTGACCGCGACCGCGACGCAGGCCGAGCCGCCGACGAGGATGCAGAAGATCCCGGCCGCTCCCCCACCGGCGAGCCCGATCCGGTTGAGCCACAAGAAGACCAGGAAGGCGCCGGGCGGATGCGCGGCGACGTGCGTCGTCCATTGGTCGGCCCGGCCGTCCACGATGCGGGAGGTGAACTCGCGCAGCATGGCCGCGATGTTGGACACCTCGGGCACGTCGTGGAGGTATTCGTCGGGGCTGGTCAGCTTGCTGGCCACGCCGGTGTTGAAGCCTTCGGCCAGCGCGAGGAACAGGATCCAGCCGACCGAGGTGGCGTAGGCGGTCAGCAGCAGCGGTCGCCAGCGCAGCCGCGCCGCCAGCTGTGGGCCGTAGCCGACGGTGAGCAGGGCCAGCGCGATCGCCGGCCCGGTGCCGATGCCGACGTGCGGCTGCCACCAGGCCAGCAGCGGCGGGAAGAACAGGAACAGGTCGTCGCCGCTGTGCAGCAACCGCCAGCCCTGTAGGGCGACGAGGACGACGAACAGCGTGCCGAGCGCGGCGACGGTGAGGTCGGCCGCGCCCCCGGTCGGCCACAGCCGGCGCATCACGGTCGTTGTTCCACCCGCCGGTTTTCCGCTGCCGCGCGCCGGCCGGTCCTCATCGGTCTGGGTGTCGAGCTGGCTCACCCAGCACACGTTAAGGCCGGGAGCGTGCCGGGCCCCGCTGATCGCCGGGCCCGTCACGCTCCCGTAAGAACCTCCGGTCAGGACACGTTGAGCGCGGTGTCGTCGACGACGAACGAGGTCTGCTTGGTGTAGTCCTCGCTGCCGGTGAACTTCAGCGTCACGGTCTGCCCGCCGTCACCGGCGAGGCTGACGGTGTGCTGGGTGTAGCCGCTCGCCGCGTTCACGTTCGAGTAACTGCCCACAGTGGACAGTACGGCGCCCGAACTGTTGAGCACCTGCACGGTCAGCGTGTCGTAGGCCTTGGTGGTCGGCTCCGCGCTGTCGATGTGCAGCCAGTAGGACAGCGTGTAGTTCGTGCAGCCGGCCGGCAGGCTGACCGTCTGCGAGAGCGTGTCGGTGCGGGTGGTGCCGGTGCCGTCCAGCCAGGCGTCCCAGGAGCCGGAGTGCGCGGGTTCCTTGCTGTTGTCCGCGACGAGGCTGGTCGCCGAGGCGGTCCACGGCGCCGCGCTGCCGGTCTCGAAGCCGGGGTTGCCGAGCAGCTGCGCCGAGGTGCAGCCACCCGTGCCGGTCGTACTGACCGTCCAGCCGAAACTGGTGCTCGCGCTCGGACCTGTCGAGTCGGTCGCGGTGACGGTGACCGTGCTGCTGGCGGTCGCGGTCGGTGTGCCGCTGATCAGGCCGGTCGAGGAGTTGATCGACAGGCCGGCCGGCAGGCCGGTCGCGGTGTAGGACAGGGTGCCGCCGTCGGTGTCGCTCGCCTGGATCTGGAGGCTGGCGGCGGTGCCGACGGTGCTGGTCTGGCTGCCGGGGTTGGTCACCGAGACGCTCGGCGAGCCGCCGCCACCGGAACCGGCCAGCCACGCGGTCGCGTTCAGGCCGAGCGCGGCGTTCTGCACGCCCGACTCGCCCCAGCCGACGTAGAGGCTCTTGCCGGACTCGCCGGTCCCGTCGTCGATGGTCGAGCTGTCTCCCCAGATCGCGACCCGGCCGGAACCGTAGGTGCTGGTCACGAAGAAGGCGTTGGTGTCGCCGCCGTTGGGGTCGCTGCTCAGGTAGAGCAGGCCCTTGACGTTGGGGTTGTCGCTCGGATTGAGGGTGAAGGTGGTGCCGTCGTCGATCTCGCTCTTCTGCACGGTGCCGAACGCGCCGTTGAGCACGGGGTTGCTCGGGTCGTCGATGGCGACCGGCTGGTCGCTCTTGATGTCCTTGAGGTCGACGGAGAACCCGAACGGGTCGTTGTTGTCGACGCCGTTGTTGGTCATCAGGTCGTTGATGATCGCCGGGGAGTCCCAGCCGTCGTTGTTGCGGTCGCTGCCGTTGTGGTCGGACACGAGGAACAGGCCGCCACCGTTCTGCACGAAGTGCATGACCGCGGCCTTCTCCGCCGAGCTGAGCACGATATTCGGCTCAGGAAGGACAAACTCGTCGAAATTGGACAGGTCGAGCGCGTTGCTGCTGTCGCCGTAGGTGATCGTGTTGCCCGGCGGCAGCGTCTTGAGGCTGTACTGGCCGGTCTGCTGTAGGGCGACGCCCCAGGCGGAGATCGCGCCGGTCCAGTCGGTCTCCTTCGTCGGCGCGGCGTTCTGCGCCAACGGGTCCGGCATGCTGGTGCTGATGATCCAGTCCGCGTTGCCCGCGGTCTCGGCCTTGGTGTCGTCGAACAGAATCCGGTGCGTGGCCGTTGCCGCCGGCCTCGCCGCGTGATCTCCTGGCGCCGCAGCGGTCACCGCGGGCGCGGCAACGACCAGCGTGCCGGCAATCAGTCCGCCGGCCAAGGCAATTCTCCAGAGCGTCGACATCTGCCCTCCTGATGTTCGGGATGATCTGCGGCGACCTCGGTTGCAGGGGAGAGCACCGCATCCGATCAAGAGTGACCGACCGGCCCGAGCAGGACCAGCCGTCGGTACCAAACCAGTTCGTTAACAAATCACAACGACCTGGCAAAGCCCGCGCCACACCCGATCGAGTCATCGGGGCCGGACGATCGAGTCATCGGGGCCGGAACATTCGCCCTGTCGATCGGGTTGGTCTGGAGTAAGGAGAGGAGATCCACCATGACCTACCGCGCGACCTGGAACGACGTCGTCATCGCCGAGACCGATGACATCGTCGAGGTCGAGGGCAACCCCTACTTCCCGGCCGAGTCCATTCGGCAGGAGTACTTCAGCAGGACCGACACCAGCTCGGTGTGCCCGTGGAAGGGCACCGCGAGCTACTACACGCTCACCGTCGACGGGCAGAGCAACCCGGACGCGGCCTGGTACTACCCGCAGCCGAAGGACGCCGCCGCGAACATCCGCGACCGGGTGGCCTTCTGGAAGGGCGTCACGGTCGAGCAGGTCTGACCGAACTGAGGTGCGGGCCGGGTGTCGTCGACACCCGGCCCCTTCTCGTTCAGTGACCCGGCCCGCCCGTTCCATGGATAAATGCGTGGCGGCGTGACCGGTATCGGCGTATCACCATCCGAGTGGATTCCTCGACGCTGACGATCCGGACACTGACCGAAGACGACATACCCGCATTCGTCGAGGTTCTGTCCAACGCCTTCCTCAACGACGCCAACTCCGACTGGGAGAACTTCGAGCGGCGGGCCTTCGAACCCGGTCGGTCGCTCGGCGTCTTCGACGGTGCGCGGCTCGTCGGGTGCGGCAAGATCATCACCAAGCAGATCACCGTGCCCGGTCTGCGGGTCACCCCGGTCGCGGCGGTCTCCTGCGTCGGTGTCGCGGCGGATCACCGGCGGCGCGGGGTGCTGAGCAGGATGATGCGCGCCCAGTTGCACGGCCTGCACGAGACCGGCGGCGAACCGTTCGCCGCGCTGTGGGCCTCGGAAAGCCCGATCTACGGCCGCTACGGCTACGGTTTCGCCTCGCAGGCGGTCGGCTTCGACCTGCTCAAGGGCGCCGAGTTCCGGCCAGAGACCGACTTCGGAGCGGACCGGATTCGCGAGCTGCCACTGGCGGAGGCGACGCCGCTGCTGGAGGCGATCTACCAGAAGGTGGCGCCCAGCCGGATCGGCTGGCTGACGCGCAGTGCCACCGCCTGGGAGGAAGTGCTCGTCGACGTCGAACACCTACGGGGCGGCATTTCCGCGCGGCGCTTCGCCGTCCATCCCGAGGGCTACGCCGTCTACCGGACCAAGGGCGGGCGCGACGAGCGCGGTCCCAGCGGCGAAATGGAGGTCGTCGAGATCGTGGCCGGCACGCCACAGGCCTACGCCTCGCTGTGGCGCTACCTGCTGAGCGTGGACCTGGTCGCCAAGATCCACGCGCGACTCGGCAGCGACGAGGCCCTTGTGCACCTGCTCGCCGAGCCGATGAACGTGATCCGGCGGCACCATCCAGCGCTGTGGGTCAGGCTCGTCGATCTGGACCGCGCCCTCACGGCCCGCCGCTACAGTGGCCCGGTCGACCTGGTTCTCGAGGTCGACGACGAGCTGTGTCCGTGGAACGCCGGCCGCTGGCGGCTGCACGTCGACGCGAGCGGTGAGGCCGAGGTGACCAGGACCGAGGCGGACGCGGACCTCGCTCTCGGCATCGTCGAACTGGGTGCCGCGTTCCTCGGTGGCACCAGGCTGAGCACGCTGGCCTCGGCCGGCCGGGTGCGCGAGCGGACCGAGGGTGGCATCGCCAGGGCGAGCGCGGCCTTCCTCGGCGAACAGGATCCCTCCTGCGTCGAGGTGTTCTGACCGTCCTCGCCTTGATCAACGGCATGCCTTGATCAACGGCCTGGTCGGCGCCGTGGTCAACGTTCCGGTACACGTCCTGGTCGGCGGATGACCCGGCCGAGCAGCATCGCGCCGAGCAGGACCAGGTTGGCCACGGTGGTCAGCAGGTCCGGCAGCGGTGGGCGCAGGGCCGGGTCGAGCAGGATGAGGAACGCGCAGACCTGGTTGACCACGAAACCGGCGACGAACAGCCGGAACCGCCAGGTGCGCAGCGTGGTGGCCACCGCGCTGCGCAGCTGGCGACGCAGGTAGGGCGAGAGCGGGCGCAGTTTGCTGGTCAGCAGGGTCGCCCAGGCGCAGGCGAGGACCACCAGCACCACGATGCGCGGCCACCAGCCGCCGCCGGCCAGGTCGGCGCTGGCGGCGACCAGCGCGGCGAACACCGTCAGCACCGCGATCAGCAGGCCGTACTTGACCAGCGAACCGAAGACGGTGGCCACGATGTTGCGGTGGAACACCTCTTCCTGCGGACTGGCCGCCGCCGCGGCGCGGAAACCGCGCATCGCCTTGCGGAAACGGCCCTTGCGCAGGTCGAGCCCGGAGAGGTTCGAGGTGGCGAAGGCATGCTCCGGGTCGATGGCCAGTGCCCTGCGGTAGTACTGCGCGGCAAGACCGAAATCCTGCGCGTCGCTGTAGACGAGACCGAGCAGCACGTACGGGTCGGCGTGGTCCGGCGCCAACTCCACCGCGCGTGCGGCAGGCCCGAGCGCGGCACCACGCCGCTGCGGCAGGCCGCGCAGGACGAGGCCGAGGGTGTAGTGGCTGGCCCACAGGTTCGGGGCCAGCCCGACGAACTGCTCACCGGCCGCGACCGCGTCCTCGTGCCGGCCGAGCTGCCGCAGCGCCATGCTCCGGTGCTGCCAGGCCGCCGGATAGCCGGGGTCGACCGCCAACGCGTCGTCGGTGTTGCGCAGTGCCTCGGCCGCCCGGTTGCGCTGTAGGTTGGCCGAGGCGAGCAGGGTCAGCGCGGAGACGTCGTGCGGATATTCGCTGAGATGGCCGGTCAGGATCCGCGCGGCGTCCTCGGCCCTGTTCATCTGCAACAACCCGCGAGCCTGCGTCACGACCGTGTCCGCCGCAGTCACAGGAGACGTTCCTTCTTCAGATAGCCCCGCAGCTCGTCATAGGTGCCGTCGACATTGCTGAACTCGACCACGTTGCGCGCGGTGTTCAGCCAGGCGCCGATGGACGGCCGGATCTCGCCGAGCGCGGCGAGCAGGTCGGCCATCTCGATCATCCTGGTGTGACCCGTGGCGACCGAGTCCATCAGCGCCCGTTCGGCGGCGGTTTCGCAGATGTGCGCGAGATCGGCGCCCGAGTAGCCGTGCGTGCGCTTGGCGAGTGCCTTGGTGTCGATCCGGGCGATCGGCCGGTCGCGGAGGTGGTAGCGCAGCACGCCTTCGCGGGCGGTCTCGTCGGGCGGCAGCACCAGCAGGGTCCGGTCGAACCGGCCCGGCCTGCGCAGCGCGCCGTCGACATCCCACGGATGATTCGTCGCGGCGAGCACGAAAACGCCGTCGTTGGCCTCGGTAACGCCGTCCAGTTCGGTGAGCAGCTGGTTGACCGCGCCACGCATCGCGCTGTTGCGCAGTTGGCTGCGCTTGTGGCCGAGGGCATCGATCTCGTCGAGGAAGACCACGCACGGTGCGGCGCGGCGAGCCGCCGCGAAGACTTCGTGCAGATTGCGTTCCGAACTGCCGATCCACATCTCCAGCACGTCGTTGAGGCCGATCGAGATGAACTTGGCACCCAGCTCGCCGGCGACCGCGCGGGCGATGAAGGTCTTGCCGCAGCCGGGCGGACCGTAGAGCAGCAGACCGCCGCGCAGGCTCTTGCCGTACAGCTTGCGCAGTTCCGGATTGTTCATCGGCGCCAGGAACGCCGCCTGCAAGCGCTTCTTGACCTCAGTCATCCCCGCGACGTCGGCGAGTCGCACGTTCGAGGACTCGATGTCGAAGGCAAGGGTCTCGCCGGGATCCTCGGCGTCCTCGTCGACGAATCGCGGCGGCACGAGGTCGGACAGTTCCCGTTCCGCGCTCGCCCAGTCGAAACCGCTCGGCTGCGGTGCCGGGTTCGACCGCGGTGCCGGCTCCGGCGCCTGCGGCTCCTCCGTCGACGACGCGGGCGCCGAAACGGCAGGCGGAGCGGCGGGGGCCTGCGGTACCGAGGGAGCGGCCTGCGGTGCAGGAGCGGGGCCTGCGGCAGGCCGGCCGGGCTGGGCACCGCTGACCGCACGTGCCATCAGCTCTCTGGCCTGCGCCGATGCCGGATCGCGTTGCAGAGCGGCGGCAACGTGGGTGATCGCGTCGTCGACCGCGCCGATGCCCAACAGCAGTTCGGCGAGGTGCAGTCGAAGCGGAACATCATCGGGGGTCGCGGCGACCGCACCGCGCAAGCTGGCGATCAACGGCGTATCGGAGCTCACCCGCGCTACGGTACGGCCTCCGTGATCGCCGCCGCAGCGACCTGCACGGAATCACAGCCCGGCCTCAGCAATACCGCACTCCCCCGGTTTCCGACCGTGAGCCAACGCCGAGCCGGCCTCGTCGACGACCGCCCGCACCCTTGCGAGGTAACGCTCGTCAACTACGTCGACTTTCGCGATTTTCGTCGAACATGCGTTCGTCAGAAATTCTGTCCGGTCAGCCGAACAACGCGAGCGCGGCCTCGACGGGCGGCAGCGCGGCGATCTCCTTGGCGACACGTGCGGCGCCCGCGCGGTAGCCGTCGTCATCGAGCACCCGTTGCACCGCACCGATCAGCGCGTCCGGCTCAAGCGGCGTGGTCTGCCCGTCGATGCCGACCCGAAGCCCGGCGCCGAGCGCCTCGATGCGCGCCGCGTTGTCCGGTTGGTCGGCGAACTGTGGCACGACGACGAGCGGCACCCCGGCGGTCAGCGCGCTGAGCACGGTGCCCATACCGCCGTGGCAGACGATCGCGGCCACACTCGACAGCACCTCGTCCTGGGACACCCATTGTTCGACCCGAACGTTGTCCGGCAGCGAAGTCCACTCGGCCGGGTCGGCATCGGTGCCGATCGCGACCAGCAGCCGGACCGGCAGCTTGGCGAGCACCTCGACAACCCGCCGGAACGCCTCGGCGGCGAACGGGATACCGCCGGACACCGTGCCGAAAGTGACATACAGCAACGGATCGCCGGCAGCCGGCTTCGCCGGCCCTGGTATGGCCGGGCGATAACGGTGGACCGCCATGCCCTGGTCGGCGTCCTCGAAGGACGGCGGCAACAGGGACGCCGTCGGCACTGCCAGCAGGCGCTCCCCGGATTCGTCCGGCGACAGGCCGAAGTCCGTGCGGATCGCCGAGAGCATCGGCGCGACGACCGGATTCAACTCGACGGTGAACCTGGTCAACCCGATGAGCACCTGCACCTGCGGAATGGAGCGCAGCTCGGCGGCGATCAGCGAACCGCTCTCGCCGACCTCGCGCAGAATCGCATCCGGGCGCCAGGAGTCGATCGCGGCGAGCATGCCGGGCAGGATGGCCCTCGGCGCGAGGTCGGCGCCGATCTTCGCGGTGAGGGCGTTCATCTGCTCGGGCGGTGCCCGCAGGATCTCGGCACGAACCGCGGCATAGTCGGCATCGGCGATGTCGTCGCAGGGCCAGTAGTCGTAGCCGGCGCGGGCCACCGCGGCCCCGAACGAACGCGGCGCGGCCACCTGAATCTCGTGTCCGGCTCGGCGGAAGGCGGCCGCGAACGGGAGCAGCGGCCCGAAATGGCCGGAGCCGGATGTCGTTGCCAGAAGAATTCGCATCGTTCCCACCAGACGAGGGCCAGCACGGATGGTCGCAACCTTGCCATATCGCGACGAACGGAACCGGCGCAACCGCCGCCGTCGGCCCGTTCGGCGTACCGTCATTGTCATGGCTGGCAAGAACAAGAAGAACAACAAGATGGGGCTGCTACTGCTGGTCGCGGCCGGTGCGGCGGTACTGGTCACCGAGCTGCGCAAGCCGCAGGAGGAACGTGAGTGGCACGGCACGGTCGGCGGGGTGCTGCCCTACGACCTGCGCAAGCCGACCGCGGCCAAACTGCGCGACCGGTACTGGAACGTGGACAACCCGCATCTGTTGGTACCGCAGGCCTTCGGCATCGGCTGGACGATCAACTTCGGCCGCGTCTACCGACTCGCGACCGAGAGCGCGCGGTCGGTCGACTGACGGCTGTCCGGTCAACCGAGGTCTGGCCGTCGGGTTGAGCGGTCGTGGCGTTGGCCACGACAGGGACTCGACCTGCCCTTGAAGTGTACGGTACGCGTACCGTACACTTCGATGCGATGGTACGAGGAAAGGAACGCGAGGACGCGATCCTGCACGCCACAATGCGACTGCTGGCTCGCACCGGCTACGAGGCGCTGACGATTGACGCCGTGGCCGCGCGGGCGCATGCGAGCAAGGCGACCATCTATCGGCGTTGGAGCGGTAAGGCCGAACTGGTCAAGGCGGCGCTGGACGCGCACGACTCCGCTGTCGACGCCACGATCCCGGACACCGGGTCACTGCGCGGCGATCTCGTCGCGGTGCTGCACGGTCTGCGCGGCAAGGCCGTCGAGTTCCCGCTCGCGGCCTACGAGGAGATGGCGCGGTTGATGGACACCGACGCCGATCTCGGCGACGCGCTGCGGCGCCACCTCGCCGATGCGGCACCTTCCCCGCTCCACGAACCACTCGCACGTGCGGTCGAACGCGGCGAGGTCGGACCAGAGGTGGACGGCGAACTCGTCCACGAGGTCGCCGAGGCGATGCTGGTCCACCGCCAGCGGCGCGGTCAGGAACTGGACGACGCATTCATCGAACGCCTCGTCGACGACGTGCTACTCCCGCTCATCGACAGGCATACCGCGTCGTCTTGAGCCGCTCGATTAAGCGGAACCACATTCCATATAATTCTGGGTCACCGACGAACTCATCACCACATCGGCCTGAGAACGATCAGCCGGCGACGGCACGGACCAGGCCTGTCGTTCACAGTTGCCGGATGTGCGGCGTGCCCTACCAAAGGCCGTATTCTGTCCGGCTGGGCTCGACCATGATCGGACCGATCACCCCAAGAGCAGCGGTCATCCCGCTCTCGCCGAGGAAGAAACGGACTCTCCATGACGACAGGCGTCGAGGAAACGCTGGCCGCGCGGTGGGCATGGTGGCATGCCGAGCGCGAGGAGAAGCTGCGCGCACCACATGGCTGGCTGAGCCTGACCGGGCTGCACTGGCTGGCCGAGCAGCCCGGCGAATTCCCCGGCGTACCAGGGCAGTGGCGGGTCGAGGGCGGGAAGGCGCGGGTGAGCGCGAGCGCCTCGGCCGGGTTGATCGTCGACGGCCGGGTGCTCGACGGAACCGCCGAGGTGCTGGTCCCCGACGACGGCGCGGTCACCTTCGCCGAGTTCGGCGGGACCGAATTCGGCAAGGTTGAGTTGGGCAAGACCGAGTCAGGCGAGACCGGGATACCAGCGGGCCGCGACGACAGGGCGGCGATCGAGGTGATCGTGCGCAGCGGTCGCTACGGCATTCGGATTCGCGATCCCAAGGCACCGTTACGGTTGGCGTTCACCGGAGTGCCCGCGTTCCCGGTCAGCGGCCAGTGGGTGCTGACGGCTCGGCTGGACCGCTATCCCACCGCGTGCGAGATGGTGGTCGACACCGCGCAGAACGGATTGACCGGTACCGAACTGGCCATCGGCGAGCTGCGGTTTCGCGCGGCCGGCCTTGCGCAGTCACTGATCGCCTTCGCCGACGGCGACGACGGGATCACCGTGGTGTTCAGCGATGTGACCAGCGGGGTGAGCACCGCGCCGTGGCGGGCGCTCTGGGTGGCACTGACCGACGAGGATTCCCTACAGCTGGACTTCAACCGGGCGGTGAATTTCCCGAGCGCCTTCTCCGACTACGGCACCTGCCCGAAACCGCCTGCCGGCAACGTGTTGAACATTCCGGTCGAGGCGGGCGAGCGGAAACCAGTCTGAGGCGACAACACCGGCACAGCGTGGCGGTCGCCGCGATGACGGCACTCGCGGCGACCTGACGCCGTCACGCCGGCCTTCACTTGGCGGCGATGTCGATCTGGAAGATCGGGTAGCCGGGGGCGATGCTCAGCAGTTGTTCGTCCGTCGCGGTGGCGTCGATGCCGTCGAAGAACATGCCGACCTCGAACTTCCAGCGCTTGAGGTAGGCACGCAGGATGGCCGGCTTCGCCTCGTCGCCCAGTTCGGTCGGGGTGAACACCTCGACCCGGCGGCCGATGCGCAGCTGGCCGGTACCGGCAACACGCAGGTTGCGCACCCACTGCACGTGCCCGCGCGGCGCGACGAGGTAGCGCTTGCCGTCGATGGTGAGCAGGTTGACCGGGACGGACCGGGGCTCGCCGGTCTTACGGCCGCGCACGGTCAGCACGCGGCTGCCGAGCAGGCTGATGCCAAGACCGGTCAGTCCGCGCACGACGGCCATGGCGATCCGGTCCGACGCGCCGCCCGGCCTGATGTACCGAGTGGCGTTCGCGTTGTCCGAGCCTGCTGCGCCTTCGGTGCCGGGCTGGGTGTTCTCGGTCATCGTCGTCTCCTTCATCGGAACCCTCTCCCTGGGTCTTAGAGAGCACTGCTCTCGTTCCAGTTCAGTGAACACCAACCGTCCGCTTCACGTCAAGAGCAGTGCTCTCTTATTTGTGCATCGCTCTCGTCGCTGGCACACTGAGGGCCATGGACGCCGCACCGACGAATGCCGGCCGAACCGCGCGAGACCGCGCCCGCGCCGAGCTGACCAGGGAAATCAAGGACGAGGCCCGCCGCCAACTCGCGGTCGACGGCGCGGACGGGCTGTCCCTGCGCGCGGTGGCCAGGGAGCTGGGCATGGTCTCCTCGGCGCTCTACCGCTACTTCCCCAGCCGCGACGACCTGCTGACCGCGTTGATCATCGACGCCTACGAGTCACTGGCCGCGACCGTCACCTCGGCCGATCCCGGCCCGACGACCGAGCCGCGAGAGCGCTGGCGGCTGACCTGTAGCGAGGTGCGGAACTGGGCGCTGGCCAACCGGCACGAGTACGCACTGATCTACGGCTCGCCGATCCCCGGCTACCAGGCGCCGCAGGCCACCATCGCACCGGCCAGCGCCGTGCCGCTGCTGCTGGTCGGCGTGCTCACCGACGGCTGGCGGGCCGGCGCGCTCACGCCGCAGGAGGAGACCGGCCCGCTGTCGACCGAACTCGCCGCACAGGTCGAGGCGCTCGGCGTATTGATCGCACCCGAGTTGCCACCGCACGTCCTGGCTCGCGCGCTACTCGCCTGGACCCAGCTGTTCGGCGTGATCAGCTTCGAACTGTTCGGCCAATTGGTCGGCAGCGTGGACCCAAGTGGGTATTTCTTCGACTACGCCGTGGACCAAATGGCCGACTACGTCGGCTTGCGCGTGCACAATCGAGGGCGAGCACAGAATCGAGCGCCTGAGGTGGCAATTATCGGAAAAAACACCCAGAACCCCGGAGCCAGTTAGAAATTTTCCTACTCGCGCGAGAGTTGGGTTACCGTTGTTGACCGTAGCTGGATCTTCACGGGAACGGTGCTCCTCGCCGCCTGCGCGGCAGGGCACACCAGTCGGGGAACGTCTCGCGAGGAGGGCCCGTTGAGTATGAACGTCATTCAACGCTGGATCAGCTGGCTGGCATCGGCGGCAAGCGCCTTGCTGGTCTTCAGTCCGGCGCCGGCGACAACTGCGGCGACCCCGCAGCAGCCTGTCACCCAGCAGCCCGTCGCGGCGCAAAGCCTGACACCGCAGCAGTTAGCGGGCCAGCGCGTCATTTACTCCTATACCGGACTCACTCCGCCTGCCGATCTGTTGCAGCACATCGAGGCGGGCGAGGCGGCCGGGGTGATCTTCTTCGGGGACAACATCTCCAACCTCACCCAGATCAGTTCGGTGATCCAGACCCTCGACCAGGCCAATGCGCAGAGTCCGGTGAAAGAGCCACTGCTGCTGATGACCGATCAGGAGGGTGGCGAGGTTCGCAGGCTGCCGGGTGGGCCGACCAATTCGGAGAAGACGATCGGCGCGTCGAGCGATCCGAGCGCCGAGGCCGCCTCGGCGGGCACCGACGCCGGGCAGTTGCTGGCCAGCGTCGGGATGAACGTCAATCTGGCCCCGGTGTTGGACGTCTACCGCACGCCGGGCGATTTCGACGACCAGTACCAGCGCTCCTACAGCAGCAACCCCAACATCGCGGCGAGCGCGGGCAGCGCGTTCGTCACCGCGCAGCAGAAGACCGGGGTCGCGGCGACGGTGAAGCACTTCCCCGGCCTCGGCGCGGCGACGGCGAGCGAGGACACCGACACCGAACCGGTGACGTTGAACGTGTCACTGTCGGATCTGCGCGGCATCGACGAACTGCCCTATCCCGCGGCGATCTCGGCCGGGGTGAAGCTGGTCATGGTGTCCTGGGCGGTGTATCCGTCGCTCGACCCGAACTATCCGGCCGGGCTGTCCTCCATCGTCGTGCAGCAGGAGCTGCGTGGCAGGCTCGGTTTCCAGGGCGTGACCATCACCGACGCGCTGGAGGCCGGTGCGCTGGAGAACTTCGGCACCGACTCGCAGCGCGGTGTCTCGGCGGCCGGCGCCGGGATGGATCTGCTGCTCTGCGCCTCCGGGCAGCCCAGCCAGGGCGATGACGTGGAGACCGGACTGGTCGCGGCGTTGCAGAGCGGGCAGCTGAACTCGGCGAGCTTCAACGCCTCGGTGCAGCGGATCACCAACCTGCGCAACAGCCTGTCATGATCCGTTACGCCTGATCCCTCGGCCTGATCGGGCCCCGGCGCGACAAGCGGGGCCCGATCAGCGGAAAATGCCGCTGTAGGCGTTGAGCGCGGGTTGGCCGCCGAGGTGGGCGTAGAGAACGGTGGACGTCGGCGGGATGACGCCGAGGCGGACCAGGTCGATCAGTCCCGCCATCGACTTTCCCTCGTAGACCGGGTCGAGGATGACACCTTCCAGCGAGCCGGTCAGCCGAATCGCGTCTACTGTGGACTGAATGGGGATGCCGTACTTCTCCCCCGCCCAGCCGGCCAGCACCGTGATCTCCTCGGCCGCCAACGGCCGGCCGAGGCCGATCAGCTCAGCGGTGGCCCGCGCGATCTTGGCCACCTGCGCCCTGGTTTCGTCGAGGGCGGCGGAGGCGTCGATGCCGATGACGCGGCGCGGCCGGTCCTGGCCCGCGAAACCGGCGATCATGCCGGCCTGGGTGCTGCCGGTGACGCTACAGACGACCACGGTGTCGAAGAAGACGCCGAGTTCGGCTTCCTGGACGCGTACTTCCTCGGCCCAGTTGGCAAAGCCGAGCCCGCCGAGCGGATGGTCGGAGGCGCCGGCCGGGATGGCGTAGGGCTTCCCACCCGCCGCCCGCACGCTGTCGATGGCCGCCTGCCAGCTGTCCTTGACGCCGATGCCGAAGCCCGCGTCGACCAGCCGCACCTCGGCCCCCATGATGCGGGACAACAGGATGTTGCCGACCTTGTCGTTGACCGCGTCCGGCCAGTCCACCCAGCTTTCCTGTACCAGCACGGCTTTCAGCCCGAGCCGTGCGGCGACCGCGGCGACCTGCCGCGTGTGGTTGGACTGCACACCGCCGATGGTCACCAGTGTGTCCGCGCCGGCCCGCAGCGCATCCGGGATCAGATACTCCAGTTTGCGGGTCTTGTTGCCACCGAAGGCAAGCCCGGAATTGCAGTCCTCCCGTTTTGCCCAGATCCGCGCGCCGCCCAGCGCAGCGCTGAGCCGGTCGAGCGGGTGGATCGGGCTCGGCCCGAACAACAGTGGCTGCCGGTCGAAGTCGGCAAGAGACATCGGGATCTCCTCGGAAGTGCTCAGTCACCCTCGGCCGGATCGGCGTCCGAGCGCGGGGTGAGGGTCTGCCAGTTGGCTCTGGCCAGTTCGGCGGCGGCGTCCGCGTCGCCCGCCGCGCACAGTTCGATGATCAGGTTGTGCTGGACGATGGAGGCGTGGCCGGCCAGCGAGGAGAAGCGCAGCCGTTCCGCCCTGCGCAGGACCGGGGTGAACTGGTCGAGAACGCTGCGCACCGCGCGATTGGCGCAGACCTCGACCGCGACCGCGTGAAAGGCGTCGTCGGCCGCGAGCGCGGCGGGGACATCGTTCGAGCGCAACGCACTGGCGAAGGCGGCGTTGGCCGCGCGCATCGCGCCGATCTCGGTCTCGCTGAGATTCGGTACCGCCGTGCGCACCGCCAGTTCGTGCATGGCGGCGGTGACGGCCTGTGCCTCGTGCACTGCCCGGACGTCGACCGGGCTGACGATGGTGTGCTTACCCGGTTTCGTCTGCACGAGGCCGGCCTGTTCGAGCCGGGCCAGCGCCTCCCTGATCGGGGTGCGGCTCACGCCGAGCCAGGCCACCAGGTCCGGATCGGTCAGCCGCTCCCCCGGCGCGAGCGTGCCGTCCACGATCGCGTCCCGGATGGCCCGATACGCGTCATCGCGCAGCAGCGACCGACTGACAAGACCTCGACCCACCGGTACCGGCATGCAATATATTGCACATCGCCGCTATCGATCCGTCAAGACCTGGTTCCACAACCTGGTTTCCGAGGTCCTGGGTTTCCGGTCTCCCCGAAGTCCACCGCACGAGAGCAAACACGAGGCGGCGGCGCGGCCATCGTGGCCACGCCGCCGCCTGGGTGCGACAGGAGAGCTTCCGGGAATCAGCCGCCGGCCTTGGCGCCACCCGCACCGCCGGCACCACCAGCAGCACCGCCGCCGGCGAAGCCGCCGCCACCACCGCCGGCAAAGCGAGCAGCTCCACCACCGCCACCGGCGAGCGCACCGGCCCCGCCGCGTGTGGTTGTCGAGCCGGAGGTGGGCAGCGCCGTGCTGAGGTCAGCCAGTACGACCTGCTGACCGGCCTTGAGACCGGAGGTGATCTGGGTCAGGTCGGCGCCCTGGACCCCGAGCTGGACGCGGGTCTGGGTGAGCTTTCCGTTGACCAGCATGCTGACGAAGCTGAACCCGGCGATGCTGTGCACCGCCGAGGTCGGCACGGTCACCGCGGCCTGCGCGGTGTCCAATGTGATGGCCACCGACGCGGTCGCCCCGGCGAACAGCTGCTGGGTGGGGTTGCCCAGCGAGATCGTCACCGGATAGCTGGCCGTACCGCTGGAGGTGGTGCTGGCCAGTGCGCCGATCTCGCTGACGTGCCCGGCGATCGGCGTTGTCGAACCGTCCGGCGCCACGTCGACCGCTTGGCCCGGCTTGACCTGGCCGACCTGGCTGTCGCTGACCGCGGTGGTCACCTCGTCGACCCCCGGTCCGACGATCACGATGTTCGCGGTGGTGGAGTTCGCCGAGGTGTTCTCCCCCGCGGTGAGATCGACCTCGGCCACCGTGCCGGAGATCGGGCTGAGCAGGGTCGCGGCGGCCATGTTCTGCTGCGCCTCGGCCAACTGCGCGTTGGCGGCGTCGGTCGAGGCCTGGTCGGCGGCGATCTGGTCGGCGGAGGCCGGTCCGGAGTTCGCCGAGGTGGTGTGGCCGGTGCCGCTGCTGGACGAACCGCCGGCGGACTGCGGGTTGGTCGTCGAGTTGCTCTTGCTGCTGCTGGAAGTGGAGCCCGTGGCCTGGCTGACCGCCGCCGTCGCGTTGCTCAGCGCGGTGGACAGGGTGGCCTCGGCAGCGGAGAGCGTGTGCTCATCGGTCGAGGCCTTGCCCTCGTCGGTGAGCACCTGCTGCATCAGAGTCTGGCAGTTGGTGATGGTGGTGGGGCTCGGCGGGGAGGTCGGCGGCGTCGGCGTATCGGACGGCGACGTCGAACCGGAACCCGAACCACCGGCGGGCGGCGTTGACGAGGTGGGCGGCTGCTCAGCGGCCCAGGCCTTCAAGTAGGCGATGACCTGCGGGCAGTCCGCACCGTTCTGGTCGGAGGCGACTTCAGCGCCGACCAGGGTCAGGTCGGTGTCCACCTGCTTCTGCGCGTTGAGCACCGCGGTCTGACCGGAGCTGAGGCCCTTGGCCAGCGCGGCGAGTTTCGCGTTGGCCGCCGAGTTGCTCGACGATCCACCCGAGCTGCCGGCGCCACCAGCGGTCGGGGCCTTGGTGGTGTCCGCGGTGGTCACCACGTTCTGGCTGGCCTGGTCGCTGGCGAGCTTCGCCTCTGCGGTGGCCACTGTGGACTGTTCCGAACTGACCGAAGCGGCAAGGGTGTTCGTGTTGAGCTGGGCAAGCGTCTGACCCGAGGTGACCTGCTGGCCCTGCCGCACGTTCACCGACGCGACCTGACCGGAGACCGGAAAGCCAACGGTGGCTTCGGAAACCGGTTCGATGGTGCCGGTCGCGTTCAGGGTCGAGGTCACCGTCGCGGGGCCTGCGGTGGCGAACCGGTAGGTGTCGGAGGTGGATCGGGTCGCGGCCCAGGCGCCGATTCCGCCGCCGAGCGCGATGACCGCGACGCCGACGATGATCAGCAGGCGGCGGGTCGGCCGCCAACCGCGCTTACCGCGCTCAGCCATTGCTGCCACCGTTGCCGCCACCGCCGGTGCCGCCACCGCCGAAGCCGCCGCGACCGCTACCGAAGCCGGTGCTACAGCCGTTCGGGCCGGGCTTGCTGATGCTGATGGTCTTCGCGGTGACCGCGCCGGTGTCGTCGGTCGCGCCGACCGCTGCGATGCAGTCACCGACGGCGAGGGCGCTGGAGTCGGCGCTCTCCACCTTGCTGTAGGTGGTCGAGGAGGTCACCGTGACCGTGGTGTCGGTGGCCGGGTTCGAGCCTCGGGCCACGCTGTGCACGGTGAACCCGGTCGAGGTGACCGCGGTGACCGAACCGAACGCGATCCTGCCGGCGAAGTTGCCCCGCCCGGCACCGTTGGCGCCGCTGGGCCGCGCCGAACCGGAGGGCCGGTTGGGTCGCGAGGTCCCGCCCGCGCCACCCGCTCCCCCGCGACCACCGAAACCGCCGGCGCCGCCGCCGAACCCGCCCGCGGTGCAGCCGTTCGCGCCGGGGGTGGTGATGGTGACCGCCCGCGCGGTGATCGGCGAACCGGCCGCGGGCGCGCTCGATCCGGCCGCTGCCGTGCTGGTGGCCGTGACGCAGGAGCCGACGGTGACATCGGCGAGGGTGCCGCTGACCGTGTTGGAGAAGGTGGTCGAGGAGCTGAAGTTCACCGTCACCTGGCCGGTGCTCGGGTTCTGCACCTCAAGGCTGGTCGGGTTGACCGCGGCGGCGGTGCCGAACGCACCGGGCGGCGCAGCGGGTGCTGCCGGGCGGGAACTGGTCGGCGGCGCGGAACTGGGGCTCGCCGAGGGGGTCGAGGTACCGCCACCGCAGGCGATCAGCCCGACCGCGAGGGCGCCGGCGATCAGCGCCAGGCCGGATCGGACCCCGACCTGGCGAGGCCGCAGGTGGGTCGAGGCTGAACTGGATTGCTGAGCGGGCATTGACGTGCTCCCGGTTGAGTGACGGTTCATTCGCTACGCAGAGCGTCGATGGGGGCCAGCCGAGCGGCTCGGCTGGCCGGGTAGACCCCGAAGGCGAGGCCGATGCAGATCGAGATGACGATCGCGCCGATGGTCGCTGTCGGGGAAATCGTGATGGTGCTGGATATCAGATGCGGCAGGATCAGCGCGCCCGCGATACCCAGTGCTGCGCCGAGGATGCCGCCGGCAAGACCGAGAATGCCGGCCTCGACGAGGAACTGGCGGCGGATCGCGGCCGGGTTGGCGCCGATGGCCTTGCGAAGGCCGATCTCCCTGATCCGCTCGGTGACCGACACCAGCATGATGTTCATGACGCCGATGCCGCCGACCAGCAGTGAGATCGCGGCGATGCCGGCGAGCAGCACGGTCAGCGTCTTGTCCACCGAGGTCGCCGTCGACAGCAGCGACTGCTGGCTGGTGATGGTGAAGTCGGCGCCGGTCGGGGTGGTGATGTGGTGCAGGTTCAGCAGTTCCTGGTCGGCTTCCTGGTAGGCGGCCGAGAGGCTGTCCGAGGAGGTCGCTTCGAGGTAGATGTCCTGCACCCCGGTGCGGGTCGTGCCGCCGAAGAGGCGGTCGGCCGCGGTGGAGATCGGCACGATGGCCTGGTCGTCCTCGTTCGTCGCGGCCGTCGAGCCTGCCGAGGTGAGCACGCCGACCACGGTGAACGGGGTGGTGCCGATGGTGACCTGCCGGCCGACGGGGTCGGCGAATCCGAACAGCTCCTGCGCCGTTGTCGGGCCGAGCACGGTGACCGCGGCTTCGCTGGTGTTGTCCGCCGCGGTGAGGAACCGGCCCTCCGCCAGCGTCCGCGCCCGCACCGACAGCCAGTCCGGGGTGGTGCCGACGACCGAGGTGGTCCAGGTGGTCGAGCCGACGGCCAACGCGCTGGACTTGCTGGTGGTCGGCGCGACCGCGGCCACATCCGGCGCGACCGCGTGCGCGGACAGCGCGTCCGCGTCGTTCACGGTCAGCGTCGCTGCCGTGCCGAGCCCACCGCGCACGCCCGAGGTGGTCGAGGAGCCGGGCGAGACCACGAGCAGGTTGGTGCCCAGTGAGTTGATCTCGGAGGTGACCGCGGACTGGGCGCCCTCACCGAGGCCGACGGTCAGGATGACCGCCGCGATACCGATCAGGATGCCGAGCATGGTCAGCCCGGAGCGCAGCCGGTGCGTCCGGATGGCGTCCAGACTGGTACGCAGAGTTTCCAACCAACTCATGGCGCCACCTCGCTGCACTCGGAGCTTATTCGCAACGCTCCCTGTGTTTTTAAGTTCGCTCCGCAGGCTCCGCTCACGCCAGTACTCCGGTCAGCTTCTGGGTGTCGGACTCGATCAACCCGTCGCGCAGCCGCACGACGCGGTCGGCGTGGGTCGCGACGTCTTCCTCATGGGTGATCAGGACGATGGTGTGGCCTGCGCGGTTGAGGTCGCCGAAGACGCTGAGCACATCGTTGGTGGCCTTGGTGTCCAGCGCGCCGGTCGGTTCGTCGGCCAGGATCATCGCCGGCCGGTTGACCAGCGCCCTTGCCAGTGCGACGCGGGACTGCTGGCCGCCAGAGAGTTCGGTCGGCCGGTGCTGCACCCGGTCGCCGAGCCCGACCCGTTCCAGTACCTCGATGGCGCGGGCCTTGCGTTCGACCTTGTCGACTCCCGCGTAGCACAGCGGAAGCTCCACATTGCGCCAGGCCGTGAGCGCGGGCAGCAGGTTGAACTGCTGGAACACGAATCCGATGCGCTGGTTGCGGATCACCGCAAGCTCGGTCTCGGTCAGCGCGCTAACGTCCTCGCCGGCCAGCAGGTAGTTGCCGGTGGTGAGCACGTCAAGGCAGCCGAGGATGTGCATCAGGGTCGACTTGCCCGACCCGGACGGTCCCATGATGGCGACGTACTCGCCCAGTTCGATGCGCAGTGAGACGCCGCGAAGGGCTTCCACTTCCAGCGAGCCGGTGCGGTAGACCTTGCGCAGGTCGGTGATCTCGATGACCGGGCCGGTCGGATGGGTCGCTACCGGCAGCTGCACGGTGATGTCGGCACTCATGCCTCAGCCACCGGCCCCGCCGCGGAAGCCACCGGCTCCGCCACCACCGAAGCCACCGCCGCCACCGAACCCGCCGCCACCGCCGCCGAAGCCGCCCGCGCCACCGGCACCGCCGAACCCACCGGTCCGGCCGGCACCACCCGCGCCGCCGGTACCGGTGCCCGCGCCGCGGGTCACGGTCGGGATCTGCACCTGCTGGCCGTCACTGAGGCCGCTGAGCACCTGGGTCGAACCGCCCTCGGTCATGCCGAGGGTGACGGACGTGGTGACGGTTCCGTTGCCGGACTTGAGGTAGACGACGGGTTTGCCGTTGACGTAGTGGATCGCGGTGGTGTCGACGGTGAGCACGTTGGTCAGCTGCTTGACGATGATCGACACCGTCGCGCTGGCCCCCGCGTACAGGCCGGTCGGCGTGCCGGTGACGCTGATGGTGACCGGGTAGCTCGGCACCGAGGAGGACCCGCTGGCCAGCAGCGCGACCGAGGAAACCGTGCCGTAGACCGGAGTTGTCGAGCCGTCGGCGGTGATCACCGCCTGGTCTCCGTCGCGGACCTGGCCGACCTCGGTGTCGTCGACGCTGGCGTTGACGATGTAGGAACCGTTGGAAATCAACACAACCTGCGCACTGGAGGACGAGGTCCCGGTCGAGCTGCCGGAGGAGCTGCTCCCGCCACTCGTCGCGCCGCCACCGGCACCGCCACCGGTTCCACCGGTCGCGCCGGAGCCGCTGGACCCGGTGGAGGACGAGGAGGAACTCGACCCCGTGCTGCTGGCGCCGCCGGCGACCTGCTGGCCGACGGTCAGGTTGACCGCCGCGATGGTGCCGTTGATCGGCGCGGTCAGCGTCGCCTCGGACAGCGAGTTCTGTGCGTTGGTGACCTGGTTCTGCGCCGCTGTCAGCGCGGCCTGGTCGGCGTTGACCTGGGTCGAGGAGGCGGCCGCGGTCTGGTCGGAGTCCAGCCGGGCCTGGTCGGAGGACACGGTCGCCTGCGCCTCGGCCAGCGAGGCGGCCAGTGACGCCGAGTCGACCGTCGCCAGTGCGGTGCCCACGGTGACCTGCTGGCCGACCGTTGCGGTCACCCCGGTGACCTGCCCGGATACCGCGAAGTTCAGGTCCTCCTGCTGGGCGGGCTCAATCGTGCCCGAGGAAGAAATGGTCTGCCGCAACGTCCGCGAGCCCACCGTGGCGTAACTGGTTGTCGCGGCGGCTGCGGGCCGGGTGGCCACCCAGACCCCGACGCCCGCGCCCGCGAGGACGACAACGGCCAGCACAATGATGATCACGCGCGACTTGGTGACCCGCACTCGGTGTTTCAACGACACGATCCTTCTTCCCTCACAGTGGGAGCGCGGTGATTGATGCTCCGAGCTTTGTGGGAGAAGCTGGCTATTGCCTGGGTGAAGTCTGGGAGTCCGCTGCGAACAGCAGCGACCACGACAGCGTTCGAACCGCCCGCAGCCGATTGATCACCGACGGTGATCCGCCCGGCCGCTCATCGCCGACCGACGCAAGGTCGACGACGACGCAAGCAGACGCTGCCCCGCCCGAACGGTAACCAGCGAACGACCGAACGGGCAAGAGCAACCACCCGATAGGGGGTGAGCGCGCCCCCGGTCGTGCCGGCACGGCCGGGGGGGTGGAGGAAAGGGTCAGTCGTCGATCAGTTCGGTGCCGCCGAAAACGCCAAGCTTCTCGGCATAGAACTCAAGTCCGACGCCGTTGGGATCGCGGAGGTAGATGCTGTCATCGGCGCCTCGGTCCGGTCCGAGATAGTCGACGCCCGCCTCGTCCAGCTTCGCCTTGATCTCGGCAAACCGTTCCGGTGGCGTGGAAAGCGCGATGTGCTGCACGGCACCGATGGTCTCGGAGAAATCCGGGTGCGGATGGCCGGGAAAATCGAAGAAACCGAGCAGGTTGCGGCTGCCCATGTCGAAGAAGAAATGACTCGACCCCGCGTAGTCCCGGTTCTCCACCAATTCCACCAGCGGGCAGCCGAGGAATTCCTGGTAGAACTTGATGGTCTCCTCGACATCCTTGCAGATCAGCGCGACATGGTGGAAGCCGCGGGTCGGCGTTGCCGGCCGCGCCGACCCGGATCGCAGATAGCGGTCCCGCAGCTCACCGCGCCGCTTCCTGATCGCGTCCAGTTCCTCGCCCTGTGGCTGTGGCATGGCCAACCGCTCCTTCGCCGTGTCGTCGAATACCCGATACCAGACTAGTTGAGTGTGCAACATTCTGTCCGGTCGAGCGGCGACCGGCCGTCATTCGGTCGGGGACTGCTCCGGTACCGGCCGCTGCGTTGGCGACAGGTCGGCGATCGCGCGTTCCTGCTCGTGGCGCTCGTGATACTCGTGGATCTCCGCTGCCACACCGCGCACCGAGGTGAACACTCGCGGCGATCGCGCGCCGACCAGTTCCCAGGCGCGGGAGACCCCGATCGCGAACAGCAGCACGGTGATCAGCGCGAGGTCCTTCAGCACCCCGGTGTCGACCTTGCCGGCCGTCAACTCCCCCGCGCAGACGAGCTGCCAGACGTAGATGCCTTCGAGGACCGTCAACCACAGCACCGCCCGCCCCCACTGCAACGGACTGAGCACCTTCCGGCTCGTCGGCGAGATGATCTGGGCGACGACCACGGTCAGCAGCGCGAAGGTGGACGCCACGCTGACGACCGCCAGCACGACCGCGCCGGTGCTCAGATTGCTCTCGGGAATGAGGGCCAGCAACGAGACCAGCAGGGCGTTGAGGAACGCCGCCATCGCACCGGCCGCGCGGATTCGCTGCTCGATGTGTTCCACCTTCCCGGTCACCGCGGCCGGGGTCACCGAGATCGCGACGAACAGCAGTCCGACCAGCGCACCGGCAATGCTCGTCGAGCCGAGGAAGAAGTCATGGAAGGAGTCGGGAACCACGTTCGGGAACCCTACGGCACCTCGGCCCCGACCAGCGGCCTCGCGCTCAGTCCTCGGGAGCCATGCGCCAGCCAGCCGCCTGACGCTCAGCCAGCGGCCTCGCGCTCAGTCCTCGGGAGCCATGCGCCAGCCGGCGGCCTCACGCTCAGCCGGCGGCCTCGCGCTCAGCCCTCGGGCGTCGGGCTCGGTCTTCGGCGTCGGGCTCAGCCAGCGGGCCCCGCGCTCAGACCGCTGCGTCGCGATCAGACCACGGCCTCGCGCTCAGACCACGGCCTCGCGCTCAGACCGCGTCCGAGCCGCGTTCCCCGGTGCGCACCCGGACCACGGTCTCCACCGTGGTCACCCACACCTTGCCGTCGCCGATCTTGCCGGTGCGCGCCGCACCGATGACGGCGGTGATCGCCTTGTCCACCTGATCCTCCTCGACGAGGACCTCGATCCGGACCTTGGCCACGAAGTCGACCGAGTACTCCGCGCCCCGGTAGACCTCGGTGTGGCCCTTCTGCCGGCCGTAGCCGCGCGCCTCGCTGACGGTCATACCGAGAATGCCCAGTTCTTGCAGGCTTTCCCGGACGTCGTCGAGCGCGAAGGGTTTCACGATCGCGGTCAGCAGCTTCATCAGGCGTCCAGTTCCGCGGTTCGGTGGGGTGCCGGGGAGCCGAGCAAGGTGCCGGTCCGATGGCCGGACTGCGGGCTGAGGTCGTAGGCACCCTCAGCGTGTTCGGACTCGTCGATGCCGTCCACCTCCGCTTCGCGCCGCACCCGCAGCCCCATGGTCTTGTGCATGATCCAGGCGATCAGCAAGGTCATCAACAGCGAATACCCTAGTACCGCGAAGGTCGCGACCGCCTGCCGCCACAGCTGGTCGAGGCCGCCGCCGTAGAAAAGGCCGTTGGCGCCGTGCGCGTTCACGCCGACGGTGGCGAAAAGGCCGATCATCAGCATGCCGATGAATCCCCCGACACCGTGCACCGCGACCACGTCGAGGGAGTCGTCGTAGCCGAGCCGGTACTTCAGCCCGATCGCCAGCGAGCACACCGCCCCGGCGACGAGGCCGATCGCCAGCGCGCCGAGCGGTTCGACATAGGCGCAGCCGGGCGTGATGCCGACCAGTCCGGCGACCGCACCGGACGCGGCACCGAGAGTGGTCGGCTTGCCGTCCCGGAACTGCTCGACGATCAGCCAGCCGATGACCGCGGTCGCCCCGGCCACGGTGGTGTTGATGAACGAGGTGGCCGCGACGCCGTTGGCGCCCAGCGCCGAGCCCGCGTTGAAACCGAACCAGCCGAACCACAGCAGCCCGGCGCCGAACATCACGAACGGCAGGTTGTGCGGCCGCATCGCCTGTCGTGGCCAGCCGTGTCGCCTGCCGAGCACGATCGCCAGCGCCAGCGCGGCGGCACCGGAGTTCACCTCGACGACCGTGCCGCCCGCGAAGTCCAGCGCGTGCAGTTTGCCGGCGATCCAACCGCCGGTACTGCCCGGTCCGGCGAAACCGTTGGCGGCGAAGACCCAGTGCGCGACGGGCAGGTAGACCAGGGTCACCCAGATCGCGATGAACGCCGTCCAGGCCCAGAACCTGGTCCGCTCGGCAATGGCGCCGGCCAGCAGCGCGACGGTGATCACCGCAAACATCAGTTGGAAGGCTGCGAAGGCGAACAATGGGATCCTGCTACTGCCCGAACCGACGACGGCATTGGCGAGACCGTTGAGGCCGGCCAGCCGCAGGTTGCCGAGCAGCCCGCCGAACCAGTCGTTACCGAAGGCGAGCGAATAGCCGTAGAGCACCCAGATCAGGCCGACGACCGCGAGACACACGAAGGTCAGCACCATGACGTTCAGCACGCTCTTGGCCCGCACCATGCCGCCGTAGAACAGGGCGAGGCCGGGCGTCATGAACATCACCAGCGCGGCGCTGACCAGCACCCATGCCGTGCTCCCGGTATCGATCACGCTGGATCTCCTCACTGGCAGTGCGCGGCCACCTGGTCTGATTGTTTCGGCCAGGTAACGTATCCGCTGGTTGTTACCGGCATGTTTCACCGATCGGGCACGCGGCCAGGATCACAATCCGGACGCGCCTCCCAGCATCCGAGAAGGCGAGGGCCCATGGCAGCCGACCGCCGCTACGACATCGACGCGTTGCGCGGCCACTTCCCCGCGCTGGCCGACGGCGCCGCCCACTTCGACGGGCCGGGTGGTTCGCAGGTCCCGGACGTGGTGGCCGACGCGGTGCGCGACACGCTCACCTCGGCGATCGCCAACCGAGGCCGGATCACCGCGGCCGAACGGACCGCCGAGACGACCGTGCGCGAGGCTCGGGCGGCCATGGCCGATCTGCTCGCCGCCGATCCGCGCGGCATCGTCTTCGGCCGCAGCATGACCCAACTGACCTACGACTTCGCCCGCACGCTCGCCAAGACCTGGCGGCCGGGCGACAACATCGTGGTCACCAGGCTGGACCACGACGCGAACATTCGCCCCTGGGTGCAGGCGGCCGAGGCGGTGGGCGTCGCCGTGCGCTGGGCCGAGTTCGAGCCGGCGACCGGTGAGCTGACCGAGGAGCACGTCGCCGCGCACCTGTCACCGAGGACCAGGCTGGTCGCGGTGACCGGCGCGTCGAACCTGATCGGCACCCGCCCGCCGCTGGCCGCGATCACCGGCCTCGCCCACGAGGCGGGCGCCTACACCTACGTCGACGGGGTGCACCTGACCGCGCATCTGCCGGTGGATGTCGCAGCGCTCGGCGCGGACTTCTTCGCCTGTTCCCCGTACAAGTTCCTCGGCCCGCACTGCGGCGTCCTCGCCGCCGACCCCGACCTGCTCGCCACGCTGCACCCGGACAAGCTGCTGCCGGCCACCGATGCCGTCCCCGAACGGTTCGAACTCGGCACGCTCCCCTACGAACTCCTCGCCGGCACCACCGCCGCCGTCACCTTCCTCGCCTCGCTGGCCTCCTCGGCCGGCGACCGCCGCACCCGGCTCGTCGGATCGATGACCGCGATCGCCGAGCACGAGGACCGGCTGCGGCACACCATCGAAACCCGGCTCGCCGACCTGCCCGGCATCACCTGCCACTCCCGCGCGAGCAGCCGAACCCCGACCCTCCTGCTGACCTTCGACGACCGCCCGGCAGCCGACCTCTCGGCAGACGAGAGCCCGGCCGCCAACCGTTCGGCCGCCGAGGCCTACGCCTTCCTCGCCGAGCGCGGGGTCAACGCGCCGGCCGGCTCGTTCTACGCGCTGGAGGCCTCCCGCTGGCTCGGCCTCGGTGACACCGGCGGTCTACGCATCGGCCTCGCGCCCTACTCCAACTCAGACGACGTCGACCGCCTGCTCGACGGCCTGACCGAGTTCGTCGCGAAGTGAGCCGAGGCGCCGGAAAACGACGGCGGCCCGCCCAAGATCACCGAGCGATCGTGTCCTGCATGACCATGTTGGCCATGCAGGACACGATGGTGCCGATCGTCCGCCGCATCCTGACCGGGTCCTTGGCGGTCCGGTCACCCGGTCGACATACCGAGACGGACCACTAGTACTACAGGGCGAGATCTTGTTCGAGGGCGTCGCGATCGCAGGTAGAGGGCATGCCTGGCGGTCTCCTGCGCCGTGCAAGCCGCAGCGCGTGAGGAGTCGGCCGCGTGACGCGTATCGTGCTGGACAGGCGCCGA
>DATATE010000080.1:0-15440 GCA_036268955.1 Pseudonocardiaceae bacterium
ACTCGACCAGCACGGGACAAACATCCCACCCGCAGCGTCTCCACCAGCCGCCCTGGCCGTCCTCCACGCACGCGCGCTCGCGCTCGGTGACCAACCCACCAACAAGATCAAATCAGCGTGTTAATCATCTGCAAGCCCTTAAGGTCGAAACTCAAGCCAGCGAATTGAGAGAGGAAACCCATGGGGAACACCCACGCCCCTCGCGCCCGGATACCTGGCGGTGCGCGTCGACGCGCGCTACGGATCGGACTGCCACTGGCCGTCCTCGCCGTCGCGATCGCAACCGGATCGGCACAGGCCGACGGTGCCGCGCCGGGCACCGTCTCGAACGCCCTCGCCGCCGTCGGCTCCATCGCGGCGGCCCCGGCCGGAGCCAAGGCCGCCGCCGAACCGAGCGACTCCACAGCGATCAACGTGGACATCGCGCTCCAGCCGCGTAACGCCGCCGAACTGGCCACCTACGCCGAGCTGGTCAGTGACCCGAACTCGTTGTCCTACAAGCAGTATCTGACCAAGGAACAGACCCAGCTGCTGTTCGCCCCCTCGCAGTCGGAGGTGGACGGCGTCCGCACCGCGCTCACGGCGGCGGGGCTGAACCCCGGCTCGGCGATCGACGACAACCTCTACATCCCGGTTGCCGCCACGGTCGGCCAGCTCAAGCAGGCCTTCAAGATCGGCTTCGCTGGCTACGAGCTGACCGACGGCCAGCTCGCCTTCAACGCCACCTCGGTGCCGAAGATCAGCGGCTCCGTCGCGGACGAGGTGAAGGGCATCATCGGCCTCGACGACTTCGTCAAGCCGAACGACGACTACCAGACGGCCGGCAAGCGCGGCCAGAAGGCGGCGGTCTCCGCCGCCATGATCGCGAGCAAGACGGCCGCGACGCACAACAACAGCGTCATCCCCACGATGTGCCCGTCCTTGACCAGCACGACCGACTCCTACCTCGCCCAGTACGGCTACGTCGGAAAGGACGGCGGCACCTACTATTCGCCGACCGCCATGGCCAGCGCCTACGGCTACGCCGGACTGCTTGAATCGGGTACCGAGGGCCAGGGCGTCACCGTCGCCGTCGAGGAGTGGGAGGCCCCGGACCGCCAGGCGATCGCGGACTACGAAAACTGCGTCGGCTCGCAGAGCAAGGTCAGCTACGTCTCCGACAACGCGGGCACCCCGGCCCAGCCGACCCCGACGAACTTGGTGGGCGTCGAGACCGGGATAGACATCGAGTCCGTCGCCTCGGTCGCACCGAAGGCCTCGATCATCGACTACGAAGGCCCGGACGACTCCGCCTCGTTCACCGACGCCGACTGGCTCGACACCTTCGCCGCACCGGTCGCCGCCGACTCCGCCAAAGCGATCTCGCTGTCCTGGCTCAGCTGCGAGACCGGTCCCATCGACACCACGCTCGAAGACGGCCAGACCACGACGCTGCAACTGGCGGCAGTACAGGGCCAGAGCTTCTTCACCGCCTCGGGTGACAACGGCTCCGAGGGCTGCGCGGAACCGGAACCGAGCGTCAGCGACGCGGCGAACAACCCGTGGATCACCGCGGTCGGCGGCACCTACATGCAGGGTCTCACCAACCCGACCGTCACCCCGTGGAACGACTCCTTCGACACCTCCGCCACCTCAGGCCTCGGCCTGATCAACGACGGCGGCGCCAGCGGCGGCGGCGTGTCGACGCTCCAGAGTTTCACCAGCGACTGGAACTACCAAGCCGGCTTCCTGGCACCCGGCTACAGCAACGTCTGCGGCGTGAGCACCGGCGGTGCCTGCCGCCAGGTCCCCGACCTGTCCGCGCTCGGCGACTGGCGTTCCGGCTTCCCGGTGGTCTACTACGCCGACGGCTCCGGCTACGACATCCTCATGGTCGCCGGCACCAGCCTCGCCTCCCCCATCACGGCCGCCATGACCGCGCTGGCCGACAGCTCCGATCGCTGTGCGCTCAACGGCCCGGCCGGGTTCATCAACCCGACGATCTACAACCTGGCGAAGAACCCGACGACCTACGCCGCGAACTTCCAGGACGAGACCACCGGCAACAACGCCTACACGCCCTCGGGCTACACGGGCAGCCTCTACCAGGCAACCACCGGCTACGACATGGCCTCCGGTCTCGGCAGTCCGAAGGCGCGGAACTTCATCCCCTCGCTGTGTGCGTCGAACACATGGACAGGCGGCTGGTCCTTCGGCCACAGCCCGCTCGGCCTTGCCCCAGAGCACGGCCAGGCGAGCATCGACAAGACGATCACCATCGAGGCCGCCGAGGAGCGCTCGCACTGACCGCAGCGCAACCATGTAAACGGCGACAGCAACATCCGGGCCTCGCCGGTCGACCTGGCGCACCTGTCGACCGGCGAGGCCCCTCAGCTGTCAACCACGGTGCATACGCGGGCCATAGATGGTGTACCGAACAGGCATGGCTGGCGCCGCACGCTTAACAACCCGACCAGAGGCGAGAGAGAATGGCAGCTTCCGAGAAACGAGGGAAGCGATGAACAGATGGGTGTCGCGTGAGCGTGATGTGATCACGCGATCGTTTAGCGCTACCGAGACCAGATTCCTGCGCGACAAGGTTGCCGACGTCAAGAAGATCGTGTTGACGAGGCTGGTCGAATGCGAAGAGCAGTTGATCGAGTGGCCATTCGGCGAGGCGGTGGATATCCGTGTCACCGTAAGCCAACCAGACGATCCATATCTCCAGAGGTTGCTGGGCGCCTTCCTCCGCGCACGACCGCGAGAGACGTGGGGATGGCATGAGTGCGATCTGTGGGAAGAACTCATCACCGGGATAGACGAGACCGTGGCAAACCTGCCGGTCGAGGGACGCGGTACGGTCGAGCTGAACCTCACCGCCGCGGAATGGTTCTACGGTGCGTTGATCTCGGTCGGCCTCATGTACATCGAGCAGGCGCGCTACGGCCTTGCCGATGCCGAGCCCGACTGGATCGACCGGATCCGGCTGATCTTTGCCATGGTCAGGGAGCTTGCGCCCTTCGTACGTGGCGAATCCTTCCCGAATCAGCCGGAGTCCCTGCTGAAGTCGCAGCCCGAATGATCGCGATCACGCGGATCCGATCCGCAACGCCGCCGTGGATCTGCCCGCCATACCGACCCGAGCCGGCCGCGTGACACTTTCGTACGCAGGTCCATGGCCCGAAAGTGCCTCGAAAGGCCTCATTGTTGGCCTCTTGGCCGCGGTAAGTCGATGCTCGATCTCATCTTTGATTGCCGAAGCACCCAGGAACGGCACTCTCGCCGGAAGTACGGAGGTTGGCGACGATGGGGACGATACTGCTCGTCGCTGACGACATGACGGCGAGGGCCGGCATACGTGCCGCCCTGGCCGTCAGAGGCTACACCGTCCGACTGCACAACACCGAGCTTGCCGAACTTCGTTGGAGCGAGCCAGGCAGCTACGACCTGGTGATTCTTGATCTCCAGCAGGCGGGCCCGCGCGGAGAGCGAACCCTGCGAAGGCTACGTGCGCTCTTCGATGTCCCGATCATGGTGGCCACCCCGCTGGATCACCTGGCTCGGCTGAGGCTGCTCGCCTCCGGAGCCGACCATTGTGTCGCCAAGCCACTGCCAGCCAGGCTGCTGGCGTCCCAGGCAGCCGATCTCCTCCGTCGAGCCGAGGCCGGGTTCGGTGGTTCCCAATCCATCCAGGTAGGGGAACTGTACATCGACCTGGCTCGCCACAGTGTCCGCCTCCGCAGCCGCTTTCTCTGCCTCACTCGTAGGGAGTTCGAGCTACTCACCTTTCTGGCCCGTCGCGCGGGCAAGGTGGTGTCTCGTCAGGACCTGCTCAGATCGGTGTGGCGAACTCCCGACGCGCGCGACTACCGAGTCATCGACGTCCACGTCTCAAGGCTACGGAAGAAGCTCGGCGAGGCCGCGACACGACCGCAATACCTGCACACGGTACGTGGCGTTGGCCTGACACTGGCCCAACGTGACGAGTTCAACCCGGCTGCCTAGCAACAAGTAACGCCATGGATGCACGTTGCAGCGCATCAGTTGGTTCCAGGCCGGCACCAACAACTGACGGAAGGCCAGCGGGTGCGCGTCGGTCTTCACCCGTGGTTGTCACACGAGCATGACAGACGGAGTCCCTGTCATGTCACTCTGACAACCACGGTGCTCGATCGACTGCTCGGACAGCTGATCGAGCGCGTTTCGACGAGGTCTGCCCGAACGATGTGCGCATCGTTCGGGCAGACCCCTCTCGGCCAACATTCGTCGTCCAATCAGGAGCAGCGGGCCATGACCGCCAAGAAGACCGCAACACCAGTACCCGAGCAGGGAATCGACAACAGCTTCGCTACCTGGCTGGACAATACGGTGGCTGAAGCACAGAAGACATTCGACGGGCTGCAAGCCGAGCTGCGCACCAGCGCGGCTGCGGTCACGCTTGTGCCAGGAGTCGACCATGGCACCGCAGAGGTGACCCAGCCAAGTATCCCCCGGTAACGGTACTGAGGCTCGACAGCTCGACAGCCTTGCCAACCGCGACGAATGGTTCCGGTGCAAGGAGCCGACCCACGCCTCGATCAGACTTGCCGCAGCTGGGATTGGCCACGGCAAGGATCGACGGCAGCCGGAGTGAGATCGGTTCGGTAGACGCCGGGCTTCCCTGAGTGACGCTCAGTTCAGCGCTGGTGTGAGTTCCGCATCGCTGGGGCCGGGATGGCGGCGTCTCGGGTGCCTTTCCGCCTGGACGTTACGCCAGCGGTCCAACTACCAGACGTCGGTCTTGCGTACATCGTTGATCCAGACCGAGGCCGTCGCCGTATGCGGAAGATGAGGAACTGCCAATACCTCATTCCTCCTCGATCTTGACAGGGGGATCAGTCGCGACAGGTTGATCAAATGCGGAGAGGTAGCCCTCGCCATAATCGGCAATTATCATGCCGTCGGGATTATTTTCAGGGCCGAAAGTGTTGTCCAGCGCAACAAACACAGCGACAAGCTGAGAACGAATCTCCCCATACCTATCGGGAATTTGAATGTCAAAGTAAGTAATTATCGCGTTTATTCTATTCTGATCAAGGTTCGGCCTGGACCGCCTGGTCCTGCTGAGCCGCACACTTGGCGTCACGGCGGTGTTGACGAAGGCCATGGAGTTCGCGGCGCCATCGGCACTCATGGTGCTTACCCGCCGAGCAGTGCTCCCCCGCCCCTCCACCGCAATTTCCAGGAGATAATTCGGGAAACTCGCGTAAGTCCGTTCCCAAGTTTCCAGCGCACCTTGGTCGTCGAGCACAGCCCCCATGAACACGCCTAGGATCCGCCCGTCGGCCACGGCCGGCCGATCCTCCGCCGAAAGGTTCTGCGGCGACTCGTGCAGGAACAGTCCCCATTGACCGATCAGGGGGCGCTCATGCTCGCGCACAGGCTCGCGGAAGTGCTGTTCAGTCAGGACGGCAGGACGCACGCGGGGTGATGGCAGTGGATCACCTCTGATCAAGCGCTGGATTTCGGCGGCCACGTTGCGTTCCAACTCCGGCACGACCGTCGCCAGCGCGCCACGCCGCAGTCGAGGATCAGCGGGATCATCGGCGATTCCTCGCAACCGGTCGCGACCCCTGACCATTGTCGCGCTGACCTCGTCCACACGCCGCAGGACCTCCGGATGCACACTGCCGTCCTCAGCCGCATAGGGCTCATACACCCGGTACAGCGGGTCCCGCGGAGAACGCCAGGGGAACGCGTCGTCCATCCCTGGCATCGGTTCGAGACGTCTCGGCCCTCGGTACCCCGCGATCCAGACATCCTCGTCAGCATAAGCCTCATCGGACAAGCGTTCGTCGATCCACGCCTGATTCACCCACCGAACCACAGGGTCCCTGCTGACCGGTCCGCTCATGGCCGAGACCTCACCACGAGCCGCATCCGATCCGGCCGAGAGTCCAGCCGTAGGCTCCGAAACCATTCCTTCCGGCCTCAATGACCTCTCATCAGACAGCTGACCAGTATCTGACATATCAACGTCGAGCGTACGGACGCCATGGACGTCGACGCCGGGCATGTCGACATCAGCGACCCCCTCACTGACGCTCTCGAGCACCTCCCACACAATCCCATGAAGGGCCCCTTCCTCTCCCATTACCGACGGCCCACCACGATCTCCACTACGCAAATACTTAACAACACTATTCACAGAGAGTTCGAGGTTTCGTTCAACGCGTTCCGCCATGAAACCTCGGACAATATCTAGGATCGCATTCCTGTCCGCCGGATTCGACGCACTCAACTCCGCGACCGCTCGCTTCTTTTTCCCGAGCGCACCGCGCAAAATATCCCGAAGGACCTCGGATTCTCCCGTAACCGAAGGCCCACGACGCTCTCCACTACGCAAATACTTAACACCATCACTCACCGTGAGTTTACGGTTTCCTTCAACGCGTTCCGCCACGAAAGCTTTAACAATACCGAGGATTGCCTCTCTATGCGCCGGATTCGACCCACTCAGCGTGGCGGACTCCTGCCCATCGGCCTCGATCGCCTGCTCGTCGTCGTCGGCCAACGTGGGCTGTGATCTATCTTCAACCGATCCGGCCGAGGATCCAACCGCAGGCTCCGAAACCATTTCGTGTGGCCCCAATGACACACCGCCCGTATCCTCATCCTGACTAGGCAGCAGCGTGGCCCGGAGCGCCTCCGACGCAATCGCATCAAGGGTCCGGCCTTTGCCAGTTACCGACGGCCCAAGACGATCCCAACGACGCAACTCGTTTACAACCTGACTGACAGATGGGTACTTACCTTTGTTGTCTGTGCGAAAGTCTTTTATGACAGACCGAGCAATATCGAGGATCGCCGCCTTATCGGCCGGATTCGACCCACTCAAGCCAACCAACTTCGGCCGCTTCTCTTTCCCAAGAACCTCCCGTGCAATCTCATAAAGGACTGCGGTGGATCCCTGTATCGACGGCCCGGAACAACTCAGCATATGATTAACACATTGAGCGAGATTAGGGTTTCCACCCTTGCGTTTAAGCTCTGCCACGAAATCCCGAACAATATTGAGGATCACGTCCCTATGCTTCGGATACGACGCACTCAACACCGCAGGGGTCTGTCCCCCGACCGTCGAGTCGTTGTCGTCGGCGGACCTGGGCTGCGACCTGTCTTCATCATTGTCGTCTTGGTCGCCCTCGTTTCTCAGCATACCGTACGGCCTCAATGACCTCTCATCAGGCAGTGGACCAGTATCTGGCATATCAACGTCGAGCATACGGACGCCAGCCACACCGACACCGAGCATGTCGACGCCGGCTTCGGTCGGCCGGGTACCCAGGTAATGCCCACCACCCGTATCCCCATCCTGACCAGGCAACCGCAGCAGCGTGACAGGAAAACCAATCTCCGGTCCGTAGTATGGACGCACACCCCCCATTGGATTGCCATACTCATCAAGCACCGTCAACCGCAACCCCAGCACCACGGCCAATCCGACCGGAGCGAAATCAGCCAACTCGATTCGATACACACGGGCCCTAGCCAGCTCATCAAGCGCCCGTCGATAAGCCAACAGGCCCCCCACATAGTACTGACTATAATACTGCTCGTGCTGACGCAGATGACGGACCGTCGCCTGCCGAAGGCCCCCCACCTCATCCAGCGAGGGCCGACGGCCATAACGGGTAACAAAAACAGCCTCGAACAAGCAGTCCCCGTTCGGCGTCGTATCCACCTCCTCCAACCCCCGCTGAGCCAAAGCCCCCCGCTGCAAATCGGTCGGTCTCCAGTCGAACTCGATCGGCTCCCACCCCTCAGCCCATTCCTCCAACCGAACCCGCTTCACCCCCCTCGACAGCTCACCCGCATTCGAGACATCACCACCTTCCGACGGCGCCCCCCCAACTTCATCCACAGCAGCCGAACGCTCCGCCTTCCGCTTACGCCCGTCTACCTCCAACCCCACAAGGTCGCCCGCAGCTGGCATGTCACTCAACTCGCTGCCCCCCGGCTTCTCGCTCCAGAGGACACTCCCCACGATCTCGTTAAGGGCCTTGTTTTCTCCCAATACCTTCCACCCGGAATCTCCACTACGCAAATACGCAGCAACCTGGAGGATACTATTAGGTCTCTTACCATTGTTTTTCGCGCGGTACTCCGCCACGAAAATCTCCACAATCGCGAGGATACGCGCCCTATGCCCCGGATTCGACGCGCTCAAATCCGCAACCCGCTTCTTGACCTCTAGCGCATCCCGCACAATCTCATGAAGTACCTTTTCGTCTCCCCATACCGACAGTCCTGGACGATCCCTCCTACGCAAATACGCAACAACATCAAGGATACCGGGTTTCTTACCATTGTTTTTCGGGCGGTACTCCGCCACGAAACCCTGTACAATCGCGAGGATACGCGCCCTATGCCCCGGATTCGACGCGCTCAAATCCACAACCCGCTTCTTCTCGATCCCGAGCGCATTCCGCACAATCTCGTTTATGGCATTGGTGCCTCCCACTACCTTCGGCCCAGAAACCCCACTGCGCAAATGCGCACCAACCTCCATGATAGTAGGGTTCTTATGGTTACTATTAACGAAGGCCGCCACGAAAACCCGAGCAATATTGAGGATTCTCCCTATGTTCTCCGTATTCGACGCACTCAGCGCTGCTAGTTCCGGCCCATCTGATTCAACCGTCGAGTCGTTATCCTCGGCCGGCCCGGGCTGCGGCCTATCTTCATCATTGTCGTCGTGGCCGCCTTCGCGGCCTAACATGCCGTAGACGTTTCCGCGCGGCGGATCCAACAACGACGCGACCGCAGACTCGGCCTCCGAGGCCGGCGGCAACACGTCGGTCATAACAACGCCATCCGGGTTCACCACGACCGCGCGAATCGTCACCCGAGCACTCAGGCTGCCCACCGGGACAACGCGATCATTCGGCCTACGCTGTGGCTCGACCGCGACCACGCCACGATCGGCGGTCCGGTACAACAGAACAGCGTGCCCCACACCATCCGGGCGTTGCCACAACACAAACGCCGACGAGCCTGGCCTCGCCTGTTCCAGCGCCGCCTCGACAGCCGGCCAGCCAGCCACCCTCACCCAAGTCCCACCAGGCACAATCTGACCCCGTGCACCGTCCGACCCGATACTGGTCTCGTCCACCGAGGCACCAACCAGTACTCCGGTATAACGCCCTGTACCAGACGAGTAGAGCGCATCCCGCATCTGTATCAGCTGCCGCACGCATAGCTGCGGATCCGAATCCTCATCGGCAGCAACCATGTCGGCCAGGCGCGAGAGGTCCTCAGCAGACCGTACCCACGTTCCACCGCGAGTGCCGGCGTCGGAAGAATTCGTCTGCTCGGCCGCGTCCGGCGTGCCTTGATCCAGACGGTGAGGCATGGCGGTCGCGCCGTGTTGATTGAGGAAGGCGTTCAGAACGTCTCGGTTGGTGTACATCAGATAGGCGGTGAAGACGCGGTGGGCCCGTATCTGTGCCTCGGCCGTCTCGCCGCTCCGCAGCAGATCGGCGATCCTTCTGATTTCGCCGAGCATCATCGGGTCGATATTGTCGGGATCGGCGGAGTCCGTCAGCGGGCTGTTCGTCATCGCGTCCCAGGCCCCACTGTTCTCCAACAGAGTCCTGGCCATGAGTTCCAGCCCACTCAGGGGTGCCGTGCCCGGTTCGCTGGAGGATTCGGCTACCGGGGGCTCATGAAGCCACTCCGTGAACTCATCAAAGAGTTCCTGCGTGGACTGCCTGGCAGGCTCGGGAGCAGGAGTACGCGAGAGCGGTGACGCCTCTCGCTGTGCCGCTGTGGGCGTCGAGTCCATCTCAACGTCGACAGGTTCGACGGTATCGGACTCGCCGCCGGTCAGGTCGTCGTCGGATATGTCGTCGTCGGACTGGCCGTCTTCGCCGACGGGCGGAGTGTGAACGGGAATGAGGCTACTGGTTGTGGTGGGGCGCGTGAACAGATCGTCCAAGACCGCATTGGAAACAGCGACAATCGGGCCTTCACCAGAACCCACACCCACATCCCGACCAGGACTCACCACCGGAGCCGCATCAACCACCACATCCGAAACATCACGCGACGCAGCGGCACCAGCAAACAAACTATCCAAAACCTCATTACGAACAGCCACAACCGGACCCTCACCAGAACCCATGCCCGCATCCCGATCAGGACTCACCGCCGGAGCGGCGTCAAGGACCGCATCCGGGGTGTGATGTTCGGCCGACAAGTCCGTGGTCGTGGTTGGGGCATGGCCGGTCCGGCGATCGACTGCCGGATCCGCCTGACCGCGGGCCGATCGAGGCTGGTGGCGGGTTACCGGCACGACGCGGATCCGTAGTTGCCGGTGCGCCGGCAGCTCGATGAGTGGCGGCGTCTCGCCCTGAGCCTTCAGCTTGGGCCTGATGTGGTCGGGCCAGTCGGAAGAATCGGGGAACGCCCACCGGCGTAGTTCGCTGAGCATATCCCTTGCGCGGTCGGCAGCGCCGGGTCCGTAACCGATGACGTCGACGACCCACGAGCGTCCCCCGTGCTGGTCGGTGATGGTCAGCAGTTCGGTGAGCACGGCGGTGAAGCGGTCCTCGTTCAGGAAGGTGTCTGATGGACCGCGTCCCTCAGGAAACACCACGGTCCACGCGCTGGCGTCCGCACCGCTGATGCGGGCGGCCTCGATCTCGGCGTCCTCGGCGATCGACCACCGGGTAAACCGGTAGAAGCCCTGTACTTCCGTGATGACAAACCGTTCATCACCAACGAAGGATGGGGGCGCGCTCCTGCCGCCCACGAGCGCCGGGGCGATCCAGGCCAGTTGGTCGGCGATATCCGGAAACCGGGCCGCCAGCTGTTCGGTCAACTCCTGCACCACCCATTCACGGGCCAGGCGGGCCCTGTCCTGGAAGTGGTCGGACCAGGTTCCTCGGGTGGTAACCAGCAACCGGGCGTAAGTCGTCACCGCGCCGTGAGTATCGACGAACAGATCCGCCAGCTCGTCCACGAACCCGGCTACCTGGGCCGCAATGTAGCCCTCCCAGTCCGGCTCCAACTCGGGTGCCAACGACACCGGATCCATCCTGAGGTCTACCGGCCGATGTATCTCGGTCTCACCAAGCCGGATCCGGACAGTGTCCCGGTCGCTGGCATTGTGCACCTCCTCGGCATGGTGCACCACCTCAAGTCCTCCCCTTCTGATGGGGGCAATGGTGATCAGGATCCTACGCAGGGTCAGCTCGTTGCGGTGGTCCTCCTTCTCCTCCTCCGTAGCCGTGCTCGGCACGGCCCATTCACCCCTGAGATCAGCGAGCTGTCGTCCGCTGGCGTTGATACTGACGTGGGAGTAGTTGGGGTCGAGTAGCTCGGCCACGTGCGCCGCGCGTTTCGTGCCATCCTTGGCGTAGCCGGAGATGGTGACTCGCCAACGGGGAATGTCAGGGTCGGCGCCAGGAGGCAGGCTGTTCACTACTTCCCGGACCTGCCGGAACATCTCAGCGGTAATGTCCGAGACAGCTGTGCCAGCAGGCAGAAGAATATCCCACCCACTCGGCAACCGAACATTACCCATATCCGGATAAGTCTTGTCAGGGCGAGGGTTGACCACCAATTCGCTCGGCAGACCTGTTGACGATCCCGGCGCTGCCGCTGTGGTCGTGCTCGGTTCCTGGAGAGTGATGATGATCAGCATCTTGCGCGGCGTCAGCTCAGTGCGGCGCGTGTCCTTTTGTTGCTGCGTCGCTGTTCTCGGCGCGTTCCATTTACCTCCGACAGCACGGGTACTTCTCGTTTCGCTGCGAATCATGACGTGGCGGCCGGAGTTGAGTAGCCCGGCCACATGTTCGGCGCGTTCCTTGCCACGCGGGCCGAAGCCGGTGACGTTGACCAGCCAGCGGGGAATGTTGGGGTTGGAGCCGGCCAGCAGGCGGTCCACCACTTCCTGGACCTGCTCCAACATGTGAGCGGTGATTGTCGAGGTCGATATACCAGCAGGCAGAAGAACATCCCACCCACTCGGCAACCGAACGTCACCCACACCCGAATACGTCTTCTCAGTGCGAGGGCTGACCTCCAGCCCGGACGGCAGAACCTCCAACGGTGTGTCTGTGATGGGACTGATGGTAATCAGCATCTTGCGCGGCGCCAGCGCGTCCTGGTGTCGTCTCTGCTCGTCCTCCGGTGCCTTGCTCGGCGCAGCCCATTTGCCCCGGAGGTCAAACATTCTTCTCTCAACGGCGTTGGTACTGATGTGGGCGTCGAGGTCGAGTAGCCGTTCCACGCGCTCCGCGCGTTCCATGGCATCCTCGGCGTAGGCGGAGATGGTGACTCGCCAGCGGGGAATGCCTCGGTCCGAGCCAGAAGGCAAGCTGTTCAGTACTTCCCGGACCTTCTTGAACATCCCAGCGGTAATGTCCGAGACAGATATACCAGCAGGAAGAAGAATATCCCAACCGCTGGGCAACTGAACTTCACGCACACCCGAATAGGTCTTCTCGGTGCGAGGACTGATCTCCAGGCCGGACGGCAGAACCTCCAACGGCTCCTCAGCCGACTCCTCCGCATGAGCAGCTACTCCGTGAGCCGTGCTCGGGCTGCTGTGAGGCACCAATTCCAGCCGCACCGTCGTCTGTTTCCCTCGCTGCTTCCCCTTGTCACGAGCATCCTGGCTGCTACCCACACCAGGCGAGTCCACCGCGGACTGACCTGATCCCATCGGGTTGTCATCCGACGGGCCCTCAACAGTGACGCGACGACCCACCACCGTAGAAGGCAGGTAAGCCTCAAGCGACCGCGCGACACCGGCCGCGTAACCGCGCTCGGTTTCGTCCTGGCCGGATACCCGCAGCAGTTGCGGCGAGGACACGCGCTGGCGCACGATCCAGTCGGCAATATGCCGCAGATCCAATCCAACATACAAACCCGAAGAACCAAACCCCGACACAAACCGCTGGAATTGCTCCTCATTGGTGATCACGATCGACGCCTGCGTGCCGTCCGCACCAAACGTCGCGCCAACCGGAATACCGATATGGACGGTAACGTGCTCCCGTGGCGGATCTACCTGCGTCTCCACCAACCCGGCCAGCCAGTTCTCGTCCGCCCCTGTCTCGGCCTCCATCAACATCTCCAGCAACGTCTCGGCCACGATGTCAATCCTGTGTTGGTCGGCACCAGTGATCCACATCCGCCGGTGAACGCCCTCGCGAATAGTGGTCGCCATGAAACGGGTAGCCTCCGACAACTGCCTCCGCCCAACCGCAGCCACCTGATGGCCCTCACCATCATCCTCCAGCCTGATCACGAACGACTCGTTGTGACTATGCAGGGGCACTGGCAATTCCGTCACCGACCCACCGACCTCATCACGCCTGGCCCGCTTACTACTCCCCGCACCAACCCCTTTATCAGAATCATTGCCAGCACGCTGACGCTTACCCCCACGCCCCTGACCAAACGGCATATCGTCCGCGGTACGCGCGGTACCCCACGCCTGCGCCAAATCCCGCGCCGACTGATCAGCCCGCGACCGGACAGTATCCACATCCACACCACTCGCGAGGTCGCGATGCGCCTCGAACGCGACCAGACTCACCGCCTGCTGATGCTGGGACACCCGAGCCTCCTGCTCCAGAGACAACGACGTTCGATCAACCGGCAACGGCCGATGACGACGCCCCACCGCAGCCACCGCAATATCCCACGCATCCGAATCCAACAACCACGGCACACCCTCCCCACCCAAATCAGACCAGGAAAGACCCGACCGCCCCGCGACATCAACGCCCGGATCCTGGAAAAGCATCGACCCCTCATCCAGCAAACCACTTAAGGAATCAAAGCCAGGACTACCAAACCACTCCATGAGATCATCGAAGGTCTCCTGAGTGGACTGCCCGACAGGTCCACCGGTACCGAGCCCGCCGTCATTGAATGCGTCGTCACCAAAGAGGTCGTTGCCGATGAGCGGAGTACCGGCTGAAGTGGGGCGGCCGGGAGTGCGGGGATGGAAGAGTAGATCTTCTATCGCGTGATCAGGGATGGCGATGATCGGGCCTGGATCAGAACCCATCTCCACATCCCGATCTGGGCTCACGGTCCGCGCGGTATCCGGGCGCATATCCGGGGTGCGGTGCTCAACCGCCAACCCCACGGCATTGGTCGGGGCAGGATCCGTGGGGCGATCGACCGCCGGACCGACCGGACGGCGGACCGGTCCGGACTGGCGGCGGACTGCCGGTCCGATGCGGATCCCCAGTTGCCGATGTGCCGGCAGATAGGCGACCAGTGACCTGGTCTCGTCCACGGCCCGCACAGTGGCCCGGATGTGGTTGGGCCAGCGGGAATGTTGGGGAAACGCCCACTGGCGTAGTTCGGTGAGCAATTCCCTTGCGCGCACGGCGGCGTCGGGTCCGTAACCGGTGACTTCGACCACATGCTGATCGGTGATGGTCCACAGCTCGGTGAGCACGGCGGTGAAGCGGTACGGGTCCAAGACGACCTGTGAGGGGCCGCGGTCCTCGGCGAACACCACGGTCCATGCCCTGGCACCGGCACCCCTGGCGGGGACAGCCGCGATCGCGACGTCCTCAACAACTGACCAGCGCGCAAACCGATAGAATCCCAGTATATCCGTGATGACAACCCGTTCATCACCATCGAACGATGCGGGCGCGGTCCTGGCGCCCACCAGCGCCGGGGCGATCCAGACCAACTGTTCGGCAATATGGGGGAAACGGGCGGCCAGTTGTGCGGTCAACTCTTCGACCACCTGGTCCCGAGCCTGGTGAGCGCTCCGATGAGAGTCGTGGATCACGGTTCCGCTGGCGGTGACCAGCAACCGGGTATCTGTCGTCACCGCGCCATAGGTATCGACGAACAGATCCGCCAACTCCGCCACGAACCCGGCTACCGAGGCGGCAACGTAGCGGCCCCACTCTACTGGGATCCCGATGTCGAGCAGCCGACTTGTCTCGCTCTCGCCATCCCGAACAGTGTCCCGATCACGGACATCGTGCACCACGTCGAGTAGCCCAGCTGTGTTGGGAGCAACGGTGATGACCATCTTGCGGGGGGCCAGTTCGGCCCGGCGCTCCTGCTGTTGCTGCGGCGACGCAGTACTCCGTGCAGCCCACATCCCTTTGACGGCAACGGCACTGCGTAGATCGCTGCGAATCGTGACGTGCGTGGCGAGGTTGAGTAGCTGGGACACGTGCCTGATACGCTCCATGCCCTCCGGGCCGAAGCCGATGATAGTGATTAGCCAGCCGCCGATACCTGGACCGGACTCAGCCGGCAGGCGGTCCACTGCCTCCTGGACCAGTCGCAACGTCCCAGCGGTGATTCCCGAAACAGACGTGCCAGCAGGCAGCAGAACATCCCACCCACGCGGCACCGAAGCACCACCCACACCCAGATCAATCGTCTCCGGATGAGCGATGACCACCGATTCCTCCGGCAGAGCA
>DATATE010000081.1:0-2115 GCA_036268955.1 Pseudonocardiaceae bacterium
TCCCCGCGAGCAGTACTGCACTTTGCAGTGCAACATTATTTACGTTCGGTTATCTAGCAATTACTTTTCGTACGGCTACGATATGGAGCAAGATGGCTACATAAGGTGATGTAGTCGATACGGGAAGGATGTGCGACATGACCGTGCATGAGCGCACGCAGGTCGGAATCGTCGGCGCGGGGCCGGCGGGCCTGCTCCTTTCGCACCTGCTTGCCCTCGGCGGGGTCGACTCTGTGTGCGTCGAGAACCGCAGCCGGGCCTACTGCGAGGCACGGCAGCGCGCCGGGATGCTTGAGTCGACCACGGTCGAGCTGCTGCGTGCGGTCGGGCTTGGGGACCGACTGGACGCGGAGGGACTTGAGCACGACGGCATCTACGTGCAGTTCGACGGGCAGCGGCACCACCTGAACTTCCGCGAGCTGACCGGCGGGCGGTGGATCACGATCTACGCGCAGACCGAGATCGTGAAGGACCTGATCGCCGCCCGCACGGCGGCCGGGGCGGCCCTTGAGTTCGAGGTCAGCGACACCGCGGTGAGCGGGCTCGACTCCGGCCGTCCCGTCCTGTCGTACGCGGACGCCCGCGGCGAGCGGCACGTCGTGACCTGCGACGTCATCGCGGGCTGCGACGGGTTCCACGGCATCACCCGCCCCTCGATCCCGGCGGGCGGGCTCAGCCTGCTCGCCGAGCGCGCCTATCCGTACGCGTGGCTTGGCATCCTCGCGGCGGCGCCGCCGTCCACCGACGAGGTCATCTACTGCCGCCACGACAACGGGTTCGCGCTGCACAGCATGCGCACACCCGAGATCGGCAGGCTGTACCTCCAGGTGCCGGCCGACGAGGACATCGCCCGCTGGCCGGACGACCGGATCTGGGCGGAGCTCGCGACCCGGTTCGCGGTGCCCGGCTGGTCGCTGACCAGCGGCCCGGTGCTGCAGAAGTCGATCACGCCGATGCGGTCCTTCGTCGCCGCCCCGATGCGGTACGGGAACCTGTTCCTAGCCGGCGACGCCGCCCACATCGTCCCGCCGACCGGCGCGAAGGGCCTCAACTTGGCGGTCGCGGACGTCGCGGCCCTGGCCACCGCGCTGATCCGGCTGACCCGCGACGGCGACCGGGAACTCGCGGACGCGTACTCGGAGTACTGCCTTGAGCGAGTCTGGCGCTCCACCCACCTCTCCTGGTGGATGACCTCGATGCTGCACATCGCCCCAGGCCAGGACCAGTTCGAGTCGGAACTCCAGCTAGCCCAGCTCCGCCACCTGGTGTCGTCAAGGACGGCGGCCACGATGCTGGCCGAAACCTACACCGGCTACGCCCCGCTCCGCTTCGACCCGTCGACGCGCCTGGACGCCGCACGGCTCTGGCCCTCCGTCGCCTAAGGCGCGACGGCCACCGCAGGGTACGCGCCGTTCGACCGGTCCCGCTCTCACCTGGCTAGCAGGGGCTTGAGGAACTGGCCGGTGTAGCTCTTGTCGTTGGCCGCCACGTCTTCCGGTGAGCCGGTCGCGATGATCGTCCCGCCGCCGGTGCCGCCCTCCGGTCCCATGTCGATGACCCAGTCGGCGGTCTTGATGACGTCGAGGTTGTGCTCGATGACCAGGACCGTGTTGCCGGTCTCGACCAGCTTGGTGAGCACGCCGAGGAGCTTGCGGATGTCCTCGAAGTGCAGGCCGGTCGTCGGCTCGTCCAGGACGTAGATCGTCCTCCCGGTCGACCGCTTTTGCAGTTCCGTGGAGAGCTTGACGCGCTGCGCCTCGCCACCGGACAGCGTGGTGGCGGGCTGGCCCAGGCGAACGTAACCGAGGCCGACCTCGTTGAGGGTCTTCAGGTGCCGGTGGATCGCCGGCACGGCCTCGAAGAACGTCGCGGCCTCCTCGATCGGCATGTCCAGCACCTCGGCGATCGACTTGCCCTTGTAGTGCACCTGCAGGGTGTCGGTGTTGTACCTGGCACCGTGGCAAACCTCGCACGGCACGTACACGTCGGGCAGGAACTGCATCTCGATCTTGATCGTGCCGTCGCCCGCGCAGGCCTCGCAGCGCCCGCCCTTGACGTTGAACGAGAACCGGCCAGGCAGGTAACCGCGGACCTTCGCCTCGGTGGTCGCGGCGA
>DATATE010000082.1:0-12195 GCA_036268955.1 Pseudonocardiaceae bacterium
TCACCATCGAATCCACAACAACCGACCGTGCCACCAACCCACCCAACGACCACCCCACCACGCCGAACCACCACCCAAAAACCCCAACCCAACCCAACCCCACACAACAACAAGATCCACTTAAGCTACGTGGCATTGCCCGTCAGGGGGTCGGTAGTAACACCGCCCGGAAACGGAAAACGGCGTCCGCCGAAACGGACGCCGTGCCGAAGAACTGAACCGCGAAAGGGTCAGTGCGCGTTGAGCCGATCCTCGAACGCGGTGGCCAACTTCTTCCACGCGGTCTGTTCCTTGTCGAACGGAGCGCTCGGCGCAAGGCGCGTCGGGTCCGGTCGCAGGACGAAGGACACCAGCCAGCCAAGGCTTTCCGACTGGGCGAGTGCCTTGCTCACGCTGTCCTCGCCCGCCCAGTCGGCGGCGTCGGAGAACAGTTCGACGACCAGATCCAACTGGGTCGGGTCGACGCTGTCCGGGCCCTCCTCGATGTCCTCGGCGATGCCGGTGAGCACGTAGAGGTTGCTCTCCTCGATCTCGATCGCCAGCGAGCCGTCGGTCGCCGCGTTGAGCACCTCCTGCCAGGTACTCACCTGGGACAGGTCGTTGTCCGGCAGTTCGGCGCCGGCATCGGCGAGGTGGCGAACCAGCGCCTTGCCCGAGGAGAACACGTCGATCTTGCCGTCCGAACCGAGGAACAGCGGATCGTCGTCGAGGTAGCAGCGCAGCGTGTAGTACTCGTGCTCGGCCGTGATGATCTTGATCGGGTCGATGCCGACCTCGCCCCAGAAACCGAGTTCTTCCTGCTCGGGTTCGGCCTCGTCCGCTTCGGCGTCGTCCTCGTCGTCCTCGGCCTTGTCGGTGGCCGGCTTCTCGCCGTCGCCGTCCTCGTCGGTCTCCAGCGCCTCGTCGCCGTCAAGCTCTTCGGCGTCGCTCTCGGCCTGCGCCTCCAGTTCGGCCAGCTCGGTCTGCGCGGTCGCCAGCGCGGCCTCGTCGACCTCGGGGACCGTGACGACCTCGTCGATCGCGTCGAGCAGGTCGTCCCACTTCTCGGCGACGACCTCGGCCAGCTCGGTCCACAGGACCGAGCCCTCCCGGCCGCTGAAGGGCAGCGTGCCCTGTTCGAGCAGGCTGAACCCGCTCGCGGAGTCGAGGATCTCGTGCACCGCGTCCAGCTCGCAGACATCGGCGAGCGAGCGGATCATCGAGACGATGTCGGCCAGCTCGGACAGCACCCAGGTGTCCGGGTCCTCCGAGACCAGCTCGGGCACGCCGACCAGGTCGTACTGGTGCTCCTCATCGGGCGTCAGCTCGGCGACCGACAGCGCGGGCACAACGTGCCAGGCCGGGTGATCGGCCAGGTCGTGCTCGGTGTCGGTGCGGGTGAACGCCGCCAGGTGCGGAGTGTCCGGGAACGCGTAGAGGTCGTCCTCGTGGCCGAGGAACGCCTCCCATTCCTCGCCGTCCTCGCGCCACCGGGGCGCCCACAGCGTGACCAGGTCGCCCTGGGGCAGCCCGAGTTCGATCGGGACGATGTCCTGGGCCATCAAAACCTCCCGGTCAACACATGTGTTTTGCCAGCAGCGCACCCCGCGTGCCGGAGACCTGGGCAGCCTACGGGGTGATGGTGAACGGCAAACTCCGGGGCAGGGCGATCACCTGGGTAACCGTTGGCCGATGCCGACGGATCGGCGGCCAAGCCAGGCAAACCGGCTATGTGAACCACAAAAGCAGTGGTCAAGGCCGGCAAATCCGTCCGAAACGGTAACGCCATCCCCAGTTTTCTCCGCTCGCGGCCCAGCTGCTTTCAGTTCGTGCCGCCATTTTGCTCTATCCGGCCCGGCTTGTCTGCCTATTTGTCCGCGCACTCAGTTGTCGTTGTGTCGCAGCGACCAGGATCGCAGCCGGTGAAAACCGCGAACCGCGGTCGGCCTGCGGGGCTTGAGGCGGTACCGGGCGTCCTCGTCAAGCGCTTGCGCGACCGCGCGGTCCACCAGCACCGTGCCCGGCCGGGCCAGTGCGGTGAGCCGGGCCGCGACGTTGACCACCGAGCCGTAGACATCGCCGAAGCGGTGCAGCACCGGACCCATCGCCAGTCCGGTCCGCAGCGTCGGCAGGTCGTCCTCGGTGCGGGCCGGATCGGCAAGGCGCAGCGCGATCTCGGCGGCCTCGTGTGCGGTGTCGGCGACGAACAGGACTTCGTCGCCGACGGTTTTCACCACCCGGCCGCGGAATTCGGCGATCACCTCGGCCGCGTTCTCCTCGAAACCCTCCAGCAGCGTGGAAAGCTCGTCGCTGTCGGCATGCCGAGTGGTCGCGGTATAGCCGACGATGTCCGCGAAGCCGACCACCATCGTCTGTACGGACATTTCCGCGGCCGAGCCGGACAGCAGTCGGCCGGCCGCCGCGGCGAGATGCCGGCGCCAGACGTAGGACTGCAGACCTTCCACCACCGGCAGCAGCACGCCGGCCAGTTGGGTGGCGTCCTCCTCGGTCCCGTCGACCTCGTGCACCCGTGCCATGACTTCCTGGACCTGCCACTCGGCCAGCCGCGACACCGTCTGTCCGATGGTGCGTGCCGCGGCCACCTCGGTCGAGGGGTCGAAGGCGCCGACCTCCAGCAGGACCTTCCAGGTGCGCAGCGCGTCGACATCGCCGTCGGTGAAGACGGCCTCCTCGTCGCCGACGGAGGCGAAGCCCATCGCCATCCACAACCGGTGCGCCCGGTCCTGGCTCACTCCGGCCGCCTCGGCGACCTGCCGGCGGTTGTAGCGCCGTCGCCCGCCGAGCAGGGCCTCCTCGAACTCCCGCTGCGCACCGCTGGCCGCGACCGCCTCGACCGGCCCGGCTGGCCGGGTCGGCCCGGTATCGGGATCTCCGACCATCAACGCACGGTGTGCACGATCAGCACATCGCACGGCGCCTGCCGGGACACGTCGGCGGGCACCGAGCCGAGCAGCCGGCCCGCCAGGGTGTTCAGGCCGCGGTTGCCGACGACCAGCAGATCGGCCTTGTAGTCGGCCAATGCCTTGACCAGCGACTTCACCGGGTTGCCCTGGATCGCGACGGCGTCCACGTCAGCCGCGCCCGCCTTCGCGGCCCGCTCCTCGGCGGTGCGCAGGGTGTCTTCGGCCGGGGTCGAGCCGACCACCTGGTAGGCCTCCTCGCCGAGGGCGTCCTCGGCCGAGGCGACCTCACGCTGGCTGGCCGGGAAGTACGCGCAGACGATGACCAGCTTCGCCCCGGCGTCACCGGCGATCGCGGCCGCCCGGTCGACCGCGCGATACGAGGAGTCCGAGCCGTCCGTGCCAACCAGCACGGTCTGGTACGCGCCCATGCTCTGCCTTCCTGCTCACGGCACCCGTTGAAATCGGGTGCCGACCGAGGTCACGACGTTGCAGCAGAAGGTACCGGACCTGATCGATCCACACCTACCGGCGGGTAGATTTTGGCCTGAGTCAATTAGGCTCAACTTTATTGTCATCCATGTATCAACTCTGGCAGGCTGGCCTGGTGGGGACGACACGAACCGGAAAACGAGGCCTGCTTCGAACCAACGCCGACTTCCGCAGGCTGTGGACCGCGGGGGCGGTCAGTCAGCTCGGCACCTGGATCAGCGGCCTGGCGATCCCGCTGTTCGCGCTGCTCGAACTGCACGCGACGGTGTTGCAGGTAGCGCTGCTCACCACGCTGCGCACGCTCTCGGCACTCCTGGTCGGCCTGCCCGCCGGAGCCTGGTGCGACCGGCTGCGCTGTCGGCCGGTGATGGTGGCCGCCGACCTCGGCCGGATGGTGCTGTTCGGCTCGATCCCGGTCGCCGCCGCCCTGCACGCCAGCAGCATCGGGCAGCTCTACGTGGTCGTGTTCCTCGGCGGCGTGCTCACCGTGTTCTTCGACGTGTCCAACCAGTCCTATGTCCCGCGCCTGGTCGGCCGGGCGGATCTCGTCGAGGGCAATGCCCGGCTCCAGATGAACCAGTCGGTCGCCGCCACCGTCGGCCCGACCATCGCCGGCCTGCTCGTGCAATGGCTCACCGCACCATTCGCCGTTGGCGCCGACGCACTGAGCTACCTGGTCTCGGCACTGCGCATCCGCGCGATCCGCTCGCCGGAGGCGAAACCCGCCGTGACCACCCGGCCCGCCTTGCTGCGCGACATCAAAGAGGGCCTGACGTTCGTCTTCGGGCATTCGCTCATCCGGTCGATCGCGCTCTACATGGCGACCGAGGGCTTCTTCCAGAGCGCCGGATTCATGGGTCTGCTGACCGTGTTGCTGGTCGGCCCGTTGCACCTTCGCCCGAGCGCGATCGGTCTGCTCGGCGGTCTCGGCATGCTCGGCGCGATCGCCGGATCGCTGGTGGCCGAACGCGTTGCCGAGTTCCTCGGCAAGGGCCGCTGCCTGTTCGCCTCAGGTCTCGCGATGGGCGTCGGCGCGCTGCTCGTCCCGCTGGCCGAACCCGGCTGGCGGCTCGGCTGCTACGTCGTCGGGGACGCGATCCTCGGCTTCTCCATCATCCTGAGCGTCGTCACCGAGACCAGCCTCTGTCAGCTCGCCTGCCCGGACGAACTGCGCGGCCGGATGAACGCGACGCTGCGTTTCCTCTACGGCGGCGCGATGCCGCTGGGCAGCCTGGTCGGCGGCATCGTCGCCAGCGCGATCGGGGTCCGGCCGACCATGTGGTTCGCGGCCCTCGGCATCCTGCTCTCCGCGCTGTGGCTGATCCGTCCGGCCACCTCCGCGCCGATCGAGGCGCCGTAGCGGCGGATTCCGCCGCTGTGGTTAGACGGCTTCCAGTACGAAGAACAGGAAACTCAGGAAGGCCCCGGAGGGAGACTTCCTCAGCTGGTCGGGGAAGAGTTCGCGGGCTTCCGGCGCCGGGGGCGGTTCGCTGATCACGGCCGTGCGGAAACCGGCCGCGGTGAAGGCGTCGGTCATCGCGTGCAGCGGCTGGTGCCAGTAGGTGAGTACCGCCTGCTGGCCGTTGAAGGTGTACTCCTCGGACCACTTGCTGGTGGCGAAGTAGTCGGCCTTGGGATACAGCATCTTGTAGATGATCGGGTGGTTGACGACCACGATCAGCCGCCCGCCGGGCTTCAGCACCCGCCGCAACTCGGCCAGCGGCGCGGTCCAGTCCGCCAGGTAGTGCAGCACAAGGGACGCGACGACATCGTCGAACGCGCCGTCGGGATACGGCAGTGGACCGGCGATGTCGGCGACCCGCAGGTCCGTGCCGGCACCGAGCCGCTGCCTGGCCAGTTCCACCATCTTCGCGCTGCGGTCGAAGCCGGCCACGACCGCGCCCCGCTCGCGCAGTGCGACGGACACCGCGCCGGCGCCACAACCGGCATCGAGAATCCGCCGACCGGCCACATTCCCGGCCAGGTTCACGATCGCGGGCCGGGCGTAGTAGGCGTTGATGAGGCTGGTGTCGTTCTCGACCGTGTAGGCCTCGGCGAAGCCGTCGTAGTCGTTTTCCGCAGCCGCATCAGCGGTTTCGGCGGAACTCTCGGGACTGTCGGTCATGTCGCCCATCCTGCCGAGCGATCGACCAGGCCGCGGCCTTCCCCGCCCGATGTCCAGATTGTCGCTTGACACCCGCGAAGGTGATGCGCTCTACTAGTGTCTTAGTTGAGTGACACAATTTCATAGCCTGTCTGACATCGAAGGAGGTCGGGTGGTCGAGTTCCGCGTTGACCGCAGTGGCGGCCTGCCTGCGTATCTGCAGCTGGTCCGCCAGGTGCGGGAGGCGCTGCGCCTGGGCTGGCTGCACCCAGGCGATCGGTTACCGACCGTGCGCGAGGTCGTGGCCAGCAGCGGAGTGAATCCGAACACCGTGCTCAAGGCGTACCGAGAGCTGGAGATGGCCGGGTTGGTCGAGGCCCGCCAGGGCTCCGGCACCTATGTGAAGGCCTCCCTCGGTTCGGCCGCGCCGGAGGACATGACCGAACTGCGCGAGCAGTTGGCCACGTGGGTGCGCGCCGCGCGCGCCGCGGGCCTTGAGGACGAAGACATCCAAGCCCTGCTCGGTGCCGTGCTCGCGAACGAGACCGGCAATGGCACGAACAACAACACGAACAACAACACGGACAACGAAGATCGGGGAGTCAGGTCATGAATTCGGGGATGGTGGCGGAACAGTTCGCCTTGCGGGTCAACGGTCTCGGCAAGGAGTACCGGTCCCGCCTGCGCGGCAACAACTGGGCCCTGCGGGACTGTAGCTTCGGCCTGCCGGCGGGCCAGGTGGTCGCACTGGTCGGTGCCAACGGCGCGGGCAAGACCACGTTGATGAGCATTCTGGCCGGCCTGCTCACGCCGACCGCCGGCACCGTGCACCTCGGTGGCAGCGAGGCGGAGCCGAACCGGATCTCCTTCGTGGCCCAGGAGAAGCCGCTCTACCGGCACTTCAGCGTGCGCGACATGCTGAAGGTCGGCCAGCGGCTCAACCGGGTCTGGGACGATGAGCGGGCCAAGCGCTGGCTGCTCCGGTTCGACATCCCGCTCGACCGCCCGTGCGGCAAGCTCTCCGGTGGCCAGCAGGCGCACGTCTCGTTCGCGGTGGCGGTCGGTTCCCGACCTTCCGTACTGCTGCTCGACGAGCCACTGTCCAACTTGGACCCATTGGCTCGCAGGGACGTGACGAGCGAGCTGCTCAGCGAGGTCGCCGACACCGGTATGACGGTCCTGCTCTCCACCCACGTCATCGCCGAACTCGGTGGCGTCGCCGACCACCTGCTGCTGCTCTCGCGCGGCGCCCTGCTGGTCGACAGCGAAGCCGACGACCTGCTCACCGAGCACGTCTACTACGCGGGTCCGCGCTCGACCCAGCCGCCCGGTCCCGGTTCGGTGATCAAGGCCAGCCACACCAAGAGCCAGTCCAGCTTCCTGGTCCGGCTCGATCCGACCGAGCGGCCGACCACGGTCGCCGAACCGTGGACGACCCGTCCGGTCACCCTGGAAGACCTGGTCATCGCCTATCTGGAAGCAGACAGGTCCGACACCATGAGCGCCGCGGCATGACTGCCGCGACCGCGTCCTCGCTCTCCGCGCCCGTCTCGGCCGCAAGGGACAGGGTGCCGTTCTCCGGTCTGCTCTGGCTCACCTGGCGTCAGCACCGGCTGGCCATCGTGTCCACCCTGGTCGCGGTCGGTGCGCTCGCCGGCATGCTCTACTGGGACAGCGCCGATGTCGCCCATTCCGGCTCGACCACCTTGTTGGCCATGGTGGTCGTCCCGGCCAGCGCAGGCCTGATCGCGATCTTCTGGGGCGCGCCGTTGCTGGCCCGCGAGTACGAGCAGCAGACCCATCTACTGGTCTGGTCGCAGGACGTGTCGGTGGCTCGCTGGCTGCTCGGCAAGATCGTCGTCCTCGCGCCGGTGCTGGTGGTGCTGTGGGCGGTCCTGGGCAGCGCGGACGGCATCGTCGCGCACAACGACTGGGTGCAGTACCCCTCCGTCGTGAGCTACGGCTACTCGTCGTTGGGGTTCATCGGCAACCAGTTCGCGCCGTTCGGCTCGATCGGTTTCGAGGCATGGATCCCGTTGCAGATCGGCTACGTGCTGTTCGGTTTCACCCTCGGACTGCTGGTGGGTGCACTGGTTCGGCGCACCATGATGGCAATCGGCCTTACGCTGGCCGGATTCGTCGCCGTCCGGATACTGATCGCGGGTGTCGCTCGTGATCACTTCATGGCCCCGGTGCGTTACCTCGCCGCGCTGAACTCTTCGTCGAGCCCGGCCGGCATCGCCACCGGGCAGAATGTGGACACCGCGCCGCTGCTGGTGAACTCCGGCTACCTCGACAACGCCGGCAACGTGGTGGACTTCCCCAACGCCTGTTATTCGGCGCAGTCCCCGGCGGCCACGTCCGACTGCCTGAAGCAAAACGGCATCGCACACCCCTTCTTCGACTATCAGCCGGTGAGTCGACTGGCGACCTTCCACCTCATCGAACTCGGCTGCTACGCGGCGCTGATCGCCGCCGCGCTGATCACTCTCGGCCTGCTGGTGCGCAAGCGGCGCGTCGGCTGAGGTGAGCCGCACCCCCTGACTCTCAGCCACTGAGGAGCTTTCACCCATGACCGCGGCAACTCTGAACTCATCGCTGTCGCCGACCCTGAAACGGCGCGACAAGATCGGCCTTGGCGACCTCGCCTGGTTGGTGTGGCGACAACACCGGGTGCTGATCGCCGTCACCAGCCTTGCCGTGCTGGCCACCGCGGGCCTGCTCTGGTGGGACAGCACCGACCTGAGCCACGCGAGCGCGTATCCCCTGCTGACCCTGACGGTCGTGCCGGCGGCGGCCGGTGTGTTCGCGGTGTTCCTCGGCGCGCCACTGCTGCCGGCGGAGTACGAGCGCGGCACCCATCTCGTCGTCTGGTCGCAGGATGTCACGCCCGGCCGTTGGTTGCTGGCGAAGGTCGGCCTCCTCGGTACGTGGCTCATCGTGCTCTTCGCCATCCTCGGCGCCGCCGACACCACGTTCATCGGGCGGATCAACGGTGACCGCATCGTGTCCGACCAGTACGGCCCCTGGGGGTTCGTCGGGTTCGAGTCCTGGATTCCGCTACAGATCGTCTACGCGCTGTTCGGCTTCGCACTCGGGTTGGCGGTCGGCGCGCTGATCCGCCGGATGGTCGTCTCCATGGTGGTCACCATGGTCGTGTTCACCGTGGTGCGCCTCGCGGTGGGCCTCTGGCGGCCGACGTTCCTGGCTCCGCTGCGCTACACGGTGCCGCCCCCCTCGTCAGCATTCGATCCACCAGGAGTACACGCGCTCAAGATCGGCTACGAACACACCGTCGATGTCGCCGGAAACCAGGTTCCGTTTCCGTCCACCTGTTACAACGACCAGACCAACATGGTCAATACCGCCTGCGCCAAGAGCCACGGCCTCCTCGCGTCCTATGTGGACTATCAGCCGGCGAGCCGGTTGCCGACCTTTCACTGGATCGAGTTCGGCATCTACGCGGTGCTCGCCGTCGCCCTGCTGTCGATGACCGCGATCCTGGTAAGGAAGGTGCGGGTGCGATGACCGCCGCTACCGCCACCTCGGTGGCCACCTCCTCGACCGGTCGAACTCGGCCGGGCGGCCGCCTTCGTGACCTGTGCTGGCTGACCTGGCGTCAGCACCGCCTGCTGATCGCCGTCACCGCGCTCGGTGTGCTCGGGTTCGTCGGCTACCTGCTCGTCCTGTTGCCGAAGACCAACGGCCTCGTGTCCACGACCGACACCTCGGCCAGCGGCCTGACCGACTTCTTGGCCGACTACCAGCTGATCGACCTGATCCACGATCTGGTGGCGTTCGGCGTGCCGGTGCTGGCGGGAGTCGCCGCGGTTTTCTGGGGCGCGCCGCTGTTGTCGAGGGAGTACGAACAGCGCACGAACCTGTTGGTCTGGAGCCAGGATGTGTCGCCGGTTCGTTGGCTGATGACCAAGGTCGCCCTGCTGGGCGCGATCCTCGTCGTGCTGACGACCGGGCTGGAAGTGGTCGTCCGGTTGTTGCTCGACAACGTCACCAGAGCGGCGCCTGTCGACCAGTTCGACCCGCTCGGCATCGTCAGCTTCGAGTCGTCGATCCCGTTGCAGATCGGCTACGTGTTGTTCGGTTTCACGCTCGGCCTCGTCGCGAGTGTCCTGTTCCGCCGTACCGTGGCGGCGATGGGTGTGAGTCTGACCGTCTTCGGGCTGGTCAGGTGGTGGTTGGCGGCGTACGGCCGCGAGCACTACGAGACGCCGGTGCACTACGTCGGCCCGCTCTCCCCGCTGCGGCCCAACGTGCCCTCGGCCGGCGAGCTGGACTTTGGCTATCTCAATACACACGGCGCCAAGGTCGGCTACCCGCCGGCCTGCTACGGCACCTCGTCCGTCACGCCGACCGACGCCCAGTTCGCCGCCTGCGAGCGAAGTCACGGCCTGGCCGCGTTCTACACCGACTATCAGCCGTTGAGTCGAGTGCCGACCTTCCAACTGATCGAGTTCGGCATCTACCTGGTGCTGACCGCCTGCTGTCTGTTCGTCGTGTGGCGGGCCGTCCGCCGTGGCCGACAGATCTGAGTCCGGGGGTGCGGGTTCGTCGGCGGCCGTTGTACTGGCCGCCGACGAACATTCTCCAGCTCAGGCGCCCATCGGATGCCAGACCGTCTTGGTTTCCAGCAGTGCCCGCAACCGGCCGATCCCCGGCGTCGGCGTCCAGTCCGGTTCCTCGGCAGGAACCCGAAGGACCCGCTTCACCGTGCCGGCGGCGGCTTTCTCCAGATCGACCCGGTTGGCCGCGGCGACGCCGCCGAGGTCCAGCGCGTTCACATCGGCGTGCGAGGCCAGCCACGGCGCGAGTTCGCCCGTCCGCCCGGTCAGCATGTTCACCACGCCGCCCGGCACGTCCGAGGTGGCCAGCACCTCCGACAGGGTGATCGCCGGCAGCGGCCGGTTCTCGCTGGCCACCACCACGCAGGTGTTCCCGCTGGCGATCACCGGCGCCACCACGCTGACCAGGCCGAGCAGCGAGGACGACTGCGGCGCGAACACCGCGACCACCCCGGTCGGCTCCGGCACGCTGAAGGAGAAGTACGGCCCGGCAACGGGATTCGCCGCACCGAACACGGTGGCGATCTTGTCCGTCCAACCGGCGTACCACACCCACCGGTCGATCGCGGCATCCACAATGGACTTCGCCGCCGCCGCTTTCAGCCCCTCCGAGGCGCTGACCTCGGCGATGAACTGATCGCGCCGGCCCTCCAGCAGTTCGGCGACCCGGTAGAGCACCTGGCCACGGTTGTAGGCGGTCGCCCCGGACCAGCCCGCGAACGCCTTGCGCGCGGCCACCACCGCGTCGCGGGCGTCCTTGCGCGAAGCCTGCGCCGCATTGGCGAGGAAGGCGCCGTTGGCATCCGTCACCGGATAGGACCGGCCGGACTCCGAACGCGGGAACGCGCCACCGAGGTAGAGCTTGTACGTTTTGGCCACGGTGAGCCTGACCTCAGACATTCAGGTACGCCTCCAGTCCAGCGCGGCCGCCCTCACGACCGAAGCCCGATTCCTGGTATCCGCCGAACGGCGCGGTCGGATCGAACCGGTTGAACGTGTTGGCCCAAACAACCCCGGCGCGCAGCCGGTTCGCAATCGACAGGATGCGCGAGCCCTTGTCGGTCCACACACCCGCGGACAGCCCGTACGGCGTGTTGTTCGCCTTCTCCACCGCCTCATCCGGCGTGCGGAACGTCAGCACCGACAGGACGGGACCGAAGATCTCCTCGCGGGCGATCCGGTTCGCCTGCGAGACGCCGGTGAACACGGTCGGGGCGAACCAATAGCCGCGGTCCGGCAAGTCACAGGCCGGCGACCAGCGGGTAGCGCCTTCGGCCTCGCCGGAGTCGGACAGCTCGCGGATGCGCGCAAGTTGCGCTGCCGAGTTGATCGCACCGACGTCGGTGTTCTTGTCCAGCGGGTCGCCCACTCGCAGTGTGGCGAGCCGACGCTTGAGCGCGCTGATCAGCTCATCTTCGATCGATTCCTGGACGAGCAGCCGCGACCCGGCGCAGCAGACCTGGCCCTGGTTGAAGAAGATGCCGTTGACGATGCCCTCGACCGCCTGGTCGACGGGGGCGTCATCGAAGACGATGTTGGCCGCCTTGCCGCCGAGCTCCAGGGTCAGCTTCGTGTCGCGGGCGGCCAGCGCGCGCTGTATGCCCTTGCCGACCTCGGTCGAGCCGGTGAACGCGATCTTGTCGACGCCGTCGTGCTCGACGATCGCCTGCCCCACCGACGGCCCGCCCGTGATGATGTTGACCACGCCGGGCGGCAGGTCCGCCTCGGCGATGATCTCGGCGAGCACGAGCGCGGTCAGCGGCGTCGTCTCGGCCGGCTTGAGCACCACGGTGTTGCCGCACGCCAGCGCGGGCGCGATCTTCCACGCCGCCATCAGCAGCGGGAAGTTCCACGGGATGATCTGCCCGGCGACGCCGAGCGGGCGCGGCGCCGGCCCGAATCCGGCGTAGTCCAGCTTGTCGGCCCAGCCGGCGTAGTAGAAGAAGTGCGCGGCGGCGGTCGGGATGTCGACGTCGCGCGATTCCTTGATCGGCTTGCCGTTGTCGAGGGACTCGAGCACCGCGAGCTCTCGGCCGCGCTCCTGGATCGCGCGTGCGATACGGAACAGGTACTTTGCCTTCTCGCGTCCCGGGATGCGGGCCCATACCCCGTCGTAGGC
>DATATE010000083.1:0-7938 GCA_036268955.1 Pseudonocardiaceae bacterium
CCAAGGCAACATTGAGGCGGCTTGACGCCTCCCCCCGCAGGACGACGCCGAAGGGCCACAAAACCTTCATCTACTACACAACATTGCCTCAAGTAGGCCTACCTACATCAACCCCTCTCAGCATTCGTGGCACACGTACAATTATGCGTTTTCCAGCAGAGCCAGCCGAATCTGGTTCCTTTTTGCCTACATTTGAGCTGATATCCGTACCGGTTCTGGATCGATCGCTTACCAAAGCTGGCTCAGTGGCCACCGCAAGAACCACCTGGTCGCCCTGGAACGTGGCCCGGTCGGACGGCCCGGTAGTGATGGCCGCCCCGTCAGCGGCCTCGGCGGAGGTGACCGACTCGTCGCTGCCGATGAGCACGCCGACCGGGCGCGTCGGCGGTAGCGCGGCTGGGGCGCCGTGCTGTGGCGGAACTGCTGGCTCTCGGTCGATGGGATTCGTGATCCAGGTGGTTGCTCCCGGTACCGTCCGGCCCGACGAAAAGCAACGCTCGGAGACAGTCAACTACCATGACGATGTCAGGTAATTATCATGACTGTACCAAGGGCAATCGATGGAGAGGGCTGGACGTCGGGTGAACATGTTCGATCACCGGGCCGAGCTGGACGTCCTGATGTCGAGTCTGCGGGCCACCGCGTCGGGACGTCCAGGGCTTACGGTCGTGGAGAGCGCGGCCGGTCTCGGCAAGACGACCCTGGTCGAGGCCTTCGCCGCTGAGGTCCGAAGGACGCTGCCCGAGGCGCTGGTGTTGCGGGCCCGCTGCGACGAGTTGGAGCACGACTTCCCGTTCGGTGTCGTCCGCCAACTGTTCGAGCCGCTGGTGGCGACCTGGTCGGAGGAGAAGGCGGAGCAGATGTTCGCCGGGCCGGCCGAACCTGCCACGCACGTGTTTTCCTCGGTGCCGTGTGTCGGGGAGGCGAACGCGTTCGGGGATGCGCCACGCGGTGTCCTGCACGGGCTGTTCAGGCTGTCCTTGCGCATCGCGGCCACCGCGCCGCTCGTGCTGCTGGTGGACGACATCCACAAGGCGGACTCGCCCTCGCTGCGGTGGCTGCGGTACCTGGTTCGGAAGAACACCCAGGCCCCGGTGCTGGTGGTGGCCACCGTGCGTACCGGCGACGCTCACGAGTGCCTGCGGACCCTCGACCCCGGCCCCGACCACAACGTGCTGAGGCTGACGCGGTTCACCGAGGCTCAGGTCGTCGCCGTCCTGACGGAGCTGTTGCCGCCGGATCTGACACCGGAGCTGCTGATCTCGTGCGCTCGGCTCACCGGAGGAAATCCGCTGCTGGTCCGCGCGCTCGTCACCTCCGTGACGGCCGATCGCGCCTGCTCCTCGATCCAACCCGACGCGCTGCCGCCGAGGACGATCGGTCGGTTCGCCGACTTCGTGCGGAACTGGCTGGCCACCACCTCGCCGGCCACCCGTGAGTTCGCCGCGGCACTGGCCGTACTCGGCTCCGCGCGCGAGCGTGACCTCGTCTCGCGGCTCGCCGGACTCGACGACCTGACCGCGCTGCGGGCCGAGAACGAGCTGCGGGACTTCGGGCTGCTCGAACCGTGCGTCGAGCCGAGCTGGGCGCACCCGTTGGCCCGCGAGTCCGTGCTCGACCAGCTGTCGACCGAACGGCGGCAGCAACTGCACCTGCGTGCGGCGAAGCTGTTGTACGACGACGGCACCGATCCCGAGCGGGTGTGCGGACACCTGCTCGACGTGTCGACGCCGCAGGAGCCCTGGGTCGCCGCGGTCCTGCTGGCTGCCGCCGACGACGCCGCGATGCGCGGCGCGCCGGACAGCGCGGCGCGGTACCTGACCAGGGCGCTCGACGAACCGTTGGCCGAGAGCGACCGGCTTCGGGCCGAAGTGGACCTCGGACTGTCCGAGGCGATCCACCAGCCCTCGATGGCGCATCGCCGCCTGGTCAAGGTGCTTGAGTTGGTCGACAACCCGGTGCAACGGGCGGAGATCGCCGAAGTGCTCGCCGACGTGGCGCTGCGCGAAGGCCGGTTCCGGGAGGCCGACACGCTGCTCACGAGGGTCGCGAAGGACGTCGCGCCGATCGACCGTGACGCCGCTGTGCGCCTGGACGCCCTCCGGCTCTCCGCGCAGGTGTTGCACGGAACCGGTCAGACCGTGGCGACCGACAGTCCACAACAGACGCGAACGCCGAGCGAGCGCGCGATCCTCGCGGCACAGGCGGCGGCTGCGCTGTCCACGCCGGGGTGGACAGCGGCGGCCGTCGCGGAGCTTGCCGAACGGGCGCTCGCACCCGGAGTGCGGCACATGCCCGCGTTGGCGGTGCAGCACGCGGTCAGGGCGCTTGCCATCGCAGGCCACGGGGCGAACGCGACAAGGTACTGCGACGAGGCGATCAGGCATGCCCGCCGGACCCGATCAGTGGTCGGTCTCATCACCCTGATCGACGCGCGTTCGCGTATCGCGTTGTGGACGGGCAACCTTGCCGAGGCGCTCAAGTTCAACGAGGAGGCAATGGTCAACCTGCCGCTCGACCATTGGGGCAGGCTACGCGCGATACCGCTCGCCACCCGGATGGTGATCCTTGCCGAACGAGGCGATGTCGACGAGGCCGGCCGGATCGCCGACGACCTGGTGGACGCCCCGGTCGACATCCGGTTCGATGTCGCGCGCACCCGAGCCGCCCAGGGACGAATCCATGAGGCGCTGGAGGCCTGCGACACCGACCAGACCGCAGGATGGCACTGGGCGGCGCTCATCTCGCGGCTGCACCTGGCTCTCGACGACATCCCGCGGGCAGGTCAGTGGGCGGCACACGCGACGGAGCAAGCCTCGTCGTGGGGCTCGGCCCGAGCGATCGGGGTGACCCTGCGGGTGGCCGGCGAGGTGGCTACCGGGCGGGCAGCCGTCGATCTGCTGACCCGCTCCGCCGCGATCCTCGACTCGCCGGCCACCCGTCTGGAGCTGGCGGGATCCTTGCTCAGCCTTGCGACGGCCCAGGCCCGGCACGGCATGACCGCTGCCGCCCGCCGCAATTTCGGTGCCGCGGCGGCGGAGGCCGAATGGTGCGCGGCGCGAGGTCTTGCCGAGCGGGCGCGAGCCGGGGCGCTGTCGGCGGGCGCGCGGCCAAGAGCCCGCGCCACGACCGGCGTCGGCGCCCTGACCGCAGGCGAACGACGGGTCGCCGACCGTGCTGCCGCTGGGCAGGCCAACCGGGACATCGCCGCGACGCTGCATCTGACCCTGCGCACGGTGGAGACGCATCTGAGCGCCGTCTACCGCAAGCTCGGGATCACCGGACGCGCGCAGCTGCACGAGGCCCTCACCGCCCGGACGCCATGATTTCTCGTGGTCTGACCACGATCCACGGAGCGGCCTGATCGACGGAGTATGACCGGGCCAGCCCCAAGATCGAAGGGATCCGGTCATGACGCGTCGATTCGCCATGGCGACTCTCGCCTGATCCGGTGGCGGAGGAGCGGATGACTATGGATCTTCGGATTCGGCCGCGTCCGCATCGAGGAGGCGGGTGAGGAGCCCGGTGAGCTGTCCGAGATCCTCGGCCGGGAGGGTTTCGATGGCCGAGGGCGGGCGCAGCAGGATGGCGTCGGCGGTCGCGATGGCGTTGTGCCCGGCGGCCGTGAGCGTGACCAGCTTGCGGCGCCTGTCATCGGGGTGCGGGCGGCGTTCGACAAGGCCGTGGGCTTCCAGCTTGTCGACGATCAGGGTCGCGTAGGGGGCATCGACGCCGTTGGCCTCCGCGAGCTGGCCAAGGGTGACCGGTCCGTCGCGGAGTTGGAAGAGGATTTTTCCTCGGCCGCCGCCAAGGCGGAATCCGAGCGCGTCAACGAGTTCGCCTCGACGGTTGTGGGCCTCGACGAACCGCCGCATGAGGGCCCAGGCCTGCTGGACGGGATCGGCTGATCGTTTCGAGGTGTCTGCCATCGCCTCGCCTCTCCCAGATCCTTTCCTACCGTGGCGACCCGAAGCCGCATCGCGTGCCCGCCTTGCCGTAGTGCCGCATTCACCACGCTACCGTCCGGCCGAGGTAGTCGACGTAGTGCAGACCAGGCTTTCCCTGGAGGGCATCGAGCGTGCTGACGACGTTCGGGATGCTCTCGTCGATGCGCAGCCGTGCGTCCGGGCCGCCGAGTTCGGTGCGCACCCAGCCGGGAGCCATGAGGACCAAAGTCTGGCGCCCGCCGGCCTGCCGTGCCGCGTAGCTGCGCATGAACGTGTTGAGCGCGGCCTTGCTGCCGCGGTACACCTCGTGGCCGCCGTGCTCGTTGTTGGCCACACTGCCCTGGCCCGAGGACATCACCCCGATCGTGCCGGCGGGTTCGACGCGGTCCTGGAGAGCTTCGATGACGCGCAGCGGGCTCAGCGCGTTGGTGACCATGACCCGGGCGAACTCCTCGGTGGGCGTCTCCGCCACCGTGACCTCGGGCTGGCTGGTGACGCCGGCGTTCACGAACAGCAGGTCGAACATCCGGTCCGCCAGACGATCGTGCAGCGCCGCGATCTGCGCGGGCTCGGTGATGTCGACGGTCTCGATCTCCACGTGTTCGGCGTGGGTATCGGCGAGGTCGTGCAAGGGGGTCCGGCCCGAGCCGCGCACGGTGGCCACGACCTGCCGACCAACCCGCGTCCATTCGCTGGCCAGTGCGAGACCCAGACCGCGCGAAGCGCCGATCAGGAGCACTCGTCCGCCCGAGGCCGACGGCGAGCCGGAGGGAACACTCACATTAGTTATAGACATATGAACTATTATGTTAGGTACAACTAATTTCGTCAAGTCGTGACGCGCCCCGCAACGTCCGGAGGGGAACGCTGGGCGGCCGCGCTAACTGGTGATCTCCACGAGGTCGACGCCGATCAGCTCGGCCGCCGCGGCAAGCTCCGGGCGCAGGTCGCCGACGCCGAGCGCCCAGTGGTGCCCGGTTCCGCTCGCGCTCCAGGCATCCACCCATTCACCGGGATCGACACCGAAGTCGACCCTGGAGGTGGTGTTGCCGATCCGCAGCAACGGGCCGGGCACGACGGCGCCGTGCGCGGTGACGAAGCCGAACGCGCCGTCGCGCCGCTGCGCGAGCCCGAACAGTGTGGCCGGTCCGTGCCGGACGTCCAGCTCGACGGACACGCCCCAGCCGCGTTTACCGTGGTACGCACCAAGACCGCGCAGTTTCGGCCGTCCCTCGCTGATCGCGAGGTGGGCCGGGCCGTCGTGGCCCATCTCGACAACGCCGTCGCGGAAGTTCAGCGCCTGCAACTCGGTGAACGAGCCGCCGCCACCGAGCCGGTCGAGCACGAGCATCGCCAAGGAGGTGCGCAGCTCGTATTCGCCGCACGCGGGAAGGCCGGACGCGGTGAGCAGGGAGGCGCCGAGGATCATGCCGGCGCCAAGGCGTTCGTGCTGTTCGCCGTCGAGGCCGCGATGGTAGTAGGCGAGGCTGTCCAGCTCGAAGTCGGCGACGAGCCGGTCGAGGCCGACGGACACCCTGGCGGCCCAACGGAAGTCCTCGTCGACCACGGACGGGTCGACGTCGAACACGTCGCGGGCCAGCGCCATCCGATCGTCCGCCTGCGCGTCGGTGACCTCCTTGACGCGCACCCGCAGGTCGTCGAACTCCAGCACTTCGACGTGGCCACCGAGGTTGGCCGGGACGAGGGTGAGGTCGGTGGACACGTCGAGCATGCCTGGGTAGAGGTGCCCCATCAGACCGTGCCGGCTGGTGCGCAGCGTCCCGCGCACTCCGGCGGCCCTGATCCAGCGCGTGATCCTCGTCCAGGCGCGCTCGTCGTCGAGGTAGCCGGACACCGAGCGGAACGGCACGCCGAGCCGAGTGAACGTGTTGGCCATTTCCGGCAGCGGGCAGGCACCGCAGTAGGCGAGCCACTGTCCGGTGTCGAACGTGGCGTGATCCATGGCCGGGGTCGGCTGGAGGTTGATCAGCAGGACCGGCGCGCCGCTGCGCTGCGCGATCGGCGCGAGCATGGACGCGGTCAGGTACGTGGTGAGGAATCCGACGATGAGGTCGCAGCCGGCGACGCGCAGTTCCTCGGCGGCGCGGGCGCCCTCTTGGGCGTCGGAGATGAAGCCGACGTCCACCACGTCGCAGTGCAGTTCCCGCAGGCGCGCGGACACCCGACGAGCGGAGTCGCGCAGTTGCGGCAGCAGGTCGGGAAACTGCGGCCAGTAGGCACCGAGGCCGCCTGCCACGAGTCCGATCTTGGTCCGGCGCGGTGTGATCCGGCCCGGCAGCGGCGTTTCGGTCGTCGCGGTCATCTGCGATCCCCCGGCTCGCCGTCGAGATGGAAGACTTCCTCCAGCAGTTCGATCGACTCGTCAGGGCCACGCTCGTCGGTGCCGACCATGTAGCGGCTCATCTCCGCCTGCCAGCGGGCGTTGACCTCGGTGGCCGCCATCGCCCGCTGTGCCGTGTCGAGGTCGTCGGCCTCGACGTAGCCGACGAGCAGTCCGTCCGGCCGAAGGAAGATCGAGTAGTTGCGCCAGCCGGAGTCGCGCAGTGCCCGCGACATCTCCGGCCACACGGCGCGGTGCCGCTCCCGGTACTCGTCCAGCAGCTCGACGCGGACCCGCAGCAGGAAGCAGTAGCGGGCCATGGCGCCGTCACTACCTCGCTCCCACGGATTTGAAACCTTTCATTTACCGATGGGAGCGACCGTAATCGGCATCACGGGTCCGGTCAAGAGCGCGCTTCCCACTGACCACGGGGGTTCGCCGGTCCGAGGAGCACTCAGTCCTGAGCGCCGAGCAGCTTGCCCAGTTCCTCGGTGGTGGTGACCTGCGTCTGACGGGGAAAGACCTTCTCGGTGAGGAATTCGTGCACGCCCGGCTGCGGATCGGCGCAGGCGTCGGCGAGCACGATGATCCGGTAGTCGCGGTCGGCGCCGTCGCGGACCGTGGACAGCACCACGCCGCTGGTGCTCAGCCCGGCCAGGATCAGCGTGTCCACGCCGACGGCGCGTAGCTGCTGGTCCAGGTCGGTGGTGGAGAAGGCGCCGACCCTGGTCTTGCGCACGATGATGTCGCCGGACTCCGGCGCGACCCGCTCGTCGATGGCGGTGGTAGGCGAGTCGGCATGCAGGTACTCGCGGCGTTCCGGAGTGGCCACCGAGGCGAAGTGGCTGCTGGCCGGGATCGCGGCAATGTCCTCGTCGGTGAAGGCGACCCGTACGTAGCCGACCCGGCCGCCTGCCTTGCGGACCAGGGCGATCGCGTCGATCGTGTGGTGCAGCGCCGTGTCGGTGTCGCCGACCGAGTTGACGATGCCGGCCTGGTAGTCCATGACCAGCAGGGCGGTGCGGCTCGGGTCGATGGTGAGCGTGTCGGACATGATTCCCTTTGCTGAGTCGCGGTTCAGAGGTGATCGGCCAGGCGCGCCACGAGCGGCGCGGCCGCGCGCAGTGCGTCCAGTTCGGCCGAGGTGAAACCGGCGTTGAGCGCGGCCGAGACCTGCTGGGTGCGCGCGTCCCGCTTGTGCCGCAGCACATCGCGGCCGACGTCGGTCAGCGACATGATCATCCGCCGGCCGTCGTGCGGATCGGCCTGTCGCTCGATGAGTCCCCGGTTCTCCAGGCCGTTGAGAGTGTTTCCCATGGCCTGCGGGGTGATCTGCTCGGCCCTGGCCAGTTCGGCCGAGGTCGCCGGACCTCCCCGGCCGAGCCGGGCCAAGGCGGCACGTTCCGGCAGCGACAGCTCGCCAGGTGCCTGGAGCTGCCGCAACCTGCGGGCGATCAGACTGATGCCGTTGTAGAGTTCGACGGCCAGTTCATCCACTGTGGAGCGTGCGGCCATTGGTAGTCAGGGGCGCGGTGTCCCGAAGGACCCGGTTCCCCATCCCCCTTTCAATCCGTACGTGCGGTTTTCCCGCATACGGCTTACCGATGATCTTCTCGACATGGTTACGCCACCCTCGGATAACGGATAGTC
>DATATE010000084.1:0-1843 GCA_036268955.1 Pseudonocardiaceae bacterium
CGTGAATACGGGCGAAATCGCCGAGATGCTCGACCGCCTCGACCTCACCGAGGTCCTCAACGATGCCGGTAAACAACCGCGCCCTCCTCCGGTCAAGCTCCGGGGGACGCGACTGCTGGCCGCTTTCTGCCGTGCCCGTTCACGCGGCGATGCAACGCCGCCGGGCACGGCCGGCGTCGGCCGGCCGCGCGCGTGCTGCCTCCCATCCGGACTTTAACCGTCGGTCCCGGAGTTCCACCGGGTCAGCCAGCCGCGGTTGCGGCCGGGTCGCGGACTGTCACCGCCGGTTCGGAGTTTCACCGACCCCGGAGCACGCTTGCTTCCGCTAACCAGTGTGCCATACGAGATATTCCGGCCAACAGGCCAACGGACGTGATGCCCCTCTCACGTTACGAAATGACCGAGATGCCGGTCAGCCGGACAGGCGGGTGACCGCGCGCATCTTGTTGGTGGCGTCGAGGGCGGCGACCTTGTACGCCTCGGACAGGGTGGGGTAGTTGAACACCGCGTCGACCAGGTAGTCGATCGTGCCGCCGCAGCCCATCACGGCCTGGCCGATGTGAATCAGTTCGGTGGCCTGAGTGCCGAAGACGTGCACGCCGAGCAGCTTGCGGTCCACCGGCGACACCAGCAGCTTGAGCACGCCGTAGGAGTCGCCGACAATCTGGCCGCGGGCAAGCTCCCGGTACCGGGATACGCCCACCTCGAACGGGACGCAGGCCTCGGTGAGCTCGGCCTCGGTCTTGCCGACGAAGCTGATCTCCGGGATCGAGTAGATGCCGATCGGCTGCGGGATCTCGTTGCTCGACAACGCCTCACCGAAGGCGTGGCCGGCGGCCAGCCTGCCCTGTTCCATGCTGGTGGCGGCGAGCGCCGGGAAGCCGATGACGTCGCCGACCGCGTAGATGTGCTCCACCTTGGTGCGGAAGAACTCGTCGACCTTGATCCGGCCTCGCTCGTCGGCTGCCAGCCCGGCAGCGGTCAGGTTCAGGCCGTCGGTCATGCCCTGGCGGCCCGCCGAGTAGAGGACGGTGTCGGCGGGGATCTTCTTGCCGCTGCCCAGCATCGTGATCGCCCCGTCAGGGTGCGACTCCACCGACGCGACCGTCTCGCCGAAGCGGAACGTCACGGCGAGGTCCCGCAGGTGGTACTTAAGTGCCTCCACGACTTCCTCGTCGCAGAACTCGAGCATCCGCATCCGCTTCTCGACCACCGTGACCTTGGTGCCGAGGGCGGCGAACATGGACGCGTACTCCATGCCGATCACTCCCGCGCCGACCACCACCATCGAGCGGGGCACCCGCTCCAGGTGGATGATGCCGTCGGAGTCGATGATCGTCCTGTCGTCGAAGGCTACGCTCGACGGCCGGGCGGGGCCCGTGCCGGTCGCGATGACGACCTTGTCTGCGGTGACCTTGCGGGTCCGGCTGCCGTCGTCGACCTCGATGCTGTGCGGGCCGACAAAGTAGCCCGTGCCGCTGATGATCGTGATCCGGTTGCGGGCGAGCTGGCTCCGCACGACGTCGTTCTCGCGGCTGACCACGTGCGTGATCCGCGCGGTCAGGTCGGCAACGGTGATGTCGTCCTTTACCCGGTACGACTGGCCGTAGATTTCCCGCTGGCCGGCCCCGGTCAGGTAGAGGATCGCCTCGCGGAGCGTCTTGGACGGGATCGTGCCCGTGTTGACGCACACGCCACCGAGCATCTTCGGGCGCTCCACCACGGCTACGCGGCGGTCCAGCTTGGCGGCCGCGATGGCCGCCTTCTGCCCGCCCGGCCCAGAGCCGATAACAACCAGGTCGTAGTCATACACGGTACAAGTCTGACTGGTGCCGACTGGAAA
>DATATE010000085.1:0-20490 GCA_036268955.1 Pseudonocardiaceae bacterium
CCAGTAGCCCTTTCCGTCCGGGACGTCGCCGCGGAAGAGCGGCTCGCCCTCGACGAAGCTCGAGACCGTCTCCCGGTGCGCCGCCGAGATGAGCGGGCCCATCTCGGTCGCGTCGTCCTCGGGATCGCCCACGCGCACGCCGCGCGTCGCGTCCACGAGCAGCTCGGCGAACCGGTCGTACGCGCTCTGCTCGACGAGTATGCGCGAGCGCGCGCAGCAGTCCTGCCCAGCATTGTCGAAGACCGCGTACGGCGCGGCGGCGGCCGCCTTCTCCAGGTCGGCGTCGGCGAACACGACGTTCGCCGACTTACCGCCGAGCTCGAGCGTGACGCGCTTGATCGTCCCGGCCGCACCGGCCGCGATCCGCCGCCCCACCTCCGTCGACCCGGTGAACGACAACTTCCGCACCCGCGCGTCATCCAGCGCAACACCGACCATCTCGGACGCGTGATCGGTCGTCAGCACATTCACCACACCGGCCGGAGCACCCGCCTCGGCCAGCAGCGACGCGAGCATCAGGGCGGTCAGCGGTGTCTCGTGCGCGGGCTTGAGCACGACGGTGCATCCGGCAGCCAGCGCCGGCCCGACCTTGCGGGTGGCCATCGCGGCCGGGAAGTTCCACGGCGTGACCAGCACGCTGACCCCGATCGGCTGCCGCAACACGATGATCCGGTTGCTGCCACCCGGTGCGGTCTGCACCGAGCCGGCAACGCGCACGGCTTCCTCTGCGTACCAGCGAAAGAACTCGGCGGCATAGGAGATCTCCGCCCGAGCATCGGGCAGCGCCTTGCCGTTCTCCGCGACGATCAGCTCGGCCAGTTCCTCGGCGCGTTCCTTCATCAACCCGTACACGGCCTGTAGCAGTTCGGCGCGGCCCCTCGGCGCGGTAGCTGCCCAGCCGGGAAGAGCCTCGGCGGCGGCGTCGACGGCATCGAGGCCGTCCCCGACCGTGGCACTGGCGACCGTCGCGAGCTGCTGCCCGGTGGCCGGGTCGAGGACGGTGATCCGGGCGCTGTCGCCGGCAGGCCGCCACTTGCCGCCGATGAACAGTTCGGTGTGCTGGTTCATGAGTTCCTCGTGCTGGCTAGTAGGGGTTGGCGACGAACAGGTCCTGCGCGGGGAACTTGGTCAGTACCTCGACGCCCGTGTCGGTGACCACGACCTCCTCCTCGATCCGGGCGGCGGAGAAGCCGTCCGAGGCCGGGCAGTAGGTCTCAAGGGCGAAGACCATGCCGGGCCGGATCTCCACCGGGTGCTCGATGCTGTTGAGCCGGGAGATGATCGGCCGTTCGTGCAGGCCGAGGCCGAGGCCGTGGCCGAACTGCAGGCCGAAGGCGGCCATCTCGCTGGCGAAACCGAATTCGGTCGCCGCCGGCCATACCCGCGCGATCTGGTCAGTGCCGACGCCCGGTTTGACGGTCTCGATGGCGGCGTCCATCCACTCCCTCGCGCGGGAGTAGGCGTCGCGTTGTGCGTCGGTGGCGCTGCCGACGCCGAAGGTGCGGTAGTAGCAGGTGCGGTAACCGTTGTAGGACTGGATGATGTCGAAGAACGCCTGGTCGCCGGGCCGGATGATGCGGTCGGAGAAGTTGTGCGGATGGGGGTTGCACCGTTCCCCCGATACCGCGTTGATCGCCTCGACCTGGTCGGAACCCATTTCGTAGAGCCGCTTGTTGGCCAGCGCGACGATCTCGTTCTCCCGGATGCCGGGCTTGAGCACATCGACGATGTCCTGATAGACGCCGTCCACCATCGCAGCGGCCTGCGACAGCAGGGTGATCTCGTCACTGGACTTGATCTGCCGTGCGTCCAGCATCAGCTGCTGGGCGTCGACGACGGTCAGGCCCTGGCGCTGCATCTCGAACAGGAAGGGCGGCTCGACGATGTCCACCCCGACCGGTGCGTCCGCGACCCCGGCCTGGGTGAGCAGATCCTTGATCTGGCTGACCGCCTCGACCATCAGCCCGGCGTCGGGCGAGATCGCGCCGCGCAGGCCGAGCATGCCGGCGCGGCAGTTCTCCGGCTCCAGCCAGGGTGCGTAGAGCTGATGGTGTTTGGCGGCGGAGCCGAAGTCCCACAGCATCGGCTCGCCGTCGCGGGTCAGCAGCGCGTAGCGGGTCATCTTGTCGCCGAGCGCGCCACCGATCCAGGTCTGGGTCGTGTAGCGGATGTTGTAGAAGTCGAACAGCAGGAACGCGCCGCATTCGCTGCCCGCCAGGCTGGCGCGGGCCCGTGCCAGCCGATAGGAGCGCAGCCGGGCGAAGTCGACCCGCTGCTCGAAGTCCACCCCGCCGTGGCCGGGGGCCGGGATGGGCCGTCCGTCAGACATGGTCGACTCCCTTCGGCGTGAGCCCGTCGGTCACCGGCGCCTCTTCCGACTTCAGTACGAGTCCGGCCCGGCGGGCCTGTTCCAGGATGAGCACCGCGAAGTCGTCCTCGACCAACCCGGCCCCCACCGCCGAGGCCACAAGCGAAGCTGCCGCCGACGCGACCGGCATGGGCGCCTCCAGCGTGCGCGCGGCGGCCAGGCCGAGATCGAAGTCCTTGCGCAGCAAGGGCATGGTGAAGGTCGGCGTGAAGTCGAGGTTGACCAAGGCGGGTGTCTTGTACTGGCTGAACACCGAGCCCATCACCGACTGGTTGAGGAACTCCATGAACGCGGCTCTGCTCACGCCGCCCTTCTCGGCCAGCACGGTGATCTCGGCAAGGGACTGGATGACGACGCCGAGGAACACGTTGTGGCAGATCTTCACCAGCCGGGCCACCTCGTCGTCGCCGACGTAGGTGACCGCCCGGCCCAGTGTGCCCAGGATCGGCTCGACCTGCTCGAACACCGCGCGCGGACCGGATACCGCCAGGGTCAGCTTGCCAGCGCCGACCACCTTCGGATTGCCGCTGACCGGCGCGGCCAGCAGTTGGGTTCCGCGCGACGACGCGATGGCCCGCACGGCGGCCGAGGTCTCCGTGGACACCGTCGAGGAGTCGATCAGGACGCTCGGCGCGTGTTCGGGCGAGGTGAACAGCCCGCCCTCGCCCGAGGTCACGTGTTCCAGGTCGGCCGAGGCCGACACCATCGTGAACACGACATCGCGATCGGCAAGATCAACCGGCCGGTCCGCCACGCTCGCCCCGGCCTCGACCAAGGCCTCCGCCTTGCCGCGGGTCCTGTTGTAGACCGCGACGTCATAGCCGGCCGCGAGCAGCAACCTGACCAGCGCCGATCCCATCCGGCCAGCACCGATCCAGCCGATCCGAGGGCTCTTCTGCGACCCGCCGTCCATGCCTCACACCTCCTGCGCCTCAACTTGCAATCGATTGCACCAACCCTGCGCTCCACATCGAGCCAAGTCAAGACCTTGGCTCCGGGAGATCGCTGCGAACGTTTGCAGTATTGGTCACAGCCTCCTACTATCGGAATAGCTATTCCGGTACTATGAAGTTCGGCCACACGTCGACCACCGCACCCGCTGGTCGCGATTCCCGGCCAACGGGCGGGTGCGAGGAGAAAGGCGCGAGATGGCGGATCAGTCCTTCGAAGTCCTGGTCATCGGGGGTGGCCCCGTTGGCCTCAGTGCCGCGCTCCAACTCGCGCGGTCGGGTGTCCGAACGCTGGTCGTCGAGCGGCGCACGACGCTCTCCCAGCATCCGAAGGCCAACGGCGTCCAGCCGCGCACGATGGAGCTGTTCCGCCAGTGGGGCATCGCCGACGAGGTCATGGCGCGCAGCGTGCTGCCCGAACGCAGCCAGGGCTTCGGCTGGACCACTCGGATCAACAACGGCATTCCGCTCGGCGAGGTCCTGTTCAACGACGGCACCGTGCCGTTCGACGAGAGCAGGATGCCCAGCGCGGAACGGACGGTGTTCACCTCACAGGACAACGTGGAATCGGTGCTGCTTGAGGCCCTGTCCGACGAGCCGGCCGCGCAGGTGTGGTTCGACGCCCTTGCGGAGGTGGGCGAGTCCGACGACGAGGGGGTCAGCGTGCGCGTCACCGGCGGCGAGCGGGAACGGCTGATTCGGGCCCGCTACGTCATCGCCGCCGACGGCGCGCGCAGTGCGACTCGGCGGTCGCTTGGCATCACCGAGGTGACGACGCCGGTTTTCGGCGAGTCGGTGAACATCTACTTCCGCAGCGAGGCGCTCACCAGGGCCACCTTTGGCAAGCCGTACATGCTGACCTGGGTCGTCAACGCCGACCTCGTCGGCTGCGTGTACCCGACCGGGCGCGACGACCGTTGGATCTGCAACTTCGAACGCGACCCGAATCTCCCGGACGAGGCCTACGACGAGGCGTTCTGCATGAGTCAGGTGCGACTCGCCGTTGGCGATCTCGATCTGGAGATGGACATCCTGAGCACGGTGCGCTGGAAGCACGAGGCAGCCGTCGCGGACACCTGGCGCGTCGGCCGGGTCCTGCTCGCGGGCGACGCCGCGCATCGCTTCCCGCCGCACGGTGGGTTCGGGATGAACAGCGGTATCCAGGATGCGCACAACCTGGTCTGGAAACTCGTCAGGGTCCTGCGCTATGGCGCGAGCGAGGCACTGCTGGACACCTACGAGCAGGAACGCAAACCGGTCGCCGACAGCAACCGCGACCAGGTCATGATCAACACGAAGAAGATGGAAGGCACCGGCTGGCTGAGCGGGGACCGTTCCGAGATCGTGAAGATCGAGCTACCGGAGGGCGAAGCCGTTCGCGAGGCCATCCGGGGCGCCGTGCCCGCCCAACGTGAGCAGCTGTGGTCGGACGGGCAGCAGTTCGGCTACATCTACTCGTCCAAGGCCGTCGTCGACGACGGCACCGAGCCGGAGATCTCGACGGTCAGCGACTACCGGCCGACCGCCCATCCCGGTGCGCGCGCCCCGCACCTGTGGCTCACCGACGCTGCCGGCAACCGCCTGTCCTCGGTCGGCCTTGCCGCCGAGGGCTTCGTCGTGCTCGCCGGCAGCGGTGGACAGGAATGGCGTGCGGCAGCGGCGGCGCAGGGCATCCGTTGCTGGGTCATCGGAGAAGACTTCGGCACCGAGAATATCGACTTCGAGGAACGCTATGCGATCGAGAAGGACGGCGCGGTTCTCCTGCGACCGGACGGTCACGTCGCACTGCGCGCCCGCCGAGGAAACGACGGCGCGACGGTCCTTTCCCAAGCCCTGAAACAGATCGACGGCGGGTGAGTACCGGCCAGGAATGAGCTGACGTGCCGTTCAGGCCTCGCGGGCGCGGCCGGTGGTCGCCCTTGCGGCCAACGTGGCCTCCAGCCGAATCGGGGAGATCTCGCTGTCCTGCGGGTCGTGCTCGGCCAGCAGCAACTGCTCAAGGGCAGCGGTACCCATTTCGGCCAACGGCGCGGCCAGCGTGGTCACCGCCGGGGTGGAATAGCTCGCCGTCTTCGTGCCGCCCCAGCCGGTGACGCTGATCTGCTCGGGAATCCGGACACCGAGTTGAAGGAGTCGCGCGACCACCCCGAGCGCCATCACATCGTTGAAGCACATGACAACCGAGGGCAGCGGCTTGCGCACCAACTGCTCGGCGACCGCACTGCCGGTCTCGAAAGTGCCCGGCCCCATCGGCCCGACCTCCAGCGCGAGCCCTGCCGTCTCGGCGGCCTCGGCGAGTGCGCCGAGCCGGTCGTGCGCCACCCAGGAGTTCTCCGGTCCCGGCAGGTAGAGCGCCGAGGTGTGGCCGAGATTGCGGAGATACTGAGTCAGCAGCGTCATTCCGTGCGGCGCGTCGACCAATACGCTGCGATGTCCCGGCACATTCCTGTTGACGAAGACGATCGGCCCCAGTGGGCCGATTCCGGCGATCTGTTCGGCGCGCAGTAGCGAGGAGAAGACGATCAGCCCGTCCACGTCCTTGGCCAGAGTGTGCAACAGTTTTTCCTCGTCGGCGGCGCTGTCGTCGCTGTCGGCCAGCAGCGCGGCCAACCCGTGTTCGCGCGCACTGTGCTGAGCCGCCTTGACCATCTCCGGAAAGAACGGATTGGCCAGATTGGGTACCACGAGACCGATATTGGCTGTTTTGCCGGTGGTCAGCGAAGCGGCGTTCCGATTGGGCGAATAGTTGAGCGCGGCCGCGGCGGCATGCACCTTCAGCCGGGTCTCATCGCGGAACAGCTGTGGTCGGGTGAACACCCTGGACACCGTCGACACCGAGACACCGGCCTCCCGCGCGACGTCACGAATCGTCGGTCTCTGCACCGCTGTCTCCCATCGTGACGTGGTTTCCCGTCAACTCCCGTGCCAGAGCGCGGCGTCCGAGATCAGTGTATGGCAGCCGCCGCCGGATACCGGGTACGAACGCCACGGGCGGTCGTGAGCCAGGAGTGACCGGATGCCTACTGTCCCGCGAGCTGCTCCCCGCGATATGCGATCGTTTGCATTATTAGGCGCTTAGGCCGCGCATTGTCAACCTTCACGTGCAGGTAGTAGCCAGAAAACTGCTGCTTCATAGCGAACTATTGGCTGGTGGCGCGATGTGACGTACATTGCAATCGATCGCATTGCAACCGGTTGCACACCGAGTCGCTTCGCCGCAGTTCCCGCCGCCCGGAGGCAGTCAATGTCGACACCAGCTCCGACCAGCTCCGCCCCCCGTCCAGTACCGATCCTGATCGTGCTGGCCTCGGCGGTTCTCATCTACACGATGCTCGAAACGATGCTGACGCCCGCACTTCCCCTGATCCAGCACGGAGTCGGCGCCAGCGCGGTGTCGATCACCTGGGTGTTGACGGGCGTGCTGCTCAGCGGCACCGTCTGCACCCCGTTGGTGGGCAGGCTGGCCGACACGCACGACAAACGGCCGATCCTGCTCAGCGTGCTGGTGATCGTCTGTGCCGGCACGCTGCTCTCGGCGGTGGCCGGGACGATCTTCTGGTTGGCGGTCGGCCAGGTGTTGCAGGGCGCCGGGCTGGGGCTGGTGTCGTTGGGACTGGGCATCCTGCGTGACACCCAGCGCAAGGAAGTCGTCAAGCGGGCCAGCGGCGCGCTCGTCGGCGCATCGGCGGCCAGCGTGATCCTCGGCCTGATCATCACCGGCATCATCGTCGCCCACCTTCGCTACAACTGGGTTTTCCTGATACCGCTGGCATTGCTGGTCATCATCACCGCCACCGCCTGGAAAGTGATCCCGTCCTGCCCACCCAGCAACAGGGGAAAGGTCGACTGGACCGGGGCCGCGCTGTTGGCCTGCGGGCTGTTCGCGCTGCTGTTCGGCGTTTCCGAGGCACCGAGCTGGGGTTGGACGGCACCCGGCTTCATCGTTCTCGAAGTCCTCGCCGTACTACTGATCATCACCTTCCTGGTCGTCGAGCGGCGGACCGAGGAACCGCTCATCGACCTGCGGCTCGGTGGCCGCGCGGTGGTCGCCGCGTGCACGATGACGTTCGTCATCGGCTACGCGACCACGGCCAGCTTCGTGATCATCCCGCTGATCGTCGCCGCGCCGGCCATGACCGGCTACGGGCTTGCGGCCACCGCGAGCGTGACCGGGATGATTCTCATCCCAGGCGGTGTCATCGGTGTCGTCGCCGCCGCCTTGACCAGCAGGATCGAACGCGCCGTCGGCTCACGGGCGGTCATGGTGGTGGCAAGCGTGGTGACGGTCGCCTCCGTGGCCATCATGCTGTTGGCCAGCCACCAGCCGGCCATCCTGGTCACCTCGTCGCTACTCGGTGGCCTTGGTATCGGTCTCGGTATGACCCAGGCGATGAACCTCGTGGTCGCGGTGGTGCCGGCGGATCGGGTCGCCAGCGTCGGCGGCCTGCTCTACGTGCTGCGCAGTGTTGGCGGGACGCTCGGCGGGCAGATCAGTGGCAGCATCCTGGCCATCAGTCTCATTCGTGGCACGACCTTGCCCAACTGGTCCGGCTTCACCAGTACATTTTGGATCGGCTCGGTCGTCGCCCTTGCCGCCATCGGTGTCAGCCTCGCGCTGCCCAGCCGCGCCGTGCCGGCGGCGAGTACCACCGCCAGCTTCGTCTGAGCGGTGGATCAGCGGCCTCCCGCCTGACCGTCGTCAGGCGGGAACGCGGTCCGTCGGACTCATCCGACCGGCGTGCCGGGACCCGGCAGGGTGAGCTGGTCCTGTTCGTCGTCGGGCCAGTGGACGGTGACCAGGTCACCGGCCACGGTGAGCCGGACGCCGTCCTCGGTCGGCACCCCGGACAGCACCACGAGTGCCGCGTAGATCCTGCCAAAGGTGACCGGTTCGTCGGTACCGGCCCAGGGCGTCGCCGAGTGCCGGCCGAGCGGATTGCGCTCCCGTGAACGGCTACAGCCCGCGCTGGTCAGTCCGCGTAGGTCGGACACGGTACTGGTCAGGCCATCGGCTCTGTCCACCGTCGCGGTCGCCCCCGCGACCTGCGTACCCGGTGGTTCGGTGTCGGCGATCGCCCAGCCGCCGATGCGCAACCGCAGGGGCCCGTCCTGGGTAGGCAGGGGATCGGCGACGGTATCCGGAGCCGCGTCGACCCGCGCGAGCCGAACTTCCCACGGCCCGCGCAGCACCGTCGCGGTGGTGAGCAGCGGGCCGGTCGTCCAGTCCTCCTGTCCGTCGGTCTCCCAAGGCACGGACGGCGGCCCGACCAGCCAGTGCGCTCGGGACCGGGACACGCCGATCCGTCCGTCGAGCCGAAGTGGACTGACCGGTCGGCGGTGCGAGGCTCGCCCGTCCTGCGTGAGCAGCGCGATGTGCGAGTCGACCGGGTTCGCGTGCTCGACCTCGGGCGCGGCGTGGGTGGCGTAGCCATGTCGGGCGTATTCGGGCTGGTCGAGGCTGAGGCCGTTCAGCGACGCATGGTCGGGGCCATGCGCGGCCACTCGGACGATCCCGTCGGCGACGGTCCCCGACACCAGCCAACCGGGTGCCGGCAGCGTGAGCTGGATGTCCGCGCTTTCGATCGGCAGCGCCTCCTCCCGAGCTGTCCACACCGGATGGTCGGCGGGCAGGACGAGGCCGGCGAACGCCTTGCTCGCCCAGTAGGGAGAACCGGGGCCGGAGTAGGGCTGGCGCATGGCCGGGAACTCTCGGTGCCATCCCAACGGCAGCAGGTCCGCACTGTCGAAACAGCCCTCGGTCACGAAATGCCGGACCACGCCACTGGCCAGCCGCCTGGTCGCACCCGGCCGCAGCGGCGTCGCGTCGAAGACCGCGCCGGTCCAGAAAGGTGCGAGCATCGCGAAGCGGTAGGTCAGCGAACGTCCCTGGATCAACGGTGCGCCGTCGGCGGCGATCAGGTACCGCGCGTCGGCAAGATACCGGGTGAGACGGTCGCGGTAGCGGGTCAACAACTCGTCGTCCGCGTCGGCGCCGGAGATCCGGCAGTACCACAACGGATAGAACTGCATGGCCCAGCCGCAGTAGTAGTCGAAGTTGCGCGGGCCGTCGGAGCCCCGCGTTCCGTCGGAGTACCAGCCGCCGCCGACGTACCAGGACTCGGTGCGGTCCAGGGTGCGGTCGATGTCCTCGGCCCGCCACGGGCCGCCGACCGAGCGCAGGAACGCTTCCATGATCGCCTGGAACCAGGTCCAGTTGTTGTCCCAGATCGGATCGTCGAGGATGCCGGCCAGCCATGCCACGATCCGCTGCCGCACCGCGTCATCGAGCCGATCCCAGATCCAGCGCCGCGTCTCGTGCAGTGCGATCGCGATCGAGGCGCCCTCGACCTTGGCCTGCTGGCATTCGGCAAAGGTCGGCCAGCGTTGCGGCGAGGACGGGTCGGTTCCCGCGTCGAGCCCGGTGGCGTACCACTCGGCGAGGTTGGCGGGGTCCTCGTCACCGGAGCGGGCCAGCCGGAAACCGGCGAGCAGGAAGGTCCTCGCGAAGCCTTCCAGCCCGTCGCTCCACCGGCCCGACCGGCTGGCCGGACCCGGCAGATCGACAAGGGACCCCTGCGGGCTCGCATACGGACGCACCGCCGCGAGCATGCTGTCCGCCAGGGTCTCCCAGGTCTGCCTCGTCCACCCGGTGTAGGGAGAGAGCGGCCGCTCGTCAGCGGACTCCGGCCGGGTCACCATCGCGAGGCCGCCCTTCTGCCGTGCCTGTCCGGCATTGTTCGTCGGCTGCGGGTGGACGTCAACAACGATCGGCAAGACATGAAGCCGTTCTACTACAAGAACGGCAACGTAGTGATGTTCCTGGCGCAATCACCGGCCGCTGGCGCGATATCGAGCCTGCTCGACTGTCAACGGTTGACAGTCGAGGCCGTCCGCCGGTTTCGTATCGGCAATGATGCGTCAGTGGGCGGTGTTGGCCGAGTACCGGGACTTTCGCCGGTTGTTCGCGGCCAATTCGGTCTCGCTCATGGGGTCGAGTGTGACGACCGTGGCACTGCCGTTGACCGCGGTGGTGTACCTCCATGCGTCGCCTGCTCAGATGGGCGTGCTCGGGGCTGTCGGGTTCCTGCCGCACCTGGTACTGGGATTGCCGGCGGGCGTATGGGTGAGCCGTTGGCCGTATCGGCGCCTGCTCGTATCGGCCGACCTGGCCCAGATGCTGTTGCTCGGTGCGGTTCCTGTGCTCGCGGTGCTCCAGCTGCTGCGGATCTGGGAGCTGTATCTCGTGGTGGTCCTGGCCGGCGTGTGCGCGCTGTTCGATGCCGTTGCCGCGCAGTCGTTCACTCCGATGTTGGTACCTCGGCCGAGACTGCTGGCCGCCAACAGCGCTCTTGCGCTGAGCAACTCCACCGTCAGCGCCACGGGCGCCGCGCTGGGTGGGGTGCTCGTCGCGGCACTCACCGCCCCGGTCGCCATCGCCGTAGATGCTGCCTCGTTCCTGTTCTCGGCCGTCTGCAAGGCACGCATCGACGCCGGTGGAACCTCGCCGACGGGGACGGACCGTCCTCGGCAGGGTCTGCCACGGCAGATCCTCGATGGTCTCCGGGTGGTCTTCGGACATCCGGTCGTTCGAGCGGTGACCATCTCGGCGACACTCGGCGCGTTGGCCGGCCAGATGCAGGCCGTGGTCGTGGTGTTGTTCCTGGTCCGTACCCTGCACCTGTCCTCGGCCCTGGTCGGTGTGGTGATCGCGGTTGCCGGCGCTGCCGCCGTCCTCGGCGCGGTCCTCGGCGTGCCCGTCACCGAACGCATCGGCAACGGGCCCGCCTTCATCGCCGGCATGCTGCTGGCCGGCGTCGCGGGTCTGGTCATGGCCACGGCAACCGGGCCGTTCACCGTGGTACTGGTTGTCCTGATCGCGGCGCAGGCGCTGCGCGGCTGCGGGCCTTCGCTCTACGGGCTGAACCAGCAGACGATCCGGCAGGTCCTCATCCCGACCGAGCTGATGTCCCGCGCCCAGGCGACCTGGCGATTCCTGGTCTACGGAACTCAACCGATCGGTGCGCTGCTCGGCGGGTTGGTGGCCTCGACGGCCGGCCTTCGCGCCACCTTGGTTCTGAGCAGCATCGGCATGCTCGCCGCGACGGCGGCGGCGGCCCTCACCCCGCAGTTGCGCAAGCTGAAAACGTTGCCGGAGAAACCGGCTTCGGGTCCGGCCGCTCGCAGCGAGGCGGCCTGACTGGCCACACCGCGAGATCCTGCCCGAGTCGAAACTGTCCGAGCACTCGGACGGTTTCGGATGCACGTCGCGCCGACACGGTCGACTTCGGCCCCGTGCCGGGCCGCCGTTCAGCAGGTGGTGGGCGGCTGCTGTCCGGCGAATCGGGCCTGAATGTAGGCGATCGCACCGGGGAGGCCTTCGACTTCGGCGGTGATGTGCTCGGCGAGCGGAAACCTGAGGTACTGGATCTTCTCACCGGCCGCGCAGTCGTGCGCCACCAGCGCGGTGACGTCGGGCGTGTCGACCAGTTCGTCGTTGCTGGCCATGTAGATCTGCATCGGGATCCTCGGGACGCCGACGACTCCCATCGCGTCGGCTGCGGCGACCTGCTGGACGGCCGGCAACGTGAGTGGGTCGACGCCGCCGACGGTGTAGCGCTCGATCCGCTGGAACGTGTAGGTGGGCACGAACTGGGCGATGCACATGCCTGAGATGGCTTGTTTCATCTGTTCCCCGGCGGGGTTGAGCAGGGAGTCGATGTCGATCTGCGGGTAGGCTCTCGCCAGCCCGACCGCTGCCGCGAAATACACGCCGGCGAACAGTCCGCCATCGGCTTTCGCGGCGATATCGGCGATGTTGACCGGCAGGCCGCCGATCGCGGCGCCGACGATGTTCAGTTCGGGTGCGTAGGTCGGCGCCTCCTCGGCGGCGAACTCCGAAGCCTGGGAGCCGCCGGAGTAACCCATCATCCCGACGGGTGTGGTGGCTCCGGTGAGTCCGAGCGGAGCGAAGTTCTCCGCGGCGCGGATACCGTCCAGCGTCCCGTGGCCTTCCTCGATGCCGGCGGTCCACGCGTTGTCGGGTCCTTCGAAGTCCGGGATCACGACGGTGTAGCCGAGCGAGACACCGGTGGCGACCGCGGCGAAGGACTCCAGTCCGCCGAGCGACTCGATTCCGTCGACGCTCGGCGGTTGGGTCAGTACGTAGGAGGGTTGGCAGGTCGACGAGTCGCTGTCGATCGCGGGCTGATAGGACAGCAGCTTCGGCTGCCCGCTGCTCGATGCCGGTTTGACGACCGTCGCGATGTCGGCCTGCGGCGCACCGCTGGTGTTCTCGGAGACGTACTGGATCTGCCAGGCCTGGTACGGGGTCGAGAAACCCACCGCCTCGATCGTGACCGGCTGGGACTGGAGGATCTGGCCCGGATGGTCACCGGCGAACGCGGTGGGCTGGGTGTGGATCGAGGCGTTCGCGCTGCCGGCGATCAATGTCGCCGAGAGCGTCAACGAGACGACGCCGGCCATGGCAGGTCCGAGCGGAAGACGACGGCGCACGTCTGCTCTCCTAACATCTTTGTCGGGTTGCGCAGAACTAGTACATCAGTACCACTTAATTGGTAAATCTGTACCACTTCTTGCTAAGATTTGTCAATGGCCACGCCGAACACCCCGACCCAGGAGCGCAGCCGCGCCCGGCGGGACGCGCTGCTGCGAGCGGCGATCGGCCTTGTCGCCGAGGGCGGTGTAAAAGCGGTCACCCACCGCGCCGTCGCGGCAAGGGCGGGCCTGCCGCTCGCCGCGACGACGTACTACTTCGAGTCGATCCAGCAGCTCACCGAGGAGGCGCTGCTGCTGCACGTCGCAGAACGGGTCAGCCAGCTCGACGAACTCGCCGAGGCCGTACGCGGCGCGCGCAATCCATGGCAGGTCGCCGAGCGCATCGTCGACACCCTGCTCACCCGCGACCAGAACGCCACGATCGCCCAGTTCGAGGTGTACCTGGAGGCGGCACGCAACCCAGCACTGCGGGAGACGGTCGCGGAGACCTTCGAGGCGTTCGAGACTCTCGCCAGCACCCTGCTCTCCGCACTCGGTGCGCGCAGGCCGGCCGAGGCCGCGTCCGCGTTCGTCGCCGTGGTGAACGGATTCGCGCTCAACGGCCTGGCCCGCCCCGGTTCGTCGAAAGCCGACGCCGCCGCTCTACTCGACACCATCCGCGCCCTGTTCGTCAGTCACATCATGACCGACGACGAACTCGCCCACTGGCGTGATCGCCTGCACGAACCCATCAACCAGCCGACATCGCCCGCGCCCCGACGATCCCGTTCCCGGAAGCGATAAAGGCCTCGGCAACGGTCACGTCGGGCGGCGATGGCTTCGCGCCTCTCGGCTTGTGGCTGTCGGTTTGGGACCAGGAGTGGGTTCAGTAGCCCGCGGTGAAGCGGGCGTTGCGGAACCTCGCCTCCTCGATCTCGTCGACCACGGCCACCGCCAGGTCCTCGTAGCTCAGCCTTGCCGTCCCGTCCGCGCCGAGCACCGGTTCGTCGAAGCCGGTGCGGTAGTGCCCGGTCCGCTCGCCCGGCTCGAAGTGCACCGGTGGCGGCGACACGTACGTCCACGTCACACCGGAACTCGCGCGGTACGCCGCCAGCGCCTTCGTCTGCGCCGTCGCATTGTCCCGGTACTGCGCCGGAAATGACGGCAGGTCAAGGAAACGGCCGCCGTCCGGTGCGGTCAGCGATGCGCCGCCGCCGAGATGGATGATGCGCGGTGCCGGCGCCGGCAGCGCGCCGATGACGGTCAACAACGTGTCCACCGCCTGCTCGAACGCACTGCCATCGACAGCTCCGACGGCCGACACCACCACATCGGCTCCCGTCACCAGCGCCCGCACCGAGTCGGCCGAGGTGAGGTCACCCTGGACGAGACGCACCCCGTCCGGCACCGACGGCCCCGATTCTGGCTTGCGGACGACCGCGACGACCTCGTGCCCGCGACCGGCCGCCTCGGCGACCACCCGCGTACCGAACCGCCCGCCCGCACCGAAGACCACGACCTTCTTCTTCACCGGAAACCCTTTCGTCGATGTTGTGGACATGATTGTCCACGCCTCAGCCGTCGTCCTCGACGTGGTGGGTGTCATTGGTGGCAAGGAGTTGACCGAGGTTGTGGACGAGGGCGCAGCCGTATTTGCCGGTGGCCACCAGTTCCCCGTACAGCCGCACCATCTGGTCGAGTACTTCGCGGCGCGCCTCTTCCGTGCGCGGCCGGTACATTTCGAGATACCAGGGATAGCGGCTGAACTGGATTCCGGCGTCGTCCAGCAGATCGTTGTTCTCGTGGTAGCAGTCGACAACGCCGATCGGCGTGAGCGCTTCGGCACCCTCGATCTCGTGTGGGACGAAGGTCTGGTCGAGAATGCGGCCGGCGTCACTGAGCAGATCCGTCGGCGGCTGGCCGTCCTTCGGTCTGACGTGGAGGGTGTAGCTGCTGGACATTGCCGAAGTGTAGGTGCGCGCGCACCGGCGCCGGGGTGAGTCAGGCGGTTTCACCCGGCTTGACGACGGTGTCGACGAAGTCGCCGATGGCCGTGAGGGTGGCGTCGGGCTGTTCGATGTGGGGGAAGTGGGCGGCGTCGGCGATGAGGGCGTAGTGCCCGTTGGGGAAGGCGTCGGCGTAGGTGCGGCCGTAGTCGGCGGTGGCGACGCCGTCCTGCTGGCCCCAGGCGACGAGGACGGGGAGGGCGACACGGTGGAGGCGGTCGCGGAGTTTCGGGTCGTGGGTGAAGGTGTCGCCGGCGTAGGTGGCCAGTGTTTTCTGGTTGGCGGCCATACCGGCGCGCTGGGCGTCGGTGAAGGAGGCGAAGCCGGGGCGGTAGGCGGGGTTGGCGAAGGAGAGCAGGCTGATGTCGGCCGGCGCGATGGCGCGGACGTCGACGAGTTGGGTGTCGTTGTCCGGGGCGATGCCCACGGCGTTGAGCAGGACCAGCGCGCCGAGGCGGCGATGGTTGTCGCGCAGGGCCATTTCGCCGGCGATCCAGCCGCCGATGGAGTTGCCGATGACCAGGACGCGACTCAGGTCGAGGGTGTCGAGCAGGTCGAGGTAGGTGCTGGCGAGGTCGGCGATGGTGTCGAGGTGCTCGGGTCGGGGAGTGCCGTCGAAGCCGGGGTGGGTGGGGGCGATGACGTAGGCGTGAGGGGCCAGGGCGGTGCCGAGGCCCGCGACGGTACGAGGTCCGGCGCCGCCGTGCAGGAGCAGCACTGCGGAGCCGTCGGTGTTGGTGCCGTACTCGTCGAGCGTGATGGTGGCGGCGGGGAGGTCGATGGTGCGGCTGGTCGAGGTGGAGGTCGTCATGGTGTGCCGAGATCCCTTCGTAAGAGCTGACTCTCATGAATATAAACACCTCGCACCCATTCGTGCAAGTTAACTCTCATCTTGGGGTCACATTATCGCGAACCTCGGCTCGTCAGATTCGGTGCAGTTGACTGCATCGAATAAGCACCTACACTTCCCTGGTGGCCGAGACCAGCCGTTCCTATGACGCGACCGGCCGCAGGGCCGCCGCGGAGCGCAACCGGGCGGCCGTGGTCGACGCCTGCCGGGAACTGGTGCTGCGGGACGGCTATCGGGCGACCACGATCAAGGCCATCGCCCGGCACGCCGAGGTCTCACCCGAGCTGATCTACAAGGTGTTCGGCGGCAAGAAACAGGTGATGAAGGCCGTCTACGATGTCGCGGTCGCCGGTGATCACGACCGGATCGGCGTATCCGACCGTCCCCAACTGCGTCAGGTGATCGTCGCCACCGGGCTGCCCGAGAAACTGGATCGCTACGCCCGGTTCGTGCTCGGCGTGCATCAGCGTCTTGGTGGTCTGATCACCGTGTTGGCCGAGCCGGATCCCGACCTCGCCGAGATCGTCGCGACGACCGATGCCGAGCGGCTGATCGGCGTGCACGCCTTCGTCGATCACCTCGTCGAGCAGGCGCTGCTGCCGGCCGGTGTGGTGGCCGGGGAAGCCGCCGATGCCTGCTGGCTACTGACCTCGCCGGCGGTGTTCGTGCGGTTGATCGAGGGCCGAGGCTGGCCGACCGAGCGCTACCTCGACTGGCTGATCCGCATGCTGACCGCGAACCTGCTGGGCTGAGCAGCCTGTTCGGCCGACGAACCCGTTCGACGGGTGGGCCGGGTCGCGGTGGCCTCGGTCCTGTTCAGCGCGCCCCGGCCTCGCGTGCGAGTCGGACGGCGTCGGCGATGTCGCCCTCGAACGGGTCGCCGTGGCCGGAGAGGATGACGTCGGCGTCGAGCGAGGCGAGCGCGTCCAGCGAGGCCAGCGCCTCTGCGGTGTCGTGAGTGAACGCGGAAGAGACGATCGTCGGCCCGGTGCGGCCGGCCAGTCGGTCATCGGTGACAAGCGCGTCGCCGGTCAGCACGATGCCGCGGTCGGGCAACTGGAACGCGACACTGCCCGGCGTGTGTCCCGGCATCTCGACCACCTTCGGCCGGCCGGGCACGTCAAGGGTCGCGCCGCCGTTGAGTTCGCCGACCGCCGTCACCCCGGCCGTGCGGAACGCGCCCGAGCGGGCAAGGTACACCGGGACTCTCAAGGCGGAGGGACGCCGCAGTAGGGCCCGGACAAGGCTGCCCTCCGGTTTGGCCTCGGGCGTGGGTTTGAGTGGGCTGGCCAGCGACGGGATGTCCAGCGGGTGCGCCAACACCGCCGCGTCCGCCTCCGCCTGTACGCGCGCCGCGAGACCGATGTGGTCGAGGTGGCTGTGGGTGAGCAACAGTGCCCGCACGTCCCGAATCGACCGGCCGAGGCGTGCCAGGAGGGCCGTCAGCTGCTCGTAGTGGGCGGGCAGTCCGCCGTCGACCAGCGTCAGGTCGGTGCCCTCCTCGATGACGTAGAAGTTGACGAAGTCGTCGCCGAGCCGGTGCACACCGGTTGTGAGCCGTGCTGCCATCGGAGCCTCCAGATTTCGAGTACAGCTCACTGTATCCGAATTTCCAATTCAAGTACAGTTTGCTGTATCGAACTCGGAGTCACCAGGTCACGGGTAGCTCATGGACGCCGCCGACGGCGCCGTCGTGTTTGAACGAGATGTCGGCCGGCTCGGTTGGCGATTGGCTCCGAGGTAGGGGGCGAGCTGGCGAGTCCGCGTGGTCTGTGGCATATTCCGTTCGGGTGGGTGATCTTCACGAGGGTGGATTGGACGCGACACCGTGAGCGCCGAGGAACCGCCCTGGTGGGAACTGACCGGGCACAGGCGGCACGGGGCCTGTCTCATCGCGGCCCGAGCCGGTGACCGGCAGGCGCTGAATGCCCTTGTCGTTGACCTGAACCCGCTCGTCTGGCATGTCGCCCGAGGGCAGGGGATCGCGCGCGAGTCCGCCGAGGACGTCGTGCAGAACGTCTGGCTGACCCTGCTGCGGCATCTCGACTCGATCAGCGAGCCGCGTGCCCTGGTGCGCTGGCTGATCGTGACCACCCGACGGGAGGCGCTGCGCTCGGTGCGCGGCGTCGACCGGGAACAGCCACTTGTCGACGAGGTGGCCGAGCAGCTGCGGACGCGGGAAGGCCTGCCGGAGCGGGAAATGCTGCGGCACGAGCGGAATACTCAACTCTGGGCGGCGTACCAGCGGTTGTCGGACCGCTGCAAGCATCTGCTCCGGCTGACCGTCCTCGCCGGTCGCGTCGGCTACGACGGGGTCGCCGAGGAGCTGGGCATGCCGCGCGGCAGCATCGGGCCGACCCGCGGCCGCTGTCTCGCCACGCTGCGCTCGGAACTCACCCGCGATGAACAGGAGCCACCGCGGTAATCCCGCAGACTTCACCGGACTACCGCGGTGACCCTAGCCTGGGTGGATCGGGCCACCCGGCGACAAACGCCAGGGCTCAGCCGGCGGTCGAATTGCCGATATTGACCATCCAGGGGATGCCGAACTGGTCGATGCACATGCCGAACTCATCGCCCCAGGACTGTTTTTCCAACGGCATCGCCACGGTGCCGCCCTCGGCCAATTTCGCCCAGTGACCGTGCAATTCGTCAGAGTCATCCCCGCTGATGCTCACCGTGATGTTGTTCCCCGGCGTGAGCGCCATCTCCGGCGGCATGTCGGCCGCCATCAAGGTGAATCCACCCGCTGTTTCCAGGGTGCCATGCATGATCCTGCCGGCGACCTGCGGATCGGCCATGCCGAACTCGCCGAAGGTGGTCAGTGTCAATTCGCCGCCGAACACGCCCTGGTAGAACTCCATGGCCTGACGAGTGTTCCCGGCGAAGCTGAGGTACGGATTGAGACGGGACGTCATGGGATACTCCAGTGTCGGCAATAATTCAGTATCCTGTCACTCCGACGATGGATGGACAACGGCAATCACCCGGTAATCGGGCAAATTCACCGGGTAGTGGGTCCGAAGACCCATCCGCTATGGATCTTCCCGATGAAGATCCATAGCGTAATCGAGACCATTTGTTTTCCGCGATTCAATTCGCGATTCTCGTTGCCATGATTGTTTCCGGGCCGGCATTCAAACCCGGTGGTGCTGTCCGGAGCCGGGCGCCTCGATCCGTTGGCGGATCTCCGTCGGTCCGTTGGTGCCAAGGCGCGAGCCTGCGCGGGCCGAACCGTATCGGTCGGTGGCGAGTCGGCCGATGGCCGCCCTGGTCTGGTCCTGATCGAGCGCGACGGCGGCCAGCGCGGTGAACACGTTCTGATGGGCGCTGACATCGGCATGCTCTTCGATGAAATAGCCGGCGGTTTCGGTCTCCACGTACGTGACGGGGCCGATGTCGGAGAACTCCATCACAACACAGCTACCTGTCAACCCGGCGTGCGCACCGACAGCGGACGGGATGAGCTGGATGGTGACGTGGGAACGGACGCTCATGCACAGCAGGTGGTGAAGCTGCTCGGACATCACCTTCGGCCCACCGACCGGCAGGTGCAGAACCAGTTCGGGAACAAAGAAGGTGCACTGCGGCGGGTGGGCGATGGTGAACAGCCGTTGCCGGGCGAGCCGGTCGACCAGGAACTGCTCGGTGCCCTCGGTCGGCGTGTTGACCATCCGCGACACGATCGCGCGGGCGTAACTTTCGGTTTGCAGCAACAAGGGAACGGTCGCGGCGTGTACCTCGGTAAGGCGGCTGGCCTTGCGCTGATGATCGGTCAACGTGCGGACCGCTTCGGCCGGAGTCCACCCCAGCGTGGTGGGATGGCGGGTGAGTTCCAGAAGCCGGTCGCGTTCGGAACCGGTGACGCCGTAGAGCGCCAACAGCGCGGACACCTCGATCTCGGTCGCGGCGAGTTTGCCGGTGAAGAACCGGGATATTCGACTCTCCGACCAGCCAAGCAAGTACGCGGTGCGTTTACCGGTGAGCCTCGCGTTCTCCATGGCCGACCGCAGCGCATCGCCCAACTGCCGACTACGCACCGACGACCGTTCCTCGGTCACCGTATGCCCCATTTCAGGTGTCCTCTCGTGCACGAGCAAGCCCGCAAGGCAGGTAGGCCCAACGGAGCGATTCGGTAGCTTGGTGGTCGGTCAGATCTCGGTGGCCGCGGCGTGCGTCCACCGAGCCATTTCCGGAAGCCGAAGGCTTTCCAGGTAGGACACGGCCACGTCGATCGGCATGATCATCGTGGTGGTGATCGTTACCTTCCAGCCGGTGTAGGTCACTTCGGAGATGATCATTTCGCCTTCGACGCGGGATTTCACGGTAGATCCTGGCCGGAAGTCGACCGCGTACACGTTCTCCTCGCCAGACAGCCGATACCCCGGCACGGTCACCACCCCCGCTTGGTACGCCGTTTGTGGGCCAGGTGCGCGGACAGCGGGAACACCACGAACAGCAGCACGAACAACACGCCGAGCGCCGACACCGCCGGCCACAGTCCGAACACGGCCACCTCCAAAAAGTCAGGGGTGGCGCGCACCCGTCATGGTCGAAGCAGGTGCGCGCCACCTTGGGCACGGCTGGCCTACGGGGTGGCTGTCGCTACCCCCACAACACCTGACGTCGACCGTGCGCTTGATCATGATCGGCTGAGAATCAAGGCTATGATCAGGGCAAATGTTGCGTCCTGGAAGCTGGACCAGGCCAGCGGGTGAAAGTCCCGTCCGGGTAGGCACCGGAGCGCCCGGTAGCAGGCCCCAGTCTGTCGGGGAGACCCGTCAGGCCGAGCGGGGTGTCAAGAGCCTCTTTGGAGGGAGC
>DATATE010000086.1:0-5725 GCA_036268955.1 Pseudonocardiaceae bacterium
GGTCAGGTCGATCAGTTGACCGAGGCGCAGTACGAGGGTGCCCGGTTCGGTCAGCTTTCCGCGCTGTTGACCGGTAGTTCGGCGCAGGACTACCTGAGCAAGGCGACCATGTTGCAGGAGATGGCCGAGGAGTCCTCGACCGCGCTCAACCAGTTGCAGGCCGCGACCAATGCCGCCACGGCCGCCCAGAAGCGGGCGCAGACCGATGAGCAGACCGCGCAGAACGCGACGAACGCGGCGAACTCGCTGGTCACCCAGATCCAGCAGGCCCAGAACGCCCTCGCCCCGCTGATCCAGCAGGCCCAGAAGGCCGAGGCCAAGGTCAACCCCTCGGCGCTGAGGGGCAGCATCAGCCCCAGCGAGTTCATCGTCCCGGCCGGCGCCGCCGGTGTCGCCATTCAGGCCGCGGAAAGTGTGATCGGCACCCCCTACCACTGGGGTGGTACGACGACCTCGGGCTTCGACTGTTCCGGCCTGATGCTCTGGTCGTGGGCGCATGCCGGGGTCAGCCTGCCCCGCACCGCCGCCGAGCAGCAGCAGATCGGCCAGCTGGTGTCGTCGGAGTCCGAACTTCAGCCCGGTGACCTGGTGTTCTTCGGCAATCCGGCTTATCACGTCGGGATGTATGTCGGCAACGGCGACATGATCGACGCCCCGACCACCGGCCAGGACGTGCAGATCCAGCCGATCTTCAGCGGCTTCAGCTACGGTCGCCAAATCGCCGGCTGACCCGAACCGCTCTCGTCGAGGGTCTCGATCGCCGGTCGAGGCCCTCGACGACTGTCCGGGGTGCCCGGATACCCTCGGGTAATGCGCAGGACCCTGTTGGTCACCAATGACTTCCCACCCCGGCAGGGTGGCATCCAGACGTACCTGCACACCCTCGCCGGCCACCTGCCGCCCGAGGATCTCGTGGTCTACGCGCCGGCCTGGGAGCGCGGGGTCGAGCACCATCCCGAGTTCGACGCGGCGCAGCCGTACCGGGTCGTGCGGCATCCGACCTCGCTGATGCTGCCCACCCCTGACGTGGCGCGCCGGGCGAGCGCGATCCTGCGCGAGGAGCGTTGTGAGGCCGTCTGGTTCGGTGCCTCCGCCCCCCTTGGCCTGTTGGCACCCGTACTGCGCGCGGCCGGTGCGCGGCGCGTGGTGGCCTCCACACACGGCCACGAGGTCGGCTGGTCGATGCTGCCCGGCTCCCGGCAGGCGCTGCGCAGGATCGGGTCCACCGTCGACGTGCTGACCTTCGTCAGCCGCTACACGCGGTCCCGGTTCTCGCCGGCGTTCGGCCCGCAGGCCCCGCTGGAACACCTGCCCTCCGGCGTCGATGTGGACACCTATCGGCCGGATCCGGCGGCGCGGGCGCGGATCAGGGCCCGTCACCAGCTCGGCGAGCGGCCGGTCGTGGTGTGCATTTCCCGGCTGGTGCCGCGAAAAGGCCAGGACATGCTGATCAGGGCATTCCCGGCGATCCGGGCCGCGGCGCCGGACGCGGCCCTGCTGATCGTCGGCGGCGGGCCGTACCGGGATCGACTGGAGGCCCTCGCCGAGGAACTCGGCGTCGGTCGCGAGGTGATCTTCACCGGCTCGGTGCCCTACGCCGAGCTGCCGGCGCACTACGCGGCGGGCGACGTGTTCGCGATGCCGTGCCGGACAAGGGGGCGCGGGCTGGACGTCGAGGCGCTGGGCATCGTCTTCCTGGAAGCCGCCGCGACCGGCCTGCCGGTGGTCGTCGGCCGCTCCGGTGGCGCGCCGGAAACGGTGCGCGACGGCGTCACCGGGCTGGTGGTCGACGGGCGAGGCGTCGGTGAGCTGGCCGAGACCGTCGGCGGCCTGCTCGCCGATCCGGAACGGGCCGCGAAGCTGGGCGCGGCCGGCCGGGAGTGGATGCGCGAGGAGTGGCGCTGGGTCGACCTTGCCGAGCGGCTGCGCTCCTGGCTGGACGGCTGAGTGGCCCTGCGGCCCCGCCGAGTACCTGCCGGCCGCCGAGTACCTGCCGGCCGAGCGGGTGGTTTACCGGCCGTGAGATACGCGTAACACAACTTTTCCGGGCCGCATCCAGTTCGCTGGCTCACACTGGGATGAGGGAACTGGTCCAGGTGACCGCCCGTTACATGGGCAACTACGCCCACGGGTGTAGCCGGGAACCAACCCTCAGACCGATGCTCACGCACCGGCCGGCGACGACGATGATGGGTGTAGCCCACGGGATCGAGGTACGGCCACAATGACCAGTCCTGATGCGATGCGTGCGTCAGACGGGGACCGCGAGCGGGTCGTGCAGGCGCTGCAGGAACAGGTGGGAGAGGGCAGGCTGACACTCGAAGAGTTCGAGGAGCGCAGCGGTGCCGTCTACGAAGCCAAAACCGTCGGCGATCTGCGCAAACTCACTTCGGACCTGCCCGTTGACCTGTTTCCGCGCGCCCCCCAGTCACCGTTCGGCGCGGGCTCGCCATGGCCGCAGCCCTTTCCGATGCCGGCCGTTCCACCGTGGCAGCAGCGCCAGGTGGTCCATCGCGCGGGCCGGCCGAATCCGATCATCTTCGTCGTCCTCGCGTTCCTGGCCTTCGCCCTGGTCGGCGATGTCCTGGTAGCCAGTGCCTCGTTCATCGTGCCGCTGGTGGTCATCGGCTTCATCGTGCTGCGGCTGGCCGCTCGCGGCGGCGGCCGCCGTTACCCGCCGTACCGGTAGCCCGGCTCGGCCCCGCCCGGTCGGCCCGGTTTGGGTCGGCCCGGTTTGTTCGGTCGGCCCGGTTTGGGTCGGCCGGCGCCGTTCAGTCGGTCGGTAGGAGGTCCAGGATCCGGCGGGCGGCCGTTGTGGGGTCGATGTCCGTGGTGTCCAGCCGCAACTCCGGTCGGCTGGGCTGCTCATAGCGGTCGTCGACGCCGGTGAGGCCGGGCAGCTGTCCGGCCCGCGCGCGGGCGTAGAGGCCCTTGGGATCGCGGCGCATGCATTCCTCGACCGGTGTCGCGACATGCACCTCGACATACGCGGAGCCGTGCCGCTGGTGGTGTTCACGGACCGCCGCTCGGGCCGTGGCGTACGGCGCGATCACCGGGACCAGGGTGAGCACGCCGTGCCGGGTGAGCAGTTCGGCGACGAAACCCACCCGCCGCACATGGGTCTCGCGATCCTGCCGGGAGAAGCCGAGATCGGCCGAGAGCGTTCTGCGTAGCTCGTCACCGTCCAGTAGCTCCACCTCGACCGAATCGTCCACCAACGCGGCGATCGTCTCGGCGATGGTGGTCTTGCCCGCTCCCGGCAGTCCGGTCAGCCACACCGTGACCCCGCCGTGCGGCCGTGCGGTATCGGGTTGTTGTGTCATGAGCCTTTCCTCGTCGGATGCGACCAGTTGTAATCTATCGGCCACCGACAGACTGCTCTTCTTTTAATTTCCTTAGCTAACTAATAGCGTTTTCGCAGGAAAGGTCGATGCCCCGGCGGTAGCGTCGCCGGTGATGTCCTCGCCAATACACGCCGCTCCGAGCCGTCGCGTTTACCTGCATATCGGGCTGCCCAAGACGGGTACCACCTCGCTACAGGAAATGCTCTGGCGCAACCGAGGGGCCGCGGCCGCCGCCGGGCTGCTCTACCCCGGCTACATCGAGGCCGCGCACGGTCAGGCGGCCATGGATCTCCAGCGCGAACGCTATCGTGACTGGTTGGCGCCCCTGGTCGTCGGCGCCTGGGACCGGCTCGTCGAGCACGTCCGGTCCTGGCCCGCGACCTCGGTGATCTCCTCGGAGCTGTTCGCCAGCGCGACACCGGCCCAGGCGCAGCGGGCGTTGGCCGCATTGTCCTTCGCCGAAGTCCACCTGATCTGCACCGCGCGCGATCTTGCCAGACAAATCCCATCCTCCTGGCAGGAAAACATCAAGAATGGTGATTCGGCGACCTTTCCTGAATTTCTCACCGCGTTACGTACGAGTGAGTCGGATGCGGCAGGCGAGTTGTTCTGGGGCTATCAGGACATCCCGCGAATACTGCGCAACTGGCGCGGAAACCTACCGGCCGAGCGGGTCCACCTGATCACCGTCCCGCAGCGCGGTGCCCCACCCACCCTGCTCTGGCAGCGCTTCGCCGCCGTGCTCGGCATCGATCCGGTCTCGATCCCGGCCCGGCCGAGCCGCAACAGCTCACTGGGCAGGGCCGGGACCGAACTGCTGCGCAGGGTCAACGCCGAACTGGACGGGCGGCTCGACTGGGACCGCTACGCCGCCGTCGTCAAGGACCAGCTCGCCCAGGACATCCTCATCACCCGGTCCGACCCGGCCCGCATCACCATCCCGCCCGCCGAACAGCAGTGGGTGGCGCAGCGGGCCCTGCGGATGATCGAGGAGATCCGACCCACCGGCTACCACGTCGTCGGCGACCTCGCCGAACTCCTCCCGGCCGAACTCCTCCCGGCCGAACTCCTCCCGGCCGAACTCCGTCCGGACCGACCTCTCCTGGCCGAACTCACCGACCCCGCCGAACCCACCGCAATCGCCGCAACCGCCGAACCCAGCGAGTCGACGGTTGCCGAGGGTCCTCTCCTCGACATCGCGGTGGCGGCGCTCGCCGAACTCGTCGAACGGATCTCCGTCCTGCCGCCCGACGCACCGACCGCCGAGCGGATCAGGCATACGCTGCGCACCCTCAGCGATCAGCACCCGGAACTGATGGCGCTGCGCAGGCTGTACTGGAAGGGCAAGGCGCAACTGTCCTGGAGCCGGCCGAAGACCTGGCACCGCCTCCGCTGAGCGGACGGGCGGTCCCAGGTCTTCTCGCCTTCGTTTCTCGGCCTCGAAGTGGTCAGCGCGTGTAGATGGCCGCGATGTCGGCCTCGTAGCGCTGCGCGACGACGGACCGGCGCAGCTTGAGGCTGGGCGTCATCTCGCCGCCCTCCTCGGTGAAGTCCACCGGCAGGATGCGGAACTTCTTGATCGCCTCGGCCTTGGACACCGCGTTGTTCGCCTCGTCGACCGCGCTCTGCACCTCGGCCAGCAGTTCGGCGTCCTGCGCGAGGTCGGCGACTGTCGCTTCGGCCGGCTTGCCGTGCTGGGCCTTCCAGGCCGGGAAGAACTCCTCGTCGATGGTGACCAGCGCGCCGATGAACGGCTGCTTGTCGCCGACCACCATGCACTGGCTGATCAGCGGGTGCGCGCGCAGCCGGTCCTCCAGCACCGCTGGCGAGACGTTCTTGCCGCCCGCGGTCACGATGATCTCCTTCTTGCGGCCGGTGATCCGCAGGAAACCGTCGTCGTCCAGCGAGCCGAGGTCGCCGCTGTGGAACCAGCCTTCCTCCAGCGACTCCTTGGTCGCCGTCTCGTTGTTCCAGTAGCTGCTGAACACCACCGGTCCGCCGATCAGGATCTCGCCGTCGTCCGCGATCCGCACCGACGTGCCCGCGACCGGCCTGCCGACCGTGCCGACCCGGAACGCGGTCTCGGTGTTCACGCAGGCCGCGGCGCTGGTCTCGGTCAGGCCGTAGCCTTCGTAGACCGGCACGCCGATGCCGCGGAAGAAGTGCGCCAGCCGCGCGCCGAGGGGGGCGCCACCGGACACCGCGGCGGCGCAGCGACCGCCGAGCGCGGCCCGAAGCTTGCTGTAGACGAGCTTGTCGAACAGGAAGTGCTGGGCCTTGAGCAGCAACCCCGGCCCACCGGAGTCCCGGGCCTGGCTGTAGGCGACGGCGACCGACTCGGCGAGGTCGAAGATCGCGCCTTTGCCGCCGGCGTGCGCGGT
>DATATE010000087.1:0-2647 GCA_036268955.1 Pseudonocardiaceae bacterium
CCACCACCACCCGCCCGGCCAACACCACCCGCTTCGTCTACCTCGACCCCGCAGCCCGCGACTTCTTCCTCGACTACGACCGCATGGCCCAGGACGCCGCCGCGATCTCCGCCTCGAAGCCGGCCGCAACCCCGACGACGCCGACCTCATCACCCTCGTCGGCAAACTGTCCACCCAGAGCGAACTGTTCCGTCGCCACTGGGGGTCCAACAGCGTCAAGTTCGACCGCAGCGGCCGCAAACGACTCCGCCACCCGCTGTCGGCGAACTCGACCTCAACTTCGAAGCCATGGAACTGGCCTCGACACCGACCTGCGGATCAACACCTACACCGCCGACCCCGGCACCTCCGCCGCCGACGGACTCACCCTGCTCAGCACCTGGGCAGCCACCACCCTCGCGGACATCGCAGACCGACCCACGCGCTGAACCGCAGGACGGCACCGCCGACCCTCGGCCTCGGCCAGCGACCCGCTCCGATAACCGGGCACGGCGCCGGGGCATGACTGGACAGCGCGCCCAACGCGTGGTTGGGCCACCCCGTCCGGCGATTGTGCCGAACGAATTGGCTCCTTCCTAACCACCTGCCGTTGGGTCGTATGCGGTTTGAGACGACCCAACTCCGTTTGGACCGGCTGATTCGAGGCACCGCCAGCGGCGACGGTACCTGGCAATTCTGGGACGTTCCGAGCAGGCTCAGCACGACGAACCAGGTCGCGACCGACGTTGCGCCGTTCGGGTAAACAGGAACCGGACGCGCGCCGCCATCGTCATACTCGCCGACCGAGGAGGCGATGGTGAGCGACGGATTCAGGGTCGATCTGGGCGCACTGACCGCGGCATCGCAGAGCATCGACGGCGTCCTGTATGACGTAAGCAACAACAAGGTCAGCGACATCAAAGTCGACCACTCCGCAGTCGGACACGACCGCCTGGCGGGGTCAATCTCCGACTTCTGCGACCGCTGGGACCGCGGCGTGAACAACCTCGCCAAGGACGGCCAAGCCGTGTCCGACCGGCTGCGCGCCAACGTTGCGGCATACGACAAGGCCGAGAAGGCAACCAGCGGAATGTTCCAGGGCACCGGTCCGGATCCGGCGGGCAACTGATGGCCGAACTCGGTACCACGAACGATCCCAAGGCGCTCGTTCCCGGCGACGCCGGCACCCTCGACGGCACCGTGCAGATGCTCACGTCCTACGGCGACATGCTGGCCGAAGCGGGCACCGGGCTGCAACGCATTGACACCTCGGACGGGTGGAGCGGCGCTGCGGCGGACGGGTTCCACAAGGCATTCCAGGGCCAGCCCGGCAAGTGGATTGAGGCCGGCGGGGCCTTCCACTCGGCCGCCCAAGCCGTAGGCAACTACATCAACACTCTGACCTGGGCGCAAGGACAGGCCGCCAGCGCGATCCGGGAATACGACGCCGGGCAGGCCGCGACCCAACAGGCCCAGGCCGACCACGCCAGGGCGGTGCAGCAGGCGCAGGCACAAGCGGCATCCTCCGGCACAACGGCTCCGAACATCCCGTTCACCGATCCCGGTGAGGCGCAGCGACAGGCCGCGCAGCAGACGCTCGACCGGGCCCGCAAGCAACTCACCGACGCCGGCAACACAGCCGCCGACACTGTCGATAAGGCCGAGGACAAGGCACCGCCCAAGCCCAGCTTCTGGTCCCAACTCGGCTCGGACATCGAGAACGTCGCAGGCAGCGCGCTGCACGGCCTGGAGAACGCCGGCAAGGACGTCGTCAACGGTGTCGCGTCGTTCGGCAACGCCGCGATTCACCATCCCGGCGAACTGGCCGCGGCCGTCGGTGGCATCGGGCTGACCGTGCTCAGCGCGGCCGGCGAAGGCGGCGGCCTGGTCCTGGACGCCACCGCCGTCGGCGCGATCGCCGGCGTACCACTCAACGCCGTCTCCGCAGCCGGCATGGCGACCGGTGTCGGCATCACGGGCGCGTCCATCGCCGCGATGGCCTCACACGCGGCCGGGGACGACCACGTCGAGCCGTTGAAGACCGACAGCAGTGGTACCAGTGGCGGCGAGGAGCCGCCGTTTGAGGCACCGAAGGAGATCACTGGCCGCACAGAGCACGGCGAGCAACAGGTCCAGACGCGGGACGGGCACGGCGTCAACGATGAGGCCGTGAACGACGCCGTCGCCAACCCGACCGAGCCACCTCGTTACATTCCTGACAAGTACGGTGGCACCTACCGGTACACCGGCAAGAATGCCTACGTCAACCTCAACAAGGACGGTCAGGTCGTCACCGCGTGGGCGAGAAACAGTTCGGGATGGAGAACTCCGTGAACGTCGTCGACGAGATCCCCGAGCCGCATCGGAGCACGTTCGTGTCGGTGTTGGAGGACAAGGACCCAGAGCTGCTACGCATTCTTCGCGACAGCACGGTACCAACCGTAGCCGCGGCGGAGACGGTCGCGGAGACATTCATCGATGCGCTCAGTGAGCACTACGGACCCGGCCACGAGCCCGACGAGACCGGCAAGCGGATCGACAACGCACTCGGTGCCTTCCTGACCCGTTGGCCAACCGACAGTCTGGCATGACCGCTGGGCGAGTTGCGGCAACTGTGCACGACACGATGCCAACACAGCGATGAGCGCTACCGGACGTTGCCAACTCG
>DATATE010000088.1:0-3875 GCA_036268955.1 Pseudonocardiaceae bacterium
CGGCATGAAGATCGGTGGTATTGACTATGGCGTTGAGTCTCCTTGGGAAATCGACGTACCGGACGACGCAATCATTGTCGAGAACACTGCGGAAAGCAGGATCTCTCCGGCACTCACGGACGTACCGCAGGCGATCCGGGAAGCGATCAGGAATCCGTTGGGCGCCCGGCCCCTGGCCGATCAGGTAAATAGTTCCAGCAAAGTCGCCCTGATTCTCAATGACTGGATGGGGATCAGCGTCCACGCCGTCCCCATCGTGCTCGAAGAACTGCGCGCAGTGGGTGTCGACGAGCGGAACGTCAGAATGGTCATCGCCGGTGGGCTGCATCCCAAGGTGAGCCGGGAGCAGCTGTATCTCAGCAAGGTGGGGCAGGACATCAACCCGCCCTATCCGTCGCCGTATCACATCCTTCCTCCCGACGTCATCGACCGATTCTGGCCCAGCGGATTCGCCAGCAGCCGCATCCGGCCGCATGACGCAGCCGACCGTGAGCACTTGGTTGAGCTCGGCGTGACCGAGCTTGGGGACCTGGTTGAGATGAACGACTGCGTCGTGGAGTGCGACGTCCTGGTCTACATGAGTGGCTGGACCGGGCTGCCGTCCATCTGGGGCGGCTACCTGGGTGGCGGGCAGGGTGTCACGGTCGGGATCGGCAGTGACCGCAGCATCATGACCCACCACTCGTATCGCGTCCATGAGCACCCAGACTCGATGGCGTCCGACGTGCACAAGCAGAAGTTCATGAAGCACAAGGAGGCCGTCGCCGCGTTCGTGGAGCAGGCCACCGGCAAGAAAGTCTTCTACATCGAAGGTTCCCTCAATGCCCGCGGCGAGTTCGCCCAGGTGGTAGCCGGTGACGGCGCCGCCATCCGGCAGCCGATATTCGAGCTGGCCGACGGGGAGAAGATCGTCGATGTCCCCGAGCCAGTGGACATCTTTGTGTCCGGCGCTGCGCAGTGGGGCATCTTCTACGACACATGCAACAACCCGCTGATGTCGCTGGTGCAGATCAATAGCCGGATTCGCGAGTACGTCGGCGGGCAGCCTCCGCTGCGCCGTGGTGGCGTGGCCATTCTGGTGACCCCATGCGACGGGACCATCGACGAGCGCTGGCGGACGTCGGACCGCGAGATGATGCAGCTATTCAACCGGCTGGGTCACGACCCAGCGAAACTGGAACCCTACGAAGAGGAATACTTGAATCGGCAGGACCTGATCGACAAGTACCGGTTCTCCAACGGTGCTCATCCGCTCCATCCGTTCCCGGTGTTCTACGAGAACTCGTTCATTCTCGACCAGGCCAGCACGATTATCTTCGCGGGTGCGCGGGACATCGAGGGGACCCAGCTCGTCGGAGCTCGTGCGGCTGCGACCTGGGAAGACGCGTGGAACTTGGCCACCAAGGTGGTCGGCAAGGACCCATCGGTGATGGTCACCCCGAAGGTGGGCTTGCGAACACCTCTGCTCTGGAAGGTAAGCAACTAGGCCAGCCGGTTTGGGTGTCCGACGTCTTAACCGCGTATCGAGGCCCAAACCCGGCGGAAATCGGCGGCTACCTCGCACTGGCGGATGCGCAGCCCACGGTGGCGGGGCGGATGCGCGCCGCCGGGCTGATCCGCACCGGGCAGGTCTGTCGCCGCGATCTACCAGGGCCTCGCCCGGCCGGATTTCACCGCGACCAGTGGCATCCGCGGCGCCCTGCCTGGACGTCCGATCATGCATGATGACACTGCGGATATCGGCTCCGTCGAAAGACGAGGTGCGGCAGTGGTGTCGGCGTCCGTGCGGGGCCGGACGCCGTCACCGGTCAAGTCAGGCCGGTGACGTGTCGGCCCGGCCGAGATGCCGGACCAAGAACTCGTTGTCGACCCCGACCCAGCGGATGTTGCGGTGATCGCCCGGGTTGGCGTGCAAAGTCTTTTCCTTCGAGGCGAAGGCGTCGAACAACGCGAGAGCGGATTGGCGGTCGACGTGCTCGTCGTCCCACGGGAGCAGGAACTGGACCGGAACGGTGATTCGCCTCGCCGCCTCGATCAATGCCTCGTGCACGACGAACCCGCCGCCGAAGATCGCGGCGGTGATCCTGGGTTCGATCGCCGTCAGCGGTATCCCGAGTCCGGTACCCAACGTGATGCCACCGCCGTAGGCGATCGGCGCCTCGGTGCCGATCTCCGGCAGTTGCTGGAGGGCGTCCAGGGTCGCCTGCCATTCCGGCACGGCACGCTGCGCCAGTGCAGCGCCGTACCGGACGCTGATCGACTCGACGCGCTCGGGCTCGCCCGCCGCCATCGCCTGCCGGAGGTCGGCACGGGCCTGCTCGTCCTCCATCGTGCGCGGGCGGTCGCCGTGTCCGGGCGCGTCGATGGCGGCCACGGTGAAACCGTGGGTGATCACGGTGTCGTGGGCCCGGGCCATGAGCGCCGGCGTTTTCTTATGCAGGCCGCCACCGTGACCCATCAGCACCAGCGGGGCGTGATCGGTGCGGGATACGGGCGACCAGAGCACGCCGGGGACTTCGCCCACAATAAAGTCGCGTTCGAGGACGCCGTTCGACGATGTCTCCGTGGTGAAACGCGCAGAATGCATAGGTTGCTGCCTTTCGCGAGTGCCTTAGTGTTGAGGCGCTCCCGGCGACTCCTACGTCAATCGCCCGACCGTGACGACGAGGGGGAGCACCCACGTGCGCACAGCCTTCATGGGTCTCACCTCCTCGCGCGGTGTCACGGCTCCGGGCACGCTATCAACCCGAACGCGGCCCCGCCAAACCGTTTCCTGTTGACCAACGTGGCGGGCCGCCACTGGGCTCATATGCCGCGGGTGGTGCGCCACTGCTGCCGGTTGGAGGCGATGTCGCCCGGCATGAGGGCCGCGGGCGGTCGCGCGAGACGAATGAATCTGGCTGGGTACTGAGCCAAAGACCCCGGGTTGGAGGAGAATCTGGCCATGGGTGAGCCAGAACAGCTGCCGGTCAGCTCCAGCGGGAAACCACGCCAGGATCTTGGCGTAGAGGACGAGGCACGTGAGGCTGCCTTGATGCAGGAGATTCTGCGAAGGCAAGAACAGCACCGCGAAGGCGGGGTTGAGCCCGAACTCGACGAGACGAACGAGGATCCCCGACCTAAGGCTTAATCCGGCCATGCCGACCGGAACCGTGCTGTCCGTCGGTCAGCCGCGCCGCTGCCACGGCCATCCGGTTATGCCGCATAGGGCACATTGGGTCAGGCATGACGAGGCGCCTGGCGGCTGTGACACAAGATTGACAAGCGTGTAGGCGTGCCGTCCAAGCAGACCGCTCAATCAGGGCTGGGCTGGTCCGAGGTCGGTGTCGGGCTGTATCGCTCGAAAGCATCACGCTGAGTGAACCTTGAGAACCAGGAGCACGAGCGGCCGATGGTTGCTTGCGAAGCAGGTGGCGGGCCAAGCGCTTGACCCAACCCTGAGGCGGCCTCCCTGCCGACTCGGTACCGCTTGCAGGTGGTGGCCGCATGGCGGTTGAGCGGTACAGAACAACCGGTTACGTGCCGGGCGGCGCACCCCTGGGCCAACTCGTTCGGGTCCGGTGACGTAACGTCGTTGGAGCCACCTCTCCAACCCGGAGGAGAACCTCGTGCCTGGTCCTGCCGTCGTCCTCGTCCACGGCGCCTTCGCCGACGCATCCGGGTTCGCGGGAGTGATCCGCGAGCTTGAGAGCGCCGGCCACACGGCGCTCGCCCCGCCGAACCCGTTGCGAGGCGTCGCCTTCGACGCCAGCGTCGTCAGCGACGTGGTCAAGGCCATCGACGGCCCGGTCGTGCTGGTCGGGCATTCCTACGGAGGCGCCGTGATCACCCAGGCGTCCGCCGGCCTGGAGAACGTGACCGGCCTGGTCTTTCTC
>DATATE010000089.1:0-82331 GCA_036268955.1 Pseudonocardiaceae bacterium
GGGCCCCCCCCCCCCCCCCACTTCTCGTCGGCCGACCGCAAGGAATCGGGAACCACGGTGCAGCAACTGGACAACTCGCCCGAGGAAACGGGCGAACCGGCGGAGGCTCGGCCAGCGGTAAGGCGGCCGGCGCGGACCGGACGCCGCTCGTTTCGCCGGCCGGCCGACTACGCCGTCGCGGTGTTCATCGTGGTCGCGGTGCTCGTGGTCAGCTTCGTGCTCTGGGACCGCAGCGACATCCACAACACCACCCTGGTCACCGGCCCGGCCAATGTCGCGATTCCAGCAGGCCCGACGGTGTTCCCGCCCTCGCTCGGCCAGGTGTGGGAGGCGCCGAGCACCGCGACCCCGGTACCGGTGGTCGCCGGCCCGACGATCGCGACCGCCGCGGACGGTTCGGTGGTCGGCCGCGATCCGCTGACCGGCCAGCAGCGCTGGCGCTACACCCGCGATCTCGGCCTGTGCACGGTGTCGGAGACCTGGGGCAAGGTCATCGCGGTCTATCACAAGTCGACCAACTGCAGTGAGGTCACCGAACTCGACGACACCACCGGGGCGCGCGGCGCGCAGCGCAACGGCGACGCGCAGCTGGGCACCCAGCTGGTCTCCGACGGGACCTACGTGACCACCAGCGGATCGACGCTGATGGACACCTGGCGCTACGACATGGTGCAGACCATCGAGTACGGCACGGTGCCGGACTTCGTCAACCCGAACGTGCAGCCCAGAGCCGGCTGCACCTACGGATCGGTCGCGGTCGCCTTCGGCCTGATCGGGGTCATCGAGCGCTGCCCGAAGGACCCGAGCGACCGGCTGACCGTCTACCGGGCCACCGCGGCCAGCTCCGACACGCCGTCGGTGGTGATGACCAACGTGATCGGCGGACACGCCAGCAGGCTGATCGCGATGACCTCGCAGTACGCGGCGGTCGTACAGGCCGATCCGACCCGGCTGTCGGTGTACAACGACCAGAGCGGCAACCTGGTCGCCAGCTACCCGCTGAACCTGCCGGCCAGTGACCTCGCCGGCAATCCGAGCGGGCTGGTCGTACCGAGCTGGAGCGACGCCGACGGCGTCTACTGGTACACCGGTTCCTCGACGATCGCGCTGTCCAGCACCGACTTTCATCCACTGTGGACCGTCAACGGCACGCTCGGTGCCGGCACCTCGTTCGCCGGCCGCTACCTGGTGCCGGTCCCGAACGCGATCAAGGTGCTCGACGTGGCCAGCGGCGCGGTGATCGGCACCATCGGCGTCAACCGAAACGGTTATCGGGGACCGGTAGCGATGGCGACACTCGGACCGATGGTCTTTGAACAGCGCGGTTCCGTGCTCGCCGCCCTACGCTGAACGCCAGGACCCGACCAGATTCGGTCGACAGGGCCCGTATCGGGTGGCTTCGGACGGATGAACGGTCGGTGCTGCCGGCCAGCGAGGAGGTGAGGAGGTGCAGGCGCCTTCCCAACTGTCGCCGTGCGGCGGTGCGCGCGTCGACCTGCCCGGCAGATACGGGTCGATCGCGGCACTGCGGGCCACCGCAGGCTCGCCGGAACTTGCCGCGACCGTGTTGCTGCTACCGGGTTTCACCGGGTCCAAAGAGGACTTCGCGCCGCTGTTGGACCCCATCGCGACCGCCGGCCTCGGTGCGATCGCGATCGACCTGCCCGGCCAGTACGAGTCGCCGGGACCGGACGACGAGTCCGCGTACCTGCCCGACGCGCTCGGTCAGCCGATCGCCGAACTGATCGAGTGGCTGACCTCGGCCGGCGAGCGAATCCTGCTGCTCGGCCATTCCTACGGCGGCCTTGTCGCCCGAGGCGCGGTGCTGGCCGGCGCCCCGGTCCTCGGGTTGACCCTGCTCGACTCCGGCCCCGGTGAGCTGCCGCCCGGACATCGGCGGGCCGCGCTGGACCATGGCGAGCCGGTACTGCGCGCCAACGGAATCGCCGCGGCCCAGCAGATGCGGGAGCAGTTGGACTCGGCGGCACCGGGCTGGGCGGACAGCTCCGCCGAACTCAGGGAGTTCCTCCACACCCGGTTCCTGCGCTCCTCGGTGATCGGCCTGCTCGGCATGGCCGACGGACTGCGCCACGAACCGGACCGGGTGACCAAGCTCGCGCACGCGCTGCGCGCCGGACCTGCCCCCTGCCTCGTGGTCTGCGGGGAAGCCGACGACGCCTGGTCGGTCGCCTCCCAGCGGGACATGGCCGACCGGCTGGACGCCGACTTCGCGGTCATCCCCGGCGCGCGGCACTCCCCGAACGTGGAGAACCCGACCGGCCTGCTGGCCACCCTGCTGCCGACCTGGCGCGCCTGGCTACAGACCTGACCTCCTCCATCGCGCCGGTTCGCCGCCACGCCTGTTCACCGGTCCGTCGCCGGGCCGGTTCACACCGACCAGAACAGCCACAGCCAGGCCCACCAGAACACGCCGAAGGACGCCAGCGTCGCCACCAGGACGCCGAACGCGGCCCAACCCCGGCGGGCGCCGGTGCGGTGATCCACCACTCGCTGCAGCAGCACCACGAGCACCGCGATGACGGTCTGCCCGGCGACGTCGACCAGACCGGGGCCGGGTTCGCCGTGGTTGCTGCTGAGCACCTGCGCGAGGATCGCGATCAGCGCGATGAGCACCGTCGCCGCGGTCAGCGCCCCGGTGCAACCGGCCAGTAGCGACCGGCGCCTCGGCGCCCGAACCGCCTCGGCAGCGGCGGCGTCCTCGGCGGCCTGCTCGGCGGCGAGCGCCGCGGCGGCCCGTTCCTCCTTGGCGCGCTGGGCGGCTGCCTGGGCCGCCTCGAACTCCTCGTCGGTCATCACCGGCAGTTCGGTGGTGTGCGCGTCCATCGGGTCGGGTTCGGGCGACCGCGCCGGATTGACCGCCGCGCGGCGCACCGGGATCGCGGCGGGTCGCGCCGGTCCCGACCCGACCGGCGGCCGGTTGCCCGGTAGCCGACCTTGGTCGGGATCGGTGGCCCCGGCCTGGTTGCCGGGCGAGGCCGGCGACGACCACCGGGTCACTCGGTCATCGGTCATGGCGCCAAAGCTGCCCAGGACCGCAGTTCCGGAGCGGCCTGCTGACCTTCCGGGCAGTGCCGGCGGAAATCGCACCAGGAGCACTGCCGCCCGGTGTTCGGCGGAAAAATTTCATCAGCGCCGCCCCCTGCGGCGAAAGTCTCTCGGGCCACGTCCAGTTCCTCCGCGGTCTGTTCCGCGCGGTCGACCTGCCGACGCAGGGACTCGTCGGTATGAGTCCAGGCAAGCACAGATCCGGTTGGCAGGTGGTGCAGTTCCACCCGATGACACGGACGGCGTAACGTCCGCCGGGCCGCGACCGCGTACAGTGCCAGCGCCTGGGAACCGCGCGCGTCGTCGACGGTCAGCGCGTGCCGGCCGGTCTTGTAGTCGACGATCACCAGCTCACCGTCGCGAACGTCGATCCGGTCGACCCGGCCCTCGGCGACGATCCCGCCCACCGGCGCGGAAACCCAGCGCTCGACGCCGATGGGTTCGAGGTCGGTGTCCAGCTCGGCGACGTAGTCGCTCACCCAGTCCTTGGCCCGCTGCCGGTAGCGCGCGGACTGGTCGAGGTCGGCGAAACCCTCGCTGCGCCAGTTCGCCACCACCAGGTTCGCCGCCGAGGTCGGCGTGCGTTTGCCGGCGGGCAGGTCGAAGTAGGCGCGCAGCGCGTTGTGCACCGTCGCGCCGAGCGTGCTGTGCGCCCACGGCCCACCGCGCTGCGGCGTCGGCCGGTCGAGGTAGGTCATCCGATACCGGCGCGGACAGTCGTTCCAGGTAGCCAGCCTCGCCGGCGTCACCTTCACCAGTTTCCGCGGCATGCTGTCAAAACCGAGCTGCCCCTGCACGTGTCCCACCGTAGCCAGTGGCACCGTCAGTTCCCGAGCGAGCCCTCCCCGAGGAGCGGGCGGCAACGGGCGGTCAGGAGGCGCCGCTGATGAAACCCTTGACGGCGTTGGCGATGAGCTGCACGGCGATCGCGGCCAGCAGCAGACCGGCGATCTTGGCCATCAGCAGGATGCCGCTCTCCTTGATCAGCTTGATCACCACACCGGAGTAGCGCAGGCAGACGAACAGGATCAGGTGCACGACCAGGATCGCCAACGCGAGCGCGACATATGAGCCGAGGTGACCGTCGGCCTGCCGGACGTAGACGATGGTCGCGGCGATCGCGCCGGGGCCGGCCAGCAGCGGGGTACCCAGCGGCACCAGGGCGATGTTCACGTCCTCGACGGCCTCGGGTTCGGTACTGCCGCGCCCGGTGAGCAGGTCGAGGGCGATCAGCAGCAACAGCAGCCCGCCCGCGCCCTGCAAAGCCGGGATGCCGATGCCGAGGTAGGACAGGATCGCCTCGCCGGCAACGGCGAACAGGGTGATCACGCCGAGGGAGACGAGCACGCCCTGACGCGCCGCTTTCGCGCGGGCGGCCTGCGACTTGCGCCCGACGAGGCTCAGGAACACCGGAATCGTGCCGGGCGGGTCCATGATCACGACCAGGGTGATGGTCGCCGCGATGAACAGCTCGACATTGAAGAAACCGCTCACCGTCCCACCTTCCCCATTCGTCCGGTCATCTCGGCTCGGCCGGCCGGGCCCGCCTCATCCGCCGATGCCCGAGTCAACCGATCATGCCGTCGGCAGGTCAACCCATCATGACCGGCACGCCGCTGGCGCGCTCGATCAGCGCGTCGAGCATGGCCGGGGTGGTGGTCTCCTGGCCGAGCTGGACGGTTTTGTTGCTGCCGTGGTAGTCGCTGGACCCGGTGACCAGCAGTTCCAGGTCGTCGGCCAGCCCGCGCAGCTCGGCGCGGGTGGCCGGATCGTGGTCGGGGTGGTCGATCTCGAGCCCGGCGAGACCGAGGTCGGCGAGGTCGCCGATCACCTCGGCGGTCACGATCGGGCCGCGCGATCTGGCGAACGGGTGCGCGAGCACGGTGACCCCACCCGCGTCGGCGATCATCTGGATCGCGCGTTCCACCGGGGTGTCGGTCTTCGGCACGTAGTAGGCGCCGCGTCCGGCCAGGTAGCGGTTGAACGCCTCGGTGACACTGCTCACCACCCCCGCCCGCACCAGGACCTGCGCCAGATGCGGGCGGCCCGCCGAGGAACCGGGCGGCAGGCTGGCCATCAGCTCGTCCGGGTCGACCGGCAGACCGTCGGCGGCCATCCGGGTGGCCATGGTGTAGAGCCTCCTGCGCCGTTCGTCACGTAGCCGCGCCTGCTCGTGGGCGACCGGGGGCGATTCGGGATCGTGCAGATAGGCCAGCAGGTGCACGGTGCAGTGCCCACCATGGCCATCCGGTGAGCTACAGGACAGCTCCGCGCCGCGGACCAAGGTCAGACCGCTCGGCAGAGCAGCCGCCGCCTCCGCCCAACCGGCGGCCGTGTCGTGATCGGTGAGTCCGATGACGTCGAGGCCGGCGGCTACCGCCGCGCTGAGCAGTTCGGCAGGCGAGTCGGTGCCGTCCGACGCCTTGGAATGGGTGTGGAGGTCAATGCGCACAAGGTCCAGTGTGGCCTACCGCGTTCGGCGACCGAACCAGCCCAGTGCGCCGACCAGCCCAATCGCTCGCGCGGATGCGACCGGTTACCGGATGCGACCGGCCGGAGCATCGGACCGGACCCTCGCGGCCGGTCTAGGGAACGAGCTTCTTGCCGCGTGCGGCGCGCTGCGCCTTGATCATCGAGAACCGCTCGGACTGCGACTGCTTGTCGCCGAACACGAGTTCGGAGATGGCGTCGTAGACCTCTTCCGGCCGGGGCAGGAACTCGACGCGGTTGAGCGCCTGGATCTGCCCTGCCGACTCGACGATCAGCGTGCCGTAGCCCAGCATCCGGCCGAGTGAGGTGCGCTCGTAGGTGAGGTCGGTGACCTTGCCGATCGGCATCATCGCCACCTTGGTGACGAACACCCCGGTGGTCAGCATGAATCTCTTGTCGGTGACCACGATGCGCTCCACCCACCAGTCGACCGCGACGTAGGCGAAGCGCAGCACCACCAACAGCGCCGCGTACCAGAGAATGTTCTGCACCAACCAGAAACCGACCGGGAGCAGATAGGAGATCATCACCGCGACAACCAACAACGCGATGGCCTCGAACACGTCCCAGGCGACGAAAGCCCAGTGTCGACGCACCCGAATGACCCGCCGCTCGGTCGGCAGCAGGTATTCGTCCGGATCACGCGGTGTGAACATGCTTACAGTGTCCCGCAGTCGGCTCAGACTAGCGAGCGGACAAACGTGACCAAAGCCTCGGCAGCGTTCTTCAACAGGTCGAGAATGTTGGTGACGAGACCGGAGGCCTGGGTGGGCGCACTGATCAAAAAGAACAGGGCCAGCGCAATGCCGCCCCAGACCAGGAGCTTCTTGAGGTTCACGACAACAGACCCCGTCCGCTAGTGGTGACCAAGCCACAGCCGGCCAGCGGCTGTTCATCAACTTTGTACCGCACTCGGCGGCAGAACGGGAGATTTGTACCGTACTGGGGGAAGGCAAGCGTGTCGAGCGCGTTTTCGCTACGCTCGGTGATCATGGCCGAGACGGTGGTGCGGTGCGTCGGCGCGTTGGTCCATGCGGCCGACGGCCGGTTGTTGCTGATCCGGCGGGCGAATCCGCCAGGGCGTTGGCGCTGGTCGCTGCCGGGCGGCCGGGTCGAGCCGGGCGAGACCGACGCACAGGCGGTGATCCGGGAGGTCGCCGAGGAGACCGGGCTGCGGGTGGCCGCGGGTCGGCTCGTCGGCTCGGTTCGCCGTCCCGGCCCTGGTCGACGGCCTGCGAGCGGGGTGAGCACCGGTCCTGGTGTGATGTTCGACATCTACGACTACGAATGCGCGGTTCTCGGCGGCGCCCCGGCGGCCGGTAGCGACGCCTCGGGGCTGCGCTGGGTGGACGCGGCGGCGTTCGCCGCGCTGGACGGCTGCGGGGCCCTCGTCGATCTGCTGGCCGACACCCTGCGCGGCTGGCAGGCCCTCCCGGCGGCACGCTGAGGGCCTCGCGGTGCGGGACCCGGCTTCTCGCTGAAGGGCACGCCGGTCGGCCCAACCTTTCCGGCGGGCCGACCGGCCCTCGTCAGCGGGCCAGCCACTCCAGGGACTGGCCGTGCATCCCGGTCCTGGCCAACGCCCTCGCCTGCGGCTTGCCGTCGGTCCAGCGGACAAGGCCCAGCGTCGCGGTACCCGCCTCGGCCAACGCGAGGTCGGTCCGGCCCGGCAGCAGGGCGTGCAGGCAGGTCTCGTAGACCTCCTGGCTCAGCCACCACAGCGGCCTGCTGGCCGCGAGTTCGGCCAGTGCGGCGATGAACGCACCGCGCCGGCCTGCGTCGAGGTAGGGCAGGGCGTGCGAGGTGAGCACCACCAGCGGCAGCTCGGTCGGAATCCGGGCCGCAGCGGCGGCGAGGTCCTCGACGGCGTCCCCGGTGATCAGCTCGGGCGGGTCGGCGGCCTGCACGCGGGCCGCGGTGTTCAGCAGCCGGATGCGGTCCACCTGGTCGGCCCAGATGCAGGCCTCCAACCAGGCGAGCTGCTCCTCGTCGCCGAGGTCGACCGGCCGAGGGTCGAGGCCGAGCTTGGCGCCGATGGCGAGCTTGCGCGGCAGCGCCGGCTTCTTGGCACCCTCGGCGATGCCGAGCTGGCTGGTCAGCACGAGGGCGGCCTTCGCGGGGCCGGTGCTGACCTGCTCGCCGCCGGCCAGTTGGTAGCGGTAGCCGTAGCGGTCCACGCCCAGCAGCAGCCCGGCGCTGGTACCGACCTCCAACAGGCCGAGCGGACCGCCTGCCTGCTTGCCGATCGCGACAAGGGCCGGGTACAGCAGGGCCGCCCTGCGCACCTCGTTGGTCTGGGTGGCCCTGGTGGCGATCAGCTCGCGCAGCCGCTCGGCGCGGTCGAGGACGAAGGCCCGGAAGGTCGGCCAGGTGCCGTCGTCGACGCCGCGGTCGCCGCCGACCGACGGGTAGTAGTACGCCAGCTCGGAGGTGGGTTCGGCGATCACAAGGCGGTGCGTCGCGGCGAAGAACAGCGTCGCGCGGGCCTGCTCCGGTGCCGCCGCCGTCAACAGCGCGGCGACCTCGTCGTCGGCGCCCGCGGCTTGCGCGAGGTGCTCATACAGCGGTGACTCGCCGGCCGCCTCCTGCTTGGCGAAGGTCAGCAGCCGTTCACGCGCGAGGTCGACCCCGGTCATCCGAGGCCACCCGCCGAGATGCCCGACAGGGAGTGCATCGCGGTCACTCCTTGGGCTCGGGACGGCCGGGCTGCTCGCCGCCGCGCGTCTGCCCGTAGGAGCGTTTGGGCACCATGACCTTGCGCCGGAACACGCACACCACGGTGCCGTCCTGCTTGTAGCCCTTGGTTTCCACGTAGACGACACCGCGGTCGTCCTTGGACTTCGACGGGGTCTTGTCCAGTACCACGGTCTCGCCGTAGATCGTGTCGCCGTGGAAGGTCGGCTTGATGTGCCGCAGCGACTCGACCTCCAGGTTGGCGATGGCCTTGCCGGAGACATCGGCGACGGACATGCCCAGCAGCAACGAGTAGATGTAGTTGCCGACCACCACGTTCTTGCCGAAGTCGGTGGTCTCCTCCGCGTAATGCGCGTCGAGGTGCAGCGGATGGTGGTTCATGGTGATCAGGCAGAACAGGTGGTCGTCGTACTCGGTGACCGTCTTGCCGGGCCAATGCTTGTAGACCGCCCCAACCTCGAACTCTTCGTAGTACCGACCGAACTGCACGTTGCCTCCTGATCCGACCACCTGTGCCGACCGCTCCGGAACGTCCCGCGGCGAGTCGGTGAGACACAGTGTGGCCTGATCGGCCGTAAACTGTGCAACCGTTGTGTGAGTCAGTACACGGTCGGCAGGCGGCAGAACACCGATACGCCCAAGATCACCGCGCGGTAGCGCCGAATGCGGCGGTTGCTCATTCGCCTGCCGAACCCTCCAGTGGGCGAACACGGTTGAGCATCCGGTCGGCGTAGTTGTCCAGCAGCCGGGTGCCGACCTGTTGGGAGTAGCCGAGCAGCACAGCCCAGAACAGGATCGCGTCCTGGCCGCGCAACCAGACGAGACCCTCGGCGAGGCCCGCGCCGAGGGCCAGTACGCCGACGACGGCAAGCAGCGCGCCGAGCAGCACCTTGATCAACGCCTGGTAGCCGGCGAGCACGTAGGGCGAGAGACTTGGCCTGCGCCGCACCAACAACACGACCGCGGCGATGCCCGCGCCGACCGCGCCCATCAACGCCACCAGCCACACCTGCCCGACCCCAGGAGCCGACCCGCCGCCCGCACACACCAGCGGGCCGGTGGGATTCTCGGTGCCGGGGACGCACATCGGCAGCAGCGCGGGCCAACACGAGCTGACGATGCCCAGCAGCACGTTGAACGCCGCGAGACTCATCGCGGCGACGAACAGCTTGTTGCGCAGGGCTCGCGCGGCGGCGTGCGCCTCGTCGGAGGCGTCGAAGGCGGCCCGTACCGCGTCGGTGACCACGATCCGGTCGGCCGCGCTCGGCGGCTCCTCGGGACGCAACCGGGCCAGCGCGATCCGGCGCAGGTCGGTGTCGGGCAGGCAGGGGTTGATCCGCTCGCACAGTGCCGGCAGCCGGGCACCCAGCCGAGGATCTGCCGCGATGAGGTACACCTCGGCCTCGTGCAGGGCCCGCCAGGCGCGTTCGATCCGCCAGCCCGTCCACCACACCGACGGCGCCTGCCACCACCGCGCCCTGGCGCGCAGCACCGCGTCGACGATGGCCAGCGACTCCAGCGCGGCGACCTTGGCGACCTCGATCCCAGTGGTGCCGGAGCCGGTGTCCAACATGGCCAGATCGGTCCGTGCCCGACGCGCGCGAGATTCGACGATCAGCCGCCAGTCGGTGACATCGGCAGCGGCTTCCCAACCGATCGCCCTGGATTCGACCATCACGATCACCCCGCACCGGTCACCGCATACCACTCACCGCATACCGATCAGCCCACCCACGACCATGATCGCACGGGCCACCGACGAAAATCAGCGTCCGATCAGGGACGATGATCGCGCGTTCCGATCACCGAAGGTCAACGACTGCGGGGCGCCGGGCGGCGATCGGGTCAGCTGGGGTTGGTCTGAGTGCGCATCGAGAGCTTGGCGATCAGGTTGCGTGCCTTCTCGGCGTTGCGCGGCTGGCAGAGCACGTCGTAGCGGCCCGCGACGAGTTGGCTGGCGGACTGGAAGTCCCGGCGACCGCGCGTCGACGCGTAGCCGACCGAGGCGAAGATCAGCCCGAACACGATGCCGGCGGCGAGGCCGACCGCGACCGGGGCGATCGCCCCGGACTGGGTGTCGAAGAAGCTCAGCAGCAGGCCGACGAACAAGCCGAACCAGGCCCCGGAGACAGCCCCGGTGCTCAGTACCCGCCGCCAGCTCAGCCGGCCGGTGACCCGCTCGACGAGCATCAGATCGACGCCGACGATGGTGACCTCCGGCAGCGGGAAGTCGTTCTCGGCAAGGTAGTCGACGGCGCGCTGCGCCTCTTCGTAGTTGTCATAGGAGCCGACCGGCCAACCGGTCGGCCGGGTCGGCAACCTCGGCACCCCCAGCCGGGGATTCCCGCCGGAGAACGAGCTGGTCACCGTCATCACCTCGTTGTCGACAAAACAATCCGGCACACTTATTTCACACCATCCTGCCAAGTGCCGGCAACCGACGCGAACCGGACCGGCCATGTGGTGTTCACAGCCGGTCCACCCCGGCGGCCGAGGCCCCGACCACGACCTCGGAACCGGACCATCGGCGACCCCGCCCAGTATCGTTCGCCGGTATGGAAGCGGACCGCCCCGGATCGGGCTCCAGCCCGGCCAAGCAGGTCTCGATCGGTCTGATCGGGGCCCGGCGGGTCGCGGTGCTCGCCGGGCACGCGCTGCGCGACGTGGTGGCAGGCGACCATCCGATACTGCCGCCCTGGCCGACCACTGCCGGCGGCAGATGGAACCGGCGGGCCGTGCTGCTGCTGCTCGCGGCCGTCGTGATCACCGGGTGGATCCTGGTCACCGCGTTCAGGAACATCGACCTGTGGTCCCCGGTGAGCCTGTTCCTGATGGTCACCGGTGGGCTGGCGGTGGCATCGATACTCGCCTGCTATCGGCGTCCACTGCTCGGTTTCCGGCTGAGCGTGGTGACCTCGGTGGTTTTCGTCCTGCTGCTCTCGACCCTGTACTTTCTCGATTTCGATCTCGGTCCCAGTTGGTTGGGCATCGTGCCGGTCTGGCTGTTGCTGACCACGCTCATCGTGCTGTTCTCCGTCGCCGAGCAGCACCGGTTGGCCGAACTGGCCTGGGTATGGGTGCTCAGCGTCGCAGGGCTGACCTTCGGCGGCATCACGACGAGCGTGCACAGCTGGGCACCGCCGTACGACGACTCGTTCCTTTCCTATGCCGGGTCGACCATTCTCCCCACCGCCCTGCTCACCGGTGCGGTGGCGCTGGTCGGCTACGTGGTCCAGCTGGCTCGGGTCGCCAACGAGCAGCGGATCCGCAGAACTCGGGAGGCGGCCAACACCGCGCTGCTACAGGAACGTGGCTACATCGCGCGGGAACTGCACGATGTGGTCGCCCACCACATGTCCATGCTCGCGCTGCGGGCCGATTCCGCGCCCTACCGCTTCCCCGACCTCCCCGAGGACGTGCGTACCGAGTTCGCCGCGCTGTGCACGACGGCGCGAGAGGGCCTCACCGAGATGCGCAGGCTGCTCGGGGTACTGCGGGAGGACAAGACGGTCGAGATGGCGCCACAACCGTCCCTTCGGGAGATCAAGGATCTCGTCGACGGGCTGCGGGCGGCCGGCACCCAGGTCAGCCTTTCGATGTTCGTGGTCGCGGAGGAACTGCCGACCGGCATTGGCCTTTCCGCCTACCGGATCGTGCAGGAGGCGCTGAGCAACGCCGTCCGGCACTCCCCCGGCAGTGCGGTCCGGGTCGAGGTGTGGACCACGGATGCCGCACTGCACATCGAGGTGGCCAACACCGCCGGCAACGCGCCGAACCCACCGGGGGCCGAACAGGAGGAGCGACCGGCGAGGCACGGGCTGCTCGGCATGCGGGAGCGGGTGAACATGCTCGACGGGCAGCTGACCGCCGGACCGGACGAGAACGGCGGATTCACCGTGCTGGCCGTACTTCCGCTGCATGACGGATTGGGCGAGCGGGCATGACGACCAGCGTGTTGATCGTAGACGACCAGACCATGGTGCGGGAGAGTTTTCGCGCGGTGCTGACCGCCCAGCCGGACATGGTGGTCGTCGGTGAGGCGGGCGACGGCGCGCAGGCCGTGCTGGCCGCCCGCGAACTGTGCCCCGACGTGATCCTGATGGATGTGCGGATGCCGGTGCTGGACGGGTTGGCGGCAACGGAGAAGCTGCTCGCCGACAGTCCCGGGGCCGAGGGGCCACGGGTGCTGATGCTGACCACCTTCGACATCGACGACTATGTCTATCGCGCGTTGCGTTGCGGGGCAAGCGGTTTCCTGCTCAAGGACGCGCCACTGGCCGATCTGGTCAACGCGGTCCGGGTGGTCGCCTCGGGCAACGCGTTGTTCGCGCCGTCGGTGACCCGGCGCCTCGTCGCCGAGTTCAGCCGGCACAATCCCGGCCGGCCCGCCCAACCGGAGCTGGCCGGGCTGACCGCCCGCGAGCGTGAGGTGCTCCGGTTGGTGGCCAAGGGTCTTTCCAACACCGAGATCGCGGCGACGTTGAGCATCGTCGAGCAGACCGCGAAGACCCATGTCAGCCGGGTGTTCGGCAAGCTCGGCCTGCGGGACCGGGCGCAGGCCGTTGTGCTCGCCTACGAAGCGGGACTTGTCGTCCCCGGCGAGTGATACCCCGGTAGTACGGCGCGGGGCAGCTGCTACCGGCGTCGCGGTTGAAGACAGCTCCCCAGCACGACGATCTTCGTCGGAAAAATTCCTAACGTCCTAGTTACTTCGCCGGTGTGTCGGCCGGCTGCCGGAGTGACGGGGGACGCGCGGTGTCGACTATCCACAGTGGTCTAAAGACTCGTGGGCCGGAGAAGAATCGGCTGGCACGCCTTGTGGTCGCCGGGTTGTCGGTGCTGCTGGCCGGCGTCGCGGTCACCGCCTGGCGGCTCGGTGCGCCGCTCGGGGTGGACAGCGGGGTGTACCGGGCGGGCGCGCTGGCCGTGCTGCACGGCGATCCGCTCTACGGCTCGCTACGGTTCCTGCCGCACTGGTCAGGTGGCCTTCCGTTCACCTATCCCCCGGTCGCCGCCGTGGTCTTCCTGCCGCTGGCCGCACTGCCGGCGCAACTGGGCTGGGGCCTGCTCGCGGTCGCGTCCGTACTGGGTCTCGCTGTGGCACTGCGCACCAGCCTGAAGGGGTCGGGTATCGGTTCGCGGACCTGGCTGCTGCCGGTGGCCGGCATCGGAGCGCTGGTGCTGGAGCCGGTCTGGCGCGGCCTCGGGCTCGGCCAGGTGAACGTGGCACTGATGGCCCTCGTCATCCTGGATGTGCTGGTACTGAAGCGTTCCCGGCGCGGCGGCATCCTGGTCGGTCTCGCCGCGGCGATCAAACTGACCCCGCTGATCTTCGTCCTGCACCTGCTGGTGACCGGTCGGCGCGCGGATGCCGCGCGGGCGCTCGGCACGTTCGCCGGGCTCAATGTGGTCTGCGCCATGCTGATGCCGGCCGACACTCTCCGCTACTGGCGGGCCCAACTGCTCGGCGGGGACGGCGCGACCAGCTCCTCCTGGGCCGGCAACCAGTCGCTCAACGGGATGATCCAGCGCTTCACCGACCATGCGAGCTGGGCCTTCGCCCTGTCGATCGTGGCGGGCCTGCTGTGCCTGGCCCTCGCCCTGCCGATGGCCCGCACGCTCTACCGGCGCGGCGAACACCTTGGCGCACTGCTGGTCTCGGCGTTCTGCGGACTGCTGATCAGCCCGATCTCCTGGACGCATCACTGGGTGTGGGTGGTCCCGCTGTTCGGCCTGCTCGCCACCCGCGCACTGCGCGCCCCCTCGGTGTCGACCCTCGCGCCGCTGATCGGCCTCGTCGCGATCTTCACCGGGTTCACCGTGCCGATGATGCCGGCAGGCGGTGACCTCGAACTGCGCTGGACGCCGATCCAGATGGTGCTGGGCAACGCCTACGTGCTGGCCGCGCTGGTGGCGGGCGGCATCCTGGCCGGCCGGCTCCTCCGTTCCCGGACAACGGTTTCGGTCACCACTGTCCGGGAACGGCGGTCCGCGCCGGCATTCGGCGCGGACCCCGTTGCAGCGGCCCTGGTGCCGATCAACCGCGTGAGCGGTACTCCTTGAGCAGGCCCCTGCTGATGATGGTCTTCTGGATCTCGCTGGTGCCCTCGCCGATCAGCAGGAACGGCGCCTCGCGCATCAACCGCTCGATCTCGTATTCCTTGGAATAGCCGTAACCGCCGTGGATGCGGAAGGACTCCTGGGTCACCTCGGCGCAGTACTCGCTCGCGATCAGCTTGGCCATCCCGGCTTCCACGTCGTTGCGCTCACCGGAGTCCTTCAGCCGCGCGGCATTGACCATCATCAGGTGCGCGGCCTCGACCTTGGTGGCCATCTCCGCGAGTTTGAACGCGATCGCCTGGTGTTCGGCGATGGGCTTGCCGAACGTCCTGCGCTGCTGGGCGTACTCGACGGCAAGCTCGAAGGCGCGAATGGAGATGCCGCAGGCGCGGGCGGCCACGTTCACCCTGCCGACCTCGACGCCGTCCATCATGAACGCGAAACCCTTACCGGGCGCGGCACCCAGCACCCGGTCGGCGCCGATCCGGTAGCCGTCGAACACCGCTTCCGTCGTGTCGACGCCCTTGTAGCCCATCTTGTCGATCTTGCCGGGAATCGTCAGACCCGGTGCCACCTCACCGAAACCGGCCGGCTTCTCGACCAGGAACGCGGTGAGGTTCTGGTAGGGCTTCTCGGCGCCCTCGTCGGTTTTCGCCAACAACGCGATCAGCGTGGAGCTGCCGCCGTTGGTCAGCCACATCTTCGCGCCGTCGACGACGTAGTCGTCGCCGTCCCTGCGCGCCTTGGTCTTGATCGCCGCGACATCCGAACCGAGGTCGGGCTCGGACATCGAGAAGGCCCCGCGAATCTCACCGGTGGCCATCTTCGGCAGGAAGTACTCCCGCTGTTCCTTCGTGCCGTGCCGGGCGATCATGTGCGCCACGATGAAATGCGTGTTGATCACGCCGGAGACGCTCATCCAACCCCTGGCGATCTGCTCGACCACCAGCGCATAGGTCAGCAGCGACTCACCGAGCCCGCCGTACTCCTCCGGAATCGTCAGGCCGAAGAGGCCCATCTCCTTCATGCCCTCGACGATGTCCGCCGGGTACTCGTCGGCGTGTTCGAGTGCCTGGGCGTTCGGGATGATCTCCTTGTCCACGAAATCGCGGACCGTGCTGAGGATCTCCCGCTGGATGTCGGTCAGTCCGGCGGTCTGGGCGAGGCGGGCCATCACGGAATCCTTTCCGACCCCGGCAGGGGTCCGTACCGGGCCGGTCCCCTTCGTCACGGAGGCGAGTCGGCAAAGTTACCGATGAGTATTGCAGTACTCGCCTGAGTTAACGACCGTTCGCGCTATGAGGGACCTCACGTGGAATGGCAGGCCCGGCCACCAGTTGGCGGCCAGGGGAGGTCAACTCGCCTGTAGTTCGAGGACCTGGCCGCAGCCGCGGCAGTCGATCGCCAGCACGTAGACATCTTCACCGCAACGAACACAGGCGCGGAAGCTCCGCTCGAACAGGTTGTCCCGCTCCTTGCGGCGACCGAAAATGGACCGGGGTCTCCGGGTCTCCTCACGCTCTCGATGCTTGCTCATGCCCCCAGCATCACCCGATCGGGGCAAGGTCAAGCAAGTTCAAGCCGTTATCTGTGCGTTATGTCATAGCAACCTTAGACGCTGGGTAGCCACTTACATTCGAACTGCTGATGATGGCGAGCACCTGTCCTGTCCTTCGGCAACAGGGGTATCCATGAGCAGTCGGCGCAGTCTTCAAGATTCACTTTTCGCCGCGAAGCAGCGCAATTCCTGGGACGACGGTGTCCGCGAGATCAATCCCGGTTCCCGACATACCGTACTTGTCGCGGTACTACTCGGCATGCTCGCCACCGGCCTGACCATGTGGCTGCTGTTCACGTCCATGCTCAACCTGCTCGGCGCCCTCATCTGAGCCGGTGGACGAGGTGCTGTCGCCGTTCGTCCCGTTGGTTCCGTTCGCCCCGTTGATCGCATTGATCCCGTTCACCGCCGTGGTCAACAGCGACTGAACCGGGTTCGGCTGCGGGATGGCCGCGCTCGGGTCCGCCGCGGTGACGTTCGGCTGAGCCGGTGCGGTGTTCGGCTGGGCCACCGCCGTGTTCGGCTGGGTCACCGCGGTGTTCGGCTGGGCCACCGCCGTGTTCGGCTGGGTCACCGCGGTGTTCGGCTGGGTCACTGCCGTGTTCGGCTGGGTCACCGCCGTGTTCGGCTGGGTCACCGCCGTGTTCGGCTGGGTCACCGCCGTGTTCGGCTGGGTCACCGCCGTGTTCGGCTGGGTCACTGCCTGCTGCGCGGAGTTCCTCGGTGCCTGTTCGAGAAACCGCAGCAGCTCGACCGGGAACGGCAGCACCAACGTGGAATTCTTCTCGGCGGCGACCTCGACGACGGTCTCCAGCAACCGCAACTGCAACGCGGCGGGCGTATCCGCCATCTGCGCGGCAGCCTGGGAAAGCTTGTAGGAAGCCTGAAGTTCACCGTCCGCCGAGATGACCCGCGCCCGGCGTTCCCGCTCCGCTTCGGCCTGCCGGGACATGGAACGCTTCATGGTTTCCGGCAGCGCGACATCCTTGATCTCCACCCGATCGATGTGCACGCCCCATTCAAGAGCCGGCGAGTCGATCATCAGTTCGAGCCCCTGGTTGAGGCGTTCCCGGTTGGAGAGCAGATCATCCAGCTCACTCTTGCCGATGATCGACCGCAGCGAGGTCTGCGCGACCTGAGCGACCGCGAACCGGTAATCCTGAACCGTGACAACGGCGCGCGTCGGGTCGATCACGTTGAAATAGACCACCGCGTCCACCCGGACCGTCACGTTGTCCCTGGTAATACCTTCCTGCGCGGGCACCGGCATCGTGATGATCTGCATGTTGACCTTCCGCATCCGGTCGACGACCGGCACGATGCAGACCAGCCCAGGGCTGCGCGGCTCACTGACCACCCGCCCGAACCGGAAAACCAGACCCCGCTCGTACTGCTTGACCACCCGGACGCCGGACGCGACACACACGGCGCCAAAGGAGAACAGCCCGATCAACGCATCGATAAAAGGCATCATCGCCAGCTCCAGGATCGAAAACCCGGCCCCTGAGAACATCGATGTTACGCCCGGTGGCGAGCCCCTTCGAGCAGCAAGAACCAGTCGTCAAGGTTCGGGAAAGCTGACTGGCCCAGAAGATGGCCTCGCAATCGGTCCGCCGCCACCTGAGCCGAATCCGATCGTTTTCCGGTAGCAGGACAAAATCTCCGAAGAACAGTGTTGCCTGGCGAACCGCCCACGCTACGGCCGAGCGGCGGGCGAGACCTGATCACTCCTCGGGGGCGCTCCAGCGGTCGGCGCGGGTCATGCCGGCGGCGCGGCCCTTGCCGGCGATCACCAGGGCCATTTTGCGGGAGGCCTCGTCGATCATCTCGTCGCCGAGCATGGCCGAGCCCTTCTTGCCGCCGGCTTCGGAGGTGAAGTAGCCGTAGGCGTCGAGGATGTTCTCGGCGTGGTCGTAGTCCTCCTGGCGCGGGCTGAACATCTCGTTGCAGGCCTCGACCTGGCCGGGGTTGAGCACCCATTTGCCGTCGTAGCCGAGCGCGGCGGCGCGGCCCGCGACGCGGCGGAAGCCTTCGACGTCGCGGATCTGCAGGTACGGGCCGTCGATGGCCTGTTTGTCGTAGGCGCGGGCGGCCATCAGGATGCGCATCAGGATGTAGTGATAGGCGTCACCGACCTCGTAGCCGGGCGGCTGCTCGCCGACGACCAGTGAGCGCATGTTGATGCTGGCCATGAAGTCGGCAGGGCCGAAGATGATGGTTTCCACTCGCGGCGAGGCCTGTGCGATCGCGTCGACGTTGATCAGGCCGATCGCGTTCTCGATCTGCGCCTCGATGCCGATCCGGCCGACCTCGTAGCCCATGGTCTTCTCGATCTGGGTGAGCAGCAGGTCCAAGGCGTGCACCTGCTCGGGGGTCTGCACCTTCGGCAGCATGATGCAGTCCAGGTTCGCGCCCGCGCCCTCGACGACCTCGGTGACGTCGCGGTAGGTCCACTCGGTGGTCCAGTCGTTGACCCGCACCACCCTGATCCGGTTCCCCCAGTCGCCCTCGTTGAGCGCCGCGACGATGTTCTTGCGCGCACCGGGCTTGGCCAGCGGCGCGCAGGCGTCTTCGAGGTCGAGGAAGACCTGGTCGACGGGCTGGGTCTTGGCCTTCTCCAGGAAGCGCGGGTTGCTGCCGGGCACGGCGAGACAGGAACGGCGCGGACGAAGGCGATCGACCATGAGGGGCCTCCCGAACTACTAGGTTTACCGACGGGTAACCAATTTTCGCGATCGTGACACGTCCCCAGCCGGACCGCCATTCGCTTGAGTCTTCTTTCACATTCGACTGACACGGTCAAGAACGATGCCCGAGGTCACCGGCGGGGCGCCGCGCCGAGGGCGCTCCAGCCGGACGCAAGATGTCCGAATTGGACAGTGAGCGCCGGGGCCGGGTGGCGATCATGGATTTCCGGAAGCGGCTGATTTCCGGCGGGTGAGAAGCAGCTGAACATCCGCCTACCCGCGGCTACCGCGCTCGGGTCGATTTCCGGAGTGGCCAGCCGACTACTAGCCTGAGCGACATGGCCGCCGTGAACAGGGTATTCGCTGCCCAACTGAGCGGACTGCCGGTGTTCGGGCCAGATGGTGAGTCGATCGGCAAGGTCCGCGACATCGTAGTCATGCTGCGCATCGGCCGGCAGCCTCCGAGGGTGCTCGGGCTGGTGGTCGAACTGGTCACCCGACGGCGGATCTTCGTGCCGATGCTGCGGGTGAACTCGATCGAGCCCAACGCGATCACGCTGTCCACCGGATCGGTCAGCCTTCGCCGCTTTCTGCAGCGGACCAACGAGGTTCTCGTCGTCGGGCAGCTGCTGGACGCTCGCGTGACGATCGTCGGCTCCGGCAAGTCCGCGACCGTGATCGACGCGGGCATGGAACGCGGCCGCACCAGGGACTGGCTGTTCACCAGGCTGGCCGTGCGGGAGCGCACCGGCCGGCTGGCCCGGCGCAGCTCGGTGCAGGTCCTGCCCTGGGAGGACGTGAGCGGCCTCGGCATCACCGAACTGGAGGCCCAGCCGCAGGGCGCCCAGCAGCTGATCGCGGTCTACGACTCGATGCGCGCCGCCGACGTGGCCGCCGCCATGCTGGACCTGCCGGTCAAGCGCCGCTACGAGGTCGCGGACGCGCTGGACGACGAGCGACTGGCCGACGTCATCGAGGAACTGCCCGACGACGACCAGAAGGACATCCTGTCGCACCTCGACGAGGACAGGGCCGCGGACATCCTGGAGGCGATGAACCCGGACGACGCCGCCGACCTGCTCGCCGAACTGCCGGAACGGGAGAAGGACCGGCTGCTGGCGCTGATGGAGCCCGCGGAGTCCGCGCCGGTCAAGCGGCTGCTGCAGTACTCCTTCGACACCGCGGGCGGGTTGATGAACCCGGAGGCGGTCGTGCTCGCCCCGGACGCCACCATCGCCGAGGCGCTGGCGCGGGTCCGCAACGGCGACCTGACCCCGGCGCTGGCCAGCATGGTCTTCGTCTGCCGCCCGCCATCGGCCACCCCGACCGGCCGCTATCTCGGCTGCGTGCACACCCAGCGGCTGCTGCGCGAACCGCCGTCGGACCTGGTCGCCGGGGCACTGGACGCCGACCTGGCCCGGTTGGCACCCACCGATCCGCTGACCGACGTGACCCGCTACTTCGCCGCCTACAACCTGGTCTGCGCACCGGTGGTGGACGATCAGGAACACCTGCTCGGCGCGGTCACCGTAGATGACGTGCTCGACCACCTGCTGCCGGTGAACTGGCGGGAGACGGGCCTGCACGAAACGCACAACAACCAGCACTCACTGCCAGTCGGCACGAGCGATCAGGAGCCGAACCATGCCTGAACTGCTCTCGCGGCGCCGCCTCGACCAACCCCGCACGCCACGCAGGCTGACCCTGGATGTCGACCCGGAGGCGTTCGGCCGGTTCTCCGAGCGGCTGGCCCGGTTCATGGGCACCGGGACCTTCCTGTTCTGGCAGACGATGTTCGTGATCGTCTGGATCACGCTGAACCTGGCCGCCGCGTCGCTGCGCTGGGACCCGTACCCGTTCATCCTGCTGAACCTGGCCTTCTCCACCCAGGCCGCCTATGCCGCGCCGCTGATCCTGCTCGCGCAGAACCGGCAGGACGACCGGGACCGGATCACGCTGGAGGAGGACCGGTCCCGCGCGGCGCAAACCAAGGCGGACACCGAGTTCCTGACCCGCGAGCTGGCCGCGCTGCGGTTGGCCGTCGGCGAGATCGCCACCCGCGACTACCTGCGCAGCGAACTCGACCGGCTGCGCCAGGAGTTGGCCGACGAGACCAAGCCGCGCAAGCGAAAGTCCGGCACGAACTCCGCCACCGGGGGGAATCGGCCGGGGCACAGCCATCCGGACGCCGAACAGGTGCGGAACTCGCCGCGCTGGGAGGACGAACCGGAACACCAGCCGAGCGAAACCAGCTGAGCGGACCTCGACCGGGCCTTGGGCGGTCCGGTTCCGCTCAGAGCTGATCAGGCCTGCTCAGCTCCGCGAACCGCCGTGGCCAGCGGCCCTTCCGTTGTCCGCACTGCCGTTGTCCGCGCTGCCGTTCTCCGAATTGCCGTTGTCCGCGTGGCCGTGGCCCGGTCTTCCGCCAGTGCGGTCGTTGGCGCCCTCGTCGTCGACCAGACCGTCCAGACCGTCCATTCCGGACTCAACTGGTTCGCCGAGTACGGCGTCGCCGGTTGATTCGGTGGCACCGCCGAGTATTTCGCAGGTGCGGCCGAAGGACGCGAGGTCCTCATCATCGAGCACCTCGGCGAAATGGGTGACGATGCCGGAGAGGTGGGTGCCGGAGGCCGCGCGCAGCCGTTCGAAGCCGTGCTGGGTGAGCACGGCCTCGACGCCGCGCCCGTCGGAGTCGACCCTGGCACGGATCACGAGGCCGCCGCGCTCCAACCGGTCGACCAGGCGGGTGACACCGGAGCGGGACAGCAGCACGGCGTCGGCGAGTTCGGTCATCCGCAACCGCCGCTGTGGTGCCTCGGCGAGTTGGACGAGGACGTCGTAGGAGGCCAGTGACAGCCGCTGGTCGGCGAGCAGTTCGCTTTCCAGCGCGCGAATAATCCGCGCGTGGGCGCGGAGAAATGACCGCCAGACATCCAGTTCAGTTCGGCTGAGCCGGCGCGTTGTTCCCGGATGTTGCACAACCCTGCATGCTACGGAACACGGTCGCTGTTGAGCGCTCCGACCCCGAACCGATAAGTAGCAGTGATCTGACCGGCCGGTAACTTACCGGGCCGGGGTGCGCCCGTAACATGAAGGCCACGACAGCCGCTGCGCGTCCTCCGGCGCACCCACCACCAGCGGCTCGGCGGATCAGAAGGCCGGTGTTACCTGCAGTGACGAGCAATCCAGCAACCCTGCCCAGTGCCGATGACGTGCGCAAGGCTCTCGCCGGCGTCCAGGACCCGGAGATCCGGCGTCCCATCACCGACCTCGGCATGGTCAAAGAGGTCACCGTCGGCGCGGACGGCCTTGTCACCGTCGCGATCTACCTGACGGTGCAGGGTTGCCCGCTGCGCGAGAAGATCACCGCGGACGTCACCGCCGCGGTCGACGCGCTGGCCGGGGTGCGCGAGGTGCGGGTCGAACTGGACGTGATGAGCGATCAACAGCGCACCGACCTGCGCAAATCACTGCGTGGCGACACCGATGAGCCGGTGATCCCCTTCGCCAAGCCCGGTTCGCTGACCAGGGTGTACTGCGTGGCATCCGGCAAGGGCGGGGTCGGCAAGTCCAGCGTGACGGTCAACCTCGCGGTGGCGATGGCCGCCCGCGGCCTGTCCGTCGGCGTCGTCGACGCGGACATCTACGGCCACTCGGTGCCCAGGATGCTCGGCACGACCGCACGGCCGACCAAGGTCGAGCAGATGATCATGCCGGTGCAGGCGCACGGGGTGAAGGTGATCTCGATCGGCATGTTCAAGCCGGGCAACGAGCCGGTGGTCTGGCGTGGCCCGATGCTGCACAGGGCGTTGCAGCAGTTCCTGGCCGACGTGTTCTGGGGCGACCTGGACATCCTGCTGCTCGACCTGCCGCCGGGCACCGGGGACATGGCCATCTCGGTCGCGCAGCTGGTGCCCAACGCGGAACTGCTGGTGGTCACCACCCCGCAGCTGGCAGCGGCCGAGGTCGCCGAGCGAGCCGGCGCGATCGCGGTGCAGACCAGGCAGCGGTTGGCCGGCGTCGTGGAGAACATGTCCTGGCTGGCGCTGCCGGACGGCAGCCGGATGGAGGTGTTCGGCGCGGGCGGTGGCCAGCAGGTCGCCGATTCGCTGAGCAAGGTCGTCGGCACCCCGGTTCCGCTGCTCGGTCAGGTTCCGCTGGACCCCAGGCTGCGTGAGCTTGGCGACTCTGGCGACCCGATCGTCGCGGCCGACCCGCAGGCGCCGGCCTCGGTGGTGCTCGCGGACATCGCGACCCGGCTGTCCACCCGCTCTCGTGGCCTCGCCGGACGGCTGCTGTCGGTGAGCCCGGCCGGTCGCTGACCATCATCGAGCAACCCGCTACCGAACAACGTGAAACGGGCCCCGAGTGATCTCGGGGCCCGTTTCACGTCAGCTGGACGAGGAGCGGCGCTCAGGTGGCGTCGGGGTCGAACGGCGGACGCTCACCCGGTGAGAGCGGGCGCTGCTGCGGCTGGGCGGGCGGGGCGTTGGTCACGCCGCTGAAGCCGTTGGGCTTGAGCCCGTTGGCACCGTTGCTGCCATTGGCACCGTTGTTGCCGTTGATTCGCAGGTCGTCGCGGGGGTCGTAGCCGCCGGTCGCGTCGAGCAGGTGCTGGGTGACGACGCGCTTGGGGTCGAAATTGCGTAGCTTGCCGAGGTCCTGCAAGGGTTTGCGCAGCTCCTCGAACTCCGGGCCCAGCTCGGACTGCAACTGATCGCGGGCACCGGTCGCGTACTCCCGAACCTGGCGAACGGTCTTGCCGAGCCACCGAGCCGCGCCGGGCAACCGCTCGGGACCGAGAATGAACAGGCCCGCCACGATCAGGACGAGGAAATCCGCCCAGGAGATGTCCAGCATTGGGTCAGTCCCTCCGGCATACCAAGTAGAACCCAGAATAGCCGCTCAATCTGACGTGAGGGTGACCTGCACGGTGTGCTGTTGACCCTGCCTTGCGAACTGCACGGTGACCGTCTGCCCCGGCTGGTCGTCGAGGACCGCGACCTGTAGCTCGACCGAGCTGCTGATCGACCGGCCGCCGAACTTGGTGATGACATCGCCCTCGGCGATGCCGGCCGCGGCTGCCGCGCCGCCCGCGATCACGTTGTCGACCTGCGCGCCGAGCGAGGCGGTCGCCGAGACGTCCCTCGTGCTCACCCCGAGGACGGCGTGCTTGACCGTGCCGGTGCGGATCAGCGACTGGGCGACCTTGATGGCCTGGTCGATCGGGATGGCGAAGCCGAGGCCGATGCTGCCGCCGCCACCGCCGCCGGAGTCCGAGCCGCCGAAGGTCTGGTTCGCCGAGTTGATGCCGACCAGCGCGCCGGTCGCGTCGACGAGCGCGCCACCGGAGTTGCCGGGGTTGATGGCCGCGTCGGTCTGGATCGCGTCGTAGACGACCGAGGGGCCACCGTTCTCCCCCGGCACCAGCAACGGCCGGTTGAGTGCGCTGACGATGCCCGAGGTCACCGTGCCGGCGAGGCCCAGCGGGGAGCCGATGGCGATCACCGGATCGCCGGGCTTGAGCGCACCGGAGGTGCCGAGCTTGATCACCGTGAGGTTGGTGGCATCGACCTTGATCACGGCGAGGTCGGTGACGGGATCGCGGCCGACGATGGTGGCCGGCACCCGCGCGCCGCTGCTGAACACCGCGGTGATCGTGCCGGCGCCACCGGCGGCCGCCGCGATCACGTGGTTGTTGGTGAGGATGTAGCCCTTGGGGTCGATGACGACACCGGAGCCGACGTCGCCGCTGGTACCGGCCTGCACCTCCAGCGAGACGACGGCCGGGGCGACCCGCGCGGTGATGCCGGCGACGGAGTCGGGCGCGCGTTCGGTGCCCGCGTTGGACTGGGTGAGGGTGTCGCCGACGTCGGTCAGCGAGCTGCCGCCGTTGCCGAGCGCCCAGCCGGTGACGCCACCGACCGCACCGACCAACAGCGCGGCGACCAACAGGATGACCAGCGCGCTCGGCTTGACCCTGCGGCCGAACAGCAGCTCCGGCACGCTCAGCAGCGGCCCGGTCGGCTTGGCCGCCCTGTCCTCGTCGGCCTCGCCGGTGCCGGTCTTGGCGGGCGCGCCGACCACGACCCCGGAACCGGGGTCGCGCCAGGGATCGCGGCCGTCGTCGCCGGTCCAGTAGGTGGCGTCGGTCGCCTTGTCCAGGCCACCGGTCTGGCCGGGCGGCCGTTGCAGGATGACCTCGTCGCTGCCGACCGGCCTGCTGAACGCGGTGGCCAGCGCGGCGGAGGGCGGCGGGGTGACGGAAGTGAGCCCGTTGGCGGCCGTCGGGCCGGTGCGCGGGGCGAAGGCGCTCTGCACGCCCGCCGGACGGCCGAACACGGCGGCGAGGCCGGGATCGACCGGCGAGGTCTCGATGGGGCGCGGCGCGAGCCTCGGCCGGTCGTCGGAGAGGCCGTCACCAGGCGTAGGCCCGTCCTGCTCCGGTCGGAAAGTTGGCTGCTCGTTCACTGATTCCCCGCGTCGATGCTGCTCACCGGTGGCGTCGCCAGCCCGGCGAGTCGGCCCGTTCGGACCCACCCTATCCAGTCGCTCATCCGTGGTCGCGCACGTTCGTCGATCATTGTGAGCCAGACCCCAAGCTTGCCCCAACCAGGGTGAAGTCGCTGTTGCGGCCTCTTCTCAGGGCCTCTTGCCAGGGGCCTGGCCGACCGCCGCGCTCGGGCCTCAGCGGCCGGAGTGCTGGGCGTTGACCACCGGAATCACCGAGATGGTCGAGGTAGGGGCCGGCGAGGTGGTCACCGGTGTCGATTCGGCGACCTGGTCACTGACCGGATAGTTGGCCCGCGCGTCACCGCCGCCACCGATCCGGGCGTTGGCAAGGCCGGCACCGTTGATCGGCGGTTCGCTCGGCGCGTCGGTGTTGCCGCCGAGCACATGCGGACCGACGACGACCAGCGCGCCGAGCACCAGTCCGCCGAGCACGACTCCGGCACCCTGTACGGCCTTTCGGCCGCCGGGTGCCCGGTGGTGGCGCAGCACGCTGCTGCCGTTGCCGAGGCCGCTGCCGCCAAGACCGCTGCTGCCCAGTGGCTGGGAGGAGCCCATCATCGGCGATGAACCGAGACCGGCGACGCGCTCGGGCCGCTGGATGGCGACGAGCTGGCCGTCCGGTCCGATCGCCAGGTTGTCCGGTCCGCCGGGAAGTTCGGTGTCGATCGGGATCGCCCGCAGCGCGGCCAGCAGGCCGGCGGGGGCGCCAGGGTCGCCTGCCGCGCGCACGGCCGAGCGGGCCTGCCGCTGGGTGCGCGTCTCGGTGGTGCAGAACGGGCAGTGCGAGATGTGCTCGGCGGCGCGGTCACGCGCGAGCGGGGACAGTTCACCGTCGACGAACGCGACCACCGCGTCCGGCATGAGGTGCTGTTCGGGCAGGTTCCAGGAGCGTGTCTCGCTCATCGATGCCCTCCCCCCGGCGCGCACGCCGGCCGAAGTGCACCGTGCGGGTCCAGCAGTGGCGTCATACCGAGCCCTCCGCGAACTGACCAGTCAGAACTCGACCTTCGCCGGCCAGTTCGCGGCGCCGTTCCAACGACGCGCGCAAAGCCTGCCGGCCACGGTGGATGCGGCTGCGCACGGTACCGAGCTTGACGCCGAGAGTGGCGCCGATCTCCTCGTAGGACAGCCCTTCCACGTCACACAATACGACGGCCGCCCGGAACTCCGGAGCCAGCTCGTCGAGAGCTTCCTGCAGATCCGGGTCGAGGTGGGTCTGGGAGTAGACCTGCTCGGGGCTGGGGCCGTCGCCGGCGAGCCGGTCGGTGTCCTCGGGCAGGCCTTCCATGCGCAGCCGTGAGCGGCGCCGGGCCATGTCGAGGAACAGGTTGGTGGTGATCCGGTGCAGCCAGCCCTCGAAGGTGCCGGGCGTGTAGGACGACAGCGACCGGAAGACCCTGATGAAGGTCTCCTGGGTGAGGTCCTCGGCGTCGTGCTGGTTGCCGGCGAGGCGGTAGGCCAGCCGGTAGACACGGTCGGCATGCTCGCGGACGATCTCGTCCCATGACGGCGGGGTCCAACTGGCCGCCTCGTCGCCGGGTGACGCGGGCAGCGTCGCTTCACCGACCTCGACCTGGTCGGTTCCGCTCACACTCGCTGATGTACGCATCGGCGCGTCCGCACCTCCACTGGGCTCTTCCGCCCTTTGAAACTGGCCAACGTCGAACGGGCTTCCGGTGTTCCCGCGGTCCGGGTGTTCGCGAACACAATCCGGTGTTCACCGACTCGGACGAACGAAACGGTGCTGCCTTACGCCATGCACCGATCATGTCTGCACCTGGTGTGGCGACGGTGAGAGTCGCCTGAGACCAGCCTGAGAATCCAAAGGTCGGCCCCGGTCATCCTGACCGCGCTCGATACGCCATTCGAGCAGCGCGGATACCTCGCGAAATGGCTGTCGGCGTCCGTCGTGACAGCACTGTTGCCCGCCTAACCGGGCAGGTCCGGCCTATTTTCGGCCCGACGACGCTAACCTGCCTACTTGTGACGCCGGAAACGCGGAACACCGCCGCAGCCGCGGCGCACGAGAATGCCGACGGGTACGCCGACGGCTACCACGCCGAGAGCGAGCCGCTCGTGGCCGCCCGTGCGCGCGGTCAGGACCTCGGCTGCCCACCGGTGAGCACCGGTGCCGGCGCCGCGCTGCGCTTCCTGGCGGCAACACTGCAGGCCAAGGCGGTTGTCGAGATCGGAACCGGGGCCGGGGTCAGCGGCCTGTGCCTGCTGTCCGGGATGGCCACCGACGGTGTGCTCACCTCGATCGACATCGAACCGGAGTACCAGCGGTCGGCGAAACGCTCCTTCAACGAGGCCGGCGTCCCGCCCGGCCGGGCCAGATTGATCATGGGCCAGGCGCTGGAAGTGCTGCCGAGGCTCACCGATGGCGGGTACGACCTGGTGTTCTTCGATGCCACGAAGACCGAGTACCCGCGTTATCACGAGCACGGCGTCCGGCTGCTGCGGCCGGGCGGGGTGCTCGCGTTCGACAACGTGCTCGGCATGGGCCGGGTCAACGAGGCGTCCCGCCGCGACCAGGAGACCGTGGCCCTGCGCGAACTGGCCAAGCTGGTCCGCGAGGACGACCGACTGGTCTCGGTGCTGCTCCCGCTCGGCGACGGCCTGCTGGTCGCCGCCAAGCGCCTCACCTGAGCAGCCCGTCAGCGGGAGCTACTCGGCGCGCAGCTCGGCAGCCCATTCGGCAAAGAACCTGCGCAGGGCTTCGACGTCGACGTTGCCAAGTGCGAGATCGACGTCTCGATAGCGGCCGAGCATGCCGATCATCTGCCCGACTTGTCCGCCGCACCGAGGATCTGCCCGATCAATGGTGACCATGCGCCGCGTAGGGCGCGGGGCAGAACGAGCTGATCCCACAAGTCCACCAGCAGAGCGCCGTCGATGTAGCGCAGCACATCGCCCTCGTCGCCCTCACGCAGGACGAGTTCATAGACCCGCGCCCGGTCACCGCGATCGGAAAGGCGGAACAACCGCCCTGGCTCCGACCAGTTCAGGCTCAACGGCAACTCGACCGTCGCGAGCGCTTGCCCGGCGGGAAGCCGCGGTAGGTGCGTGGGGACCAGCACGGCCTGACCTCGCGCACCGGTGGTGACCCTGACGAACTCGATCCGAGGCCGCACGTCAAGCTCGTAACCGGCGCTGGCGACAAGGCGATCCACGGTGTCCAGGGAGGGTGCCTTGTGGCCGTGTTCATACGCCGACACAGCCGTTCGCGAGGTGCCCGCACGGTGTGCCAGCTCATCCTGGCTCAGTCCTGCGGCACGGCGGACCCGTCGCAGTAGCTCGGCTCCAGCCACTCCACACACCTCCCCGAAGTAACGTATCCGATCGGATACGTTACCTGGGCATAACTGAGTTGCGCAACATCACCCGGACCGCCAGGTACAGAGAGACCAGAGCCTGATCCGAGGCACCCGACGGGAGCTACTCGGCGCGGATGCCCTTGCCGAGGACGATGACGCCGCCGGAGCTGATCGTGTAGCGCTCGGCGTCCAGTTCGGGGTCGACGCCGATGCTGGCGCCGTCGGGCACGACCACGTTCTTGTCCAGGATGGCCTTGCGGACCACCGCGCCCTTGCCGACCCGCACACCGGGTAACAACACGCTGCCCTCGACGATCGACCCGGTCTCCACGACGACGTCCGCGCTGATCACCGAGTCGCGCACCGAGGAGCCGGAGATGATCGAGCCGGCGCCGACCATGGAGCCGTCCGCCGTACCGCCCGCGACGAACTTGGCCGGTGGCAGCGGGGGCACTGCGGTCCTGATCGGCCAGGCCTTGTTGTAGAGGTTGAACACCGGCTGCACGGACACCAGGTCCATGTGCGCGTCGTAGTAGGCGTCCAGGGTGCCGACGTCGCGCCAGTAACCCCGGTCGCGCTGGGTCGCGCCGGGCACCTCGTTCGCGTCGAAGTCGTAGACGCAGGCCTGGTTGCGCTCGACGAGCATCGGGATGATGTCGCCGCCCATGTCGTGCGCCGAGTCGGGGTTGGCGGCGTCCTCACGGAGGGCCCCGAGCAGGACGTCGGTGCTGAACACGTAATTGCCCATTGAGGCGAAGGTCACATCGGGGTCGTCGGCGACGTGCGGCGGATCAACGGGCTTTTCCAGGAACCGGGTGATCAGGCCGTCGGAGTCCGCGTCGATGCAGCCGAAGCCGCTGGCCTCCGAGCGCGGCACCCGAATTCCGGCGACGGTCGCCCCTGCCCCGGACTCGATGTGCGCGGCGACCATCTGCGCCGGGTCCATCCGGTACACGTGGTCGGCGCCGAAGACGACGATGTAGTCCGGGTCCTCGTCGTAGACGAGGTTGAGCGACTGGTAGATCGCGTCACCGCTGCCGGTGTACCAGCGCGGTCCGAGCCGCTGCTGGGCCGGCACCGGGGTGATGTACTGCCCGAGCACGCTGGACAGTCGCCAGGTGGTCGAGATGTGTCTGTCCAGGGAATGCGATTTGTACTGCGTCAACACACACAGCTGATGGAAGCCCGCGTTGACGAGGTTGGACAGCACGAAATCGACGAGGCGGTAGTTTCCGCCAAACGGCACGGCCGGCTTCGCGCGGTCGGCGGTCAGCGGGAAAAGTCGCTTTCCCTCGCCACCGGCCAACACGATCCCGAGCACGTGAGGCTGTTGTGCCTTCACAGGTGTGACCTTATCCACGTCGGCGCCGCACGACCAGCAGGCGGAACCGATCGGTGTGCCGACGTTCACTCTGCCGCCAGATCGTTGCCACCCGAATACCACAACCGGGACTAGCCTGATCCCTCGTGCGCATCGGCCTGTTGACCCGCGAGTACCCGCCCGAGGTGTACGGGGGTGCCGGCGTCCATGTCGGTTCGCTCGTACCGCAGCTACGCGAACTCGTCGACGTGGACGTGCACTGCTTCGGCGCGCCGCGCACCGAGTTCGACGCGCATGCCTACGCCCACCAGCCGGCCAACGGGATGGAACGGGCGAATCCGGCACTGTCCACGCTCTCGGTGGACCTGGCGATCACCGCCGCGCTGTCGGACGGCGGGGCGCCGCCGGACCTGGTCCACTCGCACACCTGGTACGCGAACATGGCCGGGCACCTGGCGAAACTGCTCTACGGCGTGCCGCACGTTGTCACCGCGCACTCACTGGAACCGCGCAGGCCGTGGAAGGCCGAGCAGCTCGGCGGCGGCTATCAGCTGTCCTCCTGGGTCGAGCGCACCGCCTACGAAGCGGCCGACGCGATCATCGCGGTGAGCAACGGCATGCGCGCCGATGTCCTGGACTGCTATCCCGCGCTGGCGCCCGAGCGGGTGCACGTGGTGCGCAACGGCATCGACACCGCCGCCTACCACCCGGTCACCAGCAACGACGTGCTGCGCAAGCACGGCATCGACCCGACCAAACCGACGGTGGTGTTCGTCGGCCGGATCACCCGGCAGAAGGGCGTCGGCCACCTGATCGCGGCCGGCCGGGACATCGACGCCGACGCGCAGCTGGTGCTGTGCGCGGGCGCGCCGGACACCCCGGAGATCGCCGAGGAGACCAAGCTCGCGGTCGCCGAGCTGACCGCGCACCGGCCCGGCGTGTTCTGGATCCAGAAGATGCTGCAACCGGCCGAGGTCCGACAGCTGCTCAGCAATGCGACGGTGTTCGTCTGCCCCTCGGTGTACGAACCGCTGGGCATCGTGAACCTTGAGGCGATGGCCTGCGGCACCGCGGTGGTCGCCTCCGATGTCGGCGGCATCCCGGAGGTCGTGCAACCGGGCGCGACCGGCCTGCTGGTGCACTACGACGAGCAGGATGCCTTCGCCTACCGCACCGGGCTGGCCGCCGCGATCAACGAACTGGTCGGCGATCCGCAACGGGCCGCGGCGATGGGGACGGCAGGCCGGCAGCGGGCGATCGAGGAGTTCTCCTGGCGCACCGTCGCCGAGCAGACCATCGCCGTCTACGAGTCGGTGCTCGGCTGAGCGGACTTCGCCGAAACGGCCTGCGGCAGGGCAACCGGGGCCAGATGGCGCAGGGCCAGCGCGATGCCGATGACGAGGAGCACGAAGGCGCCGGTGTAGGCGGTAAGGCCCGACCAGCCGCTGCCGGTGAAGAACAGCCCGCCGACCGAGCCGCCGATGCTGGAGCCGAGGTAGTAGCAGAACAGGTAGACCGCAGAACCCTGCACACCGAGCCGGGCTGAGCGGGCGCTGACCCAGCCACTGGCGATCGCGTGGGCGGCGAAGAAACCGGCGGTCGTGATGACGAGACCGGTGATCACCAGTGCCAGGTCGGCCGGCAGCATCAGCGCGAGGCCGACCAGGGTGATCACCGCCATCACCCACAACAGCCGGGGCCTGCCGAACCGGTCGACCAGCCTGCCGGCGAACGCCGAAGCGAGACAACCGGCGAGATACACCACGAAAATCAGCCCGACAACGACCTCGGGCAGGTCGAAACCCGGTCCGAGCAAACGGAAACCGAGATAGTTGTACACGGTGACGAAACAGCCCATCAGCAGGAAGCCGGCCGCGTACAACCGCAGCAGACCGCTGTCGGCGAAGGCCTTGCCCACCGAGGCGGCCAATGGCCGCACCCGCAGTGGCCGCGCCACGAAATGCGCGGAGGGCAGGATGGAGAACCGGAAGATCAGCGCGCAGGCCAACGCGACGACGCCGACGACCCCCAGGGCCCACCGCCAGTTCGACACGTCGTCGACGAGACCGGCGAGCAGCCTGCCGATCATGCCGCCGATTCCGTTGCCAGCAACATAAAGCCCCATACCGAACCCGAGTGAACCGCGATGCAGCTCCTCGGCGAGATAGGACATCGCGACCGCCTGCAACCCGGCCAGGGCGAGCCCTTGCAGGCCACGGATCACCAGTAGCACCGTGAAGTTCGGGCTGAACGCGGCAAGCACCCCGAGGCCCGCAGCGGCGAACAGCGACACCGTCATCACCGGGGTTCTGCCGAGGGCCTCCGACAGCGCGGTGAGCGGGATGACGCCGACCGCGAGCGCCGCGGTGGACACCGAGACGACGAGGCTGGCCGTTGCCGGCGCGAGGTGGAACTGGGTGGCCAGCGACGGCAGCAGGGCCTGCACGCAGTACAGCGCGGTGAAGGTGGCGAGGCCCGCGGCGAACAGGGCGAGGGTGATCCGACGGAAACCGGGCGAGGACCGCTGGTGCCGATCGGCACCGGAGACCGCACCGGTGCCAGCACCGGAGACGGCACCGGAGACGGCACGGCGCTCGGCACCGGTTGCGTTGGCGGCTGCGCTATCGGCTCTGGCCCTGCGGGCGTGGATTCCAGCGGTCACCGGATCGACGCTAGGTAGCCGCATTTGATTCGTCCAATACACCAAAATCGGGTGATTGATTCACTGATGAATCGATACGGCTCGACCTGCGGCACCAGGACCGGGCATTATCGGCCGGGTGACGAACCAGACTGACGCGCTGAGGGCGCTGACCGACGCGCTGGCGCCCCGACTGGCCCTGCTGGTCGCGCTCGCCGAGGAACGCAACGTCACCCGCGCCGCGGCAAGGCTGGGCGTGCCGCAGCCGACGGTCAGCCGCTGGCTGGCCACGCTGGCCACCGAACTCGGCACCCCGGTGATCACAAGGGACGGCCGGGGCATCCGGTTGACGAGGGCGGGCGAGCACCTCGCCGAGGCGGCCGAGGAGGCGCTGGCCGCACTCGCGCTCGGCTACCGGCGGGCCGAGGCGGAGGCCGACCCGGAACGCGGCGAGGTGGTCCTCGCCTTCCTGCACACCATGGGCGAGCTGCGCATCCCCGAACTGCTGCGGGCCTTCCGCGCCGAACATCCCGCCGTGCGGTTCACTCTTGTGCAGGGTTCGAAGGAGGATGTGTTGGCACGCCTGCGTACCGGCTCGGTCGATCTGGCGCTGACCTCACCGCCACCGGAGGGCCCCGAGTTCACCGCGATCGAACTCGACCGGCAGGAACTGGTCGTCACGGTGCCCAGCGGGCATCGACTTGCCGGCCGTGGCCGGATCAGGATCGCCGAACTGGCCAAGGAGCAGTTCGTCGGGATGAAGGCCGGTTTCGGACTGCGGCAGCTCACCGACGAACTGTGCGCGGCGGCCGGTTTCACGCCCCGGCATGCCTTCGAGGGCGAGGAGGTCGACACCGTGCGCGGTCTGGTGGCCGCCGGTCTCGGCGTTGCGATCCTGCCCTCGGCCGAGTGGGTGCTGCCGCCGAACGTCGTCGAATTGTCGTTGCGCCCCAAGGCAGGGCGCGGCATCGGGCTGGCCTGGATCACCGACCGGCCACTGACCCCGGCGGTACTGTCCTTCCGGGACTTCGCACTGCGCAAGGCAATGCGCCCGATCCGACAGCCGACAACGCCCCGGACATAGCCGTTCCCCCGGCCCTCGCGGAAAACGGGCCGGGGGAACGAGAGAACACGAACGATCAGGAACGCAGCTTGCTCGCGGTGGAACGCCACTGCACCGTCGGGCGCATCGCGGCGAGGTCGACCCGGCTCGCGTTCTCCTGTGCGAGCCGGAACATCGACTGGATCAGCGTATCCGACAGCAGGTGCGGCTCAAGACCCAGCGCCGGCAGGCCGGTGTGCACCACGTTGTAGTAGTGCGAGACCTCTTCCACCCGAGGGTTGGTCAGGTTCTCGACCTCGACCGGGCGCGGCGAGAGGTTCGCGACCGTCTTGGCGATCTCCGCGACCGACATCCACTCGGTGATCTGGTTGAACACCCGGAACTCGCCGCGCTCGGCCGGATTCTCGACGGCCAGCCGGATGCACTCCGCGGTGTCCCGAATGTCGATCATGCCTCGAGTCTGTCCGCCCGCGCCGTACACGGTCAGCGGGTGGCCGAGCACGGCCTGGATGACGAACCGGTTGAGCACGGTGCCGAAGATGGCGTCGTAGTCGAACCGGGTGGCCAGCCGAGGGTCACGCAGCGTCTGCGGGGTCTCCTGGCCGTAGACGACGCCCTGGTTGAGGTCGGTCGCCCGCAGGCCCCAGATCCGGCAGCTGAACTCCATGTTGTGCGAGTCGTGCACCTTGCTGAGGTGGTAGAACGAGCCGGGCTTCTTCGGGTAGAGCATCCGGTCCTTGCGACCGTTGTGCTCGACCTCCAGCCAGCCCTCCTCGATGTCGATGTTCGGCGTCCCGTACTCACCCATCGTGCCCAGCTTGACCAGGTGGATGTCCGGGTTGATCTCAGCGATCGCGAACAGCAGGTTCAGCGTGCCGACGACATTGTTCTGCTGCGTGTACACCGCATGCTTGCGGTCGATCATGGAATACGGCGCCGAACGCTGTTCGGCGAAATGCACGATCGAGTCGGGCTGGAATTCACGAAGTGTTGCGTTGACGAATTCGGCATCGCACAGATCACCGACATAAGAGGGCAGTCGCTTGCCGGATACCTCGGCCCAGGCATCGAGCCGGACCTGCAAAGGCTCGATCGGGACCAGGCTCTGCACGCCCATTTCGTGGTCGTAGGAACGACGAGCGAAATTGTCCAGTACGGCCACCTCGTGACCGGCGTCGGACAAGTGCAGTGCCGTCGGCCAGCCGAGATAGCCGTCGCCACCGAGTACGAGGACGCGCACGGGAAACCCCTTCCAAGATTTCTTCTCAACGTTGCGGAACGTACCGTCGCGTTCCGTGTCTACCTTATGGACGAAGCTGTGAGTTGACTAAAGACCTGGTCCTGCGCTCGCTATCGCACAGTCATCGGGGAGGATGGCAACGTGGTGAGCACTGACATCTACCCATCCTCCGCCCGCACGTCCGCTACTGCCGGTGAGGCCGAATCGCCTCGTCGCCGCCGCTGGCTACCCAGCAGGCGACTGATAGCCAGGCTAAGCCAGTTCGCGGTCGGCTCGGTAGTCTCAACGGTTGTCAGTCAGGCCACCCTGACCGCCATGTACCTGTGGCTGCACACCAACGCCACCGAGGCCGCCGTCGCCGCGTTCATCGCCGGCGCGATTCCGGCGTTCCTCATCAACTGGCACTGGACCTGGTCCCGCCGTGGTCGTCCCGCCATGTTCAGCGAACTGCTGCCCTACCTGATGATCACCTTCGGCGGTGGCATCGCGGCGACCGGGCTGACGACGCTGGCCGACAAGGTCATCAACCCGCTGCTGACCAGCCGAGGCGAGCGCAGCCTGGTTCTCGACTGCGCCTACCTCGGCAGTTACGGCCTGCTGGTGCTGGTCAAGTTCGCGCTGCTTGATCGGCTGATGGCGCGCCGGCGGACACCATCGGCCGAAGCCGCCGCGTGAGCCGACCGACCACGAACTCCCTGACCCAGGTCCTGGTCATCACCTTGCTGTAGTTCATGCCGTAGACGAAGTTGTTGCCCTTCTTCGTCGTACCGGCCGAACGCACCCGCATGGTCATCGGCAGCTCCAGCAGCCGCGCACCACCCGCGAGAGCGCTGATCAGCAGCTCGGAGGCCTGGTACTGGGGCTGGCGCAGCTCGACCGAGCAGGCCAGCGAGGTACGCATGCCGCGGAAACCGAACGAGGTGTCGGTGATCCGCCGTGCGGTCAGGATGCTGGCCAGCGTCGCGAACACCCGCACTCCGAGCCAGCGCACCCGATCGTCGCCAGGGGCGACCCCGAGCCGACGCGAACCGGTGGTGAAGTCCGCCTCGTCGTCGATCAGCGGCCGCAGCAGCATCGGCATCTCGGCGTTGCAGTACTGGCCATCGGCATCGGTGGTGACCACGTACTCCGCGCCGCCGAGCGCGGCGAGCTGGTAGCCGAGGCGCAGTGCCGCACCCTGACCCCGGTTCGCCGGTGCGACACAGGTATAGGCGCCGTGTTCGGCCGCGACCGTCGCGGTGTCATCGCTGCACCCGTCGATCACCACCAACACGTCGACCGGTAGCCCACAACACTCCTTGGGGAGGTCGTCGAGCACCCCGCCGATACCGCCCTCCTCGTTGTAGGCGGCGATCACCACCAGCACTGGCGCGAAGTCCGGAGCACCGTAGCGATCAGTGAAGTCAGTCATCGCCGACCAGTCCGCCTGGTCGGGGAATGCCGACAACATCGAACGGCGAGACTTCGCAGCCGGCCGCTTCAATGGTCCCATCAGGACAGTCATCCCGAGCACACCTCCTAGCGGCAGCAAGACTAAGCCAGGAAGCTGATATCTCCATGAGAACTCGAACATGGCCGACGCGAACAAGATGACGAGGCCAAATCCCGTGGTCAACAGCGTCATGGCACGGATTCCACTGCGGCGCCTGCCAAAGCCGAACCCGCCAATCAACCCCAAAAGGGCGAAGATCGCCTGTAGCGGGCCGGGCGTGTAGCCGCCGTCGAGCTGGTAGGCCCGCAACACCGCGGCCAGATCGTTGTGCACGCTCGGCGGTACCCCGCCGTAGTACATCGCGATGTTCCAGACGGAAGACTCATCAAGCGACCAAAGCGGATAAAACGTCTGAAACTGCCAGCGCTGTACCGGTACATCGCCGGGGCTGGTGGTCCGGCCGGGTTCGAAGCCCTTGGCGAAGTCGCCGAGGACCGCCTTGGCCACGGCTCCCGGCTGAGCCTCGATGACCTGGATGGCGAACTGGCGTTGCAGTTCCTCGACCGTCTTGCCCAGGGGTACGAAAGCCGGGAAACCGGGGTCGCCGATCAGGTGCGCGTACCAGTCGACGCCCTTGCGGGCGGTCAACGGCTCCGTCGGACACAGCTGTTGCAGGGACGGTGGCAGGTGCAGCGCGGGGCAGTCGGCGACGTTCGCGGTCCGGCCGTACAGCACCCCGGACGAGGCGCCGTCAAGGCCCCATTCGCCGGTCTCCCGGTGGAAGTAGCCGGCGTAGCAGAACAGCACCAGCCCGAAGCAGGACAGCATGGCCACCGAGCGGACCGCGATGATCCGCCTGCCCTCCCTACCGCGCCACACGCCGCCCGCGATGATCAGGTAGCCCAGCAGCGGCAGCACGAGTGGGATGGCGATGGTGCGCATGATCGCCGCGAGGCCCAGCAGCAACCCGGCCGCACCGGCCCGTTTCGGGGTCGGTGCCCCTCGGGCGGCCAGCACCCAGACCACGGCCACCAGCAGCAGCTGTAGCCAGACATCGGACATCACGTTCTGCTCGATCTGCACCTGATAGGCGTCCAGCAGCACCGGTACGGCCGCGATCGCGGCCAGCCAGCGACGCGCCCCGTAGCGCAGCGCGAGGGCGTAGACGGCGCAACCGAGCAGCAGCCCGGCCAGATGCTGTACCCCGGTCACCGTGCGCAGGCCGCCGAAGGGCAGCAGCACCCGCAGCACGAGGTCGTAGCCGATCGGGTCGAGCTGCGAGGGGTCCAGCGCGATCAGGTTCGCCAGGTAGCGGAAGGAGTCGAGGTAGAGGATCGCCGGCTGATACGCGATGAACGCGAACATCCGCAGCACCGCGCCGGCCGCCAGCACGACAAGGAAGACCCAGTGCTCCCGCGCGAACGCCGGCCGCGTTCGCGGAGCCGGCCGTTGCCGACCCTGCTCCTCCACAAGGCCCGGCTCGTCCACCGGGCCCTGGCCGTCGTCGGATCCCGGCCCGCCAGATCCTGGCCCGTCGACGCCGGCTGCCGCACTTGCGACGTCGACCACCAGTTGGTCGTCGACGTCGCCGTTCACCGAAGGGGACCAGAAGCCGCCAGGTCCCCGGCGTCGGCCACCTCGGTCGCCGCGGCGGCAGCGGCGGTGAAGTCCGCCCACACCGTGCGCAGGCCGTCGGTGAGCGAGTAGCTCGGCTCGTAGCCGAGTTCCGCGCGGGCCCTGCTGATGTCCACGATCACCGCCGGCATCTCGCCGGTCTTGGCCGGAATGTGCTCGACCGGGATCGGCGCGCCGGTGGCCTCGCGGGCCGCGGCGATCAGGTCGAGCACGCTGACCGACCTGCCGCCGCCGATGATCGCGGTGCCGGTGAACTCGCGCTGCCAGGCCGCGGTGATGCCGGCGACGATGTCCTGCACGTGGACCAGGTCGCGGACCTGCTTGCCGTCGCCGTAGACCTGCACGCCGGTGCCGGCAAGCGCGGCGCGCATCAGCCGCGGCACGAAGCTGTCCTTGGCCTCCATACCGGGGCCGTAGATGTTGGTGAACCGCAGCGCCGTCGTGGTCAGCCCGTACGCGCCGGCATAGCCGGACAACAACATCTCGCAGGCGGCCTTCGTCGCCCCGTACGGAGTCAGCGGGCGCAACGGGATGTCCTCGGTGATGGTCGCCGTGCCCACGTTGCCGACCACCGCGTTCGTCGAACCGAGGATGAACCGGTTGATGCCGCGCAGCCGGGCCAGTTCCAGCAGGCCCTGGGTGACCTCGACGTTCATGGTGAACGTCTCGGCGGGCTGCTCGGCGGAGCGCAGCACCGAGGTGATCGCGGCCAGGTGCACGACCCCGGTGACGTCAGGGGTCATCGCGGCCTCGCGCAGCTCGGGGCTGGTCAGGTCGCCGACGACACTGCGCACCGCGTCATCGGGGAAGGGCCGCTGGTCGACAACGGTGATCTCGGCGCCGAGCCGGCGAAACTCCGCGACGACGGCCCTGCCGACGAAGCCGCAGCCACCGGTCACCAGCACTCGCGCTCCGGCGCAGGGCCGATCCTGTTCGTCAGTTCTGTCCACGGTTGTTCTCCACATCACTGCTGGCAGGCCCTTCGACGGCAAGAAACCTACCCGGCGACGGATTCGGCCAGTGCGACGAGGGTGCGTGCGGCGAATCCGCTGGCCCCGGCGGTCACCTCGGCGTACGCGGCGTCGGCGCGAGCCGGACCGGCGATGTCGAGGTGCGCCCAGGGCAGGCCCGCGGTGAACTCGCGCAGGAACAGCGCGGCGTGGATCGAGCTGGGATGCGGCCCCCGGCCCATCTGCCGGGCGTCGGCGATGTCGCTGGTGATGTCCTCGACGGCGCTGTCCAACAGCGGCATCCGCCACCAGGCCTCGCCGACCGCGGCACCGGCCGCGCTGACCTGCGCGGCGAGTTCGTCGGTGCTGGCGAACAGCCCGCCGGTGCGCACCCCGAGGGTCACCTTCATCGCGCCGGTCAGGGTGGCCACGTCGACCAGCACGTCGGCCTTGAGCGCTCGGACCGCGTAGGCAAGACCGTCGGCGAGCACCATCCGCCCCTCGGCGTCGGTGTTGAGCACCTCGGTGGTCCGGCCGCCGTAGTGCCGCACCACGTCGCCGGGCCGGTAGGACGAACCGGACACGTGGTTCTCCGCGGCCGGAACGAGGCCGGTGACCCGGATCGGCAGCTGTAGTTCTGCGATGGCGCGCAGGGCCGCGATGACCGCGCCACCGCCGGCCATGTCGGTGCGCATCAGCTGCATACCGGGACCGCGCTTGAGGGAAAGGCCGCCGGTGTCGAAGGTGATGCCCTTGCCGACGATCACCAGATGCGGCCCTTTCGCGCCGCGCGGACGCCAGGCCAGCTCGATCAGTCGTGGCGGGCGGGACGAACCGCCGCCGACGGCGAGCATGCCGCCGAAGCGCTGCTCGGTCAGCCAGTGTTCGTCCCGGACGGTCACGGCCAGCCCGGTCACCGCGCCGCCGACCTTGCTCGCGATGTCGGCCAGCCAGGCCGGGTCCTTCAGATCGGAGGGAGCGTTGGCAAGGTCGCGGGTGAGCGCGGTGGCCGAGGCGAGCACCGTCGCGCGCTGGAGGGCGGCCCGCAACGGTTCGCTCGGCTCGGCGATGTGCAGCCGGACGGTACGCACCTTGGGCTTGGCGGCCTGCTCGGTGACCCGGAACCGGTAGCCGCCCAGCAACAGGCCGAGTACGAGCGCCTCCAGTTCCTCGGCGGTGATCTCGGTCGGCAGCGAGAACTCGACGACCCGCTGCGCGGCGCTCGCCTCGGCGCTCAGCGCCTCGTCGGCGGCCCTGGCCAGCACCGCGCCTGCGGTCCGCCAGTCGACAGGGCGCCGCGCGCCGACCCCGACCAGCCAGGACCGGGCCGCGCTGCGCGAGACCGCGCCGGCCGGTACCGGATGCAGCTCGCCGGCCTTACCGGTCAGCTCAGCGGGCGGCTGCCAGTCACCGAGCAGGGCCTCGGCGCCCGGACCTAACCAGACCTCGTCGGCCGATTCGCGCTCCCCGGCGTCCTCGGTGGCCTCGGCCGGTGCGATCACCGCGGCGCGCAGCGTGCCGCGCCTGGCGAGATCACTCAACTCGACGCGGGCCAGTGGGGTGGGCACCACCGGAGCGATCGACGTACGCGCTGGCAACACTGCCTCCTAGCGCCCCTGATCAGCGGGGCGGCAAGCAAACGGATGAGGAAGATCGGGCCGGAGAGATCGCGCTCAGGGGATCCTGCTCGGACCCGCGAGGGAGTTCGTCAGCCGGGTTCATCGGTCGGTTCATCGGTCGGGAAAGCGCCGGATGAGTTCCGGGAAAGTTACAGCCCCGGTTTCACACGGCGGAAAACCGGGAAACCGGGGCACGGACGAGGGGGCAACGGCACCCGCGGCCGGTTGAACGCATCAGCCAGCGGCACCCTTCAACGCATCACCCAAGGCGCTGGCTTCATCGGCGGACATCTCAACGACGAGCCGACCCCCACCCTCGAGTGGGACGCGCATCACAATGCCGCGTCCCTCTTTGGTGACCTCGAGGGGACCGTCGCCGGTCCGGGGCTTCATGGCCGCCATAGCGTGCTCCCTCCGTATGATCTTCCCCGTCGACACACCCACCGAGCCGCCGGTTGCGCGGCTATTCTCCCCCATCGACACCTCGGACGGAAAACGAGCCGATCTTTTCGTGTCGCGTGACGTGCGGCGACGTTCGGTCACCGACGGAATTCCGGTGTCCGGTAGGGACTTCGCGGGGGTGCCACGGGTGCGGCCGGCATCCATTTCGGACGACGGTCCACCGACACCATGATCGCGTGCTTGATCACTCCCGGCAGCAGCCTGGTCAGGATGGTTACCGAGCCGTTGGATTTCCGTGGTCGAATGGGTCGGCCGGCCGCCGAGACCGGCCACCGTCGATCCGGAGGTAGGAAGAAGTGTCCACCGAGCCCGTTCTGCTGGTAGCCGACGTCGACGGCGTGCGCACGCTGACCCTCAACCGGCCGGCCGCGTTCAACTCGCTGACGACCGAACTCAAGAACGGCCTGGTCGCGGCGTTGCAGTCGGCCGCTGCCGACGATTCGGTGCGGGCGCTCGTGCTGACCGGCGCCGGCAAGGCGTTCTGCGCGGGCCAGGACCTCAAGGAGCACATCGGCGCGCTGCAGGCCGGACAGGACCGGCTGTGGGACACGGTCGAGAAGCACTACAACCCGATCGTGCGAGCGCTGACCGAGATGCCGAAGCCGGTCATCGCCGCGGTCAACGGCACGGCGGCCGGCGCGGGCGCCTCCTTCGCCTACGCCTGTGACCTGCGGATCGCCGGTTCGTCGGCGAAGTTCCTGATGGCCTTCGCGAACGTCGGGCTCACCGCGGACTCCGGCGCCTCCTGGACGCTGCCCCGGTTGATCGGCCACGGCCGCGCCATGGAGATGATGTTGCTGGCCAAGCCGGTCACCGCCCAGCGGGCACTGGAGATCGGCATGGTCACCGAGGTCGTCGCGGACGAGGAGGTCCTGGCCACCGCGCAGGAACTGGCCGCGCGGATGGCCGCAGGCCCCACCACCGCCTACGCGACGATCAAGGACGCGCTGCTCACCGCGGCCAGCGCGGACCTGCCGGCGGCGCTGGCCAACGAGGGCAAGGGCCAGCAGCGTGCCGGCGGCACCGCCGACCACCTGGAGGCGGTCGAGGCCTTCGTCGCCAAGCGCCCGCCGGCCTTCACCGGCCGCTGAACCACTGCCGCACCGACCTGGTGGTCCGACTCGACCCGGCTATCGGCCGGATCGCCAGCAGTCGACGAGATGGTCGTCGACCATGCCGGTGGCCTGCATCATCGCGTAGCAGGTCGTCGGCCCGACAAAGGCAAAACCGCGCCGCTTGAGGTCCTTGGACATCGCGGTCGACTCGGGGGTGACCGGCGGGACCTCGCCGTTGTTCTTCGGCGGCACGTGGTCGGCCGGCGCGAAGGACCACAGCAGCTCGTCGAGACCACCGGCGAGGGCCTCGACCGCCTGCGCGTTCTTGATCGCGGCCAGGATCTTCGCCCGGTTGCGCACGATGCCGGCATCGGCCATCAGCCGCTGCACATCGACATCGGTGAACCGGGCGACCTCGGCCGGGTCGAACTCGGCGAAGCCGGCCCGGAACGCGGGCCGCTTGCGCAGGATGGTCAGCCAGGACAGCCCGGACTGGAACCCCTCAAGGCTCAGCCGCTCGAACAACGCCTGCTCGCCGTGCAGGGCGACGCCCCACTCCTCGTCGTGGTAGGCGAGGTAGTCCGGGGTGGACCCGGCCCAGCCGCAGCGGCCCTTGCCGTCCGCGCCGACGATCGCGTCACTCACTGGCACTCATCCGCTCCGCCGAGTCGCTTTCATCCAGTTCATCCGCATTGTTCGACCGTGCCGTGTCGCGCGGTTCCAGTTCGGCAAGGCGAGCGCGCAGTTCGTCCACTTCGGTGCTCAGCCGCGACATCACCCAGTCCACTTCGGACATCTTGTAGCCGCGCAGCACCGGCTGGAAGCGCACGGCACGGACGTCGTCGCCGGTCACCTCGCCCGCCGGCAACCTGGTCGGCGAGGCGCCGGGCGGCAGTGGTGCCAGTTCCTCGCCCCGGCCGAACACGGCGGAGGCGAGCAGGTAGATCACGGCGGCAACGAGAATCATGACGACGAGATAGATCAGCGCGGTGCCCACGCGTGCGATGGTGGCACGTCGGATGTCAAGTGGCACGTAAGGGGGCCGCATTCGCCCGCACTATGGGCCGCGGCTTCAGGGCCTCAGGTCGTCGGCGAGGAGGGTCAGAACCGCCTACGGGCGGCGAGCACCTCGCGCATCGGTGGCCGGTCGCTGATCAGCACGTCCGTCGCGTCCGGCAGCCACTCCCCGTCGACCTGCACGAACTGGACGAACGCCGCGGCCGGATCACCGACCTCGCCGACCTCACCGACCTCATCGGCCGGGAGGCCACAGCGGGCCAGCGCGGTGCCCAGGATCTGCCGGCTCATCACGCCCAACTGCAGCAGTGACCGGTTGCGGTGCTTGCGCACCCCGAGGTTGACCTGCGCCAAACCGGCAAGGCCGTAGCGGTCGTGCGCGTCGAGCAGCAGCCCGATCTCGACCCCGTAGCCTGCGGCGAAGGGCACCGACTCGGCAAAACAACGGCTCACCGCGTACTCCCCGCCCAGCGGCTGGATGATCCCGGCCAACTCGGGTCGAAGCGCCGCCAACAACGGTCTGGCCAACAGTTCGGTGACCCGGCCACCGCCGGTACCGACCTCGGCGCTCTCCAACCGCAGCGGCCGCCGATAGAAGCCCTTCACCAGATGCACCTGCGGATCACACAGCGCCGGCCCGAGCAGCGCGGTGACGAAACCGGGGTCGGGGTCGATCAGGTCGGAGTCGAGGAAGACCAGCACCTCACCGCTGGTCGCGGCGAGCGAGCGCCACAGCACCTCACCCTTGCCGGGCAACGGCTCCCAGTCCGCCAGCACCTCAGACCTGCGCACCACCCGCGCCCCGGCCGCCCGCGCCACCGCCACCGTGTCGTCGGTCGAGCCGGAGTCCAGCACCAGGCATTCGTCCACAAGGGACCCCAGTAGCGGCAGCACCGACCCGACCACGCCGGCCACCGTCGCCTGCTCGTTCAGCGCCGGCAGCACAACGCTGACCGTGCGGGAACCCTTGGCTTCCACCAGTTCTTCGACGCTCCACTGTGGAGTCTGCCAGGTTCGCCGGGCGAACCAGTCGCTGCTCGCCGGCCGCATCAGACCAGCTCCCGCAGGACCCGAGCGGCCGGGCGGTCACCGGCGACGTCCGGGGTGTCCGCACCGTCGACGACCAGCACGTCTACCCGCGCCACCAGGGCCCGGTCGGTGGCCACCGACCGGGCGCCGAAGCCCAGCGCATCCGTCACGATCACCGATCGTGCCATGACTGGCAGGCGGCAGGTGATACCGGAGGCACTACGCCGAACGAGTGTTAGCAAGCCAACGCTGAATCGAGGCAGTTCGCTTTCGTACTCGGGAGTCGATCCGGGTACCCTCGGAAGGACCCTGAGGAGGACGCGCAGTGCTGTATGCGGTGATGCGGTCGATGATTGCTCCGGTGGCCAGAGCCCTCTACCGACCGACCATCGAGGGCCTGGAGAACGTGCCTCGCACCGGGGCGGTGATCTTGGCAAGCAACCACCTTTCGGTGGTCGACAGCGTGCTGATCCCGCTGCTCGCCGGCCGTCCAGTGAGCTTTCTCACCAAGGCCGAGTACTTCGAGGGCCGCAAACTGCACCAGCGCCTCACCGGCGCGTTCCTCGGCGCCCTCGGCCACGTGCCGGTCAAGCGCGGCGCCGGCCGGGCCTCACTGGCCGCATTGGACGTGGCCACCGAGGTACTCACCGCGGGTAACGCGTTCGGGATCTATCCGGAGGGCACCCGTTCGCTGGACGGCAAGCTGCACCGCGGCCACACCGGCGTCGCGCAGCTGACCCTGACCACCGGCGCGCCCGTTGTGCCGATGGCGTTGATCGGCACCGACAAGATCCAGCCGGTCGGCGCGAAGCTGCCGAGTCTGCGCGGGCGGATCACGGTCCGCTTCGGTGAGCCGCTGACCTTCGGCCGCTACGACGGCCTCGCCGACTCGCCGCCGATCCGTCGCTCGGTCACCGACGAGATCATGTACGCGATCCTGGAACTGTCCGACCAGGAATACGTCGACAACTACCACCAGCGCCCGAACGCCGCCTGAGTTCGGGGTTTCAGCGGCTGGGTTCAGCGGTTTCGGCAGGCCGGGTTCAGCAGCCAGGTTTCAGCTCAGCAGGCCGCGCTCGGCAAGGCGACTCAGCACCTGACGGCCGGCCGGCGCGCACCGCAACGCGTCGTCAAGGCCGACCCAGTCGAGTTCGGCGATCTCCCGACCAGGCGTCAGCTCGCCCTCGTACTCCGCGAAATAACAGGCCATCCGGACCAATCGCCCGTTCGCGAAGCCGTCGGCCTCGTCGGTGACCAGGTCGAACAACCGGATGCTGCGCTGGTCGATGCGCACCCCGAGTTCCTCGCCGATCTCCCTGGCCAGCCCGACCGGATCACTCTCTCCCGGTTCACGCTTGCCGCCGGGCAGGTAGAAGAACTTCTTGCCGGTGGTCCGAACGTTGAGCAGCTTGCCGTCCCGAACGAGAATCCAGGCCAGCACGTCGACCGGTTCCGCGGCCGATTGTCCATTTCCATGACCGACAACCGCTTCGCTCAGATCGTTGCCTTTGCCATTCCCATTGCCATCGACCCATTTGTCATTCGGTGGCCGGTAGTCGGCGAATCCGTCCAGCAGCACACCCGCGTTCGGGTCGACCATGATCATGTCGCGGTAGGTCGTGCGCAGGAACCCGGCCGTCACCATGTGTTCGACGAACCGCAGCAGCGGCTGGTAGTAGCCCTCGACGTCGACGAGGCCGATCGGCTTGCCGTGCAGGCCGAGCTGCGCCCAGGTCCACACCTCGAACAGCTCCTCCAGTGTGCCGGCGCCACCAGGCAGGGCGAGAAAGCCGTCGGCGAGTTCGCTCATTCGCGCCTTGCGCTCGTGCATGTCGGCGACGACGTGCAGTTCGGTGAGGCCGACATGGGCGATTTCCCGGTCGGCGAGCTGGCTGGGAATCACACCGATGGCCTCGCCACCCGCAGCGAGCACCGCATCGGCGAGCAGGCCCATGGTGCCCACACTGGCGCCGCCGTAGACGAGCCCGATCCCACGCCGGGCCAGCATCGTGCCGAGGGCGGTGGCGGCCTCGGCGTACACCGTGCCGTTTCCGGTTGACGAGCCACAGAACACACAGATCCGCACGGCTACAGACCTTATCCGTCCTTGCCGTCCGGGCTTGTCCCGTCCTTGCCGTCGGTCCTCGTCCCGTCCTCGTCCCGTCCTTGTCCCGTCCTTGTCCCGTCCTTGTCCGTCGGCCGCGCGAGGTCGATCCGCACGGATGGCCCGGAGGTCGCAGGCGGGTACCTCACGCCGATTTCACGTTACCCGCACGGTCCGGAGAAACGTTTATTTAACAGTCATATTTTGTTTAAAAAATGTCAACTGTGAATATTCAACAATAGACATGATCTGTTAACTGCGCATTTACGTATATTCACGACGCATTCGTTGATGATGTCGATTTTACTGGGTATAAAAAATTTACCCTGTCATCGACGGAAAGCGACCACTCGAATGAAAAAGCACCATTTACTTGTCGTGCCCGCCGTACTGAGCATGATCGTCGCAGGCGCCGCCGTCACCACCGCCGACGCCGCTCCCACCGCCCACCAGGCGCCGGCCGCGACGTACACCCTGATCACCGAGCCGGACCAGACCTACACCCCGGTGTACAACTTCATCGGCACGGCAACCAAGACCCTCGACATGACCATGTACGAACTGGTCGACACCACCGCCGAGCAGGATCTCGTCGCCGCCGCCAAGAAAGGCGTGAAGGTCAGGGTCATTCTGGACCAGAACCTGGAGAAGTCCTCCAACACCACCGCCTACAACTACCTCAACGCGAACGGCGTTTCGACCGTGTGGGCCAAGGCGGGTCGCACCACCCACCAGAAGACGATCACCGTCGACGGCACCTCATCGATGATCATGACGGGCAACCTGACCTCACGGTACTACTCGACCACCAGGGACTTCGCGGTCATCGACACCAACTCGCTGGACGTGAACGCGATCGAGAAGGTGTTCAACGCCGACTACGCCGACACCGCGATCACCCCGACCGACGGCGACAACCTGGTCTGGAGCCCCACCGACTCGCAGACCCAACTGGTGGCCCTGATCAACTCCGCCACCACCTCGCTGAACGTCGAGAACGAGGAGATGAGCGACACCGCGATCGTCAGCGCGCTGGAGAGCGCCGCGAAGAAGGGTGTTGACGTCCAGATCACCATGACCAACACCGACAACGACTACGCCTCCGAGTTCGACGCGCTGACCAGCGCGGGCGCGCACGTCGCCACCTACACCGGCGAGACCCCGATCTACATCCACGCCAAGGCGATCGTCGCCGACGCCGGCAAGTCCGACGCAACGGTCTACGTCGGCTCGGAGAACTTCTCCAACGCCTCACTGACCGAGAACCGCGAACTGGGCATCATCACCACCAACGCCACCCTGCTGTCCTCGGTGAACTCGACTCTCACCTCGGACTTCAACGGCGCCAGCCCCTGGTCGTAACCAGCCAGGTAGCGGGCGGCGGGTTACCGCTCACGTCCGGCACGTGGCTCGGTCCGAGCCACGTGCCGGGTCATCCACACGAAACTCACACACGGTTCGCATGCTGGATTGGCGCGGGTGTGGTCGGATGGCCGGGACGGTGAGGAGCCGGCGACGAGGCTGCCTGCTGATCATGGTGACCGGGCGGGTCCTGCTCACGCGGAGGGAAGCACGACCCTGCCGACGGCGGCTGTTCCGTCGCCGGGTCGGTTGTTGGTGGTGGATGACGAGCCGTTCTTGCGGGATGCGGTGGCGGCGTCGTTGCGGTTTCTTGGTTTTGAGGTGGTGACGGGTGGGACGGGTGCGGAGGCGTTGGGTGTGATTCGGGATCGGCCGGTGGATCTGGTGGTGTTGGATGTGATGTTGCCGGATATGGATGGGTTCGAGGTGGTGCGGCGGTGGCGGCGGGATGGTTGTCGGGTGCCGGTGATTTTTTTGACGGCGAGGGATACGGAGGCGGACGAGGGATACGGAGGCGGACAAGGTCACGGGGTTGACTATCGGTGGTGGTGACTATCTGACCAAGCCGTTTGGTTTGGAGGAGTTGGCGGCGCGTGTTCGGTCGGTGTTGCGTCGGGTGCGGCCGGTGGAGGGTGGGTCGGTGTTGGCGTTTGCTGATCTGGAGTTGGATCAGGACAGCTATGTGGTGCGGCGTGGTGGGCGGGTGCTGGATTTGTCGCCGACGGAGTTTCGGTTGTTGCGTTTTCTGTTGTTGAATCCGGGTCGGGTGTTGACTCGTGCGCAGTTGTTGGATCATGTGTGGGATTACGATTTTGGCGGGACGAGCACGGTGGTGTCGACGTATATCGCGTATCTGCGTCGGAAGCTGGTGCGGTTCGGGGTGGATCTGATTCATACCCAGCGTGGTGTCGGCTACAGCCTGCGGTTGCCTCGCGACGATGACCGGGAAGCCGCTGATAAGTCGTGACCGTGCCGTCCGGCGGGTGCTGCGGCCGTTCCAGCGGCTGGTGCCCGGTCGGCTGCGCCTGCGTGAACGGGCAGGCGCAGGACGATGTGTCCTACGACGGGGACCCGTTGCGTTCGGTGGCCATCCGCGCGGCGAGCGGCACACTGGTGATCAGTACCAGCCTGGACGACGTCGACCAGACGGTAGGCCGGCTGTGGTTGATCGTGCTGATCGGCTCGGCCGCCGCTGTGCTGCTCATCGGGTTGGGCGTGTTCTGGTCACTACGGCGCGGGTTGCGGCCCATCGAGACCATGGCCGCGCAGGCCGACAGGATCACCGCGGGCGACCTCACCGACCGAGTCACCCCACAGGACCACGCAGCGAGGTCGGCCGGCTCGGTTCGGCGCTGAACGGAATGCTGACACGCATCGAAACATCCGTACACGAACGAGAGACCGGCCAGGAACTGATGCGCCGGTTCTTCGCCGACGCCAGCCACGAACTGCGCACCCCTTGGCCTCGCTACGCGCCAACGCCGAGCTGTACCAGCAGGGCGCCCTGCCCGAGCCGGCACAGGTGGACGAGGTGATGCGGCGCATCGCCCTGGAAGCACGGCGGATGAGCGGACTGGTGGACGACATGCTCCGGCTCGCCCGCCTCGACCAACACCGCGACCCGATCGACCTGACCGCACTCCTCGCCGGCTGCGTCGAACGGATCCAGGTCGCCGCACCCGACCACGTATGGCACACCGCGATCACCACCGGAGTGGTCACCGTCGGCGACGCGGAGTTGCTGCGCCGGGCGGTGGACAACCTGCTGGTCAATGTGCTCGCCCACACCCCGGCCGGGGCCATGGCCACGGTGACGCTGCGCGCGCACCGTGACATGATCCAGATCGAGGTCAGCGACACCGGCCCCGGCGTGCCGGCCGAGAGGCTGCCGCGCATCTTCGACCGGTTCTACCGCGCCGACACCAGCACCACGCGCCCCGGTTCCGGCCTCGGCCTGTCCATCGTCACCCAGATCATCACCGTCCACAACGGAACCGTGACGGCCGAGCCCAACCCACCACACGGCCTACGGGTCCGACTCACCCTGCCGGTGACCGACCCACGCGGACTCACACAGAACTCGCACAATTCTCCAGCGGCGGTCCGATCGAGGTCGGACTGACCGCGATCGCCCTGACCTCAGTGGATCGCGCTGCTCATCGGCCGGCTCGGCCTGCCCAACTCGCGCAATGCCAGGTCGACGAGAACGCAATGCCAGGTCGACGGGAACGGCGACGACCGCCTCGCTGACCTACCGGCACGCGGTACTCGGTCTGCGGCACGCGAAGTGAACGGACGACACGCCGAAGAGGTTGCCGCAACCCCCTCCGCGCGTCGTCCCTTCGCGTAAGGGGGACCCCCGAAATTTAATTCTACCGGTTGTTGATCTAGGTTTTGCGGCTTTGCCAGGGAGCCGATTCGCGTGTCGTCCGTACGCGCAGCCGGGCCGACCTCATACGCAGCCGCGTCGTCCCTGTGCGCAGCCAGGCCGCCCGGTCCCCCGAACCAGCTCGCCCCGGATCGGCGCGCCTGGACCAAGTGCCCGGATCAGGGGCCAGGATCAGCGCGCCCAGCTCAGTGGGCCACGCTCAGTGGGCCTTGGTCCACGCCGCATAGGAGTCCTCGACGACCCGCACCGCGTCGTCGATGTCGTCGGTGAGGTGCAGCAGGTCGAGATCCTTCTCCGACAGCTTCCCGCCGGCGAGGACCTGCTCGCGCAGCCAGCCGTACAACCCGCCCCAGTAGGACTTGCCGAACAGCACGACCGGGAACTTGGTGACCTTCTTCGTCTGCACCAGCGTCAGCGACTCGAACAGCTCGTCGAGGGTGCCGAAGCCGCCGGGCAGGCAGATGAACGCCTGCGCGTACTTCATGAACATCGTCTTGCGCACGAAGAAGTACCGGAAGTTCACCCCGAGATCGACCCACGGGTTCAGGCCCTGCTCGAACGGCAGCTCGATGCCGAGCCCGACGGACAACCCGCCGGCCTCCGAACAGCCCCGGTTGACCGCCTCCATCGCGCCAGGTCCGCCACCGGTGATCACCGCATATCCCGCAGTGGCGAGCGCGGCACCGAGTTCGCGGCCGAGTTCGTACTCGGGGTGGTCGCGCTTGGTCCGCGCGGACCCGAACACGGTGACCGCCTTCGGTACCTCGGCCAGCGCGCCGAAGCCCTCGACGAACTCGGCCTGAATCCGCAGCACCCGCCACGGATCGGTGTGCACCCAGTCGGTCGGCCCGCGCGAGTCGAGCAGCCGCTGATCGGTCGTGGTGGCCTCGGTCATCCGCGATCCGCGCAACGTCACCGGACCGCGCTGGCGCTCCGGTGGGCGCTCCTGCCGCCGATCCTGCTGCTCTCGATCCTGCTGCCCGTTGCTGTTGCCCGAGGGTTGTGGTGCCGTCACGGCGCGAGTCTAGGCGCGCGCCGTGACGGCAACCCGCACGGCCTGGACAGCTCAGCCGGTGACACTGTCCGCGCCATATTCCAGGTGCCCGACGAAGCGACGCAGGAAGGTCGCCTCCCCGTCCACCGTCGCCGACACGTCGTACCAACCCTGGCCGGTGGCAACGACATCGAGGTCCTCGGTCAACGTCGCACCGGCCGCAACGCGCACCGTACCGGCCGCGCCGAGCTGGCCCTGGCCACGCAACCGGACCGTGGCGGGTGCCGAACCGCCGTTGCTGATCGACAGCCGCAGGCGCGGATGGCTGGTACTGCCCACCACCGTCGCGGCGACCTCGACGCCGAGCCCGGCGCCGGTGCCGTTGAACACCCGCAGGAACCGGTTGGGGCCGTGCACCGCGATCTGGTAGCCGCCGCTGATCGGCAGGGCCACCGCCTCGCTGCCGCCCGCCGGCACGTGCTGCCGTACCGGTGCCGAACCGGTCGGGTACACCTGCAACTGCACGGCGGCAGCACCGGAGTTGGCCATCAGCACTGTCAGCGTGCCGGCGCTGACCTGCGCGTTGGCCACCGGCTGGTACGGGATCGGCCGGGCGGGCCGGTCACCCGGCTCCTGCTGTGGGTCGCGCTGCGCGCCCTCGGCGGGTGGGGTCGGCGTCGGCAGCTTCGACTGCGTGCTGTCCGCCTCCCGCTGCAACGCGGCGGTGTCCGGCAGCAGCGGAATGCCGGGGTTCCACGCGGAGAAGTCGAAGCAGCTGGTCAGGTCGCCGCAGATGGACCGGCGCCAGGCCGAGATGTTCGGCTCCCGCACCCCGGTCCACTGTTCGAGGAAGCGGATCACCGAGGTGTGGTCGAAGACCTGCGAGTTCACCCAACCACCCCGGCTCCACGGCGAGATCACCGTCATCGGCACCCGAGGCCCGAGGCCGATCGGCAGGCCGTCGACGTACTCGTCCTCGGTGCCGGCCGGCGCGGTGGGCGGCACGACGTGGTCGAAGAAGCCGTCGTTCTCATCGAAGTTGGCGAACACGACCGTGTTGTCCCACAGCTTCTCGTTGCCCCACAAGGCTTTCAGTACGGTGTTCACGTACACCGCGCCGTCGACCGGCCGCGCCGCCGGGTGCTCGCACCAGCGGTAGGGCGCCACGATCCAGGACACCTTCGGCAGGTTCCCGGCCTTGCAGGCGCCGATGAAGTCGGCGAGCACATGCTCGGGGTCCATGCCGAGGCCGGAGTCGGGCAGCCATTCCTTGATCACGTTGGCCCGCGCGGCCAGCTGCTGCTGCGCAGGGTCCGAGCTGGCCAGCGCGTCGTGGTAGGCCTTGAACAGCCACAGCGGGTTGTCGCCGTAGTCACCGACCCAACCGTCGGTGCCGTCGCCGACCTCCTTGTTGGCGAAGATCTGCCAGGAGATCCCGGCATCCTGCAGCCGCTCGGGGTAGGTCGGCCAGGACAGCACGGGCAGGTAGTCCGCGGGGTTGTAGTTGATCGGGCCGCCGAAGCGGCCGGCCGCGTCGATCGTGCCGGTCCAGTGGTAGAGCCGGTTGGGCGTCGTCGGTCCCTGGATCGAACAGAAGTAGTGGTCGCAGATGGTGAACGCGCTCGACAGCGCCCGCTGGAACGGGATGTCGGCATCGGTGAAGTAGCCCATGGTCAGCTCGGACTTGTTCGGAATCCAGGCGTCGTAGGCGCCGTCGTCCCAGGCGTTGTGCGTCGGCTGCCAGCTGTGGTCGAGGTCACCGAGATCCTGACCGTCCACTTTGGTGGTGTCGACGTGGAAGGGCAGCAGGTAGCCGCCGTCGGTCCGCGTGGCGTCCGGCTGGTGGAAGACGCTTCTGCCGGTCGGCAGGTTGATCGCGGTCGTGTCACCGAAGCCGCGAACCCCGCGCATCGAGCCGAAGTAGTGGTCGAAGGAGCGGTTCTCCTGCATCAGGATGACCACGTGCTCGACGTCATCCAGCTTGCCCCGCTTGCGCGGCTGGGTGAGGGCCTCGGCCATCCCGCTCGGCAACCCACTGAGCACACTGCCCGCCGCGGCCGCACCGGCGACACCACCGATGAACCGACGACGATTGAAACCCGAACCCGACTCGACCATGTTGACTGGCCCCTTCCGCTGGACAACGCCGAGTGGAGCCAAACAGCAGAAGGCGAATGCCGCCACGCTTGACTGTTAACGTGAGGTAGCCATTACCAAGCGCGGATATGGCGTGAAGTTTCCCTGGTCTCCCCGCCCGCCCTCAGCCGCGCAGAAAGGCCTCGAACAACCGGGCATACCGGGTGATCTGCTCGGCGGGGACGTTCTCCTGCCTGGTGTGGGCAAGAGTCGGGTCGCCGGGACCGAAGTTCACCGCGGGCAGTCCGAGTGCGGCGAACCGGGACACATCCGTCCAACCGAGCTTCGCGACGGGCTTGGCACCGGTCGAGGCGATCAGCTGTTTGGCCAGCGGCGCGGAAAGTCCGGGCAGCGCGGCCGGCGCACAGTCGCGCAGGGTCACCTCGAACCCGGCGAACACCTCACGCAGATGCGCCTGCGCCTGTTCGGGACTCCGGTCGGGCGCGAACCGGTGGTTGACGGCGAGCAGGCACTCGTCCGGCACCACGTTGCCGGCCACCCCGCCGCCGATCCGCACCGCCTGTAGGCCTTCCCGGTACGTGCAGCCGTCGATGTCCACACTGCGCGGTTGATACTCCTCCAGCCTGCGCAGCACCTCGCCCATCGCGTGGATCGCGTTGCGGCCCATCCAGGCACGTGCGGTGTGCGCCCGCTGCCCCTCGGTCCGTACCTCGACCCGCATGGTGCCCTGGCAACCCGCCTCGATGCCCACATTGGACGGTTCGCCGACGATGGCGAGGTCGCCGACCAGCCAGTCCGGCAGCTCCCGTTCGATCCGGCCGAGGCCGTTGCGGGCGGCCTCGATCTCCTCGCAGTCGTAGAAGACGAAGGTCAGGTCGTAGGCGGGCGTCGGCAGCGTCGCGGCAAGGTGCAGGGCGACCGCGTCGCCGCTCTTCATGTCCACCGTGCCGCAGCCGTGCAGCACGAGGTCCGCGCCGGAACCGGTCCTGCGGTGCGGCAGGTTGTCGTTGATCGGCACGGTGTCGAGGTGACCGGCGAAGATCACCCGCGCCGCCCGGCCGAGCCGGGTGCGGGCCAGCACCGTATTGCCGGACCGGGCCAGTTCCAACTGCGGCGCCTGCCGGCCGAGCGCCTCGGCCACCGCGTCGGCGAGGCCCTGCTCGTCACCGGACACGCTCGGGAAGTCCACCAGCGCGGCGGTGAGTTCGATCGGGTCGATGGTCAGATCCAGAAAACCGGTCACGATCGCCCACCGTACCGGGATCGCGACCGCCGACATCGGGGCCGGTCAGCGCGGTAGCGCTGGTGGATGGCGTGCCAACCCGGAATGCCGACCAGTTCGTGGGTCCGCTCCCTTCTGTCGCGTTACCAGCTCATATAATCATGTGCGAATATAATCGCCAAGGCATGCGATGCTCCGGTGGCCGATTTCAGGGCCTGACCAGGGGCGGACTACCGTCAAGGGGCACCCCGTAGCGCTGAAGAAAGGTCGCCCCATGCGCCGAACCGTCAGCCGCGTGGTGATCGTCGGCGCCGCACTCACTGCGGTGCTGTCGCTTGCCGGTTGCGCGGACACCCAGCCAGGAGACGTGAACAACGGCCCCGGCTACACCGACTCCGTCAGCGACCTACTGGTCAAGATTCCCGCGCTACAGGGCGACCCCTGCCGCAGCACCCAGGCCAGCCAGATCTACCAGAACTGCGGTCGCTATGTGACCGAGGTCGCCAACGTCGTCGACGCGGTACGCGCCGAACTGCCCAGCCAGCCCAACCTGACGACCAACCTGCAGAACGCGGTGAACACCTACCAGCAGCTGCGCTGCGAGTCGGTCAACGGCAACGGCACCGCCAACCAGCAGAAGACCTGCCCACAGGCGCTCAAGACGATCGGCGCGGAACTCGACGGGGTCGACAAGACGCTGGACAAGCTCCCCGCAGGCTCCTGACCGACCGACAAGATGGACCGATAAGTCCGGATTGGTCGCCGGTCGGGCGCTGGGCTACCGTGTCCTCTCGTGACTCAGGACAGCGGCCTCACGAGCAACGACCCGGCGACCACCTCGGCCCACGGCGTCGGCCTGGCCACCATCGCCGGCGACGTGGTGCTGGACACCTGGTTCCCCGCGCCCAAGCTCGGCTCGACCGGCGCGAGCACCGGCACCGAGCGGCTGACGCGGGTCGAGGCAGTCGACGCACTCGGTTCGGTCGCGGCCGACCTGCTCGGCGAGGACCTCGCCCGTGGCGTCGAGGTCGTCGCGGTGCGCACCAGCATCGGCGCGCTGAGCGTGGCGCCGGTCGACGCACATGACGTCTACCTGCGCCTGCACCTGCTCTCCAGCCGACTGATCCGGCCGCACGGCGCGAACCTCGACGGCCAGTTCGGCCTACTGTCCAATGTGGTGTGGACCAACCACGGTCCCTGCCCGGTGGAGAACTTCGAGTCGACCCGGCTGCGGCTGCGCGCACGGGGACCGGTCACGGTGTACGGCATCGACAAGTTTCCCAGGATGGTCGACTACGTGGTGCCCACCGGGGTGCGGATCGCCGACGCGGACCGCGTCCGGCTCGGCGCGCACCTGGCCAGCGGCACGACCGTCATGCACGAGGGCTTCGTGAACTTCAACGCCGGCACCCTGGGCACCTCCATGGTCGAGGGCCGGATCACCGCGGGCGTCGTGGTCGGCGACGGCTCGGACATCGGCGGCGGCTCCTCGATCATGGGCACCCTCTCCGGTGGCGGCAAGCAGGTCATCACCATCGGCGAACGCTGCCTGCTCGGCGCGAACGCGGGCATCGGCATCTCACTCGGCGACGACTGCGTCATCGAGGCGGGCCTCTACATCACCGAAGGCACCAAGGTCACCCTCCCCGACGGCCGGATCGTCAAGGCGCGTGACCTTTCCGGTTCAGCGGGCCTGCTGTTCATCCGCAACTCGGTCAGCGGCACCATCGAGGTCCGCGAGCGCAACGGCATCGGCATCGAACTCAACAGCGTCCTGCACAGCAACTGACCTTTCCGGACACTCACGGCGGCGCTTCCGCGATCCTCGCCGAGAGCTGCGGATATTCGGCTGCGAACTGTCGGTGATCACCGCTAGCTTGCGCCATATGAACCAACCGATATCCGCCAATCAGCTCAAGAATCTCACCGGGCGCCTGCGTGCCGGCACCGAAACGCCCGCCGACCTGCACGCCCTCGCCGACCTTCGCATGTTCTACAAGGAAGTCCTGGACCGCGCCCATGAAGAGGTGGTCGGTCTGTGCACCGGCCACCCATACGTGCAGCCCATGGCGCCGCGCGTCAAAACCATGAAGACAACGCTGGAAAAGCTGCTCCGCCAACCTCATCTCCTGTCAATCGCCCAGATCCGGGACTACGCGGGTCTGCGAGTTGTCGTGCATGGGACCAGGACGGAGCAGAACGGGATCGCTACCAAGATCGCGGCCTTGTTCCGGAACAAGGACCGGCCACCCAAGTGGATCGATAGAAGAGTCGAACCGAGATCTGGCTATCGCGCGGTGCACCTGGAGGTCCGCCGAGAAGGCATCCTCATCGAGGTGCAGATCCGCACTGCGTTGCAGCATCGCTGGGCCGAACTGTTCGAGCGTGCGGCCGACAAACTCGGTCGCGGCCTCCGTTACGGCGAGCCGGTTCCAGACCTCTCCATCAGTGGCGGGGAGCTGGTCGATCGCCTCAACCTGCTGTCCGAGGAGATCGACAACACCGAACGACTGCCGCATCTGCCGGAGTCATCGACGGCTCAGCGAACCATCGCGCGGTCACTTGACTCCCTGCTGAACTACATCGAGGAGCTAAAATGACCAACGTGATCCACGTGGTGCTCGTCTACCAGCGGGAAGAGGGTCGTCTCCTCCTGCAGGAGACCTATGCCGACTCGCCCGATGCCATGCGCCGCCAGTTCGCGCTGGAACAGGTGCCAGAGTACGCGGACATGGAGATCGTGGTGCTGTCCGCGGACTCCATCGAGACCCTGCACGAGACGCACGGCCGCTACTTCTACACCCTGGCCGAGCTGGCCCAGCAGCTCAAAGACGCGGTCGAAGCAGCGGCCTGAGGCACCCCAGGCGCTGCCGGCTCACCCGACGCCACCACGCGGCCGGCCGCTCACTTCTCGGTCGGCGGCGTGGTGCGCAGCGCGCCCAGCCAGGGACGCAGCAGCGCATACAGCCCAGCCGCCAGCACGAAGCCGACCGCGAAGGTGATGTCACCGATGCCCGGCACGGCCTTGACGACGAAGCCGACGTACTCGGTCTGGTTGGAGAACAGCACGACCGAAACCCCGATGCCGACCAGCATCGCGATCGGCCCGGCCCAGTTCTGGTACCACTTCGCGTACAACAGGCCATCGACCCGCTGCCCGCGACGCAGGAACTGGTCGGTGAAGAACACACCGAGCCACGGCCCGATCCAGTAGGCGATGATCAACAGGAAGTTCTCGTACTTCCCGGCCGCGTCGGACAGTCCCGACCAGGCAAGGAAAAACCCGATCGCGCCGAACAGCAGCGCGACCAGCGCCCTGCGGAAGGCCAACGGCAGCCGGAACCCCATGGTCAGGAAGGACATCGCGCCCGAGTAGATGTTCAGCACGTTCGCCGAGACCGCGCCGAGCGCGATGGCCAGCAGGGTCAGGTCTCCGAGTACGTGCGGCAGCTGCCCGGTGAACGCCCCGGTCGGATTGTCCGAGGAGGTACCGCCCGAGGTGAACGAGGCCGCACCGACGACCTCCAGCAGCACGCAGGAGATGAACACCCCGGCCGCCGCCCAGCCACCCACCGCGCGCCTGCTGACCTCCGCCGGCAGATAGCGGGTGTAGTCGGAGGCATAGGGATTCCAGCCTGCCGCGTAGCCGAAGGACGCGCCCGCGGTGAGCAGGAAGCCACCTGGCACCGGTGTGGTGTGCGCACCGGGCTGGGCCTTGATCAGCAGCAGCACCGACGCGATCGCGAAGATCACCCCGAGGAAGATGAACGCGTACCGCTCGAAGGCCTGCACCAGGTTGTGCCCGAAGAACGCGACCGCGATCTGCACCACCACGATGATGGCAAGGCCGAGCAGTTTCGGCATTCCGGTCAACGCGCTGAGCGCGAAGGCGCCGCTGACGCTGTTCACCGCGAACCAGCCGATCCCCGCGGTGACCGACATCAGCCCGGCCGGCAGCACGTTGCCCCAGAAACCGAAGGCGGCCCTGCTGAGCACCATCTGCGGCACCCCGTAGCTCGGGCCGCGCGCAGACAGCACGCCGTGCGCCGTCGCACCGAGCGCGTTGCCGATGACGATCGCGAGCACGGCCTGCCAGAAACTCAGCCCGAAGATGGACACCGCGATCACACCGACCAGAACCGTGGCGAACTCCAGGTTCGGGGAGGCCCAGGTCCACAGCAGCTGCAACGGTCGGCCGTGTCGCTCGGTCCGCGAGATGTACTCGACACCGCCTGGTTCGACCGCGACGACCCGTTCGCCGTACTCGCCCGGCCGCACCGGTTCGGCGGCCACCGCGCCGGTCGCGCCGCCCGAGGGCTCGGAGGTGTGCTCAGCCAACGGAAATCGCCGCCAATTTCGCTCGTAGGTAATCGCCCCAGACGACCGGCGGATAGCTCCTCGTCCCGATCGGCGGTGGAAAGGACTCGATGACGGCGTCGTGATCGGCCTCGTAGAAGAAAACCAGGGACAGCAGTTCCTCCTCCGGCGCGTCGACCGGCGGCGGCAACACCCGGTGTCTCGTGGAGCGCCAGCGGTCGCCGGTCCACCGCGCCATCAGGTCACCGAGGTTGACCGTGAAGGCCGCCGGATCGAACGGCGCGTCCACCCATTCGCCCTCCAGCGTGTAGATCTGCAGGCCGCCGAGCCCGGATTCCCGGTCCAGCACGGTAACCGTGCCGAAATCGGTGTGCGGGCCGATCCGGAACTGGCCGGGTTCCGGCGGTGCGAGCCTGCGCAGCGCCGGATACCAGTTGAGGTTGAAGCCGTAGGTCGGATGCCGCAGATAGGCCGCGAAATGATCGTCGGGCAAACCCAGCGCGACCGCGCAGATGGCGAGCAACTCGTCGGACAGGGCGTGCATCTGCCGCAGGTATTCGCCGACCACCGCGCGCATTCTCGGGATCTCGGTCGGCCAGACGTTCGGCGGGAACCACTCCCTGTCGATGTCGGCGTCACCGGTCGGGGCGTCCGCGGCCAGCGAGTAGGACTCCTTGAGGTCCGGCGGGGTCGGGGTGCCCTCGGCATAGCCGTTGGCCTCGGCGCCGGGCGGAATCCAGCCCCGACCACCGACCTCGACGGCGTAGCGTGCCTTGACCTCTTCGGGCAGCGCGAAGAACTGCTTGGCCAGTTCGCGGACCTCGGCACGCAGTTCGTCGGCGACCCCGTGCCCGGTGACCAGCAGGAAGCCCGCGGTGCGCAGCGCCTCGTCGACCCGCGCGGCAACCTCAGCCCGGCCCGCGCCGCCGGCGAAGGCGGGCGCGAGGTCGATGATCGGCACCGGACTTGCCATGGCCTCTCCTCGGTTCGGTCGACACGGATCTGTTCGGTTGACACCGATCACAGGTCAGGGGGTGGGTAGGCCGATGTCCTCGTACCAGATGTCCGGGCGGCGGGTGATGAACTCGCGCATCAGCTCGACGCACCGCTGATCATCCAGCAGCGTGATCGTCACACCGTGCTCGGCCAGCCAGTCATGCCCGCCGACGAAGGTGCGCGCCTCACCGATGACGACCGCACCGATGCCGAACTGGCGGACCAGGCCGCTGCAGTACCAGCACGGCGACAGCGTGGTGACCATGATCGTGTCCGCGTAGTGCGGCCTGCGCCCCGCGTTGCGGAAGGCCGCGGTCTCGGCGTGCATCGACGGATCGTCGTCCTGGACGCGCCGATTGTGCCCGCGACCGAGCAGCACACCGTCGCGGTCGAACAGCGCCGCGCCGATCGGCACCCCGCCCTCGGCCGCCCCGGCATTGGCCTCCGAGACGGCGACGTCGAGCAGGGCTGCAACGTCGGGCAACGCGGCGACATCGGGCAGGCCAGCAACGTCAGGCAGGGCGCTGCGGTCGGCGGGCTGGTCTGCTGCGGGCATTGCCACACCTTGCGGGGCGGCCGGCGATCTCGCAATGGTTGCTTCGCTGCAATCAGGTAAATCTGGCCGGGATCAGCCAGGAGCCGGGCCGGGCAGACCTGGCCGGTTTCCGTCAATCGGGATATTCCGCCAGGTCGACCTATGATGTCGTGATGACGGCCGTCCCATCCCGCACCACAAGGCAGGCCGGCCGAGGCCCCCGCCCGCTCACCGCGGCGGCGCTGCGGCTGGCCACGCAACCACGAACCGCAGGCCAGGAGGACGATCCGGCCACCCAGCTGGTGGCCACGATGGACACTCAGCTGCGGGTGCTGCTCGACCAACAGCGCCAGGTCGAGGACATCGACGACCCGGAGGCCGTGCACCAGATGCGGGTCGCGATCCGGCGGCTGCGCGTCGCGCTGCGGCTCGGCGCGGACGAGCTGGGGCCGATCGAGGTCGAGCTGCGCGCCGAACTGGGTTGGCTCGGTGGTGAGCTGGGCGTTATCCGCGATCTCGATGTGCTGTCCGGTCGGTTGGCGAGCGCGGCGGCGGCGCTGGGACCGGCCGATCAGGACGGTGTGGCCGAGGTGCTGGCCGAACTGCACGACTCGCGGGTGGCCAGCAGGGCCGAGCTGGTGGCGACCCTGGCCGAGCCCCGCTACCGCGCGCTCCTGCGTGCCCTGGCCAGGCAGGTCCGCATCACCACAACATCAACACCATCAACAGAATCGACAACAGCGACGGGCAGCGCGCTGGCGGCCGATCCGCTCGCCCTGCTCGACCGGCCGCTGCGCAAGCTGCGCAGGGAGGTCGCCTCGATCGGCGCGCAGCCCACCGATGACCAGCTGCATACCCTGCGCATTCGCGGCAAACGCCTGCGCTACTCGGCCGAACTCGCGTTCGATCGCTGCGGCAGGAGCCTGCGCAAACCGCTGCGCAGGCTGATCGGCGCGGCCAAGGACCTTCAGGAGATCCTCGGCGACCATCACGACACGGTGACCGCGGAGCACTGGCTGCGCGAAGCCGGCGCGGCGCGGCCGGCAACGCTGTCCGGGCCCGCGCTGATCGTCCTCGGCCGCCTCGTCGAGCGCGAACTCAACCAGCGCGCGGACCACGCGGCGAAGTGGCCGCTGGCCTGGCGCGAACTCGACAGCCGCGCCGACGAACTCGACTGAGCCACCGAAGACCAGGTCTTCCTCGACTGAGCCACCGAAGACCAGACCGTCCTCGACCAGGCCGTCAAAGAACAGGCCGTCAGGACAGTCGGGCGACCGCGGCGGCGATCCGCTCGTCGGACGCGGTGAGCGCGACGCGCACGTGGCGGTCGCCGGCCGGCCCGTAGAAGGTGCCCGGCGCGACCAGGATGCCCCGCTCAGCCAGCCAGGACACCGTGGTCAGCGCGTCCTCACCTCGGCTGGCCCACAGGTAGAGGCCGGCCTCGGAGTGTTCGACGGTGAATCCGGCCGACAGCAGCGCGGGGCGCAGCGTGGCGCGTCGACGCGCGTAGCGCTCGCGCTGCACGCCGATGTGCTCGTCGTCGGACAAGGCGGCCGTGACCGCGGCCTGTACCGGTCGGGGCATCATCAGGCCGGCATGCTTGCGCACGTTCAGCAGTCGCGCGAGGAGATCGGGGTCGCCGGTGACGAAACCGGCCCGGTAGCCGGCCAGGTTCGCCGACTTCGACAGCGAGTGCACGGCGAGCAGGCCGTCGAAACGGCCCTGGCTGACCGAGGGGTGCAGCACCGACACCGGTTCGGCCTCCCAGCCCAGGGCCAGGTAGCACTCGTCGGAGGCGAGCACCGCACCGCACTCGCGGGCGTAGTCGACCACCTTGCGCAGGTGCTCCACCGGCAGCACCTGGCCGGTCGGGTTGGCCGGTGAGTTCACCCAGATCAGCTTCGGCCGCCGAGGACCGAGCGCGGTCAGGCCGTCGGCCCTGATGAACTCGGCCCCGGCCAGCCGCGCACCGACCTCATAGGTCGGGTAGGCCAGCTCCGGGATGACCACGAGGTCGCCGGCACCGAGGCCGAGCAGCGTCGGCAGCCAGGCGACCAGCTCCTTGGAACCGATCGTGGGCAGCACAGCGGCCTCATCGAGGCCGGTGACGCCGAACCGCCGCTCCATCGCCTTGACCGCGGCCTCCCGCAGTTGCGGCGTGCCGTGCGTCGTCGGATAGCCGGGGACGTCGGCGACCGAGCCCAGCGCCTGCTGGATCAGCTCGGGCACCGGGTCGACCGGGGTACCGACGGACAGGTCGACGATGCCGTCCGGATGAGCCCTGGCTCGCTGGCTGTGCCGCGCCAGCGAGTCCCACGGGAAGTCCGGCAGGTCAACCATGCTCATGCCAACCACCAAGCAGTCCACGCGGCAACCGCGCTCCGGGCGGACCGGAGACCGGTGCGACCCGCGTGGACTCCTCGGCTGGGCCGGGCCGCTGAGATCATTCGCCCTGCGGCGGCAGGTTCTTGATCAGGTCCGGGTCGGCCGAGACCTTGCCGACCTTGGAGGCACCCCCAGGCGAGCCCAACTCGTCGAAGAAGTCGACGTTGGCCTTGGTGTATTCCTTCCACTGGTCGGGGACGTCGTCCTCGTAGTAGATGGCTTCCACCGGACACACCGGTTCACAGGCACCGCAGTCGACGCACTCGTCGGGGTGGATGTACAACATCCGGTCGCCCTCGTAGATGCAGTCGACGGGGCATTCCTCGATGCACGCTTTGTCGAGAACGTCGACGCAGGGCTCGGCGATCACGTAGGTCACTGCGTTCTCCTGCTTCCTTATGCCGTTGCTGCCACGCAAGCGCCAGGCTACGTGGCGGTCTTCAGTATCTCGTGCCGGCCCGGCCAACTTCGCACCGGTGCCCCCACTGCCAACCAGGTCAATCGGCCCGGCCGGTCAGCGCCGATCAAGTCGATCAACACGCCTCGATCCGCGCACTCCGCACAGAAGCTACTGATAGCAGCCATCGGACCGGAAGTGCCCGTTCCACCACAAGCGCCTACGTGTCGCACATCACTGGCCCCCGCCAGCAGCCCCAGCCCGCTGACCAGGCAGGTTCCCGCGCCGTGCTGCGGTGCGCCTGCCGAGGGCGTTGCCGAGCGCGACCGCGCTGGGCAGCGTGCCGGCCGCGAGCAGCAGCAGGCCACGCCAGTCCTCCAACAGCACCAGGTTCTCGGTGCCGGCGAGGCCGACGACGCCGATGGTGGCCAGCCACACCCACAGCGGCGCGCCGACGACCAGCAGGCGGGTGGAGGCGTCCCCGGCCCGCGCGACCAGCCACGGCATGGTGACGGCGGCGACGAGCACGGTGACCGGGAAGGGCCAGCCGCCGAGGTCGGGCAGCAGCGTGCCGTCGAAGCGCAGCGGCAGGAAGAACATCTCCAGCACCGCGAGGATGACCGCGTCCACGAGCAGCACCAGCAGCGTCAGCCAGTCCGCGGGCCTGCGCATCAGCGTCCCTCCCTGGTCAGGTCCCCGGTGAGGTCTTGGGTGGGGTCTTCGGCGAGGTCTTGGGCGAGGTCTTGGGTGGGGTCTTCGGCACGGTCTTGGGCGAGGTCTTGGGTGGGGTCTTCGGCGCGGTCTTGGGCGAGGCCGCCGAAGAGGTCGGTCGCCGCGCCCGTTCCGTCGCCGCGCGCCAGTACGAAGTACTCGGTCGGCAGCAGCGGTGCCGCGATGTCATTGGACAGCGCGTAGGCGACCCGGTCCCCGGCCGAGAAGACGCTCACCTGGGTCGCGTGCGCGCGAAGCGCCCGCAGCTTGGCCGGCAGGTACCCGGCGACGTCCAGTTCGGTGCTGATCAGCTCGTCCGGCACGACGGCAAGCTCCGCCGGGTCCGGCAGCCGGAACGGCAGGTCCGGCCAGCCGGCCAGGATCCGCACCCCGGCCTCGACGGCGGTGCGCGACTGCACCGCGTAGAACACCCGCGCCACCTCGGGGGCCCGTTCTGCGGCGGCGACGGTGATCTGGTGCGCCCTGATGTGGTCCGGGTGGCCGTAGCCGCCGTTGGCGTCGTAGCTGACCAGCACCTGCGGCCGGAACTCGGCGATGATCTCGGTGAGCATCGTCACCTGTTCGTCGGGCGACCCCTTGACGAAGGCCCTCGGCCGGTCGTTGGCCGGGTCGCCGACCATGCCGGAGTCCCGCCACCGGCCGGGCCCGCCGAGGAACCGGTGTTCGTGCACGCCCAGCGCGGCGGTTGCCGAGGCAAGCTCACCGATCCGGTACCCGCCGAGTTGGTCGGCCTCCTGCGCGCGCAGCTGCCGCAGCTGGTCCGGGATGATCTCGCCCTCTTCGCCGAGGGTGCAGGTGACCACGATCACCTGTGTGCCCCGCGCGGCATAGCGGGCGATGGTGCCCCCGGTCCACAGGCTCTCGTCATCCGGATGCGCATGCACGAGCAGCAGTCGCCGCGGCGCCGTCAACGTCACGAGGAGCAGCCTAGTTGGCCTGCCCGATCCGGCGCGGTGTCCCGCCGGCCGGCCGGTTCGACCCGGTCAGGTCGTCGCGGTGTTCCAGTTGGGCGAGCCGACGAACGGGCCGGCCAGCGGCGCACCGACGCCCACCCCGGTCACCTTGGTGCCGACCGCCAACTCGGTGGAGAACTGGAACAGCGGCACCTCGACGTCGTCGGCCCACAGCACCGGCTCGACCTTCGCCAGCACATCGGACAGGGTCATCTCGCCGGTCAGCGCGGACTCGATGGTCGGCTGTAGTGCGCTGTCACACCAGCCGAAGGCGTTCGGCGGGGCGAGGTTCGTCGAGTTGGGCAGGGTCTGCTGGCAGCCGAACTGGGAGGCGAGGTCGGTCGCGGAGTCGCCGCCGACCGCCTGCGGTCCGACCAGGATGTCCGGCGGCGGGGTGGTCGTCTGTGTCCCGTTCGTCGGCGGCGGCACGTCCACCTGCTGGCCGTAGAGCACGTTGCCGGCGGGGGTGCTCAGCGTCGCCTGGATACCGGCCGAGGTCAGCTCGGCGACGATCTGCTGGGCGATGTCCACGAACGGCGTCGCACCGGCCGGCGCGGCCACCACGAGGCGCAGCGGTTGCCCGCCGCGGGTCCAGGCGCTGCTCGCGGGCAGCTGCGGTGGGGTGGTCGTCGTGGTGGGCGAGGAGATCGCCGGCGACGAGGAGCTGGTCGAGGAACCGCCGGAGGAACCGGTCGGGTCGGTCAGCGGGGCATTGGCGACCGGCGGCGGATTGACCGGTTTCGTGTAGCCGGCCTGGGTCAGCAGCTGGTTCACCGCTGTCGGGTTCGGCGCCCCGGCCTGGCCGGTGGTCGGCATGGTGGCCGCGTACCCGGCCATCGACGGCGCCAGCACCAGATCATCGGCCACCTGCTGCGCGGCGGGGCCGCCACCGGTACCGGCCGAGATGAGCGCGGCGCGGTTCAGCGCGGCGAGCACCGCGGCACGCACCACCGGATTGGCCAGTTCGGTCGAACTCGGTCGCAACAGGACGGTCGCCAGCTGCGGCTGCGCGACCGCGTTCAGGCTGACCACGCCGCCCAACTGCTGCAACAGCGTCAGGCCTGCCGCGCTGCTGTTGGCGTAGGCGAGCTGGTCGGAGCCGCTGCGCAGGGCGTCGGCGATGCCGTGGCTGTCGGTCTTGGTCAGCACGATCTCGTCGAGCTGGGTCGGTTTGCCCCAGTACCGGTCGCTGCGCTGTAACACGATCTGCCCGGCGCCCTGGTCGAGGGTCTGCACCTGGAACGGGCCCGCGGTGGCCGGGAAACTGTCCACGAGGGCGTTGTTCCAGCCGCCGGGCGCGTCCTTGAGCAGGTGCGCCGGCAGCAGGTCGCCGAACAGCGAGCGCCAGCCGGGATAGGGCTTGCTGAAGGTCACCTGGATGGTCTTGCCGTTGTCCCGCGCGACGATATTGGAGATCAACTGGTAGCCGGCGGCGTCGAGGACACCGGGCTGGGTGCTCATCTGGTCGCGCAGGTAGACGAAGTCGGCGGCGTCCACGGGAGTGCCGTCCGACCAGGAGGCGTCCGTGCGGACCGAGTAGGTCACCGTGAACGGGGCCGCGCTGGTGACCTGAGCGGAGGTCATCAGGTTCTGGTCGAGTTCCGGGGTGCCGTCCGGGGCGATCTGGAACACCGAGGGCAGCAGCATGCTGGCCAGCGTCGTGGTGATCGGCGACTGGTCGGCGATCGCGTGCGGGTTGTAGCCGCCGTTGATGTTGTCCACCCCGACCACCACCTGCGAGGTGTCGGTCGGCCCCGTCGGCAGGGCACGGGAGGCACTCACCGGCACCAGCGGCGGGGGTGGCGTGTCCGTACAGCCCGCGAGCAGGGCGAGCCCGACGACCAGGATCGGCAGAACCCGCGGAATCCGCCTCCGCCGCGTGCCTCCTCGGGCCCACGAACCCACGAACAACCTCCCCTCGACCGCTGGTCATGCTGCCATCAGGCACCAACTCGGCGCAGCCCATTTCGCGGTTACGCGGGGAATTGCCCAAGCTTGCGGTACCGCCAACAGGATGACGCGCGAACGCCGGGCGGGGTTGCTCGGGTGACCGACATATCTGGTCGGTCACCCGCCTCGCCCGGCGCGGGCCGGTGGTCGGGATGTGTCGGGGCGGTGGCTCAGACGCGGTCGCGGGCCTTGGAACGGGCGCGCGCCCTGCCCCGCTCGGTGCTGTCCAGGACGAGCTTGCGCACCCGGACGACCTGCGGCGCTACCTCGACGCACTCGTCGGCGGCGCAGAACTCCAGAGCCTCTTCCAGTCCCAGCTTGCGGGGCCGGGCAAGGCGCTCCAGCTCGTCACCGGTCGAGGAGCGCATGTTGGTGAGCTTCTTCTCACGGCAGACGTTCACGTCCAGGTCCTCGGCCCTCGGGTTCTCCCCGACGACCATGCCCTCGTAGGCGGCCGAACCCGGCTCGACGAAGAAGGAGCCGCGGTCCTGGAGCTGGATCATGGCGTAGGCGGTCACCATGCCGGTGCGGTCGGCGACCAGCGACCCGTTGTGCCGGGTACGCAGCTCCCCCACCCACGGGAAGTAGCCCTCGAAGACGTGGTTGGCGATGCCGGTGCCCCTGGTCTCGGTGAGGAACTCGGTGCGGAAGCCGATCAGGCCGCGCGAGGGCACCACGTAGTCCAGCTTGATCCTGCCGCTGCCGTGCCCGCCCATGTGCTCCAGCTGGCCCTTGCGGCCGGCCAGCAGCTGGGTGATCGCGCCGAGGTGCTCCTCGGGGGCGTCGACGGTCAGCCGCTCGAACGGCTCGCAGAGCTTGCCGTCGATCTCCTTGGTGACCACCTGCGGCTTGCCGACGGTCAGCTCGAAGCCCTCCCGGCGCATGGTCTCCACCAGGATGGCCAGCGCCAGCTCACCGCGGCCCTGCACCTCCCAGGTGTCCGGCCGTTCGGTCGGCAGCACCCGGACGCTGACGTTGCCGACCAGTTCGGTGTCCAACCGGGCGCGCAGCAGCCGCGCGGTCAGCTTGGTGCCGCCGCCCTTGCCCTGCAGCGGCGAGGTGTTCACGCCGATGGTCATCGAGATCGCCGGCTCGTCGACGGTGATCCTGGGCAGCGGCTGCGGGTCGTCGAGGTCGGCGAGGGTGTCGCCGATGGTGATGTCCGGGATACCGGCGATCGCGACGAGGTCGCCCGCGTGGGCTTCCTGGGCCGGGACCCGGTCAAGGGCCTCGGTGATCAGCAGTTCGGTGACCTTGACCCGCTCGACGGTGCCGTCCTCGCGGCACCAGGCCACCGTCTGGCCCTTGCTCAGCCGGCCTGCGTGGATACGGCACAGCGCGATGCGGCCGAGGAAGCTGGACGCGTCGAGGTTGGTGACCAGCGCGCGCAGCGGCGCGTCCGGGTTACCGGTCGGCGCGGGGATGTGCGCGAGCAGGGTATCGAACAGCGGGTCGAGGTTCTCGCTGTCGGGCAGGCCGCCGTCGGCGGGGGCGGTCATGCTGGCCCGGCCGGCGCGCGCGGAGGCGTACACCACCGGAATGTCCAGAATGGAGTCGTCGATGTCGGACTCTGCGGCGAGTTCGGTGGCCAGTTCGAGCAGCAGGTCGTGGGTCTCCTCGACGACCTCGGCGATCCGCGCGTCCGGCCGGTCGACCTTGTTGACCACCAGCACGACGGGCAGCCCGGCGGCCAGCGTCTTGCGCAGCACGAACCGGGTCTGCGGCAGCGGGCCCTCACTCGCGTCGACCAGCAGCAGCACACCGTCGACCATGGCGAGGCCGCGTTCGACCTCACCGCCGAAGTCGGCGTGACCGGGGGTGTCGACCACGTTGATGGTGACCGCCTCGTGCAGGCCACCGGGGGTCTGCCGGTGCACGGCGGTGTTCTTGGCGAGAATGGTGATGCCCTTTTCCCGCTCCAGCTCACCGGAGTCCATGACCCGGTCGACTAGTTCGGCACGGGCGGAGAAGGCACCGGACTGGCGCAGCATGGCGTCGACGAGGGTGGTCTTACCGTGGTCGACATGCGCCACGATCGCCACATTGCGCAGGTCGGTGCGCAAGTGCGATACCGGCACTGGGACGGACATCGTGGCCGTGGGCACGCGAAACTCCTCAAGACTGGGGTAGGGATGGGGCCGCCGTAAATGGGCCCTTGTGCGGATGCACGCCGGTCGTGCGGAAGTCACGATCCGCGCAAACAGCAGACCGCCAGCATCACTCGCCCAGCTGCGGCCGTCTTCATCTTACCGGTCGTGGGTGCATTCCGGACACCGGTCGAGGTGTGAGTGTGCGCTCACCGGTCGAGCGGGCCGGCCACCAGCGCACGGGGAGAAATCGGCACCGGATGTTCGCTGGCTGGATGCTGGCCCGTCCCGCTACAGTGACCACCATGTTCGCGCAACACGGTCAGTGGTGGGCCGCTACTCGGCGGCCCTGAACCCTGCGCGCTGCGCAGCACCGACAACACCCAAGGCCGCCCGATCGGGCGGCCTTCGTCATGTCCGGGGCCCTCGAGAAGCGGCATCGACTCGCAAGGAGCATGTCATGACCAGCTTGTCCGGTATCACCCCTTCCGGTCACGTCCAACTGGGCAACTACCTCGGCGCCGTGCAGCGGTGGGCCCGTGAGACCACCCCGGACGACCTGTATTTCGTCAGCGACCTGCATGCCATGACCAGCGCGCACAACCCCGCCAAGCTGCGCGCCCTGACCAGGGAGACGCTGGCGATCCTGCTCGCCGCCGGCATCGATCCGGACCTGGTGTTCGTGCAGTCCGATCTGCTCGCCGAACACGCCTCCATGACTTGGGTCCTGGAATGCGTGTGCACCTTCGGCGAGGCCCGCAGGATGATCCAGTTCAAGGAGAAGTCCAAGGGCGAGTCCGGGGTGCGGCTGAGCCTGCTGACCTATCCGGTGCTGATGGTCGCCGACATCCTGTTGTACGGCACCGACAAGGTGCCCGTCGGCGCGGACCAGGCCCAGCACGTCGAGCTGGCGAGGGCGTTGGCGAAGCGGTTCAACACCCAGTACGGCGAGGTGTTCGTGGTGCCGGAACTGGTGTTGCCGCCGGCGGCGGCGAGGGTGCGCGATCTGGCCGACCCGACCCGCAAGATGGCCAAGTCGGCACGGGATTCGGCAGGGGTGGTGTTCGTCCTCGACTCGCCGGACCTGATCCGCAGGAAGATCGGCCGCGCCGTCACCGACGGGCTCGGCAAGGTCGCCTACGACCCGGAGGGCCAGCCGGGAGTGGCGAACCTGCTGGAGATCCTGGCCGGCTGTACCGGCGAGCGACCCGAGGACCTTGCCGAGCAGACCGGCGACTATGCCGGTCTCAAGTCGAGGGTCGCGGAGGCGGTCATCGAGGAGCTGCGGGAGATCCGGAAACGGACCCTTGAGCTGATCGACGACCGGGCGGAACTGGACCGGATCAGGGCCGCCGGTGCGCAGCGCGCCCGCGAACGCGCCCAGCCCCGCCTCGCCGCCGCCCTGCGGATGGCCGGTCTCGGCTGAAGGAAGGGAACTCAGGCCGACCGGGCGGTCAGCAGCGCACGCAGTGCCGGCAGCACCGCCCGGTCGCCGTCCAACCAGTTCAGCGTCGCCAACTCCGCCAGCCGCACCCAGCGCAGCGACCGATGCTCCAGTGCGGCGGGCCGCTGCCCGTCGAGGAGTTCGGCGGCGTGGATGCGCAGCAGCCAGCCACTCGGCAGGATCAGGTCCGGCCCGAGCCTGCCCAGCACCCGCACCTCGGCGCCCAGTTCCTCCCGGCACTCCCGGACGACCGCGGCCGGTTCGTCCTCGCCGGGTTCGACCCGCCCACCGGGAAACTCCCAGCGGCCGGCGAGCGCGGCGGGCCGTTCCCGTTGCGCGGCCAGTACCGCGCCGTCGGCCAGGATCGCCGTCCCGACCACCACCGGCGCACCGACCAACCGTTCGGCCCGCGCCCGCACCCCGGCCACCAACGCACCGAGCAGCCGCCCCGCCAACCGCGAACCCACCAACCAGGCGGGAGACCACCGCATCGCGCAGCGCAGAACCGTCCCCTGGCTTTCGGCGGCAGCGACCCCGGCGGTGAACTCGACCCACCAACCGGCCCCGACCACGCGCAGCAGGATGCCGTTCTCGTCGGCCCGCGCGCACCGAAGCCACGCCCGCACCCCGACCGGGCCGGCCGGCCGAACGCGCACCGGCACCTCGACGCCCGGCAGGAACTGTTCGGGCCGCCGCGCGGAAACGGTGACACCGAACGGTTCAAGGCCGGCCGACAGCAACCAGGTCTCGGCGAGCACGGCGGCCACGGTGCCCGGCGGGGCGGCCACCAGTCCGGGGTCCGCGCTGATCATCGGTTGGCGCACAGCGGAAGATCCTGCCCTCAGCCGGACAACGTCCTGGTTGGCGGCCCCGGCCAGCGCACCTCGAACCGCGCGCCGCCGTCCGCGGACTCGCCGAGCAGCACCGAACCGCCTCGGCGGCGCACCACCTCGGCCACCAGCGCCAACCCCAGCCCGGCCCCGCCGGTGCGCCGCCCCCGGTCGTCGTGCACCCGGTAGAACCGGTCGAACACCCGCGCCCGATGCTCGGCGGGCACCCCAGGACCGTCGTCCTCGACGGTCAACCGCACGCTGTCGGCGGTCGGCAGCAGGAACACGCTGATCCTGGCCCGCGCGTAGCGGGCCGCGTTGCGCAGCAGGTTGTCCAGCACCAGCTCGACCTCGCCGGCCGCGGCCCACACCGTGCAGGCGCTCGGCGGAATTCGCAGCTGGACCCGCGGCGAGCCCGGTGGCAGCCGATCGACCGCCGCCGTGGTGGCCAGGGCGAGGTCGACCGGGCCGGCCGCCGCCCAGTCGCCGGCATCCGACCGGGACAGCACCAGCAGGTCGTCGATGAGCTTGGACAACCGCTCGGACTCGGCGACCACGTCGCCGAGCACCTCCTGAGCCAGCGCCGGGTCCGGATGTACGACGGCGACCTCGGCCTGCGCCCTGATCGAGGCCACCGGCGAACGCAGCTCGTGCGCGGCGTCCCCGGTGAACCGCTGCAACCGCGCCCGTGCCTCGTCGCGCCGGGCGAGCAGCGCGTTGAGCGCCTCGGCCAACGCCCGCAGCTCGTCCTGGGCCTGCGGCACCGGCAGTCGCGCGCCCGCCGGCAACGCGGCAGCCGCGGTGCGCATCCGCCGCACCGGGCGCAGCGAGCTGCGCACCCCGACCCAGGTTGCCGCACCGGCCGCCGCACCGCCGAGCAGGGCGGCCAGCAGCAGCCACTGGAACGCCAACGGCCCTGCCTCGTCGTAGCCGACCAGGCTGGCCCCGACCACCACCAGCCGCTGGCCGCCGTCCGGCGCCGACACCACGGTGCCCAGCCAGCGCAGCGGCGGTTCGGCGGAGGAGTCGATCACCCCGTGGCCGGCTTCGAGATCCTGGATCTGCGCGGCGTCCAACGGTGGCCGGGGACGGCCGTCCACCGGATCGCCGGCCCGGTCCAGCACCCGGACCGAGGTCTCGAACGGCGGCGCGGGCGGGGCCTGCCCCTGCGACACCGCCGAGATCGCGGACCGCAGACTGCCCTGCAACTCCCGGTCGGCCGCGTCGACGAGCAGGTTGCCCAACAGGACGCTGCCCAGCTTCGCCAACAGGACCAGCGCCAGCACCGTGACCGTGGTGGCCACGCAGGTGATCCGGAACTCGACGGTGCGCCGCAGCCAACCGTGGTACAGGCCGGTGAACGGGGCCCACAGCCAGCTCACCTGCGGTCACCGGGCGGTGCGGCGGACTCGGCGGAGGCATCCAGCGCGGCATCCAGCTCGACGGTGCTGACCAGGTAACCGTGCCCGCGCACGGTGCGCAGCACATCGCTGGCACCGACCGCGTCCAGCTTGCGCCGCAGGTAGCCGACGTAGACCTCGACCGCGTTGCGGGTCGCGGCCTGCTCGTCCCCCCACACCGCGCGCAGCAGCTCGTCCTTGGTCACCACCGCGCCGGCCCGGCAGACCAGCACGTCGAGCACGGCGTACTCGCGCGGGCTCAGTTCGAGCACCGAACCGGAGAAGCGCACCTTCCTGCGGGCCCGGTCGACCTCCAGCCCGCCGACCCGGACCAGCTGCCGGCTCTCGTCACTGCCCGAACGCCGCAGCAGCGCCCTGACCTGGGCCAACAACACCAGGTAGGAGAACGGTTTGACGATGTAGCCGTCCGCGCCGAGGTCGAGTCCGTCGGCCTGCTCGACATCACCGTCCTTGGCCGAGACGAGCAGCACCGGGGTGTGCACACCCTCCGCGCGCAGCCGTTCGAGTACCCGGTAACCGGAGAGGCCGGGGAGCATGATGTCCAGCAGCACGAGGTCGAACGCGCCCGTCAGCCCGGCCCGCAGCGCGCTGGGACCGTCGGCCGTCACGGCGACGTCCATCCCCTCGGCCGCGAGGCCACGGGACAGCGCGCGACGCAGTCCCGGCTCGTCGTCGGCGACCAACACTCGTGGTTTCACGTGATCAGAATGCCGGTAAGCGGCACCAACCCGACCACCCCTCTCAGCGGTTTCTCAGTTTCAACCCGGCTCTCAGCACCATCTCAGCTTGCTTCGGGCAGGCTCAACGGCATCGGACCTACCAGGGCAGCCGGTCGCCGAAGGGCACCGACCACCGTCCTGGGCCAACCTAGGAGCGAGAATGGACCGCAAGAAAGCAACGCTGGGAGGCGCCGCGGTCGGCGTCGTTGCCGGTGTGGTCGGACTAGTCGCCCTCGCCGCGCCGGCCGGGGCAGGACCGGCACCTTCGCTGCCCGCGATCAGCCCGCAGGCGCTCGTGCAGTCGGTGCTCACCGCATCGCCGCCCGCGCTGGCCGGCACGGTGACCATCGACAACAACCTCGGGCTGCCCGCCATCCCCGGCTACCCGGAGCTGCAGAACGGCTCCAGCCAGCTGCGGGTCTGGTCGGACGGGGCAGGCCGCAGCAGGCTGTCCGTGCCGACCAGCAACAGTGAGCAGACCTTCGTCGACAACGGGACCACGGACTACTCCTGGGACTCCTCGACGCGCACGGTGACCGAGAGCCCGGCACACCAGGAAGGCAGCGGCAAGACCGGTGCCGCCGCCGGCAAGAACGGCAGCGCCTGGGCCAAGGCCCCCGGCACGACGGCCGGCCAGCCCGCGATACCGACCGATCCGGCGTCCGCCGCCAAGGACGTGGTCGCCGCGCTGCAGTCCACCAGCAACATCACGGTCGACGGCACCGACACCGTGGCCGGCCAGCCCGCCTACGACCTCGTGCTGACCCCGAAGCCGACCGAGCGCACCCTGCTGCGTGAGGTGAAGATCGCCATCGACGCCAACCACCACCTGCCGCTACAGCTCACCGTGCTCGCCGACAACTCCTCGACCCCGGCGGTGCAGATCGGCTTCTCCAGCCTGAACTACGGCCCGCAGTCGCCGTCGCTGTTCACCTTCACCCCGCCGGCCGGCGCCACGGTCACCAAGCAGGCCCCGTCCAGCAAGCACACCAAGGCACCGGCCCAGCAGCCGGACGCGAAGGCCGCGCCGAAGCTGGTCGGCACCGGCTGGGACACCGTCGTGATCGCGACCCTGCCCACCGGCGCGAGCGGCGGCAGTACCCCGAGCGCGCAGGCGCCCGACAGCGGTCAGTCCGTCGGCGGCTTCGGTGAGTCGAGCAGCAGTTCGGCCGGCAGCGATCCGCTGGCGCTGGTCCGGGAACTCGGCACCCCGGTCAAGGGTTCCTGGGGCTCCGGCTGGGTGATCAGCACCAGCATCGGCTCCGCCCTCATCACCTCGGACGGCCGGGTCGCGGTCGGCCTTGTGCCGCAGCAGGTACTGACCGAGGCGCTGGCCGGCAAGTGAGCACATCCACCCCACTGAGTTCCACCGACCAGCCAGTGGCGGCCGCACCCGCGGCCGCCACTGGCGGTGCGTTCGCCGCCCGAACCCGCGGCCTGCGCAAGACCTTCCGCAAGACCGTGGCGGTCCAGTCGCTGAACCTCGACGTGCCAGAGGGTTCCGTTCTCGGCATGCTCGGCCCCAACGGGTCGGGGAAGACGACCACGATCCGGATGCTGCTCGGTCTGGTCACCCCGACCGAGGGCGAGGTCGAACTGCTCGGCCAGAAGCTGCCCGGCGGCGCGGCAAAGGCGCTGCCGCAGGTCGGGGCGCTGGTGGAGGGGCCGGGTTTCCACCCGTTCCTCTCCGGTGAGGACAACCTCCGCCGCTGCGCAGCCGCCGAACCGCTGCTGGCCACCCGCGCGATCGGCACCGCCGTCGCCGACGCGCTGGAACAGGTCGGTCTCACCGACGCCCGGCACCGCAAGTTCCGGGGCTACTCGCTCGGTATGAAACAACGGCTCGGCCTCGCCGCCGCGCTGCTCGTACCGCGCCGACTCGTCGTGCTCGACGAACCGACCAACGGCCTCGATCCCGGTGGTACCAGGGAGATCCGGCAGGTCATCGCCGACCTGCACGCGGCGGGCACCACCGTCGTGGTGTCCTCGCACCTGCTCTCGGAGGTGCAGGCGACCTGCACGCACGTCGCAGTGCTACACAAGGGAAACGTCGTCGCGCAGGGCGAGCTGGCAACGTTGCTCGAAGCGGGCAACCCCACCCTGCTGGTGCACACCCCGCAGGTCGACGAGGCGGTGAATGCCCTGCGAGCCGACAAGATCGCCGCCCGCTCGGTCACCGAAGGGCTGCTGGTCGACCTGACCGGTACCTCGGCGCCGGTCGTGGTGGAAACCCTGGTACGGGCGGGAGTTCCGGTGCACGAGGTGCGGCGGCAGCATGCCGACCTCGAAGAACTGTTCGCCCGGCTGACCGAGTCGGAACCCATGTCGGAGCCCGGCAACGAACCGGCCCCGGCGACCGAGGAGCACGTCCGATGACCGCCGTGTCGCTGCCGACCGTCCGCCAGGAACTGCACGCCGACAAGGCGCCGATCGGCCGGTTGCTGCGGTCGGAACTGAGCTGGGTGTTCCGCCGCCCGCGTACCTGGATCTCTTTGGTACTACTGGCTTTGGTGCCGGTCGTCATCGCCATCGGCATCCAGGTCGGCGGCGGTCCGAGAGGTGGTCCGCGCGGCGGTTCCCTCTACTCCAGCGTGATCGGCAACGGTTTCGTGCTGCCGGTCGTCGCACTGACCGCGAGCCTCGCACTGCTGCTGCCACTGGTCGCGGCCATGTGGTCGGCCGATGCGATCGCCGGTGAATCGGCCAACGGCACCCTGCGCGGACTGCTCATCGCCCCGCTCAGCCGCATCCGCCTGCTCACCGTGAAGGCCTTCGGCGTGGCCGTCGCGGTGCTCGCGGCCTGCGTCCTGATCGTGGTGGTCGGCACCATCACCGGCCTGATCGTGGTCGGCTCCCAGGGCATGATCACGCTCTCCGGCACCACGCTCTCCGGCGGTGCCGCGCTGGCCAGGCTGGCGATCGCGGCCGGTTGGGTGGCCGTGCAGGTCTGGGCGGTCGGCGCGATCGCGCTGGCCATCTCCACCTTCACCGAGCATCCGCTGGTCGTGCTCGCCTCGACCATCGCGGGCGCGATCGTCTTCGGAGTGCTCAGCACGATCCCCGCGCTGAGCTTCATGCAGCCCTACCTGTTGACGAACTCCTGGGGCGCGCTGACCGACGTGCTGCGCGATCCGATGCCGACCGCCGGCCTGGTCCATGGCCTCGCCGAGGCAGGCTGCTACCTGGTCATCGGCCTGTCCGTCGCGGCGGCCAGGATGATGACCAGGGACGGCTGAGCGCGAACGCCTCCTCCGCCGTGGGTCGCGTCCTAGCCCACGGCGGAGGAGGATGAGCCCATGCCTGAACTGTTGACCGACGATGCGATCGAGCAAGCCCTCGGCGAGACGACCGGCTGGCAGCGGGACGGCCGGGAACTGGTCCGAACCGTGGAACTGGCGAGCTTCCCGACCGCGATCGAGGTGGTCGACAAGGTCGCCGAGGTCGCGGAACGTGCCGACCACCACCCCGATATCGACATCCGCTGGCGGACCCTCACCTTCCGCTGCAGCACCCATTCGGCAGGTGGCCTCACCGCCGCTGACCTGGCCCTTGCCAAACAGATCAACCAGATCCTCGACGCCGCCCCGAAGCCGTAAGCCGGGTCAGGCGGCTACGACCGCAGGCTCCGCCGGATCGGCGACGCGGCTGGGCCGCAGCAGTACCGCCATCACGATCAACGTCGCCATGCCGCAGGCCGGGTACACCCAGCCGAGCAGCGCGTCGTACCACGGATGCGGGAACAGCCAGATCGACTTCTGTTGCGCCAGCAGGAAAGAAATCAGGTAGCTGCCCACCGCGGCCAACCACACCGTCGCGGTGACCAGCGCCGCCCGCCGGCCCGCCGCGCGGCCGTAGAGCAGCCACAGCAGCGCGGGCACCATCCACACCCAGTGGTGGCTCCAGGAGATCGGCGACACCAGCAGCGTGAAGAACTGCACCGCGATCACCCCGGCCAGCACATCACCCGCGCGTACCGCCGCGCGCAACGCGAACACCAGCAGCACAACGGAAACCGCGACCGCGAGCAGCCACAGTGGACCGGTGCCCACATCGTGGCCGACCGTGCGCGACAGCGCGCCCCGCAGCGACTGGTTGATCGCCGAACCGATCGGCCCGATCCTGGACGGGTCGTTGATCAGGTGAAACCAGTACAGCACCGACTGCGTCGGCGACACAAGGTAGGCGACCCCGATCGTCGCGGCGAACGCGACGAACGACCACACCGCGGCCGCCCAGCGTTTGGTGGCCAGGAAATACACCCCGGACAATGCCGGCGTCAGCTTGATACCGGCGGTGACGCCAACGCTCAACCCGGAGAGCACCGGCCGAGAGCTCACCATACCGGCCAACACGATCGCGGCCAGCACCAGGTTGATCTGGCCGTAGTTCAACGTGGTGCGCACCGGCTCGAACCACAACCCCAGCGCGGTCCACAACATCGCCCGCCGCCGCCACACCTCGTCATCGAAGACAACGGCAGGCGTGCCACCCGCCCGGTCCCGCGCGATCAGCCGCAGCGACAGCCGCACCAGCCACCACAGGCACACCACCGAAATGATCTGCCAACCCCATCGCACGACCACCCATGGCACCCAGGACAGCGGCAGGAACACCAGCGCGGCGAACGGCGGATAGGTGAACGGCAGCGGGAACTGGGCGCTGAACCGGGTCTGCCGCCAGTCGTAGAGGGTGCCGTGCAACAGGAACGGCGACGCGTTGCGGTACACCATCAGATCGATCATGGTCATCTGCGTGTTGGTCGCGACCAACACGAAATGCACGAGGACCGACAGGCCAAGCAGCCACGGCGCCACCGCCCGGCCCCTGGCCTCCAGAACGTGCAACCTGGTCAACACTGGCTCACCCGCACCGTCCCACCCTCATCCGTCCCGCTCGCATCCGTCCCGCTCGCATCAGCCCTGCCCGCATCCGCTCTGCCCACATCAGCCAGATCCGTGTTGACCGTCCCATCCACGCCATCGGCACGGCCCGCGGTCCCGTCCGCGGTTCCGTCCACGGTCCCGTCCACGGTCCCGTCCACGGTCCCGTTCAAGGCTAGGCCGCTGACCAGCAACGCCGCCGCCAGCCACCACTGGTTGACGAAGGTCTGCTTGTTCAACAGGTCGAAGACCACGAACACCGAACCCGCGCCGACCAGGAAACCGGTCGGGGTCCGTTGGCAGCGCCACAACACCACCGCGAAGACCACCACCATGCCGACCAACAGCATCGGCATCCGCACCGGCTCCGGCAGAATCCGCCAGATCGACAGGGCCTTCGGCGGCGCCTGCTCACCGAGGAAGAAATCCGCGGTGCACAAGGTGAACCGGCTCGGGTTGGCCACCAACCAGGGCAGGGATACGGCTGCCGCGATCCCGACGGAGCCGAGGACTCGCCGCCAGCCGAATTTCGGCCAGAACAGCAGCAACGGCAGCAGCAGCACAAGATGTTGCTTGGTGGCCAATGCCAGGCCCAGCGGCAGCATCGCCCAGTTCCACCGGCCGCGTTCCATCAACACCGCGGTGGCGACCAGGCCCAGCAGCAGAATCGGCTCGTTCCAGGCCTGCTGAACGACCAACAGCGCGCCAGGCGTCAACGCGACCAGCGCCGCCAACGCCACCCGCCCCCGACTCGCCCCCCGACCAGCGACATGCCACACCAGCAGCCCGCCGGTGGCCAGCAGACAGGCGGCCTCGATCCAGCGCACGTCTCCGAACAGCCACTGGCTGGGAGCGGTCAGCAGAAAGGTCACTGGCAGGTAGTTGAAGCAATTGCTGGTCTGACCAGCGGGAACGCCGGAGAACGTCATCGCGTAGGGGTTCGCGCCGTGCAGCAGACCCCGCGCGCTCTGCTGGAAGATCACCCACACGTCGACCACCGGAGTGCCACCCAGAATCATCCCGGCGAAGGCGAGCGCGGTGATGCCCAGCGGCACCAGCGCGAGTCGGCCCGCGGAGAACCTGGGAGCGAACACCACCAGCGTGCTCGCCGCGGCAACGCAGCCCACGATGGTGGCCGGCACCAGCCACCCGGTGCGGTGCACATTGATCAGCGGCGGGGTGACAATCAGCGCAGCCACCACGGCCAGGGCCAACACCGTCACCACCACGGTCGGCGGAAACGTCCGAAAAACGCCGAACCAGACGCCCGCGACAACGACCACCGCGACAACGCACAGGATCACCACACCGTGCACGGAGTAGATGGCGTACATCGCGGTACTGGCCGCGGCCAACCAGGCCGCGAGGACCGCTGCCGACGAAGCCCAGGCGCGGGCCGGCCCGAGACAAGACGGATCGGCCACGCTGCCGGTCGACGTTCGTGGCGTGGCGGACACGGAATTGGACTCTTCCACACCCCCCGCCCCGCCACCCCGACCGGGTCAGCCGCCCGCCCTCCTCGCCCCGTGGACGAGCAGCACACGCCCCATCATCCGGGATCAACGATGAACGGGCCATATTCGACAAACCGGAACTCAACTACGTCCCGGCCGGGTTTACCCGTGATCTCAACCAGTTTCCTCCGCGAGGGTCCACACTCGCTTGAGTGGAACATCACGCTGGATGTCGGCCGGAAGCCGATCATAGTTGCCGAAAAGGCCGTCGAGTACGTCCTGCGAGTCCCACACCCTGATTGTGAATCGCTGGGTGGACAGGTAGCGCGTGGCTTCCCTCGTGATCCCACCCCAGGCCACCAGCAGCCCATGGTCAGCCCCATGGGTGGAGATGGCGCCCTGCAACTGTTGCACGACCGGCAACCCGCTGAGCCTGCCTCGGATTTTACCTGAACGACGATCTTGGGCGATGTAAGCCCGAGTAACCCCTTGCCGGCGATGATATCGACGCCCTGATCAGTTCCCTCCGGCGACACGTCGCAAGAGTAACCACCAGCCTCCAGAATCGCGGCGACCAGGTCAGCCAACCGGTGTCCGGCGAAGTTTTCGATTACCCGACTGGTGATTCGATCCCTGACGTAGGTCTCGACGTCGATTTCGCTTTGCCCGATATCCGAAGCCTCGTCAGTGGACTCAATCTGCTTTGCGGCATTGTTCGAGGCGGCTCTGGCCCCAGGATCAGGCTTACCAGACATCAATTGGCCAAGCCGAAAGGCCGCATCGTTGCGGGATATTTCACAGATAGTGGAAAAAGCTCCCAACGAATACAGCAGATCCTGCTTTACGAGCGTACGTGGTACATCCGAAACCACCCACTCAACGGAACGTCGATGACGCCGCTCCGGATCGGACTCATCCGACGCATACTGATAATCTCCAGTAACACGCCCGATCGCCAGGTACGGCGAGTTCTTTCGCGGCATGACTACCAGATCACCGATGCCCATCCGGCCACGCAACGCCCACAATTGCGCCGCAAAGTTTCGGACAGTCCCGCTCTGCGCGTCGGGGACGTCATCGGTTACGGCAGCGAGAACGGCCGCCCGATCGGACAAGGCGGACAGGTCGCGGATCTCCCCGAAGCCGGCTCCCGTCCAACCCTTGTCGAGCGCCCATCGCTCGCGCTCGCCGGCTTTACCCGCTCGAATCAGCCATGCGTGCATATGACCCCCTGTGTCCAAGCAAGGACAGTCAGTATATCTGCCGTCTTGACAGACAACAGTTCAAACAGCCGACTTCAGGGCCGTGACCCGCAGACTTGAAGTCGCACCATTCACTCGACCGAGTTCCGCGGCAACGCAACGTCAGTAGTGGTAGCGCGCAGCGAGGACGATGATCTTGTCGTCTCCAACGATGTAGACAAGGCGATGCTCATCATCGATCCGCCGCGACCACGCTCCGGGCAAGTGATACTTCAGCGGCTCCGGCTTGCCGATCCCCTCGAACGGGTCTCGAAAAACGTACTCGATGAGCTTGTTGATCCGGAGGAGCGTCTTGCGGTCGTTCTTCAACCAGGAGGTGTAGTCCTCCCAGCCGTGCTCCTCGAAAATCAATCTCACGTGGTGCCACGGCCTGCGTCTGGCACGTCGGGGTCGATCAACTGCCGCTCCGTGAGATGCAGGCTGTTCAGGGCGTTTCCGTAGGCCTTGAGCAGTCTGCGAGCGTTTGCGGGCGAGCGCAGAAGGTAAGCGCCTTCACGCAGAGCGGCATAGTCGTCAGCGGAGACGAGTACGGCATTGCCGTGCTTGGAGACGATCTCGATGGCGTCGTGGTCATCATTGACCCTCTTGATCAACGGAAAGAGTTCCCTGCGCGCCTCGCTCGCCGTGATCGACATCGTAGACACCTCCTGAGTGGTACTGGATATCGTACCGCTCAGGAAAGGCTGGTGACCATCGCGCGACGAGCCGCAGTCAAGCCCTCACACAGTGAAAAGCCGTCACACGTTGAACCTGAACTCGACCGGATTCCGAGGCGGCGCAACATCTGGACGTACCCAGTCAGCCAGCCGCTCGGCGGCTTCGGCGTAGGCTGCCGAGCCAGTCGTCACCGCGATCACCAGGTCGTAGGCGTCGTCCTCGGGCGCATCCAGATCGAAGCCGTTCAGGCCGTAGAAAACGAAGACAGCCATCCAGCCAAGACGCTTGTTGCCGTCAACGAGTGGATGGTTGCGCACGACGGACTCCAGCAGTACCGCGGCCTTCTCATGCAGGGTCGGATACGCGTCCCTTCCCATGAGCGAGGACTTCGGCCGGTGCGCCGCCGAATCGAGCAACCCCAGATCACGCACCTTGCTGACGCCGAGATCGTCGGCAAGCACCAACAGATCGTCGAGGGTGAGGTATTCGACCGTCACTGAGCGAGGCGGTCAAGCAGGGAGGCGTACCGGCGACGCCCCTCACCCGACAATGCGGCGACCCGGTCGTCCCGTACTCGTCGCCCGGCTACATCAGTAATCGCACGCACAGCGGCCTCGTGCTTGCTCACCCCGTCGGCCTCGGCGAGCATCGCGAGAGCTCGCTCCTGCTCCTCGGTCAGCCGCAGTGTCATCGCCATAGCCATCATGCTACCACATTGGTAGCATGATCAACTAGACGTTGAACCGGACTCGACAGGTTTCCGTCCAGGAACAACGTCAGACCGGCAAGAACGTAACCAGCGGTGCTGGTCAACTCTCGAGCGCGCCGAAGAGTAGATCACGAACGAGCGTTACATCTTCGAACTCCAGATCTCGCCCTTCCGGCACGGCCCGAATCTTCCTCAATGTTTGAGGCTGGAATCGGTCGAACCACTGTCGAGCGTGAAGTAGCGCATCGGTGCGAAGCTGAGCATCAGCCGATTCGAGCTGATCTCGCGATGTCGGCCCGCAGGTTCGGTCAAGCGTGATACGGACGATATCGAGGAGATCGGTTCCCTCTTTGGCAGTTCCGCGGTCCATGACAGCCTGCAGTTTCATCGCGATCAGCGGACCTGGCTCAGCAACTCGAACAGTAAGCGGAGGGAGCCCTTCCGAACTAAGGGGACACCAGAATATTACTTGGTTGATTTCGGCCGGGTTTGCTTAACTGGAGCCGGTTCAGCGCTCGGGCCTTTGTGGATGGTGTAATTCCATTCACCGTGAAAGTCTTGCGGGGTAATGGGTACAGCCTTCATC
>DATATE010000090.1:0-2487 GCA_036268955.1 Pseudonocardiaceae bacterium
ACATCCACTGTGGATGTACCGCCCCGCCTGGGTTTTCCGCTGAGGGTTGGCTGCTCAGCCGCGCAGCATCTTGCGCAGCACGTACTGCATGATGCCGCCGTTGCGGTAGTAGTCCGCCTCACCGGGCGTGTCGATCCGCACGACCGCGTCGAACTCGACGGTGTTGCCGTCGTCCTTGGTCGCGGTGACGTGCACGGTGTTCGGGGTCTTGCCGTCGTTGAGATCGGTGACACCGGAGATCGCGAAGGTCTCGGTGCCGGTGAGGCCGAGGGAGGCAGCGGTGGAGTCAGCCGGGAACTGCAGCGGCAGCACGCCCATACCGATCAGGTTGGACCGGTGGATGCGCTCGAAGGACTCCGCGATGACCGCGCGGACACCCAGCAGTGAGGTGCCCTTGGCCGCCCAGTCGCGGGAGGAGCCGGAGCCGTACTCCTTACCGGCCAGGATGACCAGCGGGATACCGGCGGCGGCGTAGTTCTGCGCGGCGTCGTAGATGAACGCCTGCTCGCCGTCGTTGGTGAAGTCGCGGGTGTACCCGCCCTGTACATCGTCCAGCAGCAGGTTGCGCAGCCGGATGTTGGCGAAGGTGCCTCGGATCATCACCTCGTGGTTGCCGCGCCGGGAACCGTAGGAGTTGAAGTCCTTGCGCTCGACGCCGTGCTCGGTCAGGTACGTGCCGGCCGGCGAGTCCTGCTTGATGGAACCGGCGGGGGAGATGTGGTCGGTGGTGACCGAGTCGCCGAGCACCGCGAGGACGCGCGCGTCGGCGATGTCGGTGACCGGCTCCGGGTCGGTGCCCATGCCCTCGAAGTACGGGGGCTTGCGCACGTAGGTGGAGTCGGCGTCCCACTCGAAGACCTTGCCGGTCGGGGTGGGCAGCGAGCGCCAGCGGTCGTCACCGGCGAACACGTCGGCGTAGTCGGCGGTGAACATCTCCGAGGAGATCGCCGAGGCCACGACGTCCTGGATCTCCTGCGGGCTCGGCCAGATGTCGGCGAGGTAGACGGGCTTGCCGTCGCTGCCGGTGCCCAGCGGCTCGGTGGTGATGTCGATGTCCATCGAGCCTGCCAGCGCGTATGCCACTACCAGCGGCGGGCTGGCCAGGTAGTTCATCTTGATGTCCGGGTTGATCCGGCCCTCGAAGTTGCGGTTGCCGGAGAGCACCGCGGCGACCGCGAGGTCGGCCTCGTTCACCGCTGCGGAGATCTCGTCCTGCAACGGACCCGAGTTGCCGATGCAGGTGGTACAGCCGTAGCCGACCAGGTTGAAGCCGATCTTCTCAAGGTAGGGCAGCAGGCCGGCGCGTTCGTAGTAGTCCATGACCACCTTGGAACCTGGGGCCAGCGTGGTCTTCACCCACGGCTTGCGGTCGAGGCCACGCTCGACGGCCTTCTTGGCCAGCAGCGCGGCGCCGATCATCACCGAGGGGTTGGAGGTGTTGGTGCACGAGGTGATCGCGGCGATGGCCACGGCGCCGTGGTCGAGTTCGAAGGTGGCGCCGTCCAGGGTGACCCTGGTGGGTTTGCTCGTCCGGCCCTGCGCGTTGCTGGCGGCGGAGTGGAAGGGGTGCGGGGCACCAGCGTCGCCGTTGCCGGTCGAACTGAGTGCTGGCGCGTCACTGGCCGGGAATGACTCCATGGACGCTTCGTCCACAGTGGACTCGGTCGCCGAGTCGTCGGGGTCGGCGGAGGCGTAGTTGCCGAGCACGGACCGGAACGCAGGCTTCGCGTCCGACAGCGAGATCCGGTCCTGCGGGCGCTTCGGGCCCGCGATGGAGGGGACGACCGTGCCGAGGTCCAGCTCCAGGGTCTCGGAGTAGTGCGGTTCGGCGTCCGCGTCGTGCCACAGGCCCTGTTCCTTGGCGTACGCCTCGACGAGGGCGACCTGTTCGGCGCCGCGGCCGGTGAACTTCAGGTACTCGATGGTTTCCGCGTCGACCGGGAAGATCGCGCAGGTCGAGCCGAACTCCGGGCTCATGTTGCCGATGGTGGCCCGGTTGGCCAGCGGCACCGCCGCCACACCCTCGCCGTAGAACTCCACGAACTTGCTGACCACACCGTGCTTGCGCAGCATCTGGGTGATCGTCAGCACCACGTCGGTGGCGGTGGCGCCGGACGGGATCTCACCGGTGAGCTTGAAGCCGACGACGCGGGGGATCAGCATCGACACCGGCTGGCCCAGCATCGCCGCCTCGGCCTCGATACCGCCGACACCCCAGCCCAGTACGCCGAGGCCGTTCACCATCGTGGTGTGGCTGTCGGTGCCCACACAGGTGTCGGGGTAAGCCACCCCGTCGCGGACCATCACCGTAGGCGCGAGGTATTCGATGTTGACCTGGTGCACGATGCCGGTGCCAGGCGGCACCACCTTGAAGTCGTTGAACCCTCCCTGACCCCAACGCAGGAACTGGTAGCGCTCACCGTTGCGCTCGTACTCGATCTCGACGTTGCGCTCGAACGCGTTCGCGGTCCCGAACAGATCGGCGAT
>DATATE010000091.1:0-14811 GCA_036268955.1 Pseudonocardiaceae bacterium
CCGGTTCGGTGGCGCAGTGCGCGAGCCAGGCCGCGGTGTTGGCCGCGGCGCCGCCGAGTTCGATCCGCACCGAGGCGGTGCGGTCGTCGCCGGGAGCGATGGGCGCGTCGTGCTTGGCGAGCACGTCGACCCCGGCGTCCCCGACGACCAGCACGACCGGCCGGTCGGTCACCGGTGCTGGTGGTCGGCGCGTCGCCTGCCGGGCTGGCCGCTGTGCTGGTTGCCGGGCTGACTGCTCAGGGCGACCGCGACCTGTGCGGCCAGCGCGGTGTTCGCCGCGACGAGTTCGGTGTTGGTCCGCAGGCTCACCCCGTCGCTGTTGGCGTGGAAGTGCTCCAGCAGCGCGGGAGTCACGTCCTTGCCGGTGATGTTGTTGGCGCGCAGCAGGGCAAGCCCGTCGGCGAGTAGCCGATCATGCAGCGCGGCGGGCATTTCGTACTCGGCCGGCACCGGATTGGCCAGCACCACCCCGGCCCCACCGGGCGCGGACTGCCGGTGCGCGGCGAACACCGCTGCCGCCTCGGCGGGCGTCTGGACCCGCCATGGCACGCCGAAGGGTGATTCGCGCAGATAGAAAGCGGGGAAGAAGTCGGTGCGGTAACCGAGGACCGGGACCGAGTTGGTTTCCAGCAGTTCCAGCGTCGCGCCGATGTCCAGCACCGATTTCACCCCCGAGCAGACCACCAGGATCGGGGTGTCGGCCAGCACACCCATATCGGCGGACACGTCCCAGGTCTCGTTCGCGCCCCGGTGCACGCCGCCGAGGCCGCCGGTGGCGAACACCGCGACACCGGCCGAGTAGGCCAGCGCGGTGGTGGCCGCGACCGTGGTCGCCCCGCTGCGGCCCAGCGCGCGGGCCGGGGCCAGGTCGCGGCGGGAGAGCTTCACCAGCCCGGCCGCTGGATCGCAGACCCGCTCCAGTTCGGCGGCGGACAGGCCGATGACCGGCCTGCCGTCCAGTACGGCGATGGTCGCCGGCACCGCGCCGTGCTCGCGCACGATCCGTTCCAGACGCCGTCCGACCTCCAGGTTGCGCCCGGCCGGCAGGCCGTGGGCGAGCAGCGTGCTTTCCAATGCGACGACCGCGCCCCCACTGACCAGCGCGTCGGCGACCTCATCCGCGATTTCCGCGATACCGGTGTCCACGACGAGCCATCTTGCCTGGTGGCATCATGAATGCCGTGACTACCCAGACGTTGCCGGAGACCGATACCCGGCCGGAGAGCACCGAAGAGACCGACAACGACACCCCGAAGATGTTCCACTACGTGCGCAAGAACAAGATCGCCGAGAGCGCGGTCATGGGCACGCACGTGGTGGCGCTGTGCGGCGAGGTGTTCCCGGTGACCCGCTCAGCGAAGCCCGGTTCACCGGTCTGCCCGGACTGCAAGCGCATCTACGAGCGGATGCGACCGGGCGAATAGGCACCCCCGCGAACCGGCCGCCGCTACCGGGCGTCGGCCGGATCGTCCGTGTCCTCGCCCGTGTCGCCGTCCGCGTCCTCGGGCTCTGACTCTTCGGCCCTTGACTCGGCTTCGGCCGCCTTCTTGTCCGCCCTGCTGCCGCCCTCGGCGTTGATCCGTTCGGTGGTGCGGACCATCTCCAGCCGCCGCCACTTCCGCCGGGCCCGCCGAGTCGGTTTCGCCGGCCACATCTCCTGGATGGCGCTGTTGAAGTACGCGCCGATCACGATGGCGAGGCCGATGAAGAAGGTGAACAGCAGGAACGCGATCGGCGCGGCCAACGCACCGTAGGTGTAGCCGGTCTTGCCGATCCACAGCAGGTAGATCCGGATACCGATACTGGCCAGCAGGAACACCACCATCGCCAGCACCGAGCCGGGCACCCCGCGATACCAGGGCAGCCTGCGCGGCAGCGCCACCTTGTACAGCGTGGCCAGCGCGAGTACCAGCAGCACGGCGACCACCGGGTAGTAGAAGATGGTGCCGATACTGGCCACGGTGTGCTGCCAGGCCTCGGGGAACACCTTCGGCAGGAAGTTCGGGCCGAGCGCGAGCACCGGAAGGCCGATGATCGCCAGTACTAGCCCGATCAGGTACAGCAGCAGCGCGAACAGCCGCTGCAACACCTCGTTGCGCACCCCGTACTGCTGATAGGCGACGGTGATGGCGTCCACGAACGAGGACATCGCCGACGAACCGGCCCACAACGACAACAGGAAGCCGAACGAGGCGATCTCGCTGTGTGATTTGGTCAGAATGTCGGAAACCGTCGGCTGGATGATCGTTTCCACCACGTTCGAGCTGAACACGGTGCGGCAGAAGCCGATGATCTTGTCCTGCACCGCGCTGACGATCTGCGGCCCGAACCAGTCTCCGAGATAGCCGAGGCTGCCGAGCAGGCCGAGCAGCAGCGGTGGCAGCGAGAGCGTCTGCCAGAACGCCGCCTCGGCCGCCTCGGAGAAGATGTTGCCGTCCCAGGCCTTGGTCGCCGTGCGCAGCACCAGCGGCCAGGCGCCCTTGCGCGTCGGGGGCGCTTCGGCTGCGTCGGCCTGCGTCGGTTGCGGCATGTTCATGGCACCGCCAAGCATGCTGCATGCGAGCTGAAACGAAGCACCGACGCCCCGTATTCGATGATCGCGAGAATGTCCGGGCCTCATGCCACACTGAAACTGACAGGAGGAGGTTGCGTGAGCGTCGTACCCGCCCACCCCGAGTCGCCAGCGCGCCGTCCGCTCACCGCGGCGGAGTTCGCCGCATTCGAGGAGGACGACCAGCACAGCTGGGAACTGCAGGAGGGCAACCTCGTCATGTCGCGATTCGCGAGCCCGTACCACATGTTCGCGTCGGCTCGACTGTTGATCCAGCTGGAACCGCAACTGCCCGAGGGGCTGTTCGTTCTCCAAGAGACCGAGATCGACCTGCGGCTCCTACAGCCATGGGAGCCCGGTACGGTTCGTCGCGCCGATCTGACGGTTGTCGAAGAAGACGCCTTCTTCCGGGTTACGGAGGAAGGCGGGATCATTCGCCCTGACGACGTGCGGCTGGTGATCGAGATCGTTTCACCCGGCTCGAAGCGCATGGATCATCGCATCAAGCGCGAGGAGTGTGCCGACGCCGGGATCGGCCACTACTGGATCGTCGATCTGGAGAAGCCGGTTTCGCTGCTGCCGTTGCACCTCGCGCATGATCTCGGTTACGCCGAAGACGGCGAGGTCACCGGGGACTGCACCGTTGACGGACCGTTTCCGGTCAGCCTTCGACTGGATGAGCTGGCTGCTGAGCCATCGTCCGCCCGGCGCGACAGGTAGACTTCGGGCTGCCCTCACCGGGCTCCCGCCGCGCATCGTTAGCGCTGGTCGGGATCACATGCGTGGGGGCATCGTCGTGTCCGGCGCGGGAAACGGAAGGAGTTCGAGCGGCTTTGGCCCAGTCCGACTCCCTGGTCAAGGCCTATTCGCCACCCCCGGCCCCGCCGCTGCGGCAGTGGCAGCGCAGGGCGCTGACCCGCTACCTCGCCGCGCGGCCCAAGGATTTTCTCGCGGTCGCGACGCCGGGCGCAGGCAAGACCACCTTCGGTCTGCGGATCGCCGCGGAGCTGCTCGCGGAGAAGGCGGTGCAGGCGGTCACCATCGTGACCCCGACCGAGCACCTCAAGCACCAGTGGGCCGGCGCGGCCCGCGCGGTCGGCATCCAGATCGACTCCGACTTCCGCAACACCTCCGGCGCGACCTCCTCGGACTATCACGGTGTCGCGGTCACCTATGCGCAGGTCGCCGCCCATCCGACGCTGCATCGGGTGCGCACCGAGAACCGCAAGACCCTGGTCATCCTCGACGAGGTGCACCACGGTGGCGACGCGAAGTCCTGGGGCGACTCCATCCGGGAGGCGTTCACGCCCGCGGCGCGCCGGTTGGCGCTGACCGGGACGCCGTTTCGCAGCGACGACTCGCCGATCCCGTTCGTCACCTACGAACCCGACGGCGCCGGCTTCCAGCGCAGCAAACCGGACCATTCGTACGGATACGCGGACGCGCTGCGCGACGGCGTTGTCCGGCCGGTGATCTTCCTCGCCTACTCCGGCGAGGCCAGTTGGCGGACCAGTGCCGGGGAGGAGTTCACCGCGCGCCTCGGCGAGCCGTTGACGGCCGAGCAGACCGCGCGGGCCTGGCGGACCGCGTTGGACCCGGCCGGGGAATGGATTCCCTCGGTGCTCGGCGCGGCCGACATGCGGCTGACCCAGCTGCGCAACTCCGGTGTCCCCGACGCGGGCGGGCTGGTCATCGCCTCGGACATGGACTCGGCCAAGGCCTACGCCAAGCAGCTTGAGATCATCAGCGGGAAGCCGCCGACCGTTGTGCTGTCCGACGACCCCAAGGCCTCCGGTCGGATCGGTGAGTTCGCCGCGACGCAGGAGCGGTGGCTGGTCGCGGTCCGGATGGTCAGTGAGGGTGTCGACGTGCCGAGGCTCGCGGTCGGCGTGTACGCCACCAGTGCCTCGACGCCGCTGTTCTTCGCGCAGGCCGTCGGCCGGTTCGTCCGGGCCCGCCGCGCGGGGGAGACCGCGAGCGTGTTCCTGCCGAGCGTGCCGGTGCTGCTGGATCTGGCCAGCCAGATGGAGGCCGACCGCGACCACGTGCTCGGCAAGCCGCACCGGGAGAAGGACGGTTGGGACGACGAGTTGCTCGCCGACGCCAACCGGACCAAGGACGAGCTTGGTGAGGAGGAGGCCGCGTTCACCTCGTTGGGTGCTTCTGCCGAACTCGATCAGGTGATTTACGACGGCTCCTCCTTCGGTACGGCGGTACTGGCCGGCACCGACGAGGAGCAGGAGTACCTCGGTCTGCCCGGCCTGCTCGAACCGCATCAGGTGCGCGCCCTGCTCCAGCAGCGCCAGGACCAGCAGTTGGCCGCGCCCGCTCGGCAGGCCAAGGAAGAACCGCAGGTCAAGGCGCCGGCACGGACCGCGTCGGTGCAGGAGCGGCTCGCCTCGCTGCGCCGGGAACTCAATGCCCTCGTCGCCATGTACCACCACCGCACCAGCAAGTCGCACGGCGCGATCCACGGCGAGCTGCGCCGGGTCTGCGGCGGCCCGCCGACCGCGATGGCCACTGTCGAGCAGCTGGAAGAGCGCATCGCCACCCTCCGCAGCTGGTGACCGCGCTCCGCTCGCGTACCTGAGTGGGGCGCGGCGCAGGCCGGGAACTCGACCGAGCGCAGGGTGACCATGGCATTGCCACTGGTGACGGTTTCTTGCTCAAATGGCGTAGTTGACTGCGCGGTGACATCGCCGTTGCCGGATTGTGTCATCAGCGGGTCACTGAATCGAGTAAGTAACCTTTGTGTCATCTCCCGATCTGGCATATGTTGTCGGCCACAACATAAGAATGTTGTGACCCACAACATTTCCGGTACCGGCCAGTCCGGGACCTGAGGCAGTGACGAAGGGGAACGCGAATGCGTAGTAAGACCCTTGCCCTGCTCGCTGTGAGTACCGGCCTTGCGTTGGCCGTCACGGCGTGCGGTGCCAACAGCTCCGGGGGATCCAGCGGCAGCAGTTCCTCGCCGTCCGCCTCCGGTGGTAGTGGTGCGAAGGTGGGGGTCATCCTGCCCGACACCACCAGTTCCGCCCGGTACACCGAGTTCGACGCGCCGATGCTGACCACGGCGCTCAAGGCCCAGGGCCTCAGCCCGATCGTGGACAACGCCCAGGGCGACGACCAGCGGTTCGCGCAGCTGACCGACAGCATGATCAGCCAGGGCGTCAAGGTCCTCGTCATCGACCCGCCAGACCCCAACGCGGGTGCGCAGGCCGAGCAGAAGGCCCAGGCCCAGGGCATCCCGGTCATCGACTATGACCGGATCAACCTCGGCGGCAGCGCCAAGTACTACGTCAGCTTCAACAACGTGCTCGTCGGTCACCTGCAGGCGCAGGCGCTCCAGACCGCGCTGAAGGACAAGCCGGGCGCGCAGGTCATCTCGATCGAGGGTGCGCCGACCGACAACAACGCCACGCAGGTCATCCAGGGCCAGAACCAGATCGCCACCGGTCTGTACAGCTCGGGCGCCTGGGTGAAGAAGGGCTACCAGCAGATCACCAACTGGGACAACCAGATCGCCGGCACCACCTTCGAGCAGCTGCTGACCGCCAACGGCACCAAGGTCGACGGCGTGCTGGTGGCCAACGACGGCATGGCCGGTTCGGTCATCACGGTGCTGCAGAAGTACAACCTCGCCGGCAAGGTCCCGGTGACCGGTCAGGACGCGAGTGCCGCCGGCCTGCAGGCCATCCTCACCGGCGACCAGTACTCCACCGTGTTCAAGCCGATCAAGCAGGAGGCCCAGGCCACCGCCGAGCTGGCTTCGGACCTGATCAAGGGTGACACCGCGGCCGCGAGCAAGCTGGCCAACCAGACCACCTACGACCCGACCGGCAAGCGCAACGTCGCCTCGGTCTTGCTTCAGCCGGTCTCGATCACCAAGTCCAACGTCAAGGAAGTTGTCGACCAGGGCTATGTGAAGGCCAGCGACATCTGCACCGGCGCAGCCGCGGCGGTGTGCACCAGCCTCGGCATCAGCTGATCATCCTGATCTTGCTGCCGAGTCACTGACGGCCGTGGTGGGGCGTAGACAGACTGCGCCCTGCCACGGCACCCCAGTGTCCTGACCTTTTCACTCGACCCCGTTTCCCCGAGGGAGGTACGCCCGTGAACGAGCCGATTCTGGCGCTACGCGGCGTGAACAAGAGTTTCGGCCCGGTTCACGTACTGCACGATGTGGACTTCGTGGTCCGAGCCGGTGAGGTCGCCGCGCTCGTCGGCGACAACGGCGCCGGCAAGTCCACCCTGGTCAAGTGCATCGCCGGTATTCACCCCGTCGACAGCGGCGAGATGCTGTTCAACGGCCAACCGGTGTCCATCCACGGTCCGCGCGACGCGGCGGAGCTGGGCATCGAGGTCGTCTACCAGGACCTCGCGCTGTGCGACAACCTGGACATCGTGCAGAACATGTTCCTCGGTCGGGAACGCGGGGCCGCGTACATGCTCGACGAGGCCGGGATGGAACTGGCCGCGCGCAAGACCTTGGCCTCGCTGTCGGTCCGCACGGTGAAGTCGGTGCGTACCCCCGTCGCCTCGCTGTCCGGTGGGCAGCGGCAGACCGTGGCGATCGCCAAGTCCGTGCTGTGGGACAGCAAGGTCGTACTGCTGGACGAGCCGACCGCCGCACTCGGTGTCGCGCAGACCAGGCAGGTGCTCGACCTGGTCCGCCGGTTGGCCGAACAAGGCCTCGGCGTAGTGCTGATCAGCCACAACATGAACGACGTCTTCGAGGTCGCCGACCGGATCTCCGTGCTCTACCTGGGTCGGATGGCGGCCGAGGTGAACACCAAGGACGTCACCAACAACCAGGTGGTCGAGCTGATCACCGGGGGCCGCTCCGGCGACCTCGGTCTCGCTCGCCCCGACGCCGCCACGGTGTAGGCCCAGGTGATCAGGACTGTCATGCGCGCCAAGCCGATCGACCTACCGGACGTAGTTGTGAGGACCACTCCATGACCGACAACCAGACCCACTCACCGAAGCAGGACGGCGCGGAGGGCGCCGCCGGCGGGGTTGCGGTGAGCAGCTCCAACGCGGTGATCTCCGACTTCGGGATCGACACCACCTCCCGGTCGACCAGCGAGGCGCTGCGCGACTACATCAGCAGGGTGCGCGGCGGCGAGTTCGGCGCGCTGCCCGCCGTCGGCGGCCTTGTCGTGCTGCTGATCGTGTTCTCCGCGTTGTCGGGCTACTTCCTGACCATCAACAACCTGGCCAATCTGATCACCCAGGGCGCGGGCGAGACGATCATCGCGATCGGCATCGTGTTCGTCCTGCTGCTCGGCGAGATCGACCTCTCCGCCGGTACCGCGTCCGGTGTCTGTGCCGCCGTACTCGCCCTGCACCTGAACAACAACGGCAACCTGCTCGGTGCCATGGGCGGCACGGTGTTCTACGCCTTCATCATCGTGCTCATCGTCGCCGCGCTGCTCTCGGCCTGGCAACGGATCTGGGCCGGGGTGTTCTTCCCCATCGTCGCCATCGTGCTGATGGTCGCGGGCGTGCCGGTCAATGCCTGGCTGGAAATGCTGCTGGCGGTGTGTATCGGTGCCGGTATCGGCAGCCTGACCGGGTTCATGGTCTCCAAGGTCCGGATCCCGTCCTTCGTGGTGACCCTGGCCCTGTTCCTTGCCTGGAACGGTGTTGCCGTCCAGTTGGTCGGCAGCGAGGGCACCGTCCCGATTCGCAACAGCCCGGTGCTGTTCGCGGTGGCCAACGGAAACCTCAGTACACTGTGGAGCTGGCTGCTGCTGATCATCGCGGGTGTCGGATATGCCGCGGTGATTCTCAACCGGCACTTCGGCCGGTTGCGCAAGGGACTTGTCGCTCAGCCGACCACGCTGGTGCTCATCAAGCTCGGCCTGATCCTGGTTCTCGCGGTGGTGGCCACGTATCTGTTGACCCTCAACCGCTCGCCGAACCCGACCGTCACCAGCATCAGTGGCGTGCCCTACGTGATTCCGGTGATCCTGGTCCTGATGTTCGTCGGCACCTACGTGCTGGACCGGACCCGCTACGGCCGCCACATCTACGCGGTCGGCGGCAACCGGGAAGCGGCTCGTCGAGCCGGCGTGAACGTGGACAAGATCCGAATGAGCGTGTTCGTGATCTGCTCCAGCCTCGCCGCGATGGGTGCGATCGTTTACAGCTCGAAGATCGGCTCGGTCAGTGGTGCCTCCGGTAGCGGCAACGAACTGCTGTTCGCGGTCGGCGCCGCGGTCATCGGTGGTACGTCGCTGTTCGGTGGCCGCGGTCGGGTGCGCGACGCGGTGATCGGTGGCGCGGTGCTGGCCACCGTCGCCAACGGTCTCGGCCTGCTCGGCTTCCAGGCCGCGACGGTGAACATCGTCACCGGCCTCGTGCTGCTGGTCGCGGCGACCGTCGACGCACTCTCCCGCCGCAAGGCGACCGCGAGTTAGGGGTAGTGGCCGTAGCGGGAGCCGAGGGGAAGTTCGTCAACGAGTGGGGGTGTCGGGGCTGTGACTAGTCCGCCCACCGCCGGCACCCGGCCGGATGAGGTTCGGCGGCACAACAGGGCCGCTCTGCTGCGCAGACTGCATATTTCCGGTCCGTGCACCAGGGCGACCCTGGCCACCGAGCTGGGTCTCAACCGCAGCACCATCAAGACCCTTGTCGACTCCCTCGCCGAGGACGGGCTCGTCGAGGAACGGTTGCCGGCGCAGCGCAGCGGCGCGGGCCGTCCCTCCCTACTGGTGTTGCCCCAGTCGCAGGCAGCTGTCGTGCTCGCGGTGGACATCAGGGTCGAGCAGGTGGCCACCGCGCTGGTCGGCATCGGCGGCGACATCCTCGGTCGGTGCAGTTGGAGCCTGCGGCGCAAGACCAGGGAGCCGCGCGAGGTGTTCACCAAGATCATCGACACCAGCGAACTGCTGATCGAGGAACTCGCGGTGCACGTTGTCGCGGTCGGCGTCTCGGTACCCGGCGTCGTCCGCAAGGCTGACGGCCTCGTACACGAGGCGCCGAACCTGCACTGGACCGATGTCCCGCTCGGGGAGTGGCTGACCCGCACCTTGCACCGTCCTGTGCACGTCGGCAACGACGCGGAACTCGGTGCGCTGGCCGAACACCTGCGCGGGGTCGCCCGAGGCGCCTCCGACGTGGTCTACGTCACCGCCGATGTCGGTGTCGGTGGTGGGGTCATCTCCAGTGGCAGCTCGATGCGCGGTTCCGGCGGCTACGTCGGCGAGATCGGGCACATGGTCGTGCGCCCGGACGGTCGGCAGTGCTACTGCGGCTGCCGGGGCTGCTGGGAGACCGAGGTCGGTGAGCACGCGCTGAGCAGGGCGCTGGGCATCCCCGAGGATTCCCCGCGCGGTGCGATCGTCGCGGAGCTGCGGGCGCTGGTCGGCAAGCCGGAGGAGACCCTCGAACGGCTCGGCGAGTTCGGTGAGTGGCTCGCGGTCGGCCTGTGCAACGTGGTCAACCTGCTCTGCCCACAGCTGGTGGTGCTGGGTGACCTGTTCACCGCGTTGCCGGACGTGCTGGTCGAGGAGGTCGGCCGGAAGGTCCGCGAGCGCAGCCTGGTCAGCAGGGCGCTGGGCGGGACCAGGATCGTGACCTCGTCACTCGGCTCGGACGTGAAGCTGCTCGGCGCGGCCGAACTGGCCTTCGAACCGGTCCTGGCCACCTGGTAGTCCTGGTCGGCCAAGCCTTCGTACCGCAAGTCGACTCTTCGTACCCAAGTCGACCAAGCCCTCAGACACAAACGGACGAGGTGGATTCCTGCGAATCCACCTCGTCCGACAACCCCTTGCTTTGCTTAGCTCTTCTGTTGCTGAAGTTCGGCGGCCAGTTCCCGCAGCCGACTCTCGTGTGCCCGGGCGTGATGCCCGCAGAACAGCAGTTCGCCTCCTGACGGAAGAACCGCTCGTACCTGGGCGGCAGCGCCGCAGCGGTCGCAGCGATCGGCAGCGGTCAAATCGGGGCGGGTGAGCGCAGTAGTCATGTGGATCTCCCTCCGTCCCGGCACCGGTCACCCGATGCCTGTTGGCCACGACCACGGTGGCGGGCTTCGCCGCGTGCTCGTTGGTCCTACTCTTGCAGACGCTTTGGCCCCCGCAAGTGTTCCCGCACGGATGCGATGGTCATCACGCATGGAAGTACCCGGATGTCGCAGCGACAAACGCCGAAACGATGCCCCTGAGTAACCGAGACCTGGGGGTTTGTCGAAAACAAGCCAAGAAAGTCAGTGACCCAGGTCACGATCTCGCGAAGCGGGAAGCACGTTCGCTGTCCGCGAACAGGACCGGATTCGCGCGTTTCGGGAGCGTTTTGCGGCTTTCGCGTTCCACGCGGTCGACAACCGCGCTCCCGCCGACGGTCTCAGATCACGTAGCCGTCGCGGCCGCTCGGTACGACGGAGCCGTCGGTCAGCGTGATGTGGAAGCCGTTGGGGTTGTTGTACCGGCAATACCGATATGGGTCAGGTTCTGCGCACTGGTGGCCGGTGGCGGCGGCGCGGGCGGCATCGGATTGCCGGCGGCCCGACGGGCGGTGGTGTTCCCGGTCCTTGCCGCGTCGGTCGTCGTGGTCACGGTCGTCGGCGGGACGCTGGTGGTACCGGTGCTGGTCGGGGTGGTCGAACCGGTCGGGGTGGCGACCTGGGTGTCGCTGGGCAGCCACAGGCCGGTGGTGACCTGTGGCTGCGCGACGGCGGTCGGTCTCGATCCGGTCACCGCGATCGCGACACCGACCAGCGCCAGCACGACGACAACGGCCGCCCGGCACACAGGATCCGGCGCCGCCTGCCGTCGCGTTCCGGTTTCCAGGCCGAGTCGGGACTGCCCGGATCGACAGCGGTGGCGGGCGGGTGGTTGCCGAGGCGAGCCGGTCCGTACCTGCGCCGCGGTGACAAGACGACCACGACGACAGTCCTTTCCGGACCGTTGTCGGTACGGCGAGCCGATTTTCCGCGTGTACTCACGGTCAACTGTTGATTTCACACCGACATTCGCATGTTGACCATCCAAAGTCGCGCGGAGCAGCCTTTTCCTGCCGATGGTGCCCCGCGACACCGCCGTCGCCATCGTCCCGTCATTCCCTGCCAAGACCTGAGAAAGAGGGCAATTCATGGCTCGGTTACCTTCCGTGCTCGGCCGGCTGTTGTGCATCGCGACCGCTGCCACCTGTCTCGGCCTCGCGCCGATGGCCGCGGTGCATGCCAGTCCGGCGCGGCCGGCAGCGCAGCCGTCGATCGCCGGACCGCTGGTACTCAACCCGAACCCGACCCCGGCCAACGGGCACACCCGGTTCGGCCCCGCGAACCAGACCAGTTCCAACTGGTTCGGCTACGCGGCGGATTCGGGCGGCTACACCAGCGTGCAGTCCAGTTGGGTCGAACCGTCCGTCGACTGTTCGCGAGGCGACGGCTCCGCGGTGTTCTGGGTCGGCCTCGACGGCTGGGGTTCCGGCACCGTCGAACAGACCGGCACCGAGGCAGACTGCTCCAGCGGCTCGCCGTCCTATTCGGCATGGTGGGAGACCTATCCCAACAACTCCATCCAGACCTACAGCGACACCGTCGAACCCGGTGACTCGCTGACCGCGAAGGTCACCTTCGAGGGCAACGACAACTACGACATCTACCTCGTGGACAACACGCAGGGCTGGACCGAGGACAACCCGCAGCAGGGTGCCAGCGGCGCGGACAACCAGAGCGCGGAGATCGTCGGCGAAACCCCCGGCTACGGCAACAACACCTACGCCGCACTGCCCGACTTCGGCACCGCGAACTTCACCGACTCCAGCGTGGACGGCCAGTCGATCGGCAACGTCAACCCGTTCGGCATCGACCTCGCACGCAACGGCGACACCCTGGCCACCACCGGAGGTCTGTCCGGCGGGACCGATTTCCCGGTCAACTGGGTAGCGAATTCCTGACAGGCAAAGCGAAACAACAGGTCCGGCCACGAATCGCATCGTGGCCGGACCTCTTGTGTAGCAGGATCTAGAGAACTCGCAGGCCGCACGCTTTTGCCGCAGTGGCCTGCCGTTGGTCCCTGGTGACCATCGCGACCACTTCGCCACCGGCGAGCTTCTCAGAGCGAGCGACCGCAGTTGCGAGGTGAAGAGCATCAAGGCTGCGGAGAGGGTGTTCGGTCACTAGCTTGCGAGCCAGTGGCAGCATCGTCGCTGAATCAAGGCTCAGCAGTGTGAAAGGCCCGTTCTCCGCACAGTCGGCATCAAAGTTCGCGAGCAGCGCCTCCGGATCGGCGATCCGGAGTCCTCGATACCCGGAGGACACCGCGCTGGCAAACTCCAAACGAGTCAGTTCACTGGTAACCACTGGATCATCGCCGGCAAGCAGTAGTCGGTGCAGCGTTTGATGGTCGGCTTCATCGGGGAAATAGGCGCCAACTACAGCACTTGTGTCGGCATATAGTAGTGGCACTACCACTCACCCCGGTCGGCTTGGAGCGCTTCGCTAACTGCGTGTCCGGTGCCGGTCTGGGCGGCTCGCACCCTTTCTGGATCAGGTCGCTCCGCGGGTTCTTCAAGCTCAACCAGCCAGCCTGCGTCCCGCGCACGCCCGCGAACCACCTTGCGGGTCAACGGTTGGTGAATCAAGGCATTCAATGCCTGCACAGTGATTTCGTTCAGGCTAATGCCTTCGGAGGCGGCAAGGGCCTTCAGACGGGCATGTAGCTCGTCGTCCAACCTGGTGATCATCTGCTTCACGCATACCATGATATCAGATCTAGATAGCACGGATGCTTCGCTTGCTATCACTTTTGGGTGATCCACAGCAATGGCCGGTGATCCGTAGTGGATCACCGGCCATTGCTGAAACCGTTGGTAGTGCGGTGAATCAGTCCAAGTAGTCGCGCAGGACCTGCGAGCGCGACGGGTGGCGCAGCTTGGACATCGTCTTGGACTCGATCTGCCGAATCCGTTCGCGGGTCACCCCGTAGACCTGGCCGATCTCATCCAGGGTCCGTGGCTGACCGTCGGTGAGGCCGAACCGCAGCCGGACGACGCCGGCCTCCCGCTCGGACAGAGTCGCCAGCACCGACTGCAGCTGGTCCTGCAGCAGGGTGAAGGACACCGCGTCCACCGCGACGACCGCTTCGGAGTCCTCGATGAAGTCACCGAGCTGCGAATCGCCCTCGTCACCGATGGTCTGGTCCAGCGAAATGGGCTCCCTGGCGTACTGCTGGATCTCCAGCACCTTCTCCGGGGTGATGTCCATTTCCTTCGCCAACTCCTCAGGAGTCGGCTCCCTGCCAAGGTCCTGCAGCAGCTCGCGCTGGATACGGCCAAGCTTGTTGATGACCTCGACCATGTGCACCGGGATACGGATGGTGCGCGCCTGGTCGGCCATGGCGCGGGTGATCGCCTGCCGAATCCACCAGGTCGCGTAGGTGGAGAACTTGTATCCCTTGGTGTAGTCGAACTTCTCGACCGCGCGGATCAGACCGAGGTTGCCCTCCTGGATCAGGTCCAGGAACGCCATGCCGCGGCCGGTGTAGCGCTTTGCGACCGAGACGACGAGTCGAAGGTTCGCCTCGAGCAGGTGGTCCTTCGCGCGCTGTCCGTCAGCGGTCAGCCACACATAGTCGGTCAGCAGCGCCTTGTTGATCTTGAGCTCGCCGCACTCGAAGAGGCGGATCCGCTCGGCCGCGAACAGCCCGGCCTCGATCCGCTTTGCGAGCTCGACCTCTTGCTCTGCGTTGAGCAGAGCAACCCGGCCGATCTCCTTGAGGTAGGCACGAACGAGGTCGGTGGAAGGACCGGAGTTGTCCTCCTCGATGACGACCTCTTCTTCGTCCTCTTCCTCTTCGTCGACGAGCTCGGCCGCGGGCGGCTCGGTCTCGGCGTCGAGAGGCGGGACGGCGCCGGCAACCGGCGCTTCGCCTTCAGCCGGCGCAGCGGCTTCTGTGGTCGGCTCGTCGGCGTCGGTCACGACGGCCATGGCGGACTTGGTACGCCGTGCGCGTGGGGTAGCGGTCTTTGCGGGCGCAGCGGTTTTCGAAGAATCGGTGTCTTTCGACGAGTCTGCGGTTGCTTGTCGAGCGCTGCTCACGAACTGCCTCTCCCGTGCTCGAGTGTCGCGATGCTCAGCCAGAGTAGCGCGGGTTTTGGGGTCCGGGACCGGCCAAGCGGAAGCAACCGGAATGGCCCGGTTGGGGGCTCAGGCGGGGGTGTCGGCGGAGCCAAGTTCGGCCAGGTCCTCTTCGGTCAGTTTTACCTTTACTGAAGCCACATTTTCGGCCAGATGCGCGGTGCTGCTG
>DATATE010000092.1:0-3001 GCA_036268955.1 Pseudonocardiaceae bacterium
CGCAGCAGCGTCCGGCGGGATAGATCGGTCCTGCGCGTTCGGATGCGCCGGGCCAAGACGTGCCACCCCACGAGGGGCACCAGCGCGAGGGCGACCGCGATATGCAGCCACAGCCCGTTCTCGCCGGCGATCGAGCGCACCAGTCCGGTGGCATAACCGAGGCCCGCGATGAGGGTGACCAGCGCCAGCGCGGCCAGCAGCAGCGACACCCACCGGCTTAGGCGTGCGCGCCGCAGCCCGCCACGCGCGACCCGGGACTTCCACGGGATGAGCAGCACGACGGCCATGCCGCAGATCCCGTGCCCGATGGCCACCCAGGACCCGTTCGGTGAGCCGATCGCGATCGCGGCAACCCCGGTGCCGAAAGCGCACAGCAGGGCGACGAGCAGCACCTGGTTCACCTGGCGGCCGGGTGGGCGCAGCAGCCTACGAAGCGGGCTCCGGGTCGATGGGAGTCGGCCTGTACGACGGCCCATGGGGATCGCAGTATCAGCGGTTCGTTTTGACCGGCAGCATGTAGACCCTTCCTTTGTTCTCTCCCAGCTGGCTGAGCTTGTCGGCTGAAACGAGCCGGCGGAGCACCCGGCTGGCTTGGTCCGGGCTGAGTCCGCACAGTTCGGCAGCCTGGTTTCTAGTGATCTGGCCGTGCACTTGCACGTACTGGAGGATCATCTGCTCCTGTTGGAGTGGTTCGAAGCCGTGCACACGGACGTACCCAGACGGCGCGTCCAGCACGCGGTAGACCGCTGCGGACAGATGCCAGTTCCGTGCCTTGCCCTCGCCTCGAGACTGAACCCAGCCGCGTTCGACCATGCGCGTGAGCAGACTCCTGGTTTCGGCGTCCGTGCGCTGGACGACGGCGGCCAGTTCGACGGTGGTCATTCGACGTTCGCGCAGCAGTTCTGCCAGCACCTGCAGTTCCTGGAGGCGAAGCGGCGCACCTTGCTGGTTTTCCTGCTCCAGTACCCATTTAGTCATGGCCATGTTCGCTGGACCGCCTGGCAGGATGGCGACGACATGGTCGCCCGAGCTCCTGCCGTAGTCGGGTGCGGGGCGGCCGACGCGGAGCTGCTCGGAGAACATCCGGTTGATCCCCCGGCCTGTCCGCTCAACGAGGCCGGCCCGTTTGAAAGCGTCGGCAAGTAGCGGACTACGCGGGTGCGGCGGCGCGACGAGCAGGTTGTCCACTCGGATTCCCGAAGGGAAACCACCGGGGCTTGAGATCTCCAGTTGATCCTCGCTCCACTGCACATGCACGGCGCCACGGCGGGTGTAGTCACGGTGGACCAACGCGTTTGCCAGGGCTTCCCGGAAGGCCGGCTCCGAGTAAGCGGAAACCGCTACACGCAGCAGCCCGAAGTCGACCTCTTCCTCGGTATTGCGAGCCCTGAACCTGGTGAGCATCTCCTCGGCCAGCCTCAGGAGCGGATGCGGCAGGAAGTCATTGACCTCTACGTCGAGACCGCGTAGGACCTGGAAGGCGGCTTCATGGGTAGGCAAGAACTGCCGAATCGCGTCTGCTCTGCCGAACATCAGCAGCCCCCCCGTGGTCACCTCGGCATCGTGCCGTGTAAAGCCGAGGGCACTCGCGATCTCCCGATCCGACAGCGTGCCAAGAGGGCGGTCCGCACCGCCACCTGCGTTCCCCACCATCTGCCGGAGCCGTTCAAACTCGAGCGGGTCGAGGTCTGTCCACTCCGCGCCGCCGACACGCAACGCGGCCCAGTCCACTGCGCCCCGGTCTACCTCGTGGGCGAGCATTTCGTGAGCGTGATACGCCAGGCAGCTGGGCTTCCCGTCCCCTCCTAGTGCGCGTCGCACGTACACACCCTGCGTGGTACCGACGACCCGGGGACTATCCGGGACCTCAACGACCAGGACTTCCTGTTGACTGACCTGGACGGTAGCTACTGTCACTGACAGAGGAGGTTGCGTGTGATTCGCAATCATCGCCTGGAGCCGAAATGGGTCCGTTCGCCCAGCCTCGTGCCTCGGCCGAGCGCCTGTGACAGTGCCGTCATCCTCCACCCCGACAAGCAGTACTCCACCGCTGCCGTTCGCCAAGCAGACCACCGCCTCCACCAGGTCGCGGTCATTCAGCAGTGCACGGCTTTCGCCCTTGAACTCCACCGCATACGACTCGCCGTCGGCGATGCAGCGGGAAACGCGCTCGGGCAGCGCTTCCCCCGCGCTGGATGCACCCTGCATGGTCACCCCTCGTGGAACTTATCGGCGTGGATATTCGCACGGTACCGCAGTCCGGTGAGTATGCATGATATATATCGGCGCGCGCGGATATATGGACTGACACGAGGTGCCATCCGAGGTACTGGCCCGAGCGCCGGCCGGGCCCATCACCCGTTCGGGGTGAGGTAGCGGCAGCAGCTCATCGGGTGGGATGACACTGGTGGTTGTCGGTGCCTGGCGGGGACAGGCACGTCCGAAGCGTCCTCAGACTCGTGGAGGCTGGCATGCCCGGTTCGGCTACTCGCGCCAACGCTTTCGATCATGTGGTCGTGGTGCTGTTTGAGAACCGGTCCCTGGACAACGTGCTTGGCCGCCTCTACGGGCCGGGGGACGGCAAGGCCTTCGAGGGTGTCATCGGGAAGGAGCTGAGCAACCCGATCCCCGGATGGGCGGAGCACGGCGCTGACCGCAAGGTGGTGCCCTACGGCGTCACTGCCGACATGGATTCCCCCAACCCGGACTCGGGTGAAGAGTGGTATCACACCAACACGCAGCTGTTCGGCGCGATCGATGACCACAACCGGTTCAAGATCGGCGAGGGCGTGACAGCGCCGTGGAACGCGCCGCCGCCAGGTGCGGTTCCGGCCATGGACGGGTTTGTCGCCGACTACATCAGCACGTTCACCGCCGAAGTTGGGCGGCAGCCGTCCTATGAGGAGTACGCCCAGATCATGACCGGGTACACCCCGAAGCAGCTGCCGGTGCTGAGCGGCATCGCGCGTGAGTTCGGGGTGTTTGACCACTGGTTTTCCGA
>DATATE010000093.1:0-44455 GCA_036268955.1 Pseudonocardiaceae bacterium
CTATCAAAACCCGGCCGGTCCACCCTGACACTCACACCGACCACTGGTCGGACTGGCGCAGACTCCACCAAACCCGTGCCCGCCGAAGCCACTACCAGCGACAACGACTCAAATACAACACCCTGCCGCTGTAGTACTAGACGCTGGAGACCGACTGATGGAAGGCTGGCGCCATGCGCAAACTGATCTACGGCATGAACCTGACCCTGGACGGCTACATCGCCGCACCCGGCGACGACATCGGCTGGAGCGGGCCGAGCGAGGAACTGTTCCAGTGGTGGCTCGACCAGGAGCGAGCGAACGGCCTGTCGCTGTACGGGCGCAAGCTGTGGGCGACAATGAGTTCCTACTGGCCGACCGGCGACCAGCAGCCCAACGCCACCCCGGCGGAGATCGAGTTCGCGCGGAACTGGCGGGACACGCCGAAGGTGGTGTTCTCCTCAACGATCGACAAGGTCGACTGGAACACCCGGCTGGTCACCGGCGACGCGGTCGCCGAGATCACCCGGCTCAAGACCGAAGACGGCGGCCCGATGGGCATCGGTGGCGCAACGCTCGCCAGGGCGGCCATGCGGGCCGGGCTGATCGACGAGTACGCGCTGGTCGCCCACCCGGTCCTGGTGGGCGGCGGCACGCCGTTCTTCACCGCGCTGGACAGCTGGGTGAACCTGAACCTCGTGGAGACGCGGACGTTTCCCGGCGGCGCGGTCCTGACCAGGTACCAGACGAGGCGCTGAGCGCTCATCCGAGAGTCACGGGCCACAGGTTCAGATCCGCGCCCGAGTACCTCGTCCACCCGCCTGGCATCCCGACTCGGCTGGCAAGCAAGGGTTCAGCCGACCTGAACCGCGCCGACCGCATTCGACCGACCGGAGCCCGCCGGCAGTTTCGCGATGCGGCGTAGCAGAACCGTCTCCCTGGCCAATGCCATCACCAGCGCCATCATCGTGAAGAACAGTACGAGGCCGCCCTCGGTAATGTTATTGCGCATCATGAATTCGCCGACGTGCGTGGCCACCATCGCATTGTTCTCCATCAACCATACAAAGGCAATCCGGCCGACCAGGACGAACAGCCATATTCCCAGATAGCCGATCCCGGCACGGACATAAGCCTTGTTGCCCTTGGCCGGTTCGCGGTACACCCGCATCGTCAGGTTCAACAGTATCCCGAAAACGATGCCGATCCCGGCGCCGACCAACGCGGTCAGTACATTCGGCTCGGTCAATGTGATATCATTGCCGGTCAACACCAGCCAGCCGATGAGAATACAGGAAATGAACGGCATGATCGCCAGCACGAAATTGTGCCGACGCCGGCCGATTTGGGTGATGAAGACGACGACGAGCAGAATTCCGCCGAGACTCAGTGCATCAGACATGGCGACAACACTATTGACGCGGCGCCCGCATTTCCTCGGCCCACAGTAGGAACCCAGGTGGAAGTCCTGAGTGGAGGCCGTCGATTCCGGGTGGAGATCGTCTCCACCCGGATCAGCGGATGCGGCGGGCGAACAGCACGCCGGCCAGGACGATGGCCACCGCGAGAATGCCCGCCGACCAGGACACCGCCAGGATCGGATTGTCCCCCGTAGGGGTGTCGAGCAGCAGGCCGCGCAGTGTCTCGATCACCGAGGTGATCGGCTGGTGTTCGGCAAAACCGCGCAACCAGGACGGCATCGTGTCGATCGGCACGAACGCGCTGCTCGCGTAGGGCAGGAACATGATGAAGAAGGTGAAGCCGTTGGCACCTTCCGACGAGGAGAACAACAGGCCGATCGACGCCGACAACCAGGACAGCGCGAATACGAACAACAGCAGGACGCCAACCGCGGCAAGCCAGCCGGTGGCGTTCGCCTGCGGCCGGAAACCGATCGCGAAGGCGATGCCGAACACCAGCGCGGTGGACACCAGGTTGCGCACGGTGCTGGCAACGACGTGACCGATGATGGCCGAGGTGCCCCCGATGTCCATCGATCGGAACCGGTCGATGATGCCACCTGCCATGTCCTGACAGACGCTCACCGCGGTCAACGACGAACCAAAGCCCGCACACAGCAACAACACTCCGGGTACCACGTAGGTGACGTAGTGCGGAGTGCCGGTGTTGATCGCGCCGCCGAAGAGGTAGACGAACACCAGCATCAACATCACCGGCATCGCCAACGACATGATCAGCGCCTCCACGTTCCGCCGAGACAGGCGCAGGCAGCGGCCGATCATGGTCGTGACCTCGGCGCCCCGCGAAGCCGGCCGACCGATGCCGTGCTCGGTCCGGTTGCCAGTCACCGGGCCGTTGCCGGCGGGATGGTTGTTCGTGGCGCCGTTTTCGGCCGAAAGACCGTTGTCGGCCGAAAGGCGCGTGCCTTCGCCGAGGGTCAGCTCAGACATGGGTGATCTCCTGTTCAGCTTGGCAGGCCGCTGGCTGGTCAACGGGTTTTCCCGTCAGGGCAAGGAAAACCTCGTCGAGCGTGGCCTCGCGGACGGTGAAGGTTCGGACGGCCCGGCGAGTCGGGTCGAGTTCGTCCAGCAGTGCGCGTATGTGTCCGGCGCTACCGTCGGTCGGCATGCCGATGGTCGTGGTTGCCGCGTCCCGGTAAAGAAAGCGATCGCCGAGCCGACGCTCGGCCTCGGCGAATGCGAGTGGGTCGGCGAAGCTGACGTCGAGGCGCTGGCTTGCGAAACGCCGCTTGAGATCGGTCGCGGTGCCTTCCGCGATCACCTTCCCGGCGTCGACGACAGCGATCCGATCGGCGAGTTGATCGGCCTCCTCCAGATATTGGGTGGTGAGGAAGACGGTTGTCCCGGACGTGACCAGCTCGGTGATGACCTCCCACATCGACTGCCGGCTGCGCGGGTCCAAGCCGGTGGTCGGCTCGTCAAGGAAGATCACCGAGGGCAGGCCGATCAGGCTGGCCGCCAGGTCGAGGCGCCGCCGCATACCGCCGGAATACGTGCTGACGCGCCGGTCGGCCGCATCGACGAGGTCGAACCGCTGGAGCAGTTCACCGGCCCGCGCACGAGCCCGCGCCGGCGAGAGGCCGCGCAGCCGGGCCATCATGCGGAGGTTCTCGGCACCGGTCTGCGGTTCGTCCAGCGCGGCGTACTGCCCGGTCAGGCTGATCGCCCTCCGCACCTGGTGTCGCTGCCGAACGAGGTCGAAACCGGCTACCCGCGCACGGCCGCCGTCCGGCTTGACGAGCGTGGCGAGCATCCGCACCGTGGTGGTCTTGCCCGCGCCGTTGGGGCCGAGCAGCGCGAACACACTCCCCTGTCGAACCCGCAGGTCAAGACCGGTGAGTACCGGTGTCGAACCGTAGGACTTCCGCAGCCCGGTGGCCTCGATCGCCCATTCGGTGCCGACCCCGCCACTGATCGCCACCTCGGTGCCGGCCCCAGCCCACTGACCACTGCTGATCGCCACCTCGGTGCCGGCCCCAGCCCACTGACCACTGCTGATCGCCACCTCGGTGCCGGCCCCGACCCACTGACCGCAGCTGATCACCGACTCGGTGCCGGCCTCAGCCCACTGACCACCACGGATCGCTGCCTCAATGCCAGCCCCAGTCTCCTCACCGCTGCCGATCACCGACTTGTTGCCGGCCTCGGCGCGCCCACCACGGATCGCTGCCTCAGTGCCGGCCCCAGTCTCCTCACCGCTGCTGATCGCCACCTCATTTCCACTCTCGGCCCGCTCACCACCACGGATCGCGGCACCGTTGCCGGCCATCGGGTTCTGGCCGGCGCCCGTCGCTGCGCCATCTCTTCGCGTCGCGCCAACACCTGCGTGCCTCGCGCCTGCCGCACTCTCCATCGCGCTTGCGCCACCTTTCCCGGCCATCTTCTTCTGCGTATGCCATACGCCGTACTGCGTAAGTTATACACAGTGAGTACGATGACGGTCAATCGACGACGTCAAGGTCAATGTCAATCCACGATGAGGAGGCGATCGGTGCCACCCGCGCAACCTCCCGCGCAACCCACTGACCAGCCACCGGCGACGGCTACCAGCTCCAAGGACGAGGCGGCTCCCGTCCTACCGCCGGGTTTCGCCGTCGCGTGGGGGCTGCGGCAGCGGCCGGCCAAGGGGCCTCGGCCCGGCCTGAGCGTGTCGCAGATCGTCGAGGCCGCTGTCGCGGTCGCCGATGCGGACGGGTTCGCCGCGGTCTCGATGGGCCGGGTCGCGGCTGAGCTTGGCTGCGCGACCATGGCCCTCTACCGGCATGTCACGAACAAGGATGAACTGGTCGCGTTGATGCGCGATGCCGCGTTCGGAGTCGCGCCGATGCCACTGCCGGGTGAGGGTTGGCGCCCGGCGCTCACTCGTTGGTCGACCACGCTGCTGGCCGGGTATCGGGAGCACGCCTGGACGCTGGACATTCCGCTGATGGGCATTCCGTCGATGCCCAACGAACTCGCCTGGATGGAAGCGGAACTCGCCACCCTGCGCGAAACCGGCCTCGGCCCGGCCGAGCGGATGTCGATCCTGTTGCTGGTGTCCGGCTATGTCCGCAACACCGCCGCGATGGAGCAGCAGATCGGCGCGGCATATCGGGCGGCTTCGGTGAACTCGGAGCAGGCCATGGCCGGGCACGCCGCGTTGCTGCGCGAACTGCTTGACCCGCAACAGTTCCCGGAGACCGCCGCCATTCTGGCCACCGGCGTGCTGGATCACGCGGATCACCCGGACGACGAGTTCCGCTTCGGCCTCAACCGGTTGTTGGACGGTGTCGAGGTGCTGATCGGAGAGTGACGTCGGCGACACCGGCCGGGCAGCCGGCCGCGCGGCTGGCGAGGCGGCGGGATGCATCGCGCGGCACCGGGCCAGCTCATCGCGCCGGAGGCGGCGAACGAGGCGGCGCGCACGCGAATCCGGTAGCTGTGACAGCGGCTGAGCAACCCTCAACTGTCAAGGTCCGGCCAGTACCCTGGCCTTGTTGGACAACCACCACGGGTCCAGTGTCGGACGAACGGCGGCGGGAGGGTGCCATGGACACGGCCTCCTGGCTCGCCCTGACCACCTGGGTGGCGATCGCCATCAGTTCGCCGCTGGCTTGGGAGTCCTCCCGCCGACCGAGGCGATCGGGTGCGCGGCTGATCCTGGCGGGCTCCGCGCTTGCGGTGTTCACCGTCGCTGTCGCGGCCACGCTGCGTTACGCGCGGGTGCCGACCGGCTGGGTGCTCGGGTCGCTCATCGCCGGGGTCGGCGTCGCACTCGTCACCGTGATTGTCGGTACTCGGCGCGGACTTCGCGCGCGGCGGGCGGAGCGCAATCCGAATGTCGCACCCGATCAGCTGGTCACCGAGCCGCCGAGACTGTGGGTTCGGCCGCTCGCGCCGCGCGGTCCCGGCGGGCATGGGCCGCTGCGGCGGGTCGACGAGTGGCTTGCCGCCGATGGGCCGCGACCGACCGCGGGCTGGTGGCACAACGGTGGCCTGCTGCTCGACCAGCGCGGTGCGGCCCTCGTCGACGCGGCGGGGCTGCGGCACGCGCTGCCGGCCGGCGTCACTGTGATGCTCAACCTGAGTGTGCCCCGGTCGCTGATGCTGCTCAACGACGCGCACGCCGTACTGGTCCGGCTGCCGATCACCGGTTTCAGCACCCCGGCTCTCAAGGATTTCGCGGCGGCGACGAACTGGCAGTACAGCACGGAGTTGGCCGAGTTCATTCGCGGTGCGCCGGACGAGGTCGACCTACGGCGCTCCGTCGTCGATCATGCGGCAAAGGATGACGGCGCGGTTCGCCGGGTGAGCGGTTCGCTGCGCCGCCACTTCCACCGCAGCTGACCGTCTCCCGGATCTGGAGACGGGCGTCGCGCTGGTCAGGGCCGGTGATCGGGCGCACACTGATCCAGTGGCCGGCCAGGTGCGTACCGAGATTCGGGTCGAGGGCGTCGTGCAGGGCGTCGGCTTTCGCCCGTTCGTCTACGCACTGGCCACCCGACTCGGCCTCAGCGGCCTTGTCGGCAACGACGTGCACGGGGTGTTCGTCGAGGTCGAGGGGTCGGCGCCGAGGGTCGATGACTTTCTCGCCGCGCTACGTCGCGACGCGCCGCCGTTGGCGACCGTGGAGCGGGTGGCCGTGCGGCGGTTGCCGCCCACCGGTATACCGGGCTTCACGATTGCGGCCAGTACGGCCGGCGGGGAACGGGAAACCCTGGTGTCGGCCGACAGTACGACCTGCGCGGACTGCCTCGCCGAACTCGCCGATCCGGCCGACCGGCGATTCGGGTATCCGTTCATCAACTGTACGAACTGCGGCCCTCGGTTCACCATTGTCCGCGACGTGCCCTATGACCGTCCGTTCACGACGATGGCGGACTTTCCGATGTGCGCGGAGTGCGCTGCGGAATACCATGATCCGGCAGATCGACGTTTTCATGCCCAGCCCACCTGCTGCCCGGCCTGTGGACCGCGCGTGGTGTTGTTGGACGGCAAGGGAAAACCGATTCCGGTTGACGATCCGATATTGGCGGCGGCGGCGAGGCTGCGGTCCGGGTCGATCCTCGCGGTGAAAGGGCTCGGCGGATTTCACCTCGCCGTCGATGCCGGCAACGAGACCGCGACCGCTGCGTTGCGCGCCCGCAAACACCGGGAGGACAAGCCGTTCGCGGTGATGGTGTCCACTGTGGAGCACGCACGCCGACTGGTTGTCGTCGACGACCTCGCCGAATCGCTGTTGACCAGCCGGCGGCGGCCGATCGTGCTACTCCCCCGCGTTGCCGACAGCCCGGTCGCCGGCTCGGTCGCGCCGGGCAACCGGCAGCTCGGCATCATGCTGGGCTACACGCCGCTGCATCACCTGCTCCTCACCGCGCTCGGCGGCCCGCTCGTGCTCACCAGCGGCAATGTCTCGGACGAGCCGATCGCCTACCGTGACTCGGATGCGCTCAGCCGGCTCGCCGGCATCGCCGATGGCTTTCTCACCCATGATCGGGCGATCCATATTCGCACCGACGATTCGGTGGTCCGGCCGTTCGACGGGCAGGAATCGGTGCTGCGCCGGTCGCGCGGCTATGTGCCGGAACCGGTTACGCTGCGGCTGCCGTTTCCCCAGCCGGTGCTGGCCTGCGGTGCGGAGCTGAAGAACACCTTCTGCCTTGCCAAGGGGCGGCGGGCTTTTCTTTCCGAACATATCGGCGATCTGGAGAACTTCGAGACGCTGCGCTCGTTCACCGAGGGAATCGCGCATTTCCGCCGCCTTTTCGATATCGAGCCGCTGGTGGTCGCGCACGACCTGCACCCGGAGTACCTGTCCACCAAGTACGCACTGGACCTCGACGGGGTCGAACGCATCGGCGTGCAGCACCATCACGCGCACATCGCCTCCTGCCTCGCGGACAACGGCGCGGAAGGCCCGGTGATCGGCGTTGCCTTCGACGGCACCGGTTACGGCTGCGACGGCACCATCTGGGGCGGTGAGTTCCTGCTCGCGGACCTCGCCGGTTTCCAACGGGTCGGCCATCTCGATCCGGTCGCGATGCCGGGCGGGGCGGCGGCGATCCGCGCGCCGTGGCGGATGGCCGCCGCGCATCTGGACGCCGCCTATCCCGACGCGCTACCGGCGGCCCTCGCCGTCGCGAACCGCAACGAGGCGACCTGGTCCACGGTGCTGGCCATGGCGCGGCGATCGGTGAACTCACCGCTGACCTCCAGTGCCGGGCGGCTGTTCGACGCGGTCGCCGCGATCCTGGGGGTTCGGGACTCGATCAACTACGAGGGTCAGGCCGCGATCGAACTCGAACAACTCGCCGATGTTGCCGAATCCGGCAGCTATCCAACGGAGATCCTCGACACCGAGCCGATCCGGTTGGCCGGAGCCGACCTGATTCGCGCCGTTGTCGAGGATCTCGGCCGCGCGGAGCCGGTACCAATCGTCGCGGCGCGGCTGCACAACGGCGTCGCCGATGCGGTGACACGGGTCTGCGGGCTGGTTCGCGACCGTACCGGGGTGTCGGTCGTCGCACTGTCCGGAGGCGTCTGGCAGAACCTGCTGTTGACAAGGCGGACCATGTTCTCGTTGCGGCAACAGGACTTCACGGTGTTGACCCATCATCGGGTGCCGTGCAACGACGGCGGCGTCAGCCTGGGACAGGCGGCCGTTGCCGGCGCGATGGATCGGGCCCGCGCCCGCCACTGCTGAGTCAGGAAAGGCCGGCCGGGCTCAGCCTGCCGCGAGGCGCTTGCGCAGCCAGTCGAGCCATTCGGGCACACCGTCGCCCTTGGTCGCGGACAGCGGCAGGACGGCGACCCTCGGGTTGAGGGAGCGGGCGTCGTCGGTGAACCGGTCGACGTCGAAGTCGACGTAGGGCAGCAGGTCGATCTTGTTGAGCAGCACCAGATCGGCGGCGCGGAACATCTGTGGGTACTTCAGCGGCTTGTCGGCGCCCTCGGTGACCGAGGTGACGACGACCCGCGCTGCCTCGCCGAGGTCGAAGAGGGCCGGGCAGACCAGGTTGCCGACGTTCTCGACGACCACCACCGAGGCGCTCGGCGGTTCCAGCATCCGCAGGCCGCGCGCGACCATGTCGGCGTCGAGGTGGCAGCCGGCTCCGGTGTTGATCTGGATGGCCCGGCAGCCGGTGGCCTGGATGCGCCGCGCGTCGAACTGGGTCTCCTGATCGCCCTCGATGACCGACACCGGCAGGTCGCCGTCGAGGTCGCGGATGGTCCGCTCCAGCAGGGTGGTCTTGCCGGAACCGGGTGAACTCATCAGGTTGACGGCGAGGATCTCGCGTTCGGCGAGCCAGTGCCGGTTGGCCTGGGCGAGCTGGTCGTTCTTGGCGAGTACCTGCTGTTCGAGCACGACCATCCGGTCGTTGTGCTCCTGCGCATGGGTGTGGGCAGGACCGTCACCGTGGGAATGCGGGTGTGAGTGTGCGGGCGCGGAGTCGAGGTCGGTGACCCGTACGCCGGCGTCGTCGCCGCAACCGCAGGTCGCGCACAATTCAGACCACCTCCACGGACTTGATTCGCAGTTGCTGTCCTTCGAGCACCGCGACGTCCGCGCTGCCACAGGGGCAGAGCAGGATCGAGTCCGACAGGTCGAAGTCGGTGTCGCAGCGGGCGCAGTGCGCCCGGCCGCCCGGCTCGTCGATGTCGAGCCGGGCGCCTTCCAGCGGGGTGCCGTCGACGACCAGTTCGAAGCAGAACCGCACCGAGTCGGCGACGATGCCGGACAGTTTGCCGATCTCCAGCTGGATGCTGGCGATCCTGGTGTCCGGCAGTCGCTCGACAACGGCGTCCACCACGCTCTGGGTGATCGACAGCTCGTGCATCGGCAGACCTCAGCAAATCCGTGGCAGCGGGTCACCGACCAGCATGTCCACGATGCGCGTACCGCCGAACGCGGTACGCAGCAACACGATTCCGGGCGGATCATCGCCGATGTGCCCGATGACCGCGGCCTGTTCGCCGAGCGGATGTGCGCGCATCACGCTCAGCGCGTGATCGGCCTGCGCTCCGTCCACTACGGCGACGATCCGCCCTTCGCAGGCGACATACAGCGGGTCGATACCGAGGAGTTCGGACGCGCCACGTACCTCGGTCCGAACGGGGATGTCGTCCTCGGCGACGACAACGCTGACATTGGCCGCCTTGGCCACTTCGTTGAGGATGGTCGCCACCCCGCCACGGGTGGCATCGCGCATCGCCCTGACTCCGGTGACCGCGCCGAGCAGGTCGGCGACGAGGCCGTTGACGGCGGCGGTGTCGGAGGTCAGGTCGGTGTCGATGTCGAGTTCGCCCCTGGCCAGCATCACGGTGACGCCGTGGTCGCCGATGGGGCCGGACACGATGACCGCGTCGCCGGGCCTGGCATTGACGACGCCGAGATTCAGGCCGTCCGGGACGACGCCGACGCCCGCGGTGTTGATGTAGCAGCCGTCGGCCTTCCCGCGCTGCACGACCTTGGTGTCCCCGGTGACGATCTGCACCCCGGCGACCTTGGCCGCCGCGGCCATCGAGGCGACGATCCGTTGCAGGTCGGCGACGGGGAAGCCTTCCTCAAGGATGAAGCCCGCCGAGAGGTAGCGCGGGGTCGCACCGGAGACCGCGAGGTCGTTGACGGTGCCGTTGACGGCGAGGTCGCCGATGTCGCCACCGGGGAAGAACAGCGGCAAGACCACGTAGGAGTCGGTGGTCAGCGCGATCCGGCCGCCGTTCATGGTCAGGCAGGCCGCGTCCTCCATCGACTCCAGCAGTGGGTTGCGGAACGCCTCAAGGAAGATCGCCTCGATCAGGGTGTGGGTCGCCTTGCCGCCCGAACCGTGCGCGAGCGTGATGCGTTCCTCCTTGACCCTGGCCCGTGCCCGCCGCGCGCGGTCGATCCGTTCCAGGACAAGGGCTTCCCGTTCGCTCGGCGCGACCTTGCTGAAGTGCCGCTGGTCGATCTGCTCGGCTGCCAACCGCTCTGCCGCGGTGTGCTCGGCCAACGCCTGCTCGACCCAGTTGCCGGATTTGCCGTTCACCTGGTCCTGGCTGGTCACCGTGCGGTCGCCTCCTTCACCCGCTGGCGGGTGAACCGCCCGAAGTTGTAGTACGCGGCGCAGGCACCCTCCGGCGAGACCATGCAGGTGCCGATGGGCGTCTCCGGGGTGCACGCGGTGCCGAACACCTTGCACTCCCAGGGTTTCAACACGCCCTTGAGCACCTCACCGCACTGGCAGGCCTTCGGGTCGGCGACGCGGACGCCGGGGACGGAGAACAGCCGCTCGGCGTCGAAGGTCGCGTACTTCTCCCTGACCCGCAGCGCGGAGTGCGAGATGAAACCGAGACCACGCCATTCGAAGTACGGCCGCAGTTCCATCACCTCGCTGATGGCCTTCAACGCGACGAGGTTCCCGTCCCAGGGGACGACCCTCGAATACTGGTTCTCCACCTCGGCGCGACCCTCGGCCAACTGCACCATCAGCATGTAGATGGACTGCAGGATGTCCAGTGGTTCGAAGCCGGCGGTGACCACCGGCTTGCCGTAGTCGCGGGAGATGAACTCGTAGGGCCGGCAGCCGATGACCGTGGACACGTGTCCTGGTCCGAGGAAGCCGTCCAGCCGCAGGTCGGGCGAGTCCAGGATGGCCTTGATCGCCGGCACGATCGTGACGTGGTTGCAGAAGATCGAGAAGTTCTCGATGCCCTCCTGCGCGGCCCGTAGGACCGTCATCGCGGTGGACGGCGCGGTGGTCTCGAAACCGATGGCCATGAACACGACCCGCTTGTCCGGGTTCTGGCGGGCGATCTTCAACGAGTCCAGCGGCGAGTACACCATCCTGATGTCGGTGCCGTTCGCCTTGGCGTCGAAGAACGAGCCGTTGCTGCCCGGCACCCGCATCATGTCCCCGAACGAGGTCATGATCACATCCGGCGCCGAGGCAAGCGCCATCGCGTCGTCGACCCGTCCCATCGGGATCACGCACACCGGGCAGCCGGGTCCGTGCACCAGGGTGATGGTCTCCGGGAGGTAGTCCTCCAGTCCGTGCTTGTAGATGGTGTGCGTATGCCCCCCGCACACCTCCATGAACTTGTAGTGCCGCCCTGGCTCGCACAGGCCGGCGATCTTCGCGGCCAACGCGTGCGCGGTGTCCGCGTCACGGAACTCGTCGACGAACCGCATGGCCCGCCTCCTATTCGATTCGGGATTCGCGGAGGGCGTCGATCTCGTCGGCATAGGCCTGACCGATACTCTCCAGGAAATCGAGGGCGGCTTTGGCTTCGACCTCGTCGATCTTGGAAAGGGCGAAGCCGACGTGGATCAGCACCCATTCACCGGGCTTGGGCCGGTCCTCGTCACTGAGCAGACCGATGTTGATGGCGCGCCGGACCCCGCTCACCTCTACTCTGGCCAGGTCTGGGCGGTCGGCGAGAATCTCGATAACCTCGCCCGGAATGCCGAGGCACATATGATCATCTCCTGCTTTCACCGGAGAAATCGCTCCGGCACTGGGTTCGCTTTCGGGTTTTCTCGCCCTGCCATCGACAACAGCCGCTATCAGGACCGGCGGCTACATCCGACTCATCTCGACGTAGCGTTTCACGTCGGGAGCGATCTTCTTGTACGCGTATCTCGCGCCGTAGGCGAGCAGGGCGAGCAACAGCAGTCTTCGCAACATGGTCACACCTCCCTTCCCACTTCGGCCGTTGGTTTCTCCATAGTGGACAGTTCGGTCCCGACCAGCTCGACGACCGCGCGCAGCGCTCCGTCGAGGGCGGCCGTGACCGGTGCGGAAAGGCCGATCCGGTCGGTGATCTCGGCGGGTTCGCAGCCGACCAGCAGCATCCGGCCGGGTTTGCCGCCGAGCATGACCAGCAGGTCGATCACCATGTCCGGCTGCATCCCGTGCGCGTCGATGGCACTGGGTGGAGCGACCGGACCGTCGACCTGTTTGCTGATCGGCTGCTCGGTGTCGAGTTCGACGACGGTGACGGTGCCGGGCCGCTCGCCGCGCTGGGTGGCATCCAGCAGGATGGTGGTGTCGTAGCCGCTCATCAGGTCGTAGGCCAGGTGCATACCGCTGATGCCGTAGTCGGCGACGTCGACACCGTCCGGGAAGGTGACCTCGGCGAGGCGGCGGGCGAGTTCGACGCCGAACCCGTCGTCGGCGAGGAACATGTTGCCGATCCCGGCGACCAGAATCCGGGGGCTCATGTGTTGCTCCCGAGCGGTTCGATCTCCTCGGGCGCGAAGTACCGGAACCGGCCCTGCAGGCTCTCCAGTTCGGCGGCCGGGTCGTTCTCCAGGGTCACCGCGATGTGCTTGTCGCCGTCGACGTCGAAGATCACCGACTGGACGATCGCGGCCCGGCCGGCGAGGAACATGTCCTGGGCGTCCGCGCGGCGCAGGCCGGGCCGGAGGATGACGCGGCTGCCCTTGGCCACCGTGACGCCGTTGACCGAGACGCTGTCGGTCTCCGGGTCGACCGAGGAGTCGGCGGCCGGGTTCCACCACGGCACGCCGGGCCGCTCGGTGATCTTCGGCTCGATCGGGTCGCCGTCCTCGGTGAGTTCGCCGAACTCAGGGACGGCGTCGACCTCACCGGTGACCGCGCGCAGGTAGCGGACGGTGCCGTGCAGCCGGTCCCAGAGTTCGGCGGGCATCGAGTCGACGTGGTCGATGATCTCCTTCGCGCGTGGATCTGTGGCGCGGGCCTCGCGTTTCTCGTCCTCGGTCAGCGCCAGTGTGCGCAAGGTGAGGATCTCGTCGATCTCGGTGCCGTCGAAGAGGTTCTGCGGACTTTCCGGTGCGATGCTCGGATAGTCGTCGAGGATGATCGGCGAGACGAGCAGCATGTCGCGCTGGTCCTCGGAACCGAGCATGATCGGCCAGGCACCCTCCTGCGTGCAGGTGCGCACTGCCGGTTTCGCCCATTCCGGGGGTTCGCGCAGCGAGATGAACGCGCCGTCGCGCAGCACGACGACGGCGTGACAGGCGATCAGCGCGGTCTGGAGTGCCTTGTCCCGGTCGGTGTCCTCGACCGGACTGGTGTTGTGCACGGCCAGTCGAAGCCGGACGCCGCCGTAGGGCCCTGGCAGCGGTTCGGCGCTCAGGTGCACGGCGGCCGAGACCGCCCAGCGCTGCCGGACGAGTCGACCGAGCGGCGTGCCGTCGGTGTCGGTCAGCTCCTCGGTGTCCGCACCCGCCGGCACGCCGATCGGCACCGCGCGTTCGCCGCCCTCCAGCAGGTCGGACACGGCGACGGAGACGTCCACCTCCTGTTCGACGGCCTCCTGCCAGCTGGTCAGCTCGGTGCCACGCACCAGCAGCGAGCCGACCGGACCTTCGGTCGAATAGACCTGGCGCAGTTGCAGTTGCAGGAAACGGACCCGGATGTGCAGCACCGAGGTGGGCCCCGGCTCGGCGAGGCAGTCGACGAACATCCGGTCACGCTCGCCGGTGTCGGTCGCCACGAACACCGGTGGCATCAGCACGCCGAACTGCCAGCGCACCTGGTTCTTCGTCGAGGACGAGCGGTACGGGTAGAGCAGATAACCCTCATACAGCACCGCATCGGCGACCGGTTTGGCCAGCGCGAAACCGGCCTCCACCTCCGCCCGCAGCCCGGAACTCATGGCGCGACCTCCTCGACGACCGGCCCGTCTGCCTTGGCCAGCAGCGAGGTCATGGCCGCGTCCCAGGTCGGGATCGCGTGCCGGGCCTTGTACCGCAGGAGTTCGTCGATGGTGTCCTTGGGCAGCCGAATCCAGGCCTCGCCGGGGAAGTAGGTGTTCATCATGCCCTGCCAGACCTCGATCGGCAGCTGGTAGTTCACATCGGAGTTCCAGGACACCTGGTCGACCCAGAAACCGGTCTGCCCCTTGCTGAAGATGGTGCCGCTGAACATCAGCGCCATCGGCACGACGCCGTCGTCGAGGCTGTGGAAGTACTTGCCGGCGGCCACTTCCAGGTCGTAGGTGCAGGGCACCGGCACCTCGATCTCGGTGCTGCCGACGAAGCTGGGCACCATGATCGAGACGGTGCTGAACTGCAGCGGCTTCAGGGTGTCGCCCCAGCGGGACCGCTCACCGAACAGGTGGGTGAGCAGTTCGGCCTCGTGTTCGTTGTAGCGGCGCCGTTGCGGGTCGATGCGCATCTGGCAGCGCAGCGCGACCGCGTGCACCGGGGCCGCCTCGGCCTCGGTGATGCGCAGCTTGAACAGCAGGACGGGGCTGGTGCCGTACGGGTCGGGCCGGGCGCCGAGACATTCGAAGGTCAGCTCAGCCATTGGCGCGCCCACCGTCCTGCGGTTCGGTGACCGGGGTGGCGCGCTCGCGCAGTCCCGCGAAGAACGTGGCGATCTCCTCCTTGGCCTCGGTGCCGCCGTCGAAACCGCGCCACTTCAACCGGATCAGCCCGACGAGTTCGTAGCAGGCGTCGATCGGGACCAGGAAACATTCGAAGCCGCTGTCGGTCTTGTTGACCAGCAGGGCTTCCACGTCCGGTTCGACGTCGGCGAGGCCGGGGTTGTCGGCGAGCAGTTCCTCCCAGGCACCGAGCGGCAGCAGGGATTCGGTGGCGCCCGCCGGGCTCGGATAGAACGCGACGGTCTTGTTCAGCTCGGAGTTGGTGAAGAAGAACGCCATGCCGACCGGGATACCGGCGGACTCCCACATGGCGTCGCCGAGCGCGAGTTTCGCCGCGTGCACATAGCGTTCCGGCACGGCGCGGTGCTTGCCGCCGCCCGCGCCGCGATGGGTGAACAGCAGGTAGCAGCCTCGGCAGGTGCACATGATCGCGCGGGTCTCGGTGTTGACCACGTGCGAGTGCTCGGCCGGGCTGACCTCGACCGCGCACATGTCACAGCGCTGCTCGGCGACCGGCGCCGGCCCGTCGACCGGTACCGGTGCCGGAGCCGGCAGTGGGGCTGCGGCGGCACGGAAACGACGCAACCCTGAGGTCATGCGTGCACCTCCACCGGCAGCGCGACCCGGACCCGGCCCTGATCGGTGAGCAGCGGCAGCGGGTCGAGATGGCTGTTGTTGTCCGACATCGCCCTGCCGGCCAAGGTCACGTCGTAGCGGTTGGCACAGTTCGCGCAGGTCAGCACCTTGTCGGTGAGGCTGCCGGCGGCGAGGCCGGAGCCGCAGGCCGGGCAGCGGTCCCGGTAGGCGTAGAGGTTGCCGGCGACGTTGCACAGCACCATGGCCATACTGCCGAAGCGCAGCTTGGTGAGGCTGCCCCGCGCGGCCTGCTGGGCCTCGGTGACCTCGACCCAGTCCGATTCGGTCGCCACCGGTCGGCGGGGTTCTGGTGGGCCGTTGAGCGTGGTCACCGGCAACAGCGGCCGGCCACCGGGACCGAACTCGGTGGGTGGCTGCTCCGCGACCACGCCCTCGACCTGGATGTCGACGATTTCCGGTGCGGCGTCCTGGATGGCCTTCTCGATGGCCAGTTTCACGGTGACCGTGGAGGACGGGCAGCCGTTGCAGCTGCCGGCCAGCCGCAGTTTCACCACGTCGTCGGCGACCCCGAGCAGCTCGACGTCGCCGGCATGCGAACCGAGATAGGGCCGGACCTTCTCCAGCGCGACGGTGACCCGCTGTTCGGTGGACAGCGGATGCAGGTCGTGCACCACGAGCAAGCTGCCGACCAGGGTGTCGTCGCCGAGTTGGCCGAGCAGTTGCTCGTTGCCCGACTCGTGCACGAGTCCCATGATCCGTTCCAGCGCCGAACCGTAGAACTCGACGAGCGTGCTGACCAGCTCCTCGACCTTGTCCTGCATACCGGCGTCACCGAGTGCGCCGATCTCGGCGAGCACCTGCTCGACGCGCTGACCGATCTCCTGGGCGTCCTGCGAAGGCCCCATTTTCCTTGCCGCCACCTTCCACCTTCATCGGCTCCGGCGCCTGCGTTCACCGCAGGCGCCGGCCGTCCGCGAGAGCTAGATCTGTTCGTTGTTGAAGGCGTGAGGCGAGTGCAGCTTGTTGAGCACCTTTCCGTTGCCGACCGACATGTGCACACCGCACGGCAGGCACGGGTCGAAGCTGCGCACCGCGCGCATGATGTCGATACCCTTGAAGTTCTCCTGACTGTTCTCCTCGAAGATCGGCGTGTTCTGCACGGCGTCCTCGTACGGGCCGGGCGTGCCGTAGGAGTCCCGCACGCTGCCGTTCCACGGCGTCGGCGGGTACGGGTGGTAGTTGGCGATCTTGCCGCCGCGAATCACCATGTGGTGGGAGAGCACGCCACGGACGGCCTCGGTGAAGCCGCAGCTGATGCTCTCCTCCGGCACCTTGAAGGACTCCCAGGTCTTGGTGTGTCCGGCGCGCACCTCGGCCAGTGCCTTCTCGATGAAGTGCATCGCGGAAGCGGCGGCGTAGGCCTGGAAGTAGGTCCGCGCCCGGTTGCGCTCCAGCGCGTTACTCCACTGTGGAATCTTCCACTCGAAGGTCTTCTCCGGCTTGTTCATCGTCTTGGGCAGGTGGATCAGCACACTGTGCCCGGTCGACTTCACGTAGTCGTGGTTGACAAGGCCCGCCAGCGCGGTCGGCCACAACCTGGCCAGCGGTCCGCCGCCGGTGTCCAGCGGCAGGTAGTCCTTGCCGTCGAACCAGCGCGGCGACATCGTCCAGGAGTACTTGTCGTCGAAGTCGCGCTTTGCCGGGCGGGGAATCGTGTGCTGGTTCCACGGGTGCCTGCGGTCGACCGGGTTGCCGAGCGGGTCCTGCCGGACGAAGGTCTCCTGGTCGGTCCAGTCCTCGTAGTAGGAGGAACCGAGCAGGATGCGGATACCCAGGTTGATGTCGACAAGGTCGGTCGTCACCAGTTTGCCGTCCACGACGACGCCGGGGGTGACGAACATCTTGCGACCCCAGTCGGTCATGTGCTGGTAGGTGAAGTCGCAGTGGTCCGGGTCGTTGAGACTGCCCCAGCAGCCGAGCAGGGTGCGGCGGTAGCCGACCATCTCGTAGCCGGGCAGCGCCTCGTAGAAGAAGTCGAACAGGTCGTCGTGCAGCGGGACGACGCGCTTCATGAACTCCACGTAGCGCATCAGCCGGGTCAGGTAGTCGGTGAACAGCTGGATCGTGGCCACCGTGCCGACGCCGCCGGGGTAGAGCGTGGACGGGTGCACGTGGCGACCCTCCATCAGGCAGAACATCTCCCGCGTCCACCTGCTGACCTGCAACGCCTCCCGGTAGAACTCGCCCTCCAACGGGTTGAGCGCGCGCATGATGTCGCCGATGTACTTGTAGCCGTGGTCCTCGGCGTGCGGGCACTCGGTGCGGTTGGCCAGTTCCAGCACACCGGGGTTGGTCTCGGCGACCATCTTCTCGCAGTAGTCGACCCCGACCAGGTTCTCCTGGAAGATGTTGTGGTCGAACATGTACTCGGCGGCCTCACCGAGGTTGATGATCCATTCGGCGAGGTGCGGTGGGCGCACCCCGTAGGCCATGTTCTGGTTGTATACCGAGCAGGTGGCGTGGTTGTCGCCGCAGATCCCGCAGATGCGGCTGGTGATGAAGTGCGCGTCGCGCGGGTCCTTGCCCTTCATGAAGATGCTGTAGCCACGGAACACCGACGAGGTGCTGTGGCATTCGACGACCTTCTTCTGGGCCCAGTCGATCTTGGTGTAGATCCCCAGGCTGCCCACGATCCGGGTGATGGGGTCCCACGACATCTCGACGAGCTTGTCGGAGTCGGCCTTGCTGCTCTGGCGTGCGGTGGATGTCATTGCCTTCGGCGCCTTTCCATCGAGATCGCGGGTCGTCTACCAGGACGACCGATAGCCGGTCTTGAGCTCACCCTTGCTTCGCCAGGCCGGCTCTTGATCGGCCTTCTTCTCCGTGAAGCGACGCAGGCGACGCATCACCGTGCCGTAGGTGCGACTGGCCGTCGCCGAGACGTTCGCGCCGAGCGGCTTGTCCATGAACGGCATGAACTTGTCCGGGAAGCCCGGCATCGTGCAGCCGATGCAGATCCCGCCGACGTTCGGGCAGCCGCCGACGCCGTTGATCCAGCCACGTTTGGGCACATTGCACTTGACTACCGGTCCCCAGCAGCCGAGCTTGACAAGGCACTTGGGCGAACCGTATTCGTCGGCGAACTGGCCCTGCTCGTAGTAGCCGCCCCGGTCGCAGCCCTCGTGGACGGTCGCGCCGAACAGCCAGCGCGGGCGCAGTTGGTCGTCCAAGGGGATCATCGGCGCCTGGCCGGAAGCCTGGTAGAGCAGGTACAGCAGTGTCTCGGAGAAGTTGTCCGGGTGGGTCGGGCAGCCGGGGATGCACACGATCGGCAGGCCGGCCTTGGACTTCCAGTCCCAGCCGAGGTAGTCCGGCACACCCATCGCACCGGTCGGGTTGCCGGCCATCGCGTGAATACCGCCGTACGCCGCACAGGTGCCGGCGGCGACCACCGCCAATGCCTTGGGCGCCAACCGGTCCAGCCATTCGCTGGTGGTGATCGGCTGGTTGGTCAGCGGGTTGTTGCCGAAGCCGCTCCAGTAGCCCTCACGCTTGATCGACTCGTTCGGGATCGAGCCCTCGATCACCAGCACGAACGGTTCCAGCTCGCCGCGGTCGGCCTTGTGGAACCACTCGATGAAGGTGTCCGCACCCTGATCCGGTCCGCACTCGAAGTCGATCAGCGGCCAGTGCACCGCGATCTTGGGCAGGCCGGGCAGGGCTCCGAGCACGATCTCCTCGATGCTCGGCTGGGTGGCCGCGGTCAGCGCGACCGAGTCCCCGTCGCAGCTGAGACCGGCGTTGATCCAGAGGATGTGGATGGGTGCTTCTTCTTCCGCCGCCTTGGCGGCATGGGCTGGTTCAGTCGCGCTCGTCACGACGGATCACCTCTAGTCGACACTGCCTGTGCAGCCTGCGCTGCCGGTTTTTTCTTCTCGTCAACGCGCAGCAACGCGTCGAGTGTGAGTTCCCACAGGGCGTGGTAGATCGTTGTCTGCGCTTCCTGAATCCGGTGCACGGAAGCGGAGTTCACCACGAACAGATAGTCGATGCTGTCCAGCTCGGCCATTTTTCCGCCGTCGTAGCCCGCGATGCCGACGGTCAGCAAGCCACGCCTGCTCGCCTCGTCGAAGGCCCGCAGCAGGTTCGCCGAGTTGCCGCTGGTGGACAGTCCGACCGCGATGTCGCTCGCCCGACCGAACGCGGCGACCTGACGGGAGAACACGACATCGAAACCGATGTCGTTGGACAGCGCGGTCACCACCGCGATGTCGTTGGTCAACCCGAACGCCGGCAGCGGGCGACCGTTGCCGGCCGGGCTGAGAAACAGGCTCGCCATGTCCTGCGAGTCCGTTGAGCTGCCGCCGTTGCCGAAGGTCAACAGCCGCCCACCGACGGCGAACCGCCGCGCCATGTCCCGCGCGCACTCGACGAGCCGGGCGCCGTCGGCGGCGAGTACCTTCTCCCGCAGTGCCATGATCTCCCGCGCCTTGTCCATGGTGGAACGGCGCACTTCGGCGAGCACCGCGTCCAGGTTGCTGGTGTCGGCGTAGAGGAACGGGTAGAGCGATTCCACCGCGGTGTCGTCGGCGGGGCCGCGCTGGTGCGGGTTTCGAGGTCTGTCGGTGTCGGTCATGGCCGCACGACCGAGATGGCTTCGCCGGCGTGCACCAGGATCGTGTCACCGACCCCGGCCGAGACCAGCGCGACGCTGACCTCCTCCTCGCCGCTGCCGGTGTCCACAATGGCCAGCTCGTTGTCCAGCAGGCGCAGCACCCGTACCTGGACGGCAAGGTCCGAGCAGGTGATACAGACCTCGTCGTGGCATTCCGGGACAAGGGCGGGCCGGTCACTCATGCGACCACCCCCGGCGCCAGCACGCCCGGCTGCTCGAAGAACACATGCACCAGCTCCCACAGAATGTGATAAGTGGTCACATGGACTTCCTTGATCACCCGTGGATCGGTCGATTCGGCACGCAGGATGTGATCGATATCGGGACTGGCGGCGATCGCACCGCCGTCGCCGCCGACCAATGCGATGGTCAACATGCCGAGTTCATGTGCGGCGTGAAGGCCGCGCCGCACATTCTCGCAGTTGCCATCGGTCGATATGCCCAGCGCGATATCGGCGGGCTCGGCGAGGAAATGGATCTGGTGGGCGAATATCTCCGCAAGTCCGTCTCGATTGGCCACGCTGGTGATGGTGGCAATATCGGCGGTCAGCGAAATAGCCGGCAGCGCCCGCTTCCCGACGATCACCGGATGCACGAACTCGACGGCGACGTGCTGCGCGTCGGTACTGGGTCCACCGTTGCCGAACACAACCAATTTGCCGCCCCGATGGAAGCGGATCGCCATGGCATGGCAGGCATGCGCGACGGAGTTGGGATTCTCGGCGAGCGCCTCGACGGGGGCCACCCTCCGGTTGAACAATTCCGCTACGGAGCTCACCTCGACGGATGACCGCACCTTTGCGGGTCACTTCCTCATGTGGTGGTGGAAGCAGTCTTTGCGGTGGGAGCAGGTCCGTTCAACTATTCGCATGCCACGTTGATCAGGTTCGAACTTTCGGCCGATTGATCTTTTTTCTTGGCCGTACCGATCGGCCGTACCGATCGATCTCGCCGTTAAGTAACATAGGGGTGTGACGCCGATCACACAAGGTGTATCAAACCGACTCTTTCGAGTGAAGTTGGCACCTCTTGATCGGTTGACCTCGTTCTTGGTCAACACAATTCTGGACCAGCAGAGCCCGCTCTTTGAGCCCGGACATGGGTTATCGGCACCGTTGGCGATAGACGGTGGACCACAAGCGGTCTCGATCAAGGCGCGACCGCCGCAGGAGCATCGGAATTGTCAGCGATGTTCGGTTGCCGACGCTGCCAGGGTCCTGGGCAACGTGGTGATCGTAACACCGTCCAGCACCGGTCGCTATGCCCCAAATTGGTATACACGCACCCGCATCGAAGGGCGGTTCAGCCTGCCATTTCGGCTGGTTGGAGGCCGGTAGGCGGGGAGACCACGGCGGCCCGCGCACCCCGCCGCCGCTCATGCCAGCCGAGCCCGGTGACCGCGACAACCACCACCGCGAAGCCGATCCACTGGCTCGCCGTGAACCTCGCACCGAGCGCGGTGACGCCGAGGACGGCCGCGGTAGCCGGGAAGGCGAGTTCGGCGAGCGTTGCCCGAGCGGCCGGAGTCGCTTGCAGGCCAACGTAATACAGCCCGAGCGCGAGCAGGCCGGGCACCAGCGCGAGCAGTACGAGGCCAAGAACGTCACCGCTGTGCACGCCAATCGGAACGCCCTGAATCAGTACTATCGCGCCGGCCCCGAGGAAGCCGAAGGTGTAGCGCAGCACGGTGACGTCCCAGGCGGCGAGCTGGCGGCTGACCAACCGGCCGAGCACGGTGCCGCCGGCCCACAGCGCGGCGGCGCCAAGGGCGAGCAGCGCGGATTCGGCGGCGGATACCTGCACGTGAAATGGATTCGGAAAGGTCAACAGCCAGGCGCCCACGATCGCCGGCACCGCGAAGTAGAGGTAGCCGCGCCGAATCCGCTCTCCGAGCACCAGCGCGGCGGCCAGGATGGCGAAGATCGGCTGGAACTTCTGCAGGACAAGGGGCGTCACCGGGTCACCGACGGCGAAGGCCGCGGTGAACAGGGCGGTGGCCAGCGCGGAGGCGCCGACGCCGACCGCGACGATGGCCAGCCGTTCCCGCCAGCCGCACCGGCGCAGGGCCGCGAGCGCCCTCGGCAGCCAGGGCAGCAGTACGACCAGCACGATGGCGTGCTCCCAGAACACCACGGTCGCCGAGGGCAGTACATCGGCCAGCGGTTTGCGCAGCAGACCGTCGGTGCCCCACAAAGCGGCCGATAAGGCCACCAGCCAGGTGCGATCCGCCAGGTTGGTGTCCCCCGCCACGTGTCCTCCTCGGTACCGGAACTATTCCTCAATCCGCAACCAACCGCCGAGGCTGGTCATTCCGTCCATGAGGTGTGAAACATGATCTGGCGCGCGGCGCGCGGGATGGAGGACACGATCAGGCGCTCTTCGTCACTGGCGCGGCAATCGTCGGGATTGCCGGCCAAGATGGACGGGGGCAGGCACGCGTTGCCGGTCATCGCGCCCGGTGAACGGCTACCGTGCGGAAGTGGATCACTATCGACCTTGGGTTTTCGTTGAAGGGCGACCGATGACAGACATCCTGCTAGACGTGGACACCGGCGTCGACGACGCCCTTGCCATCCTGTTCGCGGTGCGCCATCCCTCACTGCGCCTGCTCGGCGTCAGTTGCGTTGCCGGCAACACCGATGTCGACCAGGTCGTGCGCAACACCCTGAAGGTGCTGGACGCGGCGGGTGCCGAGGAGGTACCGGTCGCCAGAGGCGCCACCCGACCGCTGCTCGAACCGGCCAGGGACGCCACCCATGTGCACGGCAACGACGGCCTTGCCGACCTCGGTCTGCCGGCCTCGACGCGGCGGCCGGTGCCGGAACACGCGATCGAGCTGTTACGCAGGCTGATCCTCGCCAATGACACGCCGGTGACCTTGGTCTCGCTGGCACCGATGACGAATCTGGCTCTGTTGCTGCGGGCCTACCCGGAAGTAACCGCGAATCTCGCTCGGATCATGGTCATGGGCGGCTCGGCCTCGGTCGGCAACGCGAGCGCGGTGGCCGAGTTCAATGTCTGGCACGACCCGGAGGCCGCGGCGGTCGTGTTCGGCTCGGACGCCCCGGTCACCATGTACGGCCTCGACGTCTTCTACGGCGCGACCGCCTCCGCCGAGCAGACCGCCGAACTCGCCGCGAGCGAGGACCCCGGCGCCGCACTGGCCGGGCGCCTGCTGGCGCACGCCGCGCGGATCAGCGGCGGCGATCACCGGATCGGGCGACCGGGCGGCGCGCACCTCGGCGACGCGGGCGCGGTCTGCGCGGTCGCCGACCCGGACGGGTTGCGTACCGAGCGGTTACCCCTGCAGGTCGAACTCGCCAGTGGCCTCGCCCGAGGCCAGACCATTGTGGACCGCAGGTCGCTGCGCGGTGACGCCGAGTTCCACGGCAACGAACTGCTCGCCGAGCGGGTCGACGTGGCACTGGGCATCGACGGTGACCGCTACGGCAGGCTGTTCACCGAGGTCCTGCTCGGTCGGGTGAGGGCGGCATGAGCAACCGGCCTCGGGTCTGTGTCGTCGGCTCACTGAACATCGACGTCCTCACGCACGTCGCCACGCATCCCACGCCCGGCGAGACCGTGCGGGGTCAGGGCCTGATCCGGCTGCCGGGCGGGAAGGGCGCGAACCAGGCGTTGGCCTCGGCGCGGTCCGGCGCGAAGACCCGGCTGATCGGCCGGATCGGCGACGACGACGCCGGTGACGCCTACCGGCGCGGCCTCTCCGCTCGGGAGGTCGACTGTTCCGGGGTCTGCATCGTGCCGGACACCCCGACCGGCACCGCGCTGATCGCGGTCGACGAGCGGGGCGAGAACACCATCATCGTCGTTCCCGGCGCGAACGAAGCCATGACCGAGAAGGCCATCGAGGCCGAGGAGCACACCATCCGCTCGGCGGATGTGCTGGTGCTGCAACTGGAGATCCCGATGCCCTCGGTGCTGCGGGTGGCCGAGATCGCGGCCGAGTGCGGGATCCGGCTGATCGTCAACCCCTCCCCCTGGGTGGCACTGCCGGCCGAACTGCTCGCCGCCGCCGACCCGCTGATCGTCAACGAGCACGAGGCGAACCAACTGGACGAGACCGCCGCCGGATCGGTGTGCGTGACACTTGGCGCGGACGGCGCCCGCTGGGGCAAGGCAGCGGTGACCGCGCCTAGGATCGACGTGGTGGACACCACCGGGGCCGGTGACGCGTTCGCCGGCGCACTTGCCGCCGCGCTGGCGGCCGGGGCCGACCGGACGGAGGCCCTGCACACCGCGGCGCACGCCGGTGCCACCGCGTGCACCTGGCCCGGTGCACAGGGCTGGACCTTATAGACACGACACAGGCGCGACCTTATACGTGTTGGAGAGGACATCGGCGCGGTGCGGATCGGCATCCTGGGACCGCTCACCGTCCTCGGCGCGGATGGCAGGCCGGTGGAGGTCACCGCGGCCGGTCCTCGGCTGCTGCTACAGCGGCTCGCGGTGGATGTCGGCATGGTGGTGAGTACCGGCGCGCTGATCGAGGCCCTCTGGCCGGCCGCGCCACCGGCCGATCCCGCTGGTGCGCTGCAGACCGTGGTCGCCCGGCTGCGCAAGGCCCTGCGCGCCGACCGGACCGTCCTCACCTCGCATCCCTCCGGTTACGCCCTCGACCTGCCGCGCGAGGCGGTCGATGCGGTGCGGTTCGAGCAGTTGGCGGCCAAGGGCAGAACCCAGACGCGGGCCGGCACACCGGCCGAGGGCGCGGACACCCTGCGGGTGGCCCTTGCCCTGTGGCGCGGCCCGCCCCTCGCGGACGTGCCGGAGGCGGAGTTCGCCATCGCGCCCCGCACCCGGCTGACCGAACTGCGGGAACGCGCCCAACTGGACCGGATCGGCGCCGATCTCGCCGGGCCGCCGCCGCTGACGGTCGATGCTCCCGCTCTTGTCGCCGAACTTGAGGAGCTGTGCGCGGCCAATCCGCTCCGGGAACAGCCGGTGGTCCTGCTGATGCGTGCCCTGCCACTTGCCGGTCGGCGGGCCGACGCCCTACAGGCCTACCAGCGGATTCGCACCCGGCTGGCCGATGAGCTGGGTGTCGATCCCGGCCAGGAGCTGCGCGCGGCCCACCTCGCCGCCCTCCGCGAGGAGGCGCCCGCCGCCGTGCCGGTCGTGGCGGGCGAAGCCGGCAACCTGCCGGCCCGGTTGACCAGCTTCGTCGGCCGGGAGACCGAAAACGAGCAGGTCCGCGCCCAGCTGCGGGCCGGCAGGCTGGTCACGCTGACCGGGTTCGGCGGGGTCGGCAAGACCCGGCTGGCGATCGAGGCCGCCACCGGGCTTGGCCTGCCGGACGGCAGTTGGCTGGTGGAGCTGGCCTCGGTCACCGATCCGGCCGGCCTCGCCGCCGCCGTGCTCGCGGCGTTCGGCCGGCACGGCAGCGGGCTGCTCGCCGAGCTGACCGGGCCGCGTCCGACTCCGGTGCGACCGCAGGACCGGTTGCACGACGTGCTGGCCGACAAGTCGCTGCTGCTCGTGCTGGACAACTGCGAGCAGGTCATCGACGCGGTCGCGGAGCTGGCCGACCGGCTGCTGCGCGGCTACGCGGGCGTCCGCATCCTGGCCACCAGCCGGGAGCCGCTGGGCATCACCGGGGAGATCCGGTATCCGGTCAGCCCGCTCACGCTGCCCGAGACCGCGACTGAGACCGCGGCCGAGGCGGGCCGGGCTGCCGCCGTCAGCCTGTTCCTGGCGCGGGCCTCGGCGGTCTCCCCCGGTTTCCGGCTCGACGAGGACACGGTCGCCGAGGTGGTGCGGGTCTGCCGGGAGCTGGACGGTATTCCGCTGGCCATCGAACTGGCGGCGGCCCGGTTGAGTTCGCTGACGCTGCCGCAGCTCGCGGAGCGGATCGGCGCCCGGTTGCGCGTGCTCGGCAAGGGCGCGCGGACGGCGAACGCGCGGCACCGCACGCTGCGGGCCGCGCTGGACTGGAGCTGGGATCTGCTCGACGACACCGAGCGCGTCCTGTTGCGCAGGCTGTCGGTGTTCGCCGGTGGCGCCGACCTCGACGCGATCAGCGCGGTGTGCGGCGGCGGCGCTGCCGCCGAGGAGGTGCTCGACCTGCTGTCCGGCCTTGTCGACAGGTCGCTGGTCGTGCACAGGGCGCGGCACCCGGTTCGGTACGGGCTGTTGGCAACGCTGCGCGAATATGCCGCCGAGCGGCTGGTCGAGGCCGGTGAACAGGATCGGCTGCCGGCCGCGCACGCGGGCTACTTCGCCGCCTTCGCCCGCGAGGCCGAGCCGAGGCTGCGTGGCGCGGACCAGCTGGACTGGCTGGCCCGGCTGGACCGCGAGCAGGGCAACCTGGACGCCGCGCTCGGCCACGCCTGTACCGCGCCGGACCCGGCGATCGCGTTGACGCTGGTCGCGGCCAACATGTGGCGCTGGTCGATCCGGGGCCAGCGGGCGGAGACGCAGCGCTGGGCGGCCGAGGCCATCCGCGCGGCAGGCCAGTCGCCGCCGGCCGGGTACGAGCGGGAGTATCAGCTCTGCCAGTTGGTGCTGCCGCACGAACACGTCCTGGCCACCGCTCGGGCGCTGCTGCGGAGGTGGGGCCATCCTTCCGTGCTCGCCGCGTCGAGCATGGGTCAGTGGCCGGCGATCTCCGAACTGACCGACATCAGCGCGTATTTCGCCGAGACCGCGGCCTGGCTGCGCGCGCAACCCGATCCCTGGCTGCGCGCGACCGGCGAGTTCAGCAGGGGCATGGTCGAGTCGGAGTTCACTCCTGGTGGCACCCTCGCCGCCGAGCGGCACCTGCGCGCGGCACTGGCCGCGTTCGAGGTGATCGGCGACCGGTGGGGCCTCTTCTACGCCTCCTACCAGCTGTCGGTCGTACTGGAGACCCTCGGCGCGAACGCGGAAGCGGTGGCCCTGCTGGCCAAGGCCCAGGAGTACGCGACGGCACTCGGTGGAGCGGATGCGCTGCCGGTGCCGATGATGCTGGTGATCCGCTCGGCGGAACTGCACACCAAGGCGGGCGACTTCGCGGCCGCGACGGCCGAGCTGGCGCTGGCGCGACAGGCCGCCGACAGGACCGATGATCCGGTCATCCTGGCCAGGACGCTGCACGCGCTGGCCGAACTCGCCCGCTACCAGGGTGATCTCGACGAGGCGGTGCGGCTGCACTGCGCCTCGGTCGAGCTGGTGAGCGACCTGGCCCAGCGGCTGACCCCGGCCGACGGCCTCGCCCCGCAGTTCATCGCCCGCGCGCACAGCAGCCTGGCCAGGGTCCTCGGCCTGCGCGGTGACCATACCGAGGCACGGGAACTGCACGGCAGAGCGATCGCCCTGCTCGCCGACACGATCGACGCGCCGGTGCGGGCCGGGGTGCTGGAATGTGCCGCGCAGTGGTGCGTGACACAGGGCCATGCCGAGGCGGCGGCGGTGCTGATCGGCGCCGCGCAGGCGCTGCGCGGCGCCGATCTGCTCGATCTGCCGGAACTGGTGGCGCTGCGGGAGCGCTGCCGGGTCGAACTCGGCGAGGCCGGTTTCCAGCTCGCGCTCGACCGCGGCGCCACCCTGCCCGCTCCGGAAACCGTTGCCCTGCCCGGCTGATCAGCCGGCGAGCACGGACTTCAGGTGGTCGGCGAACTCGGTCGCCGCGTTGGCGTCGGCCGCGAACGCGAGATAGCCGTCCGGCCGGATTCCGACCAGCGCGTCGCCGTCGACCTGGTAGTTGGCCCTGACCAACCCCTCATTGTCCACAATGGACTTTCCGTCGACCGGTTCCCCCGGTTCCACGACCGCGTAGGCGTGTACCTGCTCGCCATGGTCGGTGTTCACCTCGGACACCACCGCCGCGGCGTCGCGGCCGAAGACGAGCACCGTCCACCATGGACCGCGCAGCAGCTCGAAGATCCGCAGCGGCCTGCCGTCGGGGCTCTGGCCCCGCGCGTCCGGCGCGCGATCCCCGGCACGCACGCCACCCGGTTCGGTGCGCAGTTCGCGGGAGAGCGGGCCACCTCGGTAGTTGAGCAGCAGCTGCTGGGTTTCCGGGCCACGCTGGTGCGCGTCCTCATCGCCGCGCCGATGCTTTTCCATGATCTCGTTGGCCAGCACGATGACCGACTCGGCGATCGGCAGCCGTTCGGCCTCATAGGTGTCCAGCAGGTCGGCCGGGGCGCCGCGCAGCACGGCGGCCAGCTTCCAACCGAGGTTGTAGCCGTCCTGCACACCGGTGTTGAGGCCCTGGCCACCGGTCGGCGGATGCACGTGGGCCGCGTCGCCGGCCAGGAACACCCGGCCGACCTGGAAGCGCTCCACCATCCGGACGTTCAGCCGCCAGATCGTCGACCAGGTCAGCTCGGTCAGCCTCACCTCGACCGGATCGGCTGCCTTCGTGACCAGCCCTTGCAGGTAGTCGAGGGTGATCCCGGAGTCCTCCTCCGGTGCGGCGCCCGCGAACACGTAGGCATCCGGGTAGGTGCCGTAGAGCGGGGTGAACGCGGCGAACTCGGTCGGTGCCCGCGGGTCGTCGCCGCTGCTGAAGACGTAGCCCAGCTCGTGGTCGAGGCCTGGTGCGCGGACGTCGGCGAGCATCATCCGCGCGGTCTCGTCGGTCTCGCCGAGGAACTTCAGGTCAAGGCCGCGCCGGACCACGCTGCGGCCACCATCGGCGCCGACCAGGTACCGCGCACGCAGCCGCTGCCGCCCCTCGCCGTGCCGAAGCAGCACGTCGACGCCGTCGGTGTCCTGCTCGAAACCGACGAGTTCGGTGTCCAGCTCGACCTTCCCACCCAGTTCGGCGAGCCGGTCGCGGAGAATCCGCTCGGTGCGGAACTGCGGCACGAAGTAGGCGTTCGGATAGGGCACGTCGGCGGTCGGCTCGACCCGTTCGGCCATCCGCATCTCGCCGACCACCTCGCCGGCCCGGTAGATCTTGTGCAGTGGCGCGGTGCGGCCGGTGGCCATGATGGTGTCGATAATGCCGAGGTCGTCGAAGACTTCCAGGGTGCGCGGTTGGATCCCGTCACCGCGCGAACCGCCGAAATGCTCGGCCGCCTTGTCGACGAGGCGGAACGACACGCCGCCGCGAGCGAGTTGGATGGCAAGGGTGAGGCCGGTCGGGCCGGCTCCGGCGATCAGTACGTCCACATCGGTCGCGGTGGTCATGTCCTCTTCTCCCCAAGGTTGGTGTCCCGGTCATCGCGAACACCACTGTGCCGCCGGCCGCTGTCAGGTCACCGGCAGTTCACCGACACCGCTGGCAGTCCACCGTCAGCCAAGGTCAACACGGTTGCGAGTGGTCGCGCTCAGAGCAGCAGGTCGCCGTCGCGGTCGTGCAGCCGGGCGTAGTGGTCCAGCTTCGCCAGTTCCGGCTCGACACCGAGGCCCGGTCCGGTCGGCACCGGCAGCGCGCCGTCCTTGATGACCAGCGGCTGCTCGATGATGTCGTCGGCGAAGAGGTAGTAGACGGTGTCGATGGCGTAGCGGATCTGCGGGGTGGCCGCAACGACGTGCAGATGGGCCGCGGTGGACAGACCGAGTTCGCCGCCGCTGTGCAGGTTCATCCCCCACCCGGCCGCCTCGCAGATGCCGGCGAGCTTGCGGTGGCTGGCGATCCCGCCCCATTTGTGCACGTCCCCGTGCAGCACGTCGATGGCGCCCAGCCGCAGCGCCGGTGCGACATCCTCCATCCGGACGACACACATGTTGGTGCACAACGGAATCCGCAGCGCGGCCCTGACCTGTGCCATCGCTTCAAGGCCCCAGCAGGGGTCCTCAAGGTACTCAAGGTCAAGTTCGGTGAGACGGCGGCCGAGCCGGATCGTCTCGGCCATCGGCCAGTGTCCGTTCGGGTCGACGCGCAGGGCGACATCGGGGAACCGGGCCCGGATCAGCTCCAGCCGCCGAACGTCCTCCCGAGGATCGGCGCTGCCCTTCAGCTTGATCGTGTCGATGCCCAGCTCAGTGCCGGCGCCGCGAATGTCGGCAAGCAGCCCCTCGTCGCCCGTTGCCTCGTGCGGGGTGGCGACGTAGGTGAGCGGGACTCGGTCGCGGACCATGCCGCCGATGAGGTTGTGCAACGGCTGCCCGGTCGCCCTGCCCATCAGATCGTGGCAGGCCATCTCCAGTGCGGCCATGGCCGCGTAGCCGAGGTAGCCGTAGAAGAACGGCACCATCCGCAGCTTCTCCGCCTGCCGCTCGACCTCGAACGGATCGGTGTCCTCGTACTGGGCGTAGAGCTTGCGCACCAGGGCCGCGACCGGATCGCCGTGCATGGTCTCGCCCCAGCCGGTCAGCCCGTCATCGGTCCGTAGCCGGATGACGGTCCGCGTCGTCCCGCTACGGACCTCGAAGGAACTGACGAACGGCGCGGTGTAGGGCACATTGACGACCCACACGTCCAACCCGGTGATCCGCATGCCCCGATTCTAGAATTTCACGAAGTGAGACGGCCGGGCGCGCCGTGCCCGTGGTCAGCCTTGCCGGGCGGCCATGGCGTGCGCGGTCCGTTTCGTCGCCGGGTACAGGTCGAGGTAGAGCTGGTAGAGCGCGTCGTAGTCGGCCGCGTGCCGGGCGTCGGGTTCGACGGTGCGGGAGACCGGGTTCCAGGTCCGGATGTCGCGCGGGGTGACCTGCCCGGTACCGAGGGCGGCGAGGAACGCGTCACCGTAGGCCGCGCCGATGGTGTGCCGGGTCAGCTCCTGCGGCTGGTGCAGCACATCGGAGACGATCTGGGTCCACAGGTCGCCGGTGGTGCCGCCTCCGACCGCGACCAGCCTGCGCGGTCGACCGCCTGCCGCGCTCATCGCGGCCAGGTTGTGCCGGACCCCGAACGCGGTGGCCTCCAGCGCGGCCCGGTACAGGTGGCCTCGGTTGTGCCGGAGGGTCAGGCCGACGAGCACCCCGCGCGCGTCCGGGTCGAACAGCGGGGTTCGCTCCCCCGCGAAGTACGGCAGCATCAGCAGGCCGTCCGCGCCGACTCCGGCGGTCCGCGCCTCGTCGACCAGGGTCGGGTAGTCGGCGCCGGTCAGTTCGGCCAGCCAGCCGGTGATCGCCCCGGCGGTCGCCATGCCGGCGGCCAGGGTGAAGGTGTCCGGGAAGGCACCGACCGTGCCCCACAGGTTCGCCGAGGCCGCCCGCTGCGCGAGCACCTCGACGAGGAACATGGTGGTGCCGTACATCAGCATCACGTCGCCGGGTTCGGTAGCGCCGACGCTGACCGACTCCGACCAGGCGTCGATGGTGCCCGCGATCACCGCAATCCCTTCCGGCAGGCCGGTTTCCGCCGCCGCTGCCGAGGTGACGGTGCCGACGACCTCGGCGGGCCAGACCAGCCGGGGCCAGTCGAGGCCGGGCGCGATCTCGGCGCACCAGGGCTGGATCCAGTTCTTGGCCGCGCTGTCGTAGAGCGGCACGCACTGGCTGGCCGAATGGTGGTCGAGGACGTACTCGCCGGTCAGCCGGAACGCCAGGTAGGAGCTGGCCATGTACCAGCGCCTCGTCCGCCGGTAGGCGTCCGGTTCGTTCGCCAGCAGCCAGGCCAGTTTGGGGCCGATGGCCTGGGTGGTCAGCGGTGAACCGCAGCGCGCGAGCACCTCGGCCGCCCCGTACCGCGCCTGCTGTTCGGCGATCTGCGCGGTCGCCCTGGTGTCGACGCCGTAGAGGATGGCGGGCCGGATCGGCTCGTCCCGCTCGTCGACGGGCAACAGGCACGGGCCGATGCCGCTACAGCCGACCGCGCTGATCGGCTCGTCGGCCTTGGTCAGCAGTTCGGCGACCAGGGTGCGCAGGCCCGACCACCAGACCCTGGCCGGGTCGTGTTCGACCCAGCCAGGGTGCGGTCGGGACACCTCGTGCTCGACGACGGCCGTGGCGAGGCGCGTGCCGTCGGCGCGCACCAGCACGCCCTTGGCACTGGAGGTGCCGATGTCGATTCCCAACAGCAAGGTCCTCGTCCCTCCGGTCGCGCGGATCGGGCTTCAGCCTGTCACGCGCCCGCCTCGGCCTGGAACTTGCTGTAGAGCTGCTGCGCGTCGGCCTTGGTGACCTGCACCGTCGGCAGCAGGGTGTTCTTGGCGACGGTCTTCTTGTGCACGATCGCCTCGGCCGCGTCGGCGGCCTGCTGCGCGCAGGTCGGGTAGACGAAGGTGGTGTAGAGCTGGCCGAGTTCCACCGCGCGGATGCCGCCGGTCGGGATGGCCAGGCCGTCGGTGCCGATGAACTTGATCTGGCTCGCCTTGCCGGCGCCGGCCGCCGCGTTGTAGGCGCCGAGCGCCATTTCGTCGTTCTGGCCGTAGACGAGGTCGATGTGCTGGTTGGTGGCCAGCCACTGCTGCATGGTCGTGGTCGCGTTGGCGCGCAGCCAGTTGTCCTCCTGGTGCAGCACGACGGTGATGTTGTGCCCGGCGATGGCGGCCCGGAAGCCCTTGTCCCTGTCGATCTGCGGCTGGTCGGAGAGAATCCCCTGCAGTTCGGCGACGGTGCCGCCGTTCGGCAGGGCCTGCACCGCTGCTTCGCCGGCAAGCTTGCCGATGGTGTAGTTGTCGCCGCCGATGAACGCGGTCTCGCAGTTGGTGTTCACCGTGCGGTCCAGGATGATCACCGGGATGCCGGCCGCGCAGGCCTGCTGGACCGGCGCGGTCAGCGGACCCGGTTCGTTGGGCGAGACGATGAGCACGTTCACGTGCTGTTGGATGAAGTTCTGCACCTGGCTGACCTGGGTCGCGCTGTCCTGGTGCGCGTCGGTGATGGGCAGCAGCTTCAGGTCGGGGTATTTCTTGATGAAGTACGCCAGCTGGAGATTGAGCTGCGCTCGATAGGGTTCTGCGTTGTTCGACTGTGAGTAGCCGACCACGAACTGGCCCCCACTGCCACCGCCGCCGGTGGCCTGCGGCGCATTGGTGGCGCACGCGCCCAGTGTCGCCGCGCCGAGCAGTGCCGATGCGGCCAGGATCAAACCCCGACGAACGGACCGAGAAACGGACATGGTGCCTCCTGCGCCAACAAAGTGGAATCCAAAAAGTGGATTACTGCCTTTCCGCGTTGATCATTGTTTTTCCGGTTTCTGTCGCGGCCGTTCCGGTGCCGGGTGCCGGAAGGTCGCGCGGGCTCTGTCGAGCACGCCGAGGAGGGACCGGAAGAAGTCCGGGCGCTGCAGCACGACGGCCACCACGACGATCAGGCCCTTGAAGATCAGCTGCATGTCCGAGCTGACCGCGTTGAGCCCGAGCACGTTGTCGAGCAGGGCGAGGATGAGCGCGCCGACGAACGTGCCGGTCACATTGCCCTTGCCGCCGGCAAGGCTGGTCCCGCCGATGACGCAGGCCGCGATGGCGTCCAGTTCGTAGGAGGTGCCGGCCAGTGGGTCGGCGGAGGCGGTGTACGCGGCGTCGATCGGGCCGGCGAACCCGGCGAGCAGGCCGGAGATGGCGAACACCGCGATGGTCACCGCCATCACGTTGACGCCGGAAAGCCGTGCCGCGGTGGGGTTTCCGCCGACCGCGTAGACGTGCCGGCCGAACCGGGTCTTGGACAGCACGAGCTGGAAGACGATGCAGACCACCACGAACGCGATCACCGGATAGCCGATGCCGACCTGCCCGAAGACCGGCAACCAGTTGCCCTGCACCAGGTTGTGGCCGGGGGTGCCGAGTTTCGCGAAGGCCGCGGCCGTGCCGGTGAGGCTGCCGTCGGCGTTGGTGAGCTGGGTACCGACCGCGACGTTGTTGCTGACCTGGCCGTCTATGCCGCGCGCGATGTTCAGCATGGCCAGGGTCATCACGAAGGACTGGATGCGAAACCAGGTGGTGCCGATGCCGTTGGCGAGGCCGAAGACGGCGCCGACGAGCGCGCAGGCCGGCACGATCAGCCAGGGGCTCAGGCCGAGGTGCACCAGCAGCATGGCCGCCGCCATCGAGCCGATGCCCAGTACCGAACCGACCGAGAGGTCGATGCCGCCGGTCAGGATGACCAGGGTGACACCGACGGCGAGGATGCCTCGCGAGGAGAACGCGGTGATCGCGTTGAGCAGGTTCGTCTGGTTCCAGAACTCCTGGCCCTTGGTGATCGCGCCGACCGCGATCACCAGCACGAGGCCGATGTAGCCCTGAAGGGAGCCTAGCGCTGGCGCGATCCTGGCCAGCCGCTCGTGCCGGGGGCGTCGCCGTTCGGGCGGCACCTGGTCGGGCGCGGTCATGATCGGTGTCGGGCTGCTCATCGGTCGTCCTCGGTCGCGGCTGGGCGCAGTACGGCGGTGCGGGCCATGGCGGCGGTGAGGATGGCCTCCTGTTCGGCTGCCGGCCCGTTGGCGGGATCGCGGTGGAACTCGCCGGTCAGGCGGCCCTCGCAGAGCACGAGGACGCGGTCGCACATGCCGATCAGTTCCGGCAGTTCCGAGGAGACCGCGATGATCGCGGTGCCGCGTTCGGCCAGCGTGTTCATCAGCGCGTGGACCTCGGCTTTCGCCCCGACGTCGATGCCTCGGGTCGGCTCGTCGAGCAGCAGTACCTCGGGTTGGGTGAGCAGGCATTTGGCCAGCACGACCTTTTGCTGGTTGCCGCCGGAGAGGTTGCGCACCAGCGCGGTCTGGTTGGGCGTCTTCACCCGCAGGTCGGTGATCTCGGCCGCCACCGCCGCTCGTTCGGCCTTGCGGTCGACGGTGTGCCAGGGCCGCAGGTAGCGGTCGAGCGCGGCAAGGGTGGTGTTGAACCGGACGGTGTTGTCCAGTACCAGGCTCTTGGCCTTGCGGTCCTCGGCGACCAGCGCCATCCCGGCCCTGATCGCCCTTCGCGGGCTGCGCGGCCGATACCGCTTGCCGGCCACCGTGATCCGCCCGCCGACCTTTGCGTTGGCGCCGTAGATCGATTCCAGTACTTCGGTGCGGCCGGCGCCCATCAGGCCGGCGAGGCCGACGATCTCCCCCGCTCGTACCTGGAGGTCGATGCCGTGCAGGGCACTGCCGCCGCTGTCGGGGGCCGGCCGGAAGGTCAACCCGGCGACGTCCAGTACGACCGGGCCGTCCGAGCGTTGCTCCTCGGCACGCGGGAACAGCTCACCGAGCGGTCGGCCGACCATCAGGGTGACCAGTTCGGCGCGGCTGGTCTCGCTCATCGACCGGTGGCCGACGTAGGCGCCGTCGCGCAGCACGGTCACCGAGTCGGCGATCTCCGCCAGTTCCTCCAGCCGGTGGGAGATGTAGATGACGCCGACCTGCCGCGCGGTGAGTTCGCGGATGACCAGGAACAGCCGGTGCACCTCGGATTCGGCCAGTGCGGAGGTCGGCTCGTCCATGACCAGGATGCGCAGGTTGAGGTTGAGCGCCTTGGCGACCTCGACGAGTTGCTGTTCGGCGATGCGGCAGTTGCGCACCAGCGTGGTCGGCGCGAGCCGAAGGCCGAGCGTGGCCAACAGTTCGGTGGTGCGCGCGTGCATGGTCGCGCGGTCGAGGGTGCCGCGTGCGGTGCGCAGTTCGGCACCGAGGAACACGTTGTCCGCTATGGACAGTTCGGGAACCAGGTTGAGTTCCTGGTGGATCATGGCGATGCCGTGCCGTGCCGCTTCCTTCGGCGAGTGGATGTCGGCGGGCTCGCCGAGGATCTCGATGGACCCTTCGTAGTCGGCGTGCACGCCGGCCAGGATGTTGCACAGCGTCGACTTGCCGGCGCCGTTCTCGCCGAGCAGGGCGAGCACTTCACCGGCGTGCACGGTGAGGTCGACCTCGTGCAGGGCACGTACTCCGGGGAAGGTTTTGCTGACCCCCTGCATGGCCAGCAGAACCGTTCCCCGTGCCGGGCTCGTCACGGTGGACGTCATGGCGCCTCCGGGACGAGCCGGCCTTCGCCGAGCAGCCGGTAGCCCGCCGCCGACCAGGGCGGTGCCCCCGCGATCGGGGTGAGCGTCACGGTGACCGACGAATGTCCCGAGGTGACCGAGGCCGGCAGCGGGTAGCTGTCGTCGAGCCACTGGTGGAACGGGTTGGCCAGTGGCTGCAGCCAGGTGCCCACCTGTTGCCCGTCGACGCTGACCCGCGCGGACTGGTAGCCAATGGTCTGGTCGCTGGTGCGCATCAGGACGGCACCGTTGTTGGCCGGGTCGAGCGCCATGGTGAAGCTGACCGGCGCGGTGGTCGCCCTCGTGGTCGCGGTGATCGGGTCGGGGGTGCCGTCGTTGCCCTCGTAGGTCGCGGTCAGCGTGCTCACCGGGCCAGGATCGGTCGAGGTGTAGTGGTGCGCGGCCTCGCTGCTGGCGTCGCCGACGGTGAGCTGGTCGCTCTGGCGCAGGCTGGTGCCGGCCTGTCCGTAGTAGTAGGCGGTCGAGGAGTAGGTCGCGGCGATGTTGTCGGTCTCGCCGTGTTCGATGCCGAAGCCGATCCCGGCGCCGTAGGGCACTGCTTCGGCGATCATCAGCCGGAACGCGCTGGTGCAGTCGGAGTCGGCCGCGCAGCCGGTGCCGGCGACGAGGTGCGCGGAGTTGCCGTGCGTCGGGGTGCTGTACGGGCCTCGGTTGAAGTACCAGCCGCTCTGGTAGAAGTCCTCGGTCCCGGTGCCGTTGATCTGCGGTGTCCTGCTGTTTTCGACGTAGACGTGTTCGTCGCCTTCGAGGAATTCGCGGCTGGCCGGGCCGAGCATGTCGACGGTGTCACCGACGTACTTGCCGGTGCCGGTGGCCTGGAGGTAGGTCCAGTCCTGGCCGGGTGTTGTCGGGCCGGCGTGCGAGCTGGTCCGGAAGTAGCCGGTCTGACCGGCCAGCAGCTGCGCGCCTGCCTGCGCGTTCGGGGCCGAGGTGACCTGCGCCTGCGCGCCGGACACCGCGATGCCGGAGCCGTTGTAGATGCTCACGGTCGCGTCCGCCGCGTAGGGCATCGGCCACCAGGCCGAGTACCAGCCGGTGTTCGGGTCGATGCCGAAGAACAGCGAGTTGACCGGTTCGACGGCGAACCCGCTGCCGTAGAACTCACCGAGCGGTGAGTCGACCGTGGTCTGGCCGTCGAAGCTGATCCGCAGCCGCAGGCCCTGCAACAGCTGCCGCGCGGTGGCGAGGTCGGCGAGCTGGCTCGCGGTCAGCGGATAGCTGTAGGTGCGCGACCCCTGCCAGGTCTGCGCGGCGATGCTATAGCTGTGGGCGAACTCGCTGGTCGGGCCGTCGCTGATGTCGCCGACCTGCAACTGGTCGGTCTGCACGTTCTTGCCGTCGACGATGCTGTCGGCCCAGTAGGTGAACTCGTTGAAGTCGACGTCGGAGGAGACGAACGAGTTGGTGATGGTGAGCTGGGTCTTGCCGGTGGTCAGATTTCCCGGCAGGTCGACGGATTCCTCCAGCCACTGGCCCGCGCTGTTGGGCGCGTTCGGGGCCCACCGGGTGACGATGTCCCCGTCGACGGCCACGGTCGCGACCTGGTCGCCGATGCCGGGATCGAGCCGTCTGGTCAGTACGACGCCGTTGTTGTTCGGATCGATCTTGATGGTGAAGGTGCTCGACCCGCCCGTGCCGAAGGCCCGGCCGGTCGCGGTGACGATCCGCGGCGTCACGTACTTGGCCTGCGGGAGCTGGAGGGCGACCGCGGTCAGTTCGCCGGGACCTTGGGTACTGGCCACGGTTTCGCTCGCCCCCGACGCGAGCGAAACCGGGCTGCTGGTGGTCCGCGCCCCCGGCAGCGGCGCCTTCGGGTCCTTGGTCCCGGCCGCTCGCAGGGTGGCCAGCACGTCGCCGGCCTTGTCGCTCGGATCGAAGGTGGACACGCCGGTGGCGTCGGCGAAGGTGCGATAGGTGACGTGGTAGTAGAACGAGGAGGAGTCGGTGGTGATCAGCATCGAGGAGGTGAACGGCATCGGCACCGCGATGTAGGTACCGCCGGAACTCTGGTCGGCATTGCCCACCAGCGGATACACGAACGGCGCGCCGAGCGTGCCGTTCACGATGTCCTGCAGTGGCGCGTGCACGATCTGCCTGCCGTCCAGGGTGATGGTGATGTCGCCGACGCTGGTCACGTCGCCGCTGTTCCAGGTGAACCAGATCTCGTCGATCTCACCGGCCCCGCTGTGTTCGGCGATCACGCACTGGCCGCTGATGAGCCGGAGGCAGTCGTTGGGGCCGTTCCACCAGTCGTTGTTGCCGCCGGTCCGGTCGAAGCTGGAGAACTGGTCGGTGCTGACACCGGAGTTCAGGTCGGGTAACTCGTTGAGGTTGCGGTAGATGTCCCAGCCGACCGGGCCCTTGCCGGCGGACTGGGCAGAAGTCGGGCCAGTTGTCGGGGTGGTGGCGGCCGAGGCGGGCAGGGCGAGGCCGAGGATGGCCAGACAGCAGGCCACGCCACATAACAGAAGTCGGGACGAGCGAACCATGAACGCCTCCCGGTCAGGGGTGAGCCGCAAACGGAGGATCAGGATCAGGCCGCGTCGCCGAGGCCGTCGTAGTCGATGTCCAGCAGTTCGCAGACGGCACGCAGTTCGGCGACGTACTCACCGGGCACCGCGTGGATGTGGTTGGCGCCGAACCGGCCGAGGAACTCCTTCGCCGGCACGTGCAGCCGGGCGAAGGCATGCGGCCACTCGTAGGTGGACTGGCGCATCATCGCCTCGTTGGTGGCCGCGTCGTACTGCTCGAACTCGCCGCGCACCACATGCATCCGGTAGCGGCCGTCGCGGCGGGTCAGCCGGGCCAGGGTGAACGAACCGGGCGCGGCGAGGTGCTGCACGGACGCGCCGCCCGCCGGGAAGTAGAAGACCTCCGGGTAGAGGTGTGTCCTGGCCAGGTTCTCCGCCGGGTCCGCCGAACGGGCCGCGAACCAGGTCGCGTGCTGGCCGGAGTTGCACAGGTCCCAGACATCGCGGTCGGTGTGGTAGTGCCGGACATCCGCGAACAGCACCGGAGTACCGACAAGACCCTTGAGCAGCTGCATGGTCAGCGCACCGTCCATATCGGACTCGGTAGCGGTGACGTGCGTCGGTTTCGGGCCCTCCCAGTCGTAGGGGTCGTTGAGGAAGGCCTCGGTGATGTCCATGGTGGCGAAGTTCGCGGTCAGCTCGGGCTGGCCCTTGATACCGGAGAAGTCGAGGTGCCACTCCTCGATCAGCTCACGCATCGCGTGATACGAGCGGATCTGCCGTTCCAGCAGCTCAGGAGTGAGCCGGTCGCCGTCGTAGTGCACCTTGGCCGCATGCCGTTCGAGCCATTCCCGGCCCGCGGTGACCCGGCTCTGTTCGACGTGCTCCGAGCGCCGGACGATCTCCCACTGGTCGATCTCCTCGACGTCGACGCCGAAGGTCCGCATCCACTGGTCGGTGTTGGCCACCGCGGTGTACATGCCCATCGGCCTGCCGCCGATCCGGCCGAACGTGCGGCCGCGCAGCTGACGCACGGCGGCGGCGGCTCGCACCGCGACCAGGACCCGTTGCCGGGTATCGGGATCGGCGATGTCGCCCCAGGCGCGGGCGTGCGTGCGGCCGATCTGGTCGAGGCCACCACCGCCGGCCAGCATGCCGACCATGCCGGGGAACCGCGGGTCGATGTTGGCCATCAGCAGCAGCGGGCCGGGGGTCGATTCGGCGGCGAGCATGGTGAAGTGCGGAAATGTCCACACCGCGTAGTGAAAGATGGTCAGATCGACCCGCTGGTCGGCCAACCAGCGGGCCTGGCTGGTGGCCAGTTGGTTGGTCCAGATGATCTCCGGCGCGACGATGACCTCGTGGCCCTCCTCGCGCAACGCGCCGGCAAGGCCGGCGGTCGCCGTGTCGATGAAGTCATCGACATCGGAGTGCACATAGTCCCGCCCGTCCGACAACGCCAGGATTCCGATCCGCGCCACGATGATCCCCTCCGCCACTCCCCAGGGCGATGACGGACCCGATCCGGGCACCGGCGGTCGTCATCGACATGCCGTGATCAAGAGACTGCGCCGTGCTGAGAAATCGATTTCTCAGCAATGTAGGTGCGCTGGAGTTTGCTGTCAATCCCCGTCATGCTGGCACAACACGGACAACCCGAACGGCCGAATGGCCCTATAATCGATCTTGAAGAAACCGATATCTCGGGTTCTGCCCCGGTTCGGACTCGACACGGGCAGGTCGGGCGACCAGAGTGGACTCCGACAGGGACCGAAGTGAAGGTAGCGCAGCAGCCCATGACGCATGTCACGATTCGCGATGTCGCGGCGCTGGCGGAGGTTTCGCCGGCCACCGTGTCGCGGGTACTCAACGCCGATCCTCGGGTGGCACCCGAACTGCACGACCGGGTGACCAGGGCGGCGGAGACGCTCGGCTACCGGCCCAACAGCCAGGCCCGGTCGTTGCGCACCCAGGCGACCAAGGTGCTGGGGCTGATCATCTCCGACATCCAGAACCCCTTCTTCACCGCCCTCGTTCGGGGCGTCGAGGACGCGGCGAGCGAACGCGACTATTCGGTCGTGCTGGCCAATGCCGACGAGGATCTGGCCAAGGAGCGCCGCTATCTGGAGGTGACCGCCGCCGAGCGGATGGCCGGGGTGATCCTCTCCCCCGCCTCGACCAAGGACACCCGGCTGAACCTGCTCACCGATCACGGCATCCCGGTCGTCATGATCGACCGGCGCATCCGGGCCGCCGAGGTGGACAGCGTGACGGTGAACAACCAGAAGGCCGCCAAGGACGCCGTCGCACACCTGATCTCGGTCGGCTGCCGGCGGATCGGGGTGATCAGCGGCCCCTCGGAGATCTCCACCGCGTCCGACCGGTTGGCGGGCTACCGGGCTGCCCTGCGCGCCGCCGGGCTGCCGATGGTGCCGGAGCTGGTGGCACGGGGCGATTTCCGGGTCGAGGGCGGCCGGCGGGCCACCCGCGAACTGCTCGCGCTGGAAGTGCCGCCGGACGGTCTTTTCGTCACCAACAACCTGATGATGGTCGGCGCGCTCGAAGCGCTCGCCGCGGCCGGGGTGTCCTTTCCGGACGATATCGTGCTCGCCGGTTTCGACGAGATGAGCTGGGCCGGCCTCGCCCCGCCGTTGACCCTGATCGAGCAGCCCACCTACGAGATCGGCCGCAGGGCAGCGGATCTGCTGCTGCGCAGGATCGCCGGGGAGCAGTTCCCGGCGCAACGTATCGTGTTGCCGGCCGCGCTTCGGGTCCGGCAGAGTTCCCAGCGGGCCATCCGCGCGGTGTGACCGTCAGCGCGGTGTGCTGGGTCAGCGTGCCGCCGCCACGAGATCACCGCGCGGCGTGGTCGCGGTCAGCCTGCCGAGGAACTCGGCATTGGTCCGAGCGCCGCGCAGCCCGTTGAGCAGCGCGTCGATCCCCTGCTGGCGGTCTCGGCTGGTGAGGGCGCGCCGCAGCGCTCGTACGGCGCCGAGTTCGGCGGCGGGCAGCAGGAGGTCGTCGCGGCGGGTGCTCGACTGGTCGATGTCCACGGCCGGGTAGGTGCGTTGGGCGGCAATGGATCGGTCAAGGCGCAGTTCGGCGTTGCCGGTGCTCTTGAACTCCTCGAACAGCAGGGTGTCCCCTGCCGAGCCGGTCTCCACGAGCGCGGAGGCGATGATGGTCAGCGAGCCGCCGTTGTCGATCGCGCGGGCCGCGCCGAGGAACCGTTTCGGCGGGGTGAGCGCGGCGGCGTCGACACCGCCGGAGAGGATCCGCCCCGATGCGGGCGCCGCGAGGTTGTAGGCGCGGCCGAGCCTGGTCAGCGAGTCGAGCAGGATGACGACGTCCTTGCCCTGCTCGACAAGTCGCTTCGCGCGTTCGACGGCGAGTTCGACGATGGCGGTGTGCTCGCGCGGTGGCTGGTCGAAGGTGGCGGCGATCACCTCACCGGAAGCGGTGCGGACGAAGTCGGTGACCTCCTCCGGTCGTTCGCCGACGAGCACGGTCATCAGGTGGATCTCCGGATGGTTCTTGGCGACGCCGTGCGCGATCGCCTGCAATACCGAGGTTTTGCCGGCTTTCGGGGGCGCCACCACCAGCGCTCGCTGGCCCTTGCCGATCGGCATCAGAATGTCGATCACGCGGGTGGTCAGATCGGCAGGTCCGGTTTCGAGGTGTAGCCGCTCGTGTGGGTAGACCGGGACGAGGTCGGCGAAGGACGGCCGCGCCGCCGCCTGCCGTGGGTCCTGACCGTTGACGGTGTCGACCTGCGCGAGGGCAGCGAGTTTCGGGTTCTTCCGAGCAGGATTCTTGTCGGCGGGGTTCCCGCCGACCGGGTTGTTGTCGGCAGGGTTCTTGTCGGCAGGGCGGGCCCGGCCGGTGATGACGTCGCCTCGGCGCAGTCCGTGCTTGCCGACCATGGCCGGGGTGACCTGGAGGTCGCGTGGTCCGGCCAGATAGCCGTCCACGCGGAGGAACGCGCGGTTGTCGACGATGTCGAGGATGCCGGCGGCGTGAGGTGCTGAATCGTCCACGCGGGGCGTGGGAATGTCGATGTCGTTCATGGTTTTTCTTTCTTGAGTTCAGGGAAGTTGTCATGGGGTGATGCGGAAGGGGGAAGGAATGCGGTGCTCAGCGTTGGGAGAACACACCAACGCATGCCGCGAGAAGGACCTGTACACGGCCGGCCGCTCCGTCATAGGAGCGGGAACGACGGTGAGCTGGTCGGTGAGAAAGTCCGCCTGAGGGGAATTGCCCGCAGCTACAAGCGGAAGACGACGTCAGGTTAGCCGAACAACGACCGGCTGGCAACCAGCGGTCGGCCACCAGTGACGACTGTCATACTTGGCCCTCGACGCGACAGGGCCTTCCGTCGGGCCGGTCGACCTGTGCACCCGGCCCGACGGAAGGAGAGTTTCTGTTGTGCCCGCTGAAGGAGGCGTTCCGCTGATCAGAAACTGGACAGCGGCAGCGTGACCGAGGACTGGTCGAGGTTGACGTTCAGGGTCGGCGTGCCGGCCGGCGGGTTGATGTAGCCGTTGTCGGTGCCGCCGATGATCAGCGCCAGGGTGTGGCCGGCCGGGACGGTGTGGTCGGTGGTGTTGAGGGTGAAGGTCATCGTGTAGGGCTTGCCGGGGGTCAGCACCTGTTGGCTGGTCAGCGACTGGTAGTGCCCGAGGTCGGCCCAGCCCCGGTCGAACACGTCGTAGTTGACGGTTTCGGTGTCCGGCGCGGTGTCGTAGTAGCAGGCGGAGTCCTGCGGCGTGCTGTCCCCGAAGCAGGACTGCGTCTTGAGCGTAAGAATGCCCTCCACGCCATCGGAGTAGTTGCGCATGGTCGTGCTGCCGTAGTCGACGAGCACGGCGGACAGTTCGGCCGCCGAGGTCGACGGCGTGACCGTCAGCGTGACCTTGGTGGTGCCGGAGACCGTGGTGGCGTGGGTGAGCGGACCGGTCGAGTAGATGATCCGGTCGTTCGCGGTCTGGGTCGGGGTCGCCGACCAGTTGTCGTCGTCGTTGTTCGGGTTGTCGGTGAAGGACGCGGAACTGTTCGGCTTCGGACCGACGAGGCCGAGGGTGCCGACGCCGGCCGTGCCGCTCGGTGACATCCGCAGGGTGGTCGGCAGGGTGCCCGGAATCGGCCAGGTCTGGTAGTTGACCCAGTGGTCGGGCGAGCGCTCGATGGATGCCTGCGGGTCGGACTGGACGCCGTTGTCGATGCCCATCAGGTAGTGGTCGAACCAGCGGTGCAGTTCGTCGACGAAGGCGGTACGCCGGAAGTCGAACGGGTCGACGTGACCGGTCTGCGACAGCCAGAGCTGCTTGTGCACGGTCGGCGGCAGCGCGTTCCACCACTGGCCGAAGTCGTCGGTCAGCACGTTGTAGTCGTTGGCCCCGTGGGTGAGCCAGACGCTGGCCTTCACCTTGCCGGCATTGGCGGCGTAGTTGCGCGCCGCGTACATCGAGGTGTAATCACCGTTGTCCGGCGAGCCTGCGTCGATGTTCGCGGCGACCGAGGCGCAGGCGGTGACGGTGTCGGGGTCCTCGACATAGGTGGAGAGCTGACCTGGGGTTTCGCGGGCCAGCGGGGCGCCATTCATCCGAAAGTAGTTGTACCAGCTGCTGATCGCCGACTCCGCGACGATGGTCTTCAAGCCGGTGACCCCGGTGGACGCGGCGCCCTCGGCGATGGTGCCGTCCCAGGATTTGCCGATCATGCCGACATTGCCGTTGGACCAGTACGCGCTCGCCGTGGTGGCGCCGGTGACGCTGGTGTAGGCGGTGCCCCTGCCGTTGAGCCAGTTGATCACCGAGGTGGCCGAGGTGACATCAGAGGGGCCGCCGGTGTCGACGCAGCCCTGCGAGCGGTTGGTGCCGGCCAGGTCGACCAGCACGACCGCATAGCCGCGCGGCACGAAGTAGTTGTCGTAGAACAGCGGGAAGCTGACGATGTTCCCGTTCGCGTCGTACTGCTTGACCTGGTTCTGGTTGCCGCGACCACAGCAGGAGAAGTACGGGCTGGCCTCCAGGATGACCGGGACCTTCGCCTTGCCGTCCAGCTCGCTCGGCCGAATGATGTCCGCGGCGACCCGGACA
>DATATE010000094.1:0-39438 GCA_036268955.1 Pseudonocardiaceae bacterium
ACCTGCTTGGCGAGCTTCCGGTATGCGCGGTCGAAGCTCGGCTTGAGCTCGTCGAACGGCACCTCGACGTTGATCCGGACCCTCGTCGGGCTGAGCTGCTCGACGGTGCTCTTCAACCTGGTCTCCTCATACGAACATGACATACCGAAAAACCCGAACCGCCGAAGGTGACGTCGGGATGTCCCGCGATTCTACGTGTTACCCGCCCGGCCTCCGACCGGCCCCCGCGCGGCCCGCCCCAGCCGCGATCCCGCCGACGGCCCGGTGAGCCGATTCGGCATTTCGGCTCGCCTCCTGCCGGCGAGTCCGACAAGCTGTACCGTACAGCCATCTGCACCGGTGCTGGTCGTGCCGCAGCCCGACCGCACACCGCGGGAAGGGACGCCTGTCGTGAGTGCGAACGAGTCCGGCACGCGGAACCGGCCGACACGAGTGCTGATCGTGTCCGCCGACATGGGCGAGGGGCACAACTCGGCGGGCCGCGCCCTTGAGCAGGCGGCGCGGGCGCGCTGGCCCGAGGTCGAGGTGCGCTGGCTGGACACCCTGGACGTGATGGGCCGGGGGGTCGGACCGGCCTTCCGCGGCATCTATGTGACCAACGTCGAGCGCACGCCGTGGCTGTATGAGTTCTTCTACACCTCGATCCGGCGGTGGCGCTGGTTCTCGGTCTCGTCCCGGGCGTTCGTCGGCAACTGGGCCGGCAGGCGGCTGGCGAAGCCGATCGCGGAGTTCCGGCCGGACGTGATCATGTCCACCTACCCGCTGGGCAGCGCGGGCCTTGCCTGGCTGCGCAAGCACCGGAGGCTCGACGTCCCGACCGGGGCGTGGGTCTGCGACTTCTCCCCGCACCCGTTCTGGGTGTACCGCGATCTGGACCTGAACCTGGTCATGCACGAGGTCGCGATCGGACCGGCCAAGCGCTGGGTGCCGGGTTCACCGGTCGGCGTGTCCGCGCCGCCGGTGCGGGCCGCGTTCGCGCCCGGTGACCGCGCGGCGGCGCGGGCCAGGTTCGGCCTGCCCGCTGAGGGGTTCGTCGCGCTGGTGTCCTGCGGGGTGTTCGGCTTCGGCAGTGTCTTCTCGGCCGCGAAGGTGCTGTTGGCCGCCGATCCGGAACTGACCGTCGTGGTGGCCTGCGCCCGCAACGAGCGGCTGCGCGAACGGCTACTGGCCGACGGCGACCACGGTGGCCGGCTGCACGCCCTCGGCTGGGTCGACGATATGCCGGCGCTGACCCTGGCCAGCGATTTCGTGGTGACCAATGCCGGCGGCGCGACCTCGCTGGAGGCGCTGGCCTGCGGGCGGCCGATCGTGATGTACCAGCCGATCGCCGCGCACGGCAGGGCGAACGCGCTGCTGATGGCCGAGGCCGGGCTGGCCGAGGTCTGCCCGGACGCGCCCGCGCTGACCAGGGCGGTACGCAGGCTGCGCCACGAACCGGAGCACCTTGCCGCGCTGGAGAAGGCCGCGCTCGCGCACACCGCCGCGAGGACCCTCGACGACAGCATCTCCGCACTGTTCGCCGCCGCCGAGAAAACCGAGGACGACGCCACCGGGAAACCGAAGCCGACCGCGAAACCGAGGCCGCTGCGGGCGGAGGACGCGCTGTTCGTGCATGTGCAGACGCCGCAGGTGCCGCAGCAGCTCGGCGCGGTGCTGGTCCTCGACCCGAAGGCGGACGGCAGCTCACCGACCTTCGCCGATGCCGTCGACCTTTTCGACGCCTCCCCCGGCCTGCACGGCCGGATCGTGCCCGGTACCGCGTTTCGCCAGCCCGCCTGGCAGCCGGACGAGGACGTCAACCCGGCCGACCTGCTGGAACTGGTCGACGTGCGCCAACCGAACACCCCCGCCGACCTCGACGGCGCGATGGACGCCTTCTTCTCGCTGCCGCTCGACGAGACCGTGGCGACCGGCCGGGCGCAGCTGGTCGTCGGGCTGGAGGGCGGGCGCAGCGCGTTCCTGGTGAAGCTGCACCACGCGGCTTCGGACGGGATCGCGGTGACCGGCGCCCTTGTCGCAAGGACCAAGGGCCAGACCTTCCTCGCCGAGCCGAAACCCCCGTCACCGCAGGAACGGCCGACCGTCAAGCAGCGGCTGATCGGCGCGCGCGAACTGGTGACCGGCCTCGCCGCGCTGGCCGGGGCTGGACGAGCGCACAAGACCGCCCTGAACGGGCCGGTCGCCGGCGCGGCACGGCACCACGCGCGGGTGAACCTGCCGATCGAGGAGGTCCGCGCGGCAGCGCGCGAACTGCACGTGCGCAGCACCGATCTGGCCACCGCGCTGCTGATGGAGGCACTGCACCAGGTGCTGCCGGAGTCCGGTCAGGGCGGTAGGGACACGGTGCGGGTGATGATGCCGCGCTCGACCCGCGGCACCTCGACCTTCCGCAGTGCCGGCAACCACACCGGCGCGGCCTCGGTGGACCTGCCGATCGGGCCGATGCCGCTGGAGCAGCGCGTCGAACTGACCAAGGTGGCAACGCACGACCAGGTCAATTCCAGCGCCCCGCACGCCGCGCACGCGGTGGTCCGGATCCTCGGCCAGCTGCCGCCGTGGCTGCATGCCCGCCTTGCCCGGCTGGTGTACCGCTCGACCTGGTTCAACCTGATCGCCTCGGTGCTGCCCGGCGCCCGCTCCCCGGTCTTCCTGCACGGTTCTCGGGTGGCCGTGGTGTATCCGGTGCTCGCGCTGGCGCCGGGGGTCCGGTTGTCGGTCGGGGTGATGACCTGGGGCGAGCACCTCACCTACTGCTTCACCGGGGACCGCGCGACGGCCAGCACGGTCGACGCGCTGGCCGAGGCGACGTACGCGGCCTTCAAGCAGTTGCGGGCTCAGGCCGCGTGATGCGCGGACCGGGAGCCGCGCATGAGTGAGGTCGTGAATCTGTGGGTCGCGGTGCCGGCGGCGTTGGGCAGCGCGGTGAGTTTCGGTTTCACCGGCGCCCTACAGCATCTGGCGACGACCAGGGTGGCGGCCCGGCCCGCGCTGCGGCCGGGTCTGCTGGTGGATCTGGCCAAGCAGCCGATCTGGCTCGGCTCGCTGTTGGCGAACCTCTCCGGCACCGCGCTGCAACTGCTCGCGCTGGACACCGGGCCGATCGTGCTGATCGAACCGTTGCTGGTCAGCGGTTTGCTGTTCGCGGTGTTGATCCGCAGCATGCTGGCGCGCCGGCTGCCCTCCGGCCGGGTGCTGGCGGGCGCGAGCCTGTGCGGGGCCGGGCTCGCGGTGTTCCTGTTGCTGGCCAAGCCATCCGGCGGCGCGGCCTGGCTGACCATCGGGGCGGCGCTGCCGCTGGCCGTCGGCCTCGCGGTGATCCTGCTGCTCTGCCTCTACATCGCCGCCCGCCACCCCGGTGATCCGCGTGCCTTCGCCCTCGCCGTCGGCGCCGGGGTGCTGTTCGGGGTGAGCGCCGGGCTGGCCAAGCTGACACTGGGAGTGCTGGACGCCCAGGGAATTCTGGTGATGCTGCGCAGTTGGCCGCTGTATGCGGTGCTGGTCATCGGTCCGACCGGTTTCCTGCTCAACCAGAACGCTTTCCAGGCGACGAAGAACATGGCTCCGGCCCTGGCGATCATCACGGTCACCGACCCGTTGGTCGGGATCGGCATCGGCGTGCTGTGGCTCGGTGAGGACCTGCAACCGGGTCCTGGTCCGGTGATCGGGCAGGTGTTCGCCTTGCTGGGGCTGATCGCCGGGGTGTGGTTGCTGGCCAACGACTCCCGGCCGGGCCGGTCGGTGTCGGCGGCCGGGCCGAGGACGGGAGAGGCGGCCACGCAGTGAAACTGGCCGGGGCACGGGCCCTGATCACCGGGGCGTCATCGGGTATCGGCAGTGCGACCGCGCTGCTGTTGGCGCGGGCCGGCGCGACGCCGCTGCTGACCGGCCGGGACGCGACCGCGCTCGACGCGCTGGCGAAGCAGACCGATGGGGCCGCACTGGCCGTCGATCTCGGCGGCCACGGCGCCGCGCAAACGCTTGCCGACTGGGCGGTCGAGACGGCGGGCGGGGTGGATCTGTTGGTGTGCAACGCCGGTGTCGGCTGGGCAGGGGACCTCGCGGAGATGCCGGCGGCCAAGCTGGACGAGCTGATCGAGATCAACCTGGCCACCCATCTGCGGCTGACCCGGTTGCTGCTGCCGGCGATGGTGCGGCGCGGGTCGGGGCAACTGGTGTTCGTGTCCTCGATCGCCGGCAGCCTCGGCGTCGCGGACGAGGCGGTGTACGCCGGGACCAAGGCCGCGCTGCGGACCTTCGCCGGCAGTCTGCGGCTGGCGGTCGCGAAGAGCGGGGTCGGGGTGTCGGTGGTGGTGCCGGGAGTGGTCGCGACGCCGTTCTTCAACCGCAGGGGCACGCCGTACGACCGGACCCGCCCGAAGCCGATCCCGGCCGAAGCGGTGGCGCGGGCGCTGGTGGACGCGGTGGTGCGCAACCGGTCGGAGGTGTTCGCCCCCGGCTGGCTGCGTTTCCCCGCCCGGTTCTACGGCGTGGCACCGGATCTGGTGCACGCGCTGCAACGCCGCTTCGGCTGACCCGCCGCGAACAAGGCCGACAACAAGCCAGAGGCTATGAGGCGAGGCCCTGGATCGAGTAGCTCTCGATGCCGAGATACTGGGTCAGCACCTTCGCGGCGGGACTGCCGGCCAGGTAGCTCTGCAACTGGTCGTGGTCGACGGCGTCGTCGACGGCCATCAGGATCGCGGACTGGCTGATCGTCATGAACCGCGCCGCGATCTGGTTGGTCTTGGTGTCGACGGAGTCAAGGAAGCCGTACTGGGTGTAGCTGGCCGGGTAGTTGGCGGTGAGCTGCGTGATATCGGCCTCCGCCTGGACCGGGATCACCGGCAGGGCGAGGAACTCCGAGTACGGGCTGGTCACCTCGTCGGAGATGGTGCCGGTATCGATGCTCAGGTCGGGCACGCCGTAGTTGGTGTACCGACCGCTCGGTGAGGTCGCCGGTGCCCAGCCCCACAACGGGGTCTTGGCGCCGTAGCTGCCGTAGGCGCCCTGGGCGAGCGCGGTGTTGCGGTCGTTGAGACCGAGGCTGCCCGGTGCCATGGTCTGCTCGGGTACCACCAGTTCCGGGGCGAGCGCCTGGTAGAGACTGCCGTTGAAGGTGGGCACGAACTTGATCTTGTCGTAGACGTAGTGGCCCTCGAACACCGAGTACTTCTTGTTGTTCTGCGGATCGGTGTAGCTCACCTGCTGGCCCTGCGGCACCTGGCGCTGGTTGTGGCTGGCCGGCGGGGTGCGGGAAAGGCCCCACCACAGCGCGCCGGGCACACCGTAGGCCATGGCGAGGTAGTCGGCGATGCGCGGCCCCGAGTAGGCGTTGTCGTAGGTCGAGGCGGAGTAGCCCTTGCCGACCTGGTAGCCGTTGTAGAGCAGGTTGTCGGCGCTGTCGTAGAGGAACGGCCAGTTCATGGCGGCGAGCAGCGCGCCGAATCCGCCGGCCAGCGCGGGAAAGGCCTGTTGCGCGACGAGCAGGCCTTGCGCGAACCAGCCGTTGTCCACACTGGACACGTAGCCGTCGGTGATCGGCTTGCCCTGCGGTGATGCGATGGCCGCGCCGGTCTTCGTGCTGTACCAGCGGAACAGGAAACCCTGATATTTGGTGAGTTTCTGGATCTCGGTGAGTGCGGCACCGGCCTGCGACTGGGCATTGGCCGCGCTGAGCAGGCCGAGGTCGCGGGCGGCCACGAGCACGGTGAGATAGTTGCCGATCAGCGCCGGATTGGTATATTCCTGCGCGGCCTTCGGCGGGGCGAGGGTGACGGTGGGACCGGGTTTGCCGGCCAGCAGCACGCTGTCCATCGGCAGGCCGGTCGCCGGGTCGAGATCGGGCCCGGACAGCAGTGTCCAGGTGCGCCTGCCGACCTGACGCAGGAAGCTGAGCTGACTGGCGGTCAAGGCCGCGGTGGGATCGGTGACCAGCGTGTTGTCAGCGGCAGCGGCCGACCAGGGATCGGTGGTGGCCCGATCGTGCTGGTCGGCGGCGGGCATCCTGCTCATCCTCGTCGCGCTGCACCCGGTCAGCACGACGAGGACGACCAGCAGACAGCTACCGATGACACGCGGTGTCCTACGGTTACCCGGTACCAACTCGACTCCTCTGCTCGGGCCGCGCGGACTGCTCAGGCATTGCGGGCCGATCGGACGGTGTGGCCGCTCAGGCGTTGCGCGGCTGGGGTGGCGTGGCCAGCAGGCCGGGTTCCGGAAGGTAACGGGGGCGCAGGACCGGCCAGTCGACCTCGGCGTCCGGACCGGTGCGGACCGCCTGCCGCCACCAGGCCGCCCGTACCGGCCGGGTACGCAGCAACAGCAGCGCCTCGACATTGGCAAGGCGCTTGATCATCACGAACCCGAGGAACAACGGCCACCACAGGAAAGCCCGCCACATCCGCCGGTAGAACATGCTGCACATCACCACCAGCAGCATCGGCAGCTTGGCGATGATGAAGAACGCCAACAGGTGCGGCAGGTTCTGCCGGACCCCAGGGTCGAAGATGGCCGCCTGGATGGCGAAGAGATAGGCGGCGAACTGCATCGGCTGCACCAGCCTGCGGGCGCCCTTGAAGAACTCGGCGAACCAGAACCTCGGCCCCGCGCTGCCGCAGGCGAAGGGCACGAAGCGGGCGAAGTTGTAGATCGACCCCTGGCTCCAGCGGCGACGCTGCAACCGCAGCTGCGCGGCGTTCTCCGGAACGTCCTCGTAGGCCCACACCCGCCGGTCGTAGACGGCGCGATAGCCGAGGCGGGCGACGCCGCAGGTGAAGTCGATGTCCTCGCCGAGCATGCCCTCCGGCCAGCCGCCGATCTCCAGCGCGGCCTCGCGGCGGACCGCGGTGTAGTTGCCCGGCACGCAGGGCTGCATGTCCACCACCGCGTAGGCCAGCCGAGGCAGGCCGAAACCGGCGGCGAGTTCCAGGGCACGCATCCGGTCGACCCAGGTGGTGAACGGCTGCTTGGGCAGCATGAAGGCCCCGACCAGGCCGATCTTCGGATCGCGGAACCAGGGCACCGTGTAGCGGAAGGCGTTCGGGTGCAGTTCGCAGTCGGTGTCGTGGCGGATCACGTAGTCGGCGGTGCACCGGGTCAGCGCGAGGTTGAGCGCGGTCGCCTTGCCGGCGTGCGCACCGGCGATCACCTCCCCGGTGACCGCGACGGCCCTGCTCATCGCCTCCTCGGCCAACTGCCGGGTGTCGTCGATGGAGCCGTCGTCGCAGAGGATCAGCCGGACCGGGCCGCCGTAGGCGACGGCGGCCCGGTCGACGCTTTCCACCCAGTGCACGATGTTGGTGGCTTCGTTGTAGGCGGGCCCGATCACGTCGATCGGCGGCGGTTGGCTGCTGGGCCTCGGCAGCCGTCGCGAACCGAACAACCGCAGCGCGGAGAGCACGAGGTAGATGCCGAACTTCAGGTACACCGGTATCGCGATCAGGATGAACGTGTAGTAGACCGGGTCGTCGCCGACCAACCGCACCACGGTTTCCGCGCCTGCCGCGACCAGCGCGAAGACGGTGAGCAGCACGGTCAGCATGATCAGCGTGTCGAGGAGGTCGCCGACCCGCCTTATCGGCACCTGGCTCGGCCGGGGCAGCCGGTAGGTGGTCAGCCCGAGCCGCATCGCGAGCAGGTACGCAACGAGGTAGTGCATCAGAATGCTGATCAGCGGGAACGGGCCGAGCGGCAGTCCGCTCTCGATGCCGATCACGGCGAGTGCGGTGTCGGCGACGACGGCCGCGAAGATCGCCAGCGGCGCGTGCAGCAGGATCACCAGCCGCCGCCCCGGCGTGGCATGGATGGCGACGGCGAGTGCGACGGTGAAGGCGATGAAGCTCAACGGGATGACCGGTCGCAGGTGCGCTACATAGTTATCCACAATGGACGGTTCGGGCAGGACCTGGCCGGCGAGGGCGGCGATGACGGAGCGGTAGGTCTTGGCGAGGTCGGGGGTGCGCAGGCCGATCAGCCCGATGCTGCCCAGCACCGATATCCCGACGAACACGCCGACCCTGCGCAGTGACGGCGGATGCGGCTTGCGCAGCGTGACCACGTTGCCGACCCCCTTGTCGGAGTCGTCGAACCGTCTGCGCAGGGCCCGCAGCACCAAGGTCGCCACCAGCGCGAGATCGGCGATCAGCAACAGCAGCCCGGAAAAACGGATCGTCACCGAACCCTCCGGCACGTCCCGAGGCCGGTCATCCGAACACCACGCTCAGGCTCATGCCCGGTTCGGTACCGGCCGGCCAGGACGGCACCGAGAGGCGCACCTCGTACTCGACGCTGCCGCCCTGACTTACCGGAACCGGGATAACCTGCGCCACGGTGGCCGGCACCTGTGCCTTGAGCGCGTTGACCGTGACGGTGGCCGGGGCGCCCGGCCGCAGCGCGGGCACCTGGTCCTCGCTGACCTGCGCGACCGCGTTGCGCTGGGTGGTGACCAGCGAGATCAGCGGCTGCTGGCCGGCGCTGGTGGAGTTCTGCGTCGCGCCGGACCCGGACTGGGCCGGAAACAGGCTGAACGCGGGCGATGAACCGGTCTGCAGGGACTGCGGGCCCGCGAAGGCATGCACTCCCGTCGTGCCGTCCAGCTCGCCGATCACGCCGTTGACGTCGGCGACGAGGCCGGCCATCGGCGCGCGGAGGGTGAGCTGGGCGAGCGCTGCGGAGTCCTGGTCGACCTCGGTCTGCGCGGCGGCCACGTCCGCCTGCGCGCTGGAGATGTCGGCCGCGGCGGCCGGTGCGGTCGCCGCGGCCTGCTGGTTGCGGGCCAGCGCCAGCGCGCTGCGCGCGTTGGTCACCGCGTTGGCCGCGCTGTCCTGGGACTGCGCGGCAGCGGCCCTCGTGCGGTCGAGATCGGCGGTCGCGCCCTGCACGGCCTCGGCATCCTTCTGCACCTGGGACTGCTGGTCGGGGCAGGTCGCGGGTGGGGTGGTCACGGCCTGACAGGAGGACTGGTACTGCGCGGAGTCCGCGTTCAGGGTGGCCTGTGCGCTGGTCACCGCCTGCTGCGCCTGGGCGAGTTCGGTGTTGGCCTCTGTCGCGGCATCGCTGGCGGCCTGCTGCGCCCCGGCGAGCTGGCCGTTGGCCTGGTCCACTTGCAGCGCAAGGGTCTGCGCGGCCGTGCTGGACAGCGTCGGCGACCGCAACGCGGCCAGTTTGGCCTCATCGGCGGTGAGCACCGCCTGTGCGTCCGCGAGGTTGGCCTTGGCCGCCGTCTCGTCCTGCACGGCGAGCGGCTGCCCAGCGGCGACGGCCTCCCCCGGTTTCACCAGGACCTGCGTGATCGCGCCGGTCTGGCCGAAGTCGAGGTTCACCGACTGCTGCGGCTGGACCGTGCCGGCGAAACTGCTCGCGGTGTCGACCCTGACCAGGGTGAACCAGGCGATCAGCGCACCGATGGCCAGGATCGCGACGGCCACCAGCAGTTGGCGCAGGGACGCGTGCGGAAACTGCTGCCGCCTGGTCTGCTCGGTGCCATCGGCAGTGCCAGCCGCGCTGCCGATGGCCTCCCCGTCAGCACTACCGCCAGCACTGCCCTCGGCGGAACCAATCGCGGCCGCGGCGTTCATACCGCGAACCCGGACCGGATGCTTGGCCATCGCCTACCTCGCCGGGAGTTCGCTGACCAGGTCGGGAGCGGTGGGCATCCCGCTGCGCCAGACCGAACGTGCGACGATCTTGGTCGGATCGACGCGGTGCCGATAGCGGGCCGCGACCTCGGTGCACTCCTCCAGCAGGCCCTCCGACAGGGTGGTCGGGCACAGGCCGAGCGCGAGGAACCGGTCGTTGCGCACGTTGAGTTCGTTCTCGTCGGCTTCCTGCCGGGGATTGGGCAGGTTGGCGACCTCGACGCCGGTCAGCTCACCGACCATCTTGGCCAGATCGCGGACCCGGTGGGTCTCGGTGATCTGGTTGAACACCATGGGCTTGCCTTCGGTCGGCGGGTTGCGCAGGGCGATCTCGATACACCGCACGGTGTCCCTGATGTGGATGAACGCCCTGGTCTGCCCGCCGCTGCCGTGCACGGTCAGCGGATGGCCGATGGCGGCCTGCATCAGGAACCGGTTGAGCACCGTCCCGTAGTCGCCGTCGTAGTCGAACCGGTTGATCAGCCGCTCGTCCCGGGAGGTCTGCGTGGTCTGGGTGCCCCACACGATGCCCTGGTGCAGGTCGGTCACGCGCAGCCCGTCGTTGCGCGCGTAGAAGGCAAACATCAGCTGGTCGAGGGTTTTGGTGAGGTGGTAGACCGAGCCGGGGTTGGCCGGGTGCAGGATCTCCCGCTCGACGTCACCGTCCGGAGTGGGCACCTTGACGGTCAGGTAGCCCTCGGGGATGGGCGCGGAACCCGACCAGCCGTAGCCGTAGACCCCCATGGTGCCCAGATGCACCAGTGCCGCGTCGAGGCCGGTGGATACCAGCGCCGCCAACAGGTTGTGCGTTGCGCGAACATTGTTGTCCACCGTGTAGCGCTTGGCCTTGGACGAGCGCATCGAGTACGGCGCGGCGCGCTGCTCGGCGAAGTGCACGATCGCGTCGGGACGTAACTCCGAGAGCACCGAGACGAGGCGGTCGTTCTCGGTGGCCAGATCGAGGTTGACGAAACCGAGCTGCTGGCCGGACACCTCCCGCCAGGCTCTGATCCGCTCGCCGATCGGCCGGATCGGGGTCAGCGACTCGACCTCGAGGTCGAGGTCGATGGCCCGTCGGCTGAGGTTGTCGATGATGGTGACCTGGTGGCCCTGGTCGGACAGGTGCAGTGCGGTTGGCCAGCCACAGAATCCGTCGCCGCCAAGAACAAGAATGTGCATGTCTGCTGGTTCCCGTTTCTCTTCGAAGGACGAAGGGACGCCCGCACCGGCGCTCCTGAGACGCGAGGCGAGACAAACGAGTTTGTTAGGAACCTTACTTTAGGTTGGCCAAAACGTAACGCCACGATCGCACAGTGTCAATCACGTCGGTGATCGACAGATCAACGGTTAACACTTTCAGCCGAGCGCCCTGCCGTTCGGCTCCCCGTTCTTGACACCGACGTCAGGGGCGAGTAGCAATTGTCCCCAGGTTTGTTAGGAAAGGTTCTTAACGATTAGAGTCGATCATCGACCCTGATCGTGACCTGCTCGTAGCCGGCCACCGCAGCGGTCCTGAACGCTCGCGGCGACATCCTCCCCCACCCTCTCCCCCAACGCGATGCCCCGTCCGAGCGGCGAGAACGCTCCTGCGAGGAGGAGCGCGGAGTCATCCCATCCGCCAAGGAGATGATCGCAGTGCGGACCAAGCCCAGTATGTTGCGGACGATGGCCGAGCACGCGGCGGTCGAGTTCGCGAACGCCGATACGGCCACCGTGCTGGCCTGGACGAGCGCCATGTTCACCGACCGGTGGGTGGTGGCCTCGAACATGCAGGACGCCGTCCTGATCGACCTCGCCGTCGCGGTGAAACCCGATGTGCCGGTGCTGTTCCTGGACACCGGCTACCACTTCGCCGAGACCATCGGCACCCGCGACGCCATCGCCGCGGCCTACCCGAGGGTGAAGGTTCTCAACGCGACCGCCGAGCAGACCGTCGCCGAACAGGAGGCGGAGTTCGGCACGCTGTACTCGACCGATCCGAACCGCTGCTGTCACCTGCGCAAAGTGTTGCCCCTGCGGCAAACCCTGGCCGGCTACTACGCCTGGGTCACCGGCGTCCGGCGGGCGGACGGTCCCGGCCGGGCGGCCGCTCCCCTGATCAGCTGGGACGAACGCAACGAGCTTGTGAAGATCAATCCGCTGGCCGCCTGGAGCGACGAGCGGTTCGAGCGTTACCTGACCGATCACGAGGTGCTGCGCAATCCGCTGGTAGCGGCCGGTTATCCGTCCATCGGCTGCGCGCCGTGCACCAGCAAACCGCTCCCCGAGGGTGACCTCCGCTCCGGCCGGTGGGCCGGGACGGGCAAGACCGAGTGCGGACTGCACGGGTGAAAGGCGAGCCAGGGGTGACCGGCGTGCCCAAGGGAAAGGCGACAAGGTGACCACACCGCTGACACCATCGATCCAGCCACCGCTGAGCCAACCAACGCCGAGCCAGCCACCGTCGCGAACCAGCACCGACCAGCTGGCCGCCCTGGAATCCGAGGCGATCCACATCTTCCGAGAGGTGGCCGGCGAGTTCGACCGGCCGGTGATCCTGTTCTCCGGCGGCAAGGACTCCACCCTGCTGCTGCATCTGGCCATCAAGGCGTTCTGGCCGGCGCCGGTCCCGTTTCCACTGTTGCATGTGGACACCGGACACAACTTCGAGGAGGTCATCGAGTTTCGCGACCGGATGGTCGAGGCCTACGGCTTGCGGTTGCTCGTCGCGCGGGTGCCGGACTGGCTTGCCGACGGGCGACTGACCGAACGGCCGGACGGAATTCGCAATCCACTGCAGACCCTGCCACTGCTGGACGCGATCGCCGAGAACCGCTTCGACGCTGTCTTCGGCGGCGGCCGGCGCGACGAGGAGCGGGCCAGGGCCAAGGAGCGGATCTTCAGCCTGCGCAACTCCTTCGGCCAGTGGGAGCCGCGCCGGCAGCGGCCGGAGCTGTGGAACCTCTACAACGGCCGGCACAAGGCCGGTGAGCACGTGCGCGTCTTCCCACTGTCCAACTGGACCGAGCTGGACGTGTGGCGCTACATCCGGCGCGAGGACATCGCCTTGCCGTCCCTGTACTTCGCGCATTCCCGGCCGGTCTACCGGCGCGGCGGCATGCTGCTCGCCGAGGGTCCGTGGGGCGGGCCGCGCGAGAGCGAGACGCTCGCCGTGCGGCAGGTGCGCTATCGCACCGTCGGCGACGGATCGTGCACCGGGGCGATCGAGTCCAGCGCGAGCACCGTGACCGACATCATCGCCGAGATCGCCGCCAGCCGGCTGACCGAACGGGGCGCCACCCGCGCCGACGACCGGCTTTCCGAGGCAGCGATGGAGGACCGCAAACGGGAGGGCTACTTCTGATGACCACCGCGACCGAACCGGCCGACAGTCCTACCGAGCCGTTGCCGACCGATCTGCTGCGCCTTGCCACCGCGGGCAGCGTCGACGACGGCAAGTCCACCCTGGTCGGCCGTTTGCTGCACGACACCAAATCGGTGCTCGCCGACCAGCTGGCCGCGGTGCACCGGGCCAGCGCCGACCGTGGCCTCGCAACGCCGGACCTCGCCCTGCTCGTCGACGGCCTGCGCTCCGAACGCGAGCAGGGCATCACCATCGACGTCGCCTACCGCTACTTCGCCACCCCGGTACGGTCGTTCATCCTCGCCGACACCCCCGGCCACGTGCAGTACACCCGCAACACGGTCACCGGCGCCTCAACGGCGAACGCGGCGGTACTGCTGGTCGACGCGCGGCACGGGGTGCTGGAACAGACCCGTCGGCATGCCGCGGTGCTCGCGCTGCTCGGCGTGCCACAGCTGGTGCTGGCGGTGAACAAGATCGATCTCGTCGACTACGACGAGTCCACCTTCGCCCTGATCGCCAAGCAGTTCCTGGCCCACGCCACCGCGCTGGGCTATGCGGAGTCCGACGTGGTGGCCATCCCGATCTCCGCGCTGGGCGGCGACAACGTGGTCGTTCCGTCCGCGAAGACCCCGTGGTGGACCGGTCCGACCCTGCTCACACAGCTGGAAACCCTGCCGATCAGCACCGATTCCCCGCAGGCGCCGATGCGTTTCCCGGTGCAGTACGTGATCCGGCCCGGCGGCGCCGAGCACGGCGACTACCGCGGCTACGCGGGCCAGGTCGCCGCCGGCACCGTCGCGCCCGGCGACGAGGTGGTCGTCCTGCCGGCCGGCACCCGCACCACCGTCGCGGGCATCGACACCATGGACGGTCCGCTGGCCGAGGCGGGCGCGGGCCGGTCGGTCACCCTGCGGCTGGCCGACGACCTCGACATCTGCCGAGGCGACCTGATCGCGGCGGCGGCCGCCGCACCCGTGCCGCGCACCGACCTCTCGGCAACGCTGTGCTGGCTGTCGGAGACGCCGCTGCGGCCGGGCGCGCGAGTACTGGTCAAACACGGCACCCGCACCACGACCGGCCGGATCAGCGAGCTGGCCAGCCGGTTCGACGAGCAGACACTGACCAGCATCGCCGAGCCGGAAGCCCTGCGGCTCAACGAGATCGGCCAGGTTCGGCTGGACACCGCCCAGCCGCTGCCCGTCGACGACTACACCAGCAGTCGCCGCACCGGCTGTTTCCTGGTCATCGACCCGCAGGACGGCGCGACACTGGCCGCGGGCCTGGTCGGCGCACCGGCCTGGGGGAACCAGGCGGGCAGCAGATGACGGCGGCGCTGTCGGCGGAGACGGCACCGGCCCGGCCCTCCGGGGCGCCCGCGGTGGCCATCTCCGGGGTCGGCAAGTCCTTCGGGCGGGGCCAGCAGGCCGTGCTCGCGTTGACCGGGGTGAACCTGCGGGTCGATCCCGGTGAGTTCGTCTGCCTGCTCGGCGCCTCCGGCTGCGGCAAGTCCACGCTGCTCAATCTCGTGGCCGGCCTCGAAACGCCGAGCACCGGCACGATCACGCTGAACTCGACCCGGCCCTCGGTGATGTTCCAGGAGGCCGCGCTGATGCCGTGGCTGACCGCGGCCGGCAATGTGGACCTCGCGCTGCGGCTGGCCGGGATGCGGCGGGCCCAGCGGCGTCGGCGGACCGGGGAGTTGCTGGAACTGGTGCGGCTGGCCGGATTGGGCGACAAGCGCCCGCACGAACTGTCCGGCGGCATGCGACAGCGGGTGGCGCTGGCAAGAGCACTGGCCAATACGGTGCCCGAACCGGGCGGTGGTGACGCGAAGGTGCCGTCGCTGTTGCTGATGGACGAACCGTTCTCCGCGCTGGACGCGATCACCAGGGACGTGTTGCAGTCGGAACTGCTGCGGGTCTGGCAGGCCGCCGGCAGCGCGGTGCTGTTCGTCACGCACGACGTGCGCGAGGCGGTCCGGCTCGGCCAGCGGGTGGTGCTGTTGTCCTCCCGCCCTGGCCGGGTCGTCCGGGAATGGCGACTTGCCGATGACCAACTATCCGCCGCCGAGGCGATCGCCGAGATCAACGGCCAGCTGCGGGAGGTGATCTCGCACCATGCGCAAACTTGACAGCAGGACGCCGCCACCGGCCGTACCGGTCGAGATCCTGTCCGACGAGGTGGTCAGCCTGGGGCTGGACCGGCTGGAATCGCCACGGCGAAGCCGATCCGCCGGTCATCGCCTGCGGTCGGTGGCGTGGGCGGTGCTGCCGCCGGTGGTGGCCGCGATCGCGCTGGTCTGCGTCTGGCAGGCCCTGTGGGCGGCGGCGTTCTGGCCGGAGTACCAACTGCCCGCGCCTGCCGCGGTGGGCCGGGAGATCTGGGCGCAGGTACGTACCGCGCACGCCTTCTCGATCATCTGGACCTCCATCCATCGAGCCGTACTCGGCTTCGCCGTCGGTGTCGTCATCGCCACCCCGCTCGGCCTGCTGCTGGCCAAGGTGCGGGTGCTGCGCGCGGCCTTCGCGCCGCTGCTCGCCGGCCTACAGAGCCTTCCCTCGGTCGCCTGGGTGCCGGCGGCCGTGCTCTGGTTCGGCATCACGCCCGATGCGATCTACTTCGTCGTACTGCTCGGCTCGGTGCCCTCCATCGCCAACGGTCTGATCTCCGGCGTCGACCAGATCCCGCCGATCCTGTTGAAGGTCGGCAAGGTTCTCGGGGCCGGCAGGCTGGCCGGCGCCCGGCACATCCTGCTGCCGGCCGCGCTGCCCGGCTACCTCGCCGGGCTCAAACAGGGCTGGGCCTTCTCCTGGCGCTCCCTGATGGCCGCCGAGCTGATCGCGAACTCCCCGCAACTCGGCGAGGGCCTTGGCCAGTACCTCTCCGACGGCCAGTCGCTCAACGACATGCCGACCGTGTTGGCGGCCATCGTGCTGATCCTGCTCGTCGGCATCGGCGTCGAACTGCTCGTCTTCCGGCCGCTGGAACGCGCGGTGCTGCGCGGTCGCGGCTACTGACGCGCGGAGTTTCCGGCAGGTTTCCGGTTCTGCGCAGTCGGTCGGACACCGGTGTGCGTACTCGCTCGTCGGAGCGTGACAGTTGCCTTACGCTCCGGCAATCCCGGTCCGCTTGACTCGCTTTCGTCACAGTTCCGCGTGCGTCGGAGGCGGTAAATGAGCATATACGAGGACATCGGCGGTCAAGAGGCGTTGATCGCCGTTGTCGACGACTTCTACCTGCGAGTACTGGCCGATGACAAGCTGGCCGGGTTCTTCGCCGGCAGCAACATGTCCCGGCTCAAGGGCAAACAGGTGGAGTTCTTCGCGGGCGCGCTCGGCGGCCCACAGCTGTACTCCGGGCTGTCGATGCGCGAGGCGCACCGTGGCCGGGGCATCGCCATCGAACACTTCACACTGGTCGCCGGCTACCTCAGCGACGCGCTGGCCGCCGCCGGGGTACCGGACGAACTGATCGGGCAGATCATCGGCGCGATCGCCCCGCTCGCCGAGGACATCGTGTCCGCCTCGGCGGCCTGATCCCGGCGTCCTGGTGGGAATGCCGAACCCGAGACGTGGAACCGGGACGAGCCGGTGGTTGGCGCAGACCGGCCGGCTCGTCCCGGAGTCTATGAAAACGTTTACATAATACCTACCCGAGTACGTCGTCGAGATCAAACCCTCATCCCTGACCGCATCGATCCTCATCCCCTGTGCGGTGTTCGTCTCCTGAACCGATCGGGGCCACCTCGGACCTTGATCTAGACTCGTTTCAGTCGCATCGAGTGGGAGGCGCGAGTGCCGGTCACGATTCGCGACGTGGCGCGTGAGGCCAAGGTCTCGGTGGCAACCGTCTCCCGCGCACTGAGCGCTCCGCACCAGGTCAACAAGGCCACCAGGGAACGGGTACTCGCGGTCGCCGCCGAGTTCGGCTATCGGCCGAGCCCGGCCGCGCGCAGCCTGATCACCGGCAGGACCGGCAACATCGGCCTCGTCGTCCCCGACCTCGGCAACCCGTTCTTCACCGGCCTGCTGAAGAACGTGCAGGCCAGCGCGCGCCGGTCCGGCTACGCGGTGTTCGTCGGCGACAGCGACGAAGACCCGGCCGTCGAGGAGGAACTCGTCCGGTCGATGGCAACGCAGGTCGACGGCGTGCTGCTGTGCTCACCGGGGATCAGGGACGGCCAGATCACCGCACTGGCCGAGAACACCCCGCTGGTCCTTGTCAACCGCAAGGTGCGCGGCATCTCGGCGGCGCTGATGGACAGTGCGGGCGGGATGCGGCAGTCGATCGAGCACCTTGCCGCGCTCGGCCACCGGCGCTGCGCCTTCCTGTCCGGTCCGCGCGGTTCCTGGTCCAACCGGTCCCGCGCCAAGGGCCTGCGCGGTGCGGTCGAGCGAACCGGTATGGAGGTCCTCACCCTCGGCCCGTTCCCGCCCCGCTACAGCGGCGGAACGCAGGCCGCGGATCTCGCGCTGGCCGAGAACGTCACCGCGATCATCGCCTACAACGACATCATGGCGCTGGGCGCGCTGGCCCGGTTACGCGAACGGGATGTCGACGTGCCGGGTGAGCTGAGCCTGACCAGTTTCGACGATCTGGTCTTCGCCGCGGTGTCCGCGCCACCGCTGACCACCGTGGCGATGCCGGTGGACGCGGCCGGCCGCCTCGCGGTGGATCTGTTGCTGAGCAGGCTCGCCGACCCCGCCGCCGCCGTGCTGCACCAGGAGCTGCCGGCCCAGCTGATCGTGCGGCAGACCACCGCCACACCGCCGAGGTGAAGGCCCCGCCGATTGCCGGCACTTTCGCCGACGGTAATGCGCGAGCAGGTAAGTGATATCGACGCGAAATTGACGGCAAGGTCGAATTCCTTTTTTCGGGCCTATTGCCCGAGCCCAATTCCGCGGTTATCCGGATCGGGGCGACTCGGGCAATGACACCGAGCAATGTGACCAGGCGCACATAATCGCGGATCGACCCCCTGCCACACCGGACCAGTTGGCTTGGTGGACAATACGAACCGTGCCATTAAGCACGAACTGAAAGAGCACGTCGGCAGTCGAGTACACACATTCGCTGCCGCCGGGCTGAGCAGACACCGCTTGGCCGGCCACCACCTGGCCGGCTTTGTTCCAGTCGCAATACCGGCCGCCCCGGCGGCTGCGATCTGCCGTGATGCCCCTGGCGCCGTGTGAGCGGCTTCGGGGGCATCGGTGTTGCCAGCACAACCAACAGCAGGGATCAGGGATAACAGAATGAGCGGACACTTGGACCAAGCAGCCGCAGTACTCACCTCGGCCGCCGGACAAGTACCGGTAGAGATGTTGATCGGCGCGGAAAACCAACTCGGCACAACGGCCCAGTCCATCATGCAGGCCGGCGGTCAGATCGCCGAGAGCCTCGTCCAGAAGACGCTGGCCATGCAGGAGGAGGTCCGCCAGTTCGCCGGCCGGCTCAACGGGCTGCGGCAGGAGATCGAGACAGCCGCGGCACACGTACTGGCCAGCGGCACCTGACCGGGCGAACCAACCTGACCGGATCGACCTGATCGGACCAACCGAACAGGACCGATCGGCAGGATCGACCGAACAGGAACGATCAGCGGAAAGTCAGCGATGCGCGGCCGAGACAGCCGGTCCCGGCCGCGCCCACAATTACCTGATCCTCACACCACCAACGACGGACCTGACGTCGCTTGCGGTACGAAGAAGGGTGCCCGCCCGGAAGAACCGGACGGGCACCGCTGGTAGGCCGAAAAAACGTCGATCGAAAACGTGGGCCGAGAAACTAGCGAGCCGCGCCGGAACCCTGCTCACGCATGGCGCGGATGGACTCCTTCAGCGAACCCATGGTGGCCAGCACGGCGCTCGGCTCGTAGCCGCAGTGCGCCATGCAGTTGTTGCACCGGGGGTCCTTGCCACGACCGTAGGCGTCCCAGTCGGTGGTCTCGATGAGTTCCTTGTAGGACTTCACATAGCCGTCGCTCATCAGGTAGCAGGGCTTCTGCCAGCCGAGCAGCGAGTAGGACGGAATACCCCAGGCCGTGCACTGGAAGTCCTTCTTGCCCTCCAGGAAGTCCAGGAACAGCGGGGAGTGCGACAGCCGCCACTTCTTGCGCCTGCCGTCGGCGAAGGCCTTGCGGAACAGTTCGCGGGTCTCCTCGACGCCGAGGAAGTGGTCCTGGTCCGGCGCCTTCTCGTAGGCGTACGCCGGGGACAGCATCATCTCGTCGACCTTGAGGTCGTCGTTGAGGTAGTTCAGCACGTCGATGATGGTCTGCGGGGTGTCGGTGTTGAAGAAGGTCGAGTTCGTGGTGACCCGGAACCCCTTCTCCTTGAGGAACTTGATCGCCTCGACCGCCTCGTCGAAGACGCCTTCCCGGTCGACCGACTCGTCATGCCGTTCCCGCAGGCCGTCGATGTGCACGGCGAACTGGAAGTAGGGCGATGGCTTGAAGTCGAACTTGTCGAACCGCTTGCGCAGCAGGACGGCGTTGGTGCACAGGATGACGAACTTCTTGCGCTTGACAAGCTCGTTGACCATCACGTCGATCTGCGGGTGCATCAGCGGTTCGCCACCGGCGATGGACACCGCGGGCGAGCCGCTCTCCAGCACCGCGCCGACGGCCTGTTCCACCGGCATCCGCTGCTTGAGCACATCGTGCGGCTGTTGGATCTTGCCGCAGCCGACACAGGCGAGGTTGCACGCGAACAAGGGTTCCAGCTCGACGACGAGCGGGAACTTCTTGCGGCCGAGCACCTTGTTCTTCGCGACGTAGGCGCCGATCCTGATGGCCTGCCGCATGGGCACCGGCATTACCGAACCTCCTTGGGAAGCGTGAAGCGGACGGTCTCGGTGGTAACCGCTCGCTCTGAGACCTCGAGCCGGCCGAGCCCACCGAGGGCGGTGACCAGCTCATCGACGAGTTTGTGTGGCGCCGAGGCACCAGCTGACAGGCCGATGGTGTGTGCGTCGCGCAGCCAACCGAGGTCGACCTGCTCGACGCCGTCGACGAGATATGCCGCCGTGCCGTCACGTTCGGCGACCTCGACGAGCCGCCGCGAGTTCGACGAGTTCGTCGAGCCGACGACGAGAACCAGATCGGCGTCACCGGCTACCGCGCGCACCGCCAGCTGGCGGTTGGTGGTCGCGTAGCAGATGTCGTCGGAGTTCGGACCGTTCAGTGCGGGAAACTTCTCGCGCAGCGCGCCGAGGACCTCTTCCGCCTCGTCGGCGGCCAGCGTGGTCTGCATGAGGTAGCTGACCCTGCGCGGATCGGGCACCTCGATACCGTCCACATCGGAGGAGTCTTCGACCAGGATGGTACTTGCCGGTTCCTCGCCGAGGGTGCCCTCGGTCTCCTCGTGGCCGGCGTGTCCGATGAACAGGATGGTGTTGCCCTGCCTGGCGAACCGCTTCGCCTCGGCATGCACCTTGCCGACCAGCGGGCAGGTCGCGTCGACGACGTCCAGCTCGCGAGTCACCGCCTGCTCGCGGACGCTGGGCGCGACGCCGTGCGCGGAGAACACCACCGTCGAGCCCGCCGGCACCTCGTCGAGTTCCTCGACGAACACCGCGCCGCGCTCCTCCAGCTCCTCGACGACCTTGGCGTTGTGCACGATCTGCTTGCGCACGTAGACCGGGCCCTGCCGGTCGAGGAGCAGCTTGTCCACGATGTCGATGGCCCGCTCGACACCGGCGCAGAACGAGCGCGGCCCGGCCAGCAGAATCCGCCGCTCCCCCGTCGCCTCGGCCCAGGCTCGCAGCACCGGCCCGACCTTCGCCAGCACCTGGTAGGCCGCATAGCCACCGGTCAGCGTGGCCGGGCTGAGCAGCGGCCGGCCGGGAGTGTCCACGACGACCCGGACCACGGCCAGCGGGGTGTCGCCGGCGGCAGAGGCGAGGAACGCCGACTCCATGTCCACCGCGATGGCGCCGGCCGAGGCGAGTTCGGCCCGCTCGGCGCCGTGCACGACATGGTCGCTGGAGAAGATCTCTCCGGTATGGACGGTCAGGCCCTCGGCCCGCAGCGCTGCGGCGAGCAGTGGCGCGCTCGGGCAGGCGATGCTGCCGGCCGCCGAACGGACCTCGGTGGCGACCACGACGTCACCGGCCGCGATGCCCTCGGTCAGCGCCCCACCGAACCCGGCGACGGCCAACGCGCCCGGCTGTCGTGCCCGCAGGTGGGGCACGGCCAGCGTGGCGCGGACCGGCCCCATTCCGGTACGCAGCACCGCATCGCGCGACAGGCCACGGCGCAGGGCCCTGGCCTCCAACCGCAACGCGGCAGCCACCACGAGTCGACTAGACGACGCCATCGGGCCCGGTCCCATCGACAGCCTCGATGTTCACCGCCGCCGCCGAGTTCAGGAAGCGGCCGAGCGCGGAGAGCGGGAACACCATCCGGTACAGGTGATAGTTGAGGTAGAAGTCGCCGGGGAAGCCGGTGCCGGTGAAGTACGGCTCGTCCCAGGCGCCGTCGGCGCGCTGGGTGGTCGCCAGGTAATCGATTCCACGGCGCACCGGGTCACCGGTCTCGCCGGCCGCGAGCAGCGCCAGCAGCGCCCATGCCGTCTGCGAGGCCGTCGAGTTGCCCCGGCCCGCCCAGCTGGTGTCCACATAGGATCGGAGGTCCTCGCCCCAGCCGCCGTCGGTGTTCTGGTGGCGTTGCAGCCAGGTCACCGCGCGCCGGATCGTCTGGTCCGATGTGGACACGCCAGCCTTGACCAGTGCCGGCACGACGGCCCCGGTGCCGTACACGTAGTTGGCGCCCCAGCGGCCGAACCAGGAACCGTCGTCCTCCTGGCTGCGCAGCAGCCACCGCACCCCGCGCCGGGTCACCTCGGTGTCGGCCATGCCCTCGTCGGCCAGCATCTCCACCACATGCGCGGTGACATCCGCCGACGGCGGGTCGATCACCGCACCGAAGTCGCAGAACGGCAGCTTCCTGGTCAGCGTCTGGGTGTTGTCGGCGTCGAAGGCGCCCCAGCCGCCGTCCTTGGACTGCATGCCGATCAGCCAGTCGACCCCGCGTTCGATCGCCGACTTCCCCGCGACCGAATCGGAGTTGCCGGCCCGCCGCAACGCGAGTACCACCTCGGCGGTGTCATCGGTGTCCGGGTAGAGGTCGTTGGCGAACTCGAACGCCCACCCGCCGGGAGCCAGTCCCGGCCGCCGCGTCACCCAGTCGCCAGGGACCCGGATCTCCTCGCCGATCATCCAGTCGGCGGCCTTCACCACCGCTGGATGATCACGGGCGACCCCGGCGTCCAGCAGGCCGGTCAGCGCGAGGCAGGTGTCCCAGACCGGGGACTGGCAGGCCTCCATCCAGCGGATGGTGCCCTCCGGCTTCTCCTCCCACACCGTGAAGCCGTCGAGACCGGCGATCGCCTTCGCGAGGACCGGGTGGTCCAGCGCGTAGCCCATCAGGTGCAGCGCCATGATCGAGTACACCCAGGGCGGCTGGATACCACCCCAGCAGCCGTCGGCCTCCTGCCGGGCCACGATCCACTCGACGGCCTGGCGCATCGCGAGCTTGCGCAGCGGTTTCACCGGCAGCTTCTCGTAGCCGTGCAGCACCTTGTCCAACTGTTCGAAGGCATTGCCGACCGACAGCAGCGGCTTGCGCTTGCGGGGCCGCCGGGCGGTGTGCAGTTCGGCGAGGTCGAAACCGAGCGAGCGGACCGGCCGCAGCGCGCAGACGATGGTCAGCGGCACCACGGTCTGCCGGGCCCAGCAACCCCAGTCGTAGACGTTGAGCGGGAACCAGGACGGCAGGAAGATCATCTCCGGCGGCATCACCGGCAGGTCGTCCCAGGACCATTCGCCGAACAGCGCCAGCCAGATCCTGGTGAACACCCGACTGGCCTCGATGCCGCCGTTGCCGACGATGTAGTCGCGCGCCGCCACCATGTGCGGCGCGTCGACCTCGTCACCGGCCAGCCGCAGCGCGACGTACGCCTCGATGGTGGTGGACAGGTCCGCGGGGCCCTCGTGGAAGTTCGCCCAGGTGCCGTCGGCCCGCTGCTCACCGCGAATCCAGCGCGCCGCCGGCACCGTGATCTTGTCGGTGAGCAGGCCGAGGAACTGCCGCAGCATCAGGTCTTCCGCGTCCATGGTGACGTTGGTCTGCAGGTTGCCCTTCCACCAGCCACCGTCGTCCTGGATGGACAGCAGGTACTCGGTGGCGAGGTCGGTGGTGCGCTGCGCGCGCGCCAGCAGACCGTCGCCCCGCGGCACCGGGGCGTGGCGCGGGTCGGCTTCAAGGGCGGTCATCGGTCCCTCCTTGTCACGAACAGCGCGGTCGAGCGCAGCGCTTCGATGACACCGACCGGGGCGGCGCCGAGGCGGTCGAGGCGCTCCTGTGCCACGCGGATGTGCGCGTCGGCCTCCTGTTCGGCCCAGCGCAGTCCGCCGGCCTCCTCGACGAGATCGGCCATCCTGCTCAGCGACTGCTCGTCGTCGACGGCATCGGTGCGGAAGTACAGCTCGCGAAGCCGGCCTGCCGCCTCGGTGTCGGAGTTCAGCGCGGCGACCACCGGCAGTGACTTCTTGCGGCAGCGCAGGTCGGCCAGCTTCGCCTTGCCGGTCACCGAGGGCGAACCCCAGATGCCGAGCAGGTCGTCGACGAGCTGGAAGGCGAGGCCGAGGTGGTCGCCGAACTCGGCGAGCAGCCGCACGGTCTGCTGGTCGGCACCGACGGCAAGGGCGCCGATCGAGGCGGCGCAGCGCATCAGCGCACCGGTCTTGCCGGCGGCCATCCGCACACACTCCTCGACCGTGACGTCCTGCCGCCGTTCGAACTCCACGTCGGAACTCTGGCCGGTGATCAGGTCCTGCACGGCGGTGTTGAGGCAGCCGACCACCTCGCTCGCGACGGTGACCTCGCTGCCGCGCCGCGCGGTCTCCACCGCGAGGGTCAGCAGGGCGTCACCGGCCAAGATCGCGGCCGGCACCCCGAACACCCGCCAGGCGGTCTGCCGATGTCGGCGCTCGACGTCGCCGTCCATCACGTCGTCGTGCAGCAGCGAGAAGTTGTGCACCAGCTCAACGGCGACCGCGGCCGGCACGGCAAGCGCCGGGTCGGCGACGATCGCCCGCGCGGACAGCAGGGTCAACGCGGGCCGCAGGGCCTTGCCGCTGTTGCCGGGGGTGTCGTTGCCGTGTTCGTCGGCCCAACCGAAGTGGTAGCGCGCGATGGTGCGCATCGCGGGCGCCAACTCGTCGACGGCCTTGCGCAGTGCCGGTTCGATCACGTCACGTGCCGCACTCACCTCGGCCGGCATCGTCGTGGTCACGCCACACTTCCCAACACGGTCCGCGCCAGCCGCGCATCGACGATCCGAGCAGCTTCATTTCCGCTTCGCACCGCACCCTCCATCGTGTCGGGCCAGCCGGTGGCAGTCCACGCACCGGCGAGAACACAGCCGGGTAGCAGGGTTTGCGCCGTCGGCCGCCACCGGCTGCTGCCCGGTGACTGGTGGAAGGTCGCCCTGCGTTCCCGAGTAACGAAGAACTCCTGACAGCGAGCCGGATCGGCCTTGGGAAAGAGCTTGGCCAGCTCCGGTAGAAAAACCTCTCGCAGCCTCGCGACAGGTTCGTCGATCCACTCCCCCGCCGCGGACAGTGACACGGCGAGATACTGGCCGCCGGCAACCCCGGCGGTGTCCGTCCGGTCGAAGACCCACTGCACCGGCGAACCGACGATGGCGGTGAACGAGGAGTCGGTGACCTTGGTGTCGTACACGGCATGCACATTGACGATCGGCGCGCTGCCGAGCTTGGCAGGCGCGGCGGGATCGGCCAGCGCGCCCGCCGGCAACACCCCGGCGGCGGCCTCGGAGGGGACGGCGACGACGACGGCGTCCGCGCTCAGCGTCTCGCCGTCGACGACCACCTCGAAGCCGTTGCCCGCCTGGCGAATCTCGCGCACCGCCGTCCGCAGCCGAACCTCGGCACCGGCCTTGCGCAGGTACTCGGCGGCCGGCTCACCGTGCAGCTGACCGAGCGGCACCTGCGGTACGCCGATGTCGGCGGCGTCGGACCGATCGAGCAGCGCGGTACGGAACACCATGGCGCACAGGGCGAGCGAGGCGTCGTCGGCGTCGGTGTTCAGCGCCGCGACGGTGATCAGATTCCACAGCGCGTCGATCGCGGCCTTGCGCTGCCCGTGCTGGGCCAGCCAGGACCCGAAACTGCGGTCGTCAAGGCGTGGATCGGCCGGGTCAAGTGAACGCAACCGGGCCACCGCGAGCGACACCCTGGCCCGGTCGGCGAAGGACAGCAGTCCGTAGCGGGTCAGCGCGGCGCCGAGATGCAGCGGAGCGGGGAGCCCGGTCCGGTACAGCTCGCCGGTACGGCCGTCGGCGTGCACCACGGGAACCCGGAACCGGTCCTGGATCGCGATCTTGTCGCCGACCCCGATCCGGTCGAGGAAGGCCCGGTACTCGGTGTAGCAGCGCAACAGCACGTGCTGGCCGTTGTCCACGGTCAGCCCGTCGCGGTCGAAGGAGAAGGTCGCGCCGCCGAGCCTGGCCCGCGCCTCCAGCACGGTGACCCGTGCGCCGGTGCCGACCAGTTGACAGGCAGCCGCGAGGCCGGCGAGCCCGCCGCCGACCACGATCACCCGGTTGGCCTGCCCGGTCGGCCCGGTCGGCTCGGTGTCCGCACCGACCCCCTGACCGGGGGCCGTTCCCGCCGCGCTCATGAGGTGGCCCCGGCGAGGCTCCGTCCGGCGACGATGGCCTTCTCCCAGCCCGGCAGGGAAAGCCGGCCGACCAGCACCAGCCACGGCCGGGCCATCATCCTGGCCAGCAGTCGGTGGTAGATGCCGGCCATCGCACCGCAACAGGCCCTGCTGCGGTGATCGAGCATCGGCAGCAACAGCAGGCCCTCGGCGTAGATCTGCTGGGCACGGGCTGCCTCGAACTCGATCAGCGCGACAAGATCGGCCTCGTCGTCGGTGAACTGGCCGTGCTCGTCGAGATCGAAGGTGCAGCCGAACCGGTCGAGGTCCTCCTGCGGCAGGTAGATCCGGCCGTTGCCGCGGTCCTCGACGATGTCGCGCAGGATGTTCGTCAGCTGCAACGCGAGCCCGAGCGAGTCGGCGAGCGGTTGCGCGGTCGGCAGATCGGTGGTGCCGAACACCGCGAGCGAGAGGCGGCCGATGGTGCTGGCCACGCAGTGACAGTAGTGGCGCAGCTCCTCGAAGGTCTGGTAGTGCGTGCCGCGCACGTCCGCCTCGCAGCCGTCGATCAGCTCGTCGAACGCCGACAGCGGCAGCCCCGCGGTGCGGGTGGCGTGACCGAGCGCGATGAGCACCGGGTCGTCGCCGGGTTCGTCGAGCCGGTGCAGTGCGGCGCGCACCTCCGCGAGGCCGGCGAGGCGCTGCTCGGCGGGGGCGTCGCTGTCGCCGATGTCGTCGATCCGGCGGGCGAAGGCGTACACGGCCGACAGCGCGCGACGCTTCTGCGGCGGCAACAGCTTGATGCCGTAGGAGAAGTTGCGGGCCTGCTCGGTGGTGATCGCCTCACAGCGGGCGTAGGCCGCCTCTGTCGCCAACACGAGTGTCCTGGCGGTCGTCATCGGTTTCCTCCGGTGGCGAGCAAGCTGCCCCAGTGCCGCAGGGTGTTCAGCTTGCCGGGTTTGGGTGTGCCGGCCAGTACGTCGTAACCGGCTGCCGCGATCGCCTCCACGGTCGCGATGCCGCCGGCGAGATAGCCGCTGATCGCGAGCTTCGCCGCGCCGCGCAGGCTGCCGATCAGCGGACGGCCCTCGTCGAGCAGCCGAAGCGCACGCTGGGCCTGGAAAGCGAGCAGTGCTCGCACTTCCGTGCTCGCCGGCGGTCCTTTGAGGTCGGCGGTGCCCACGCCGAACCGGTCGAGGTCCTCCTGGGGCAGGTACAACCGGCCCCGGTCGAGGTCCTCGACGATGTCCTGGCAGTGCTCAAGGATCTGCAGCGCGGTGCACACCCGGTCGGAGAGCACCATCCGGTCCGGGGTCGCCTGGCCGAAGACGTAGAGCACGAGGTGACCAACGGGGTTCGCGGACAGCTCGCAGTAGCCGACCAGGTCGGCATAGGTCGAGTAGCTGTGCACGAACTGGTCCTGCCGGTTGGCCTCGATCAGCGCGTCGAACGGTGCGCGTGGGATGTGGCAGTCCTCGATCGTCCTGGCAAGATCGGCCAGCATCGCGTGCTCCGGCATCCGGCCGGCGTAGATCCGGTCGATGTCGCGGGAGACCTTGTCCAGCAAGGTGATCCGGTTGCCCGTTGCTTCGTCGCCGATGTCGTCGACCAGCCTGGCGTACACGTAGATCGCCAGTAGATGCTGACGAATTCCGGGTGGCAGGAAGCGTGCGGCTACGGAGAAGTTTTCCTCGCCGGCCTGGTCGAGCGGCGAAGAAGCCATGGTACGATGAGATAAATCCGTCTCATCATGCTTGGAGGCAGGCCAATAGCGGTGCACGACGGCAGCTGACCAGTCTCGACATGCCTTCAAAGGTGCCGACACCACAAGAACCTCCACGTCCGCTCACGTAGCGTCCATACTGCGGTGCTCCGTCGAGTCTCGCAGCGCGAACAGCCGCGTCCATCGGCTGAGCAAAGGGCGGACGAAATGTCGGCACGTGCACATGCGAGCACTCGCTGCCTCGCCGTGCGACGCGGCCTTGTCCTCTCCGCCCTGATCACCCGCAGTCGTAGCAGTTGGACTGCTGCGTCATACAGGTAATATGCCTGTACCGTACACGTAGGCCACCGATGGTGGAAGTACCGCGAAGGGCGGTTTGGGACGTGTCACACCGGCCAATCTCAGACGCACACTCGGGGACCCGGCATCATCGCAGGGGCCTACGCAGCACCACGTCCAGAGACTCGGTCGAGGTGATCGAGACCGAGATGACCCGCCTCGCGCGGACCATCGCGCTGCTGAGCCGGCAGGCCGAACCACAGCTCAATCTGGACCGCGCGGGCTACGTCCTGCTGCGCACCCTTGAGCGGATCGGACCGGCCAGCATCAACACCATCGCCGCCGCCGTCGGCCTTGACGGATCGACGGTGACCAGGCAGGTCTCCACCATGAAGGACCTCGGCCTCGTCGAGCGGAAGATCAATCCCGGCGACCGCCGCTCCTGCATCATCAGCCCGACCGACGAGGGTCGCGAACTGATGCGGACCATGTGCCGGCAGCGCCGCAGCAACCTCAACTCGATCATCGCCGACTGGGCCGACGAGGAGCGCTCGATGCTCGGCCGACTGCTCGCGAAGCTCAACGACTCGATCGCGCGGGCGACCGGTTGCGGCGACCCGGCACTGGGCCAAACGGCGGGCTGAACCGCCCGGCAGAGCGGTCCGCGCCAGGCAGATCTTCATCTGTTCTTCACGTCCGCGCGGCACGCCGCACCGCCGAGCCATCCCCCCAACTCGGGCCGTACCCCCAACTCCTGCCCCGTACCTCGGCTCGACTCGTGATCACTCAGGGTCACGGGCCTGCCGGATGATCCTCGGCGCACGACGCATGCCGAGGCGATGATCACCGACACCGCCGGGTCGGCGACCCGCGCACCGCGCCTGGAGATCCCCGACCCGCTCCGCCAGCCCGAACCTGAAGTCCGAAAAGGACTTCAGGTCGGCCGGCACCGGTTTTCGGCTTCACTCGGCGGCGACTTCACGATTAATCGAGAAGCAATTCCGGCCCGGTATTCCGATGCCGTTCCATCGTCGGATCATTGCGCTGTTCGAGTGAGGCGACGCAGCTCGCTCGGCGTGCGATCGGCTCGCTTTCTCAACCGTTGGCACGCTGAGCACGTGCCGTGCGCTAGGTTTGGCCCGGATCAGGCGGAGGGGATTACCGACGATCGCGCGGAAGGTCCGACTCCGGTCAGGAGCGGCGGCGACGTCGCGCGGGCCCGAGTGGCGATACAGGGTGGCCGCCGTGGGGACGGGTGGCTGGTAGCGGAGGTTGCGCGTTGGCAAGGCATGCCGCAGCGGGAGGCGAGAGTTCGCCTTTCGGTCGGGAGCTGCGAGGACTGCGCGAGCGACGGCACCTGTCCCTGCAACAACTGGCCGAGCTGGTGAGCTACTCCCGCGGCTATCTCGGCAAGGTGGAGACCGGCGACAAGCCGGCCACCTCGGAACTGGCGCACCGCTGCGACGAGGCGCTGGAAGCCGGCGGCACGCTCATCGCGCTCGCCGTGCGCGAAGGACTTCCACGTCTGGCCCAGTTGCCGGCGGCGGCGGCGACTTTCGTCGGCAGGACGGCGGAGCTGCGCCAACTGGAGGCGGTACTCGTCGGTGAGGGCCTGCCCGGCGCACCGAGGACGGTGGCGATCGACGGCCCGCCGGGCGCCGGCAAGACCGCGCTGGCACTGCGGTTGGCGCATCAGGTCAAGGACCGGTTCCCCGACGGGCAGCTGTATGTCGACCTGCACGGCCACTCCCCCAACGACAGCCCCGCCCATCCCGCGACGGTGCTCGAAGAGTTCCTGATCGCGCTGGGCCAACCGATCGACACGATCCCGGCCGGCCACGAGCAGCGAGCCGCGCTGTACCGCTCGCTACTGGATGGCAGGCGGGTACTGCTCGTGCTGGACAACGCCTGGGACTCGCGGCAGGTCATGCCGCTGCTGCCGGGTTCGGCTCGCTGCGGCATCGTGGTCACCAGCCGTACCCGCCTCGCCGGTCTTGAGGTGAGCAACGAACAACGGCTCACCCTCGGCCCGTTGACCGAGCGGGAATCGGTGACACTGCTGGGAAAGGTCATCGGTGCCGCGCGCGTCGACGAGGAACCCGGTGCGGTGCTGGGACTTGCCGGCCAGTGCGGGCATCTGCCGCTGGCACTGCGGATCGCGGCCGAACGGGTGGCGACCCATCCGCATCATTCCGTCACCGAACTGGTCACCGAACTCGCCGACGAAGGTGAGCGGCTCGGCCTGTCCACCGACGGCTCCTTCGCGATCAGGACCGCGTTCTCCTGGTCGTATCGGGATCTCGACGGCGAGTCGGCGCGGATGTTCCGTCTGCTCGGCCTGCATCGCGGCCCGCACCTGAGCACCCAGGCGGCCGCCGCGCTCGCCGGGGTGCCCACCGCACAGGCCCGGCGCTCGCTGGACCGGTTGGTCGGGGTGCATCTGGTGGAAGGCATTGGTGGCGGCCGGTTTCGGGTGCACGATCTGCTGCGGGTCTACGCGGCCGAGCGTGCCGCCGCCGAGGAACCCGACGACGAGCGCCGCGATGCCGTGCGGCGGGTGCTGGACTGGTACCTCTACAGCACCTACGAGGCCAACCATGTCCTTGCCCCGCAACGACATGACCCGGTGTTGGCGCCGTCGGAGTTCGAGCTGCCGGTGATGACCTTCGTCTCCTACGACCAGGCGCTGTCCTGGTGCGAGATCGAGATGCCCAATCTCGTCGGGGCCACCGAACTGGCCCTGGAGTCGGGCCGCGACGCGGTCGCCTGGCAACTGCCGGTCGGCTGCTGGAACTATCTGTTCCTGCGCAAGCGCTGGGGCCCGTGGATCAGCGCGCACGAGGCAGGACTCATTGGGGCGCAACGCAGTGGCGACCGCTTCGGTGAGTCGTGGACGATGAACAACCTCGCGCAGGCGCACCGCGAACTGCGGCATTTCGACGACGCCCGCGGCCTTTTCGACTCCGCGCTGCTGATTCGCCGGGAGATCGGTGACCGGATCGGTGAGGCCTGGACGCTGGCCGCTCTCGGCCTGCTCGCGATGGACCTCGGGGACTACGAAGGCGCATCGGACCGGTTCTGCGAGGCACTGCGGATCCGAGGCGAGATCGCTCGCGACCACGCGGCCGACGCGGCGATCTTCGTGGCGAACCAGCACGGCGAGGGCATCGCGCTGGCCAATCTCGGCGACATCTACCGACAGCTCAGCCGTTTCGACGAGTCACTGACCTGTCTTCGCCAAGCGCTGGACATCTTCCGCGAGATCAGCGACCGGCACGGCGAGGGCTACACACTGGTCAAACTCGGTGACACCTATCGAAAACAGCGCAGGACCGAGGACGCTGTGCGGGCCTACCAGGAAGCACTGACCACCCGAAGGGCCATCGGCGACCGCTGGGGCGAGGCGGAGACCTTGCACAACAGCGGCCTTGTGCTGTTGGACAGCGGGCAGCGGGAGACCGCGCTGGAGTTCTGGCGGCAGGCCATCGAGATCTTCCGCGAACTCGGTGATCCGCGCGCGGAGGACCTGCGCACCCAGCTCGCCTCCGCGACGGCGCGGTCTCCTCAGGACGAGAAGCCGGAAACCGAGTAGCCGAAGGGAATCCCGGCCGCGCAGGCTGGGATTACTCAGTCCGAGGCCGGTTTCCGCAGTGCGTTGAGCAACCGGTCCATGAACTCCGGTACGTCGACGGTGTCGGCGATCCGCGCTGGGCAGCGTTTGGCGGAGATGCTGCTCCGCACGTTGTCGTCGCTGGTCATGCCGCGCAGGTCGGCGACGAGTTGGCCACGGGTGTGCGTGCCGGTGAGTTCGACCGCGAGCGGGGCCGAGGTGTAGGTCGCCAGGTCCGGGTCGAGGGCGAGCGCTGCGACGAGCGGGTCGTGCAGGGTGCATGCCTCGTGCCCGAACAGGTTCGTGTACACGCCCGCGTAGAAGTCCAGCAGTGCGCTGGCGAACCGGGCCCTCGGGTCGTCGATCTCGGCGAGGCCGGCCAGCCAGGCGGCATCGGCGGACGCACCTTCGGTCACGTCGAGGGTGGCCAGGGTGAGGTTGGTGCAACCGGCGGAGAGCACCAGATCGGCGGCCTCCGGGTCGTGCCAGATGTTCGCCTCGGCGTGCGCGGTGATGTTGCCGGGCACGTTCAGCGCGCCGCCCATGATCACCACCGAGCGCAGCAGTCGCGGCAGTTCGGGTTCGAGCAGACAGGCCAGTGCGACATTGGTCAGCGGCGCCAACGCGAGCAGGGTCAGCTCACCGGGGTTGGCCCGTGCCAGCCGGACGAGCTGCTCTGCGGCGGACTCGGCCACCGGCCGCGCCCGCGCGGGCTCGCCAGCGTGGCCGCCGAGCCCGTCCTGACCGTGCACGAACTCCGCGGTCCGCAGGGGCTGGGCCAGCGGACGGCGCGCGCCCACCGCGACGGGAACCTCGGCGAGCCCGGCCAGTTCCAGTACCCGCAAGGCATTGGCCGCGCCCTGTTCGGCCGGCACGTTGCCGTGCACGCTGCCGACCGCGACGATCTCGACATCGTGGGACGCGGCAAGGTACAGGATGGCAAGAGCATCGTCGATGCCCGGATCGGTGTCGATAATGATGCGCACGAGGTGCCACCCAATCAGATCAGCCGAGAACCGTCGAGAGCAGCCGGCACAAGGCCCTGGTCAGGCCGAGTGCCGGCCGGGCCACTCAGGTGCGGACCAGATCCGAGGGACCCTGCTCGGCGTCCTCCTGCCCATCGGCCGCCGCCGGCTGCGAGACACCGAGCGGGGTCCTGCTCAGCAGCGCGTACAGCACACCGCCGATCAGGAACGCCACCACGACGCCGACGTTGCTCGCCCCGAGCGCGCCGTTCTTCGCGGCCGTCGTCATGAAAAAGCCCATCACGTGCACGAGATCCGGGTCCGATGAGGTCGACAGGCCCCAGCCGACCACGATCGAGACCACCAGCGACAGCACGCCGGCCCAGTTGACCCGGCCGTAGCCGCCGGTGGCGGAGTACAGCGCGGCCCGTCGATAGCCCGCCGAGCGGTACATGAACAGGTCGACGACGAAGATCGCCGACCAGCCCGCGATGACCACCCCGATGACGATCAGGAACGCCTGCAGCGGACCGAAGAAGCTGGGCGCGACGAACACCAGGTAGATGCCGCCCACGGTCATCAGGACCCCATCGATGCCGACCGCCACCCAGCGCGGCACGCGGACGCCGAGGGCCAGCAGGTTCAGGCCGGAGGAGTACAGGTTGTACACGGCGCCCGCCACCACGCTGAGCACGGTGGTGATCAGGAACGGGATGAGGAACCAGGTCGGCAGCAGGGTGGCGAAGGCGCCGATCGGGTCGTCCGCCGCCGCACCGGCCAGCGTCGGGTCGCCCGCGGTGAGCAGGATGCCCAGCAGCATCAGCAGGGTCGGCGCACCGGCCCCACCGATCGCCGTCCACACCGCGACCGCCTTCGGTGAACTCGTCTTCGGCATGTACCGGCTGTAGTCGGCGCCGCCGGTCGTCCAGCCGATCCCGTTGGCCACCACCAGCGCGATCCCGCCGAGCAGCAGGGCGAACCCACCGGCGTGGCTCGGCGTCGCGAAGTTCAGTTTCGGGACGATGAGCACGACGTAGACGACGGTCATCACCGCGACGATCAGGGTGATCCACTTCTGCACCCGCATGATCGCGTCGTAACCGTAGACACCGAGAACGACCGAGAGCGCGACGGTGATCGCGAAGCCGACGGCGAGCGCGGGAGTGGTGCCGAGGCCGGGGTTGATCCGGACCAGGATGCCTTTGGTGGCCAGCGCGCCGAGCGCGACGCTGACCGTTTCCCAGCCGACCAGGGACAAGTAGACGAACAGGGTGGGCAGCTTGTTGCCGTGGAAACCAAAGGCGGCGCGGCTGAGCACCAGGGTGGGCGCCGAGCCTCGGGTACCGGCAAGGGCGACGATGCCGACCACCGGATACGACAGCGCCATGCCGACCAGCACCGCGATGACGCCCTGCCACCAGCTCAGGCCGAGGCCGACGACGAACACCCCGTAGGAGATGGTGAAGAAGCTGACGTTGGCCGCGGTCCACGGCCAGAACAGCTGCCGGGGTAAGCCGTGCCGTTCGCTGTCGGTGACCCAGTCGATGCCCTTCTGCTCCACCTGCCAGGTGCGTTCGGTGTCCCCAGCCACTTGGTCAACCATGGAAATGTTTCTCCCTGCCCCGATCGCCCAGGATGCTCTCGCTCACGGCATTCTGGTGGAAATACCCTGATGGAAGTACCGCAGTTCGCGTCGGTGCGGTGGCGGGCCGAAGAACAATCTCCTCAAAAAGGCGACAAGTCACGTCTCGCCCACTGCGGTCTTACGCACGATAGTTGACAACATGCGTACCGTAGCGGGCCAGGCGGCTGCTGATGACCGCCATCCGCGGCGGTTGGCGGCTGTCGATCCAGCTGCCGGCCAGCACCGCGTCCAGGCCCACTCAGCGTCATCGGAGCGCCCGGTCGGTACCGCCGACCACCGCTGCCGGACCTGCGGCCAGTCGCCCGACTCCTGGGCGACCGATCGGCTGACCGGACTCGCCAACAGGTGGGGCTGGGACACCAGCGGACCGCAGATCCACGGTGACGCGCATCGGCGGGGCGAACCGGTCGCCCTGCTCGCCGTCGACATCGACCATTTCAAGCGGGTCAACGACGAGTACGGCCACCCGGCCGGCGATGCGATCCTTTCCGCCGTGGCCGCGGTGCTGCGCGAGGTGACCCGGCCGACCGACCTGAGCTGCCGCTACGGCGGCGACGAGTTCCTGGTCCTCGCGCCCGGCCTCGACGTCGAGGCGACCTCGGCGATGGCGACCGAGATCCGCGCCGGCATCAAGGCACTGGTGATCACCGCTCGGGCCGCGATCGACTGGACCGTCACGCTCAGCGAGATCACCGCGTCCATCGGCGCCGCCGTGCACCTACCCGGCTCCGAGTTCGCCCTGACCGAGCTGCTGCTGCACGCCGACACCGGACTGCGCGAGGCCAAGCGCGGCGGTCGCGACAAGGCAGGCGTCGCCGAGCTGCCACCCGCCGGTCCGACGACGCATTCGGTCACCCACGTCCGGCTATCTCCGATGGCCGAGCGCCGATGATCCAACGACGGGAGCCGGCCAGGCGGTCGAGCTGACCGTCGCACAGACCCCGCGCGGTGGGGTGCGACGACAATCGGTTCCGCACCGGGGCCGGTTGCCGGTGCCCCCCGACACAGCACCCCGCCGCGCGGCCTTGGTACAGCCGGCGCCGACGTCACTGTTGATGTCGGTCAGGTGGCCTCGCTGGTGCAGCCGCAGCTGCCCCTTCGCACCAGGGTGGTCGGCAGTACCACCTCGCGCTCGGCCGGTGGCTCCCCGCTGATCAACGTGTACAGCAGTTCGAAGGCGGTCGCGCCGAGCTGCTGGATCGGCTGGCGGACCGTGGTCAGCCTCGGCCGCAGGTGCCGGGCAACCGGGATGTCGTCGAAGCCGGTGACCGCGACGTCGTCCGGCACCCGGATACCGTGCTCGGCCAGCGCGTACAGCGCGCCGATCGCGGTCTGGTCGTTCGCGCACATGATCACGTCCGGCAGCGTGGCGCCTTCCGCGACGAGTTCGTCGATGACCTTCGCGCCGCCGGAGGCCATGTAGTTGCCCTGCCAGCTCGGACCGGTCAGGAACTCGACGCCTGCCTCGTCCGCCAGCGCCGTGCCGGCCCGCGCCCTGTCAATGTTGTCCGGGCTGTCGGCGTGACCGGCCAGATAGCCGATGGTGCGGCAGGCGTGCTCGGTGATGAGGTGCCCGGTCAGCTCACGCATCCCGGCCGCGTTGTCGCTGCGCACGTTCACGCTGGCCGGGGTGGGGGTGCCGACCAGGGTGACGATCGGGATGCGTCGGGCCAACCGGACGATGCCCTCCGGGCCGAGCACCCTGTCGTGCAGGATCAGCCCGTCGCTCTTGCCGGCCATCGAGGCGACTCTCGGCTGCCGACCGGCCTCGTAGACATCGACCGAGCTGAGCAACAGGTCGAAGCCCTTGCCGCGCGCGGCAAGCTCGACGCCTCTGTTGATCACCTCGGCGAACAGCAGGCTGCCGTCCTCGTCGGCGAAACCGGACCCGGCCATGGTCTGCTCGAACGGCCGCCGGAACACCACGCCGACGACCTCCTTCAGCCGGCTGCTCAGCGCGCGAGCCGCCCCGTCCGGCACGAAATCCAGTTCGCGGACCGCGGCGAGCACCCGTTCCCGTGTCTCGGGGCGCGGGCTGTCAAGGCCGTTGAGCACCCGTGACACCGAGGCGATGGACACCCCGGCATGCCGCGCGACGTCATAGATCGTCAGCTGGCTCGTTGACGCCTTCGCGGATTCCGGCGCCGGTTCGGGCGCCGACGCGGGTGCCGGTGGCTGGGTCGATGCCGGCGGACCCTCCATGCCGGTCCCCCTTCCGCAGGCTGCCGCCGCGATCGTGTCGAATGAACGGGCCCGAAACAAAGCCATCATCGAGGTTACCCTGAGCGACCATCTTTGGACCGAAATCGTTGCAGGTAATCGATCTGGACAAGTCGCGAGAGGACCGGGAACCGTCCTGGAGTGACGATCTCGGCGAATCGGGAGTCCCGTCCAACGCATTGAGCGTCCACTCGGCGAAGCGCATCGCATCCGGTGTCAACAATGGGCGGGTGAAGGACATCACCTGCGCGAGCCACGGATGCCGGCGATAAAACGCCCATTGCGACCGAATGACTTCAGCCACCACTTCGGCCTGTACCTGGCCATCTTCAGTACTGCCAACGATTTCGGCCTCGACCGCTGGCAACGGGTGCCCAGCACACCGGGCGGCCGGGAACGCGGTACTCGCCAATCCGGCTCGAACGGCCTACCGTTGAGCACGCGCTCACTTGGCTCCCCCGAAGTGGCGAAATCGGCCCCCCGCGTGGCCCGAACCCCCAGTTGACCTGCGCATTCAAGTGGAAATCAAGAAACGCCCCTGTGCCGGCCCGCACAGTAGTACCTGCGCAGGTTCGAACGGGGAGGGACGGACCGGCGCAGCGGGCGCCCCAGCGAGGAGGACCCACCTCGACCCCCGCCCGCGAACCGCCCTTGCGAACCGCCGAACGCGAGGACGGTGGGTATGGCCGCGACGATCAAACGTCGCGGCCATACCCATTTTCGGCGTTCCGGCCCGGCGTCGGCCCCGGCGCGCCTACCGCGACGAGAGCCCCTGCCAACTGCGGACCGCTGCCGAAAAGTGGCGATTGATAGTCTTGCCTTCGCAGCCGCAGCACCCGGATCACCGGGTTGACCAGGCAACAAAGCGATGGAGACCGAGAAGCCAATGCTGGACCGTGCCGTGATCGACGCCTTGTTCCCCGCCGACCTGCCCGAGCCCCAGCACTGGGAAGAGCGGTTTCCGGCCAGGACACTGCCCGAGGGCGCGAAGGTCACCCGGTTCGGCCCGTCGCCGACCGGCTTCCTGCACATCGGCGCGGTCTACACCGCGATGATCGACAAGGACGTGGCGACGCACTCCGGCGGCGTCTACGTCCTGCGGGTCGAGGACACCGACGCCGCCCGCGAGGTCGAGGGCGCTCTCGACCAGTTCGGCAGGGCGTTCGAGTACTTCCGTATCCAGCCGGACGAGGAGCAGGGCCGTGGCGCGTACGGGCCCTACCACCAGTCGGCGCGGGCGGAGATCTACGCCGGCTTCGCGCGCGAGCTGATGCGCCAGGGCAAGGCGTACCCCTGCTTCGCGACCAAGGAGGAGCTGGCCGACATCACCGCTCGCCAGCAGGCCGCGAAGATCCCCACCGGCTACTACTCGCGCTGGGCGATCTGGCGCGACGCCGACCCGGCCGAGGTGCGGGCCAAGCTGGACGAGGGCGCGCCCTACGTGGTCCGCTTCCGCGCACCGGAGATCACCACCCAGCGGATCAGCTATCTCGACGCGATCCGAGGCAGGCTCGAACACGAGGCCAACCGCAACGACGTGGTGATCCTCAAGTCCTCGGACACCTCGCCCCGGCTGCCCACCTACCATTTCGCGCACGCCGTCGACGACCACCTGATGCGGGTGAACCTGGTGATCAGGTCCGAGGAATGGCTGTCCTCGGTGCCGCTGCACCTGCAACTGTTCGAGGCGCTGGGTTTCGAGCCGATCACCTACGCGCACATCGCACCGCTGATGAAGCAGATCTCCGGCGGCAAGCGCAAGCTCTCCAAGCGCAAGGACCCGGAAGCCAGCGTCGACTTCTACATCTCGGCGGGCTACCCGGCCGATGCGGTGCTCTACTACCTGCGCGGCCTCGCCAACGGCGCCCTCGGCGAACTGCCGCTGGCGCAGGCCCTGGCCGCTCCGATCGACCTCGACAAGTGCGGCGTCGCAGGCCCGCTCGTCGACCTCGTCAAGCTGGAGGACATCAGCGCCGATCACATCGCGACACTGTCCGGCGCGGACATCCTCACCGCGATGCGTTCCTGGGCAACGGAATTCGACGCCGAGCTGGTGCCCGTCCTTGACGCGCAACGGGATCTGGCGCTGCGCGCTCTCGCCGTCGAGCGGGAGGGGGTCGACAATCCGCGCAAGGACCTGCGCAAGTGGTCGGACTTCCGCTCCGCGTACGGCTTCTTCTTCGCCGAGCTGTTCACCCCGCTGACCGGCCCCGATGACGAGCGGCTCGCCTCACTCAACCTGCCGGCCGGCGTGATCACCGACTTCGTCGGCGATTTCGTCGCCGGCTACCAGCAACTCGACGACCAGGCCGAGTGGTTCGACCAGATCAGGAAACTGGCGGCGCGGCACGGTTTCGCCGCGAACGCCAAGGAGTACAAGAAGAACCCGGAGGGTTACCCCGGCTCGATCCGGGAGGCCTCCCAGCTGATCAGGATCGCGCTGACCGGCTCGACGCGCAGCCCGGACCTGCACGCCATCACGACTGCGCTCGGTACCGACGAGGTGCTGCGCAGGCTGCGGGCCGTCGCTTCCTGAGCGGTCCGCTGTTGACCTTCACCCTTGGGGACGGCGCACAGTGGACGGTGCCGGGCGCCCTTCCTCGACGAGGGAGCCGTCCGCTGCGCTGAGCCGAGGCCGAGCCCGTTCAGTGGCCGCCTCGGCTCTCGGGGGTTCCGCCAGTCGTGGTTTTCCCGGCCTGCGGTCAGTGCCCACGAGTAAAGCGGGGACCGGCTGCGGTGGCCGGCTGCGGCTCAGTCGGCGATGAACCGGGTCAGGAACTGGCCGAACTGGAGGCGTTCGGCCGGGGTGAAGCCGTCCAGCAGGGCCACGCTGACCTTCCTCGCGTCGCGTTCGGCCGTCTCGAAGACCTCACGGCCGGTCGGCGTGAGTGCGACGGCGTGCGCCCTGCGGTCGTGCGCTGCCGGTTTGCGAATACACAGCTTGCGGGCTTCCAGGTCGTCCAGCGACCGGACCATCGCGGACTTGTCGCTGCCGAGATGGTCGATCAGCTGCCGCTGACTGAGCGGACCGTGCTGGTGCAGCAGCAGCAGGATGCCGAAGTGCCTGCCCTGGATGTCCAGCGGTCTGAGTACCTCGTTGAATGCGTCGGCGGCCTTGCGGTGTGCCCTGCGCAGCAGCACGCCGATCTCGTATCCGGCGGCCCTGTGAGGCCCGCTGGTGCCCGTCTCCTCGCCCATTGGTAGTCAGGGGCGCGGTGTCCCGAAGGACCCGGTTCCCCATCCCCCTTTCAATCCGTACGTGCGGTTTTCCCGCATACGGCTTACCGATGATCTTCTCGACATGGTTACGCCACCCTCGGATAACGGATAGTC
>DATATE010000095.1:0-15724 GCA_036268955.1 Pseudonocardiaceae bacterium
ATACGCCACCCCCAAATCCTCCATCAACACACCCAACGACCACCGATCAGCCGCAATATGATGCACCACCAACACCAAAACAAACTCACCCCCACCCACCCCCAACAACCACACCCGAACCGGCACCTCACACCCCAAATCGAAGACGCAGGTCGCCGCTTCACGCACTGCCTCGTCCAACCGGTCCGGATCGACCTGGCGCACATGGAGTCCAACGTGGACCTGGCTCGGGTCCAACACCTGCTGCCAGGGTTGACCATCGACCGTGGGGAATACCGTCCGAAGCGACTCGTGCCGGGTCACCAGGTCTCGCACCGCGTCAGCAAGCGCAATGGCGTCCACCGCGCCACGAAGCCGCAACAGGACCGGCACGTTGTACACCGGGTTCGGCCCCTCCAATTGGGTCAGGAACCACAGCCGGCGCTGGGCGTAGGACAGCGGAAGCTGTTGCGGCCGGTCCACGGTGAGCAGCCGGGGTCGATCTCGGCCACCGGCCTCGATGGCCCTGGCGAGTGCGGCCACCGTCGGCGCCTCGAACACGGTCCGGACCGTGATGTCCACATCGAAGACGGCCTTCACCCGGCTGACCAGTCGCACCGCGGCGATCGACTGCCCGCTGAGTTCGAAGAAGTTCTCTTCCCGTCCGATGTGGTCCAGGCCGAGCACCGCGGACCAGATCTGAAGCAGCAACTCCTCGGTGGGCGTCTGCGGCAGATCCGAGGCCGCCCCCGAATGCCGGCGGTGTTCGGGGACCGCGCCCGACTCCCGGCTGTCGCCGACCTGCCCAGCTGCGAACTCAGACATTGCGCACACCGTATTTCACCCGTGTTCCCCCTATCGGCCACCGCAAGGGCTGACCGGGCTCAAGTTGCGCGGAGATCATGACTCCAGTGGACCGACGGCAAGGCGTGCGGGCACCGCGGCGGACCCGGAAAGCCTGTCAGACAAGGCCTTCGCGATCACCGCCAAGGCTGGGGCCGCCAACAGCTTGTGGTGGCCACACGGCACCGGGACGATGTCGATCCGCCCACCGACGAAAGGCGCCCAGTACGATTCGGCGACGAATGACTCAGCCCGCCCCAGCCTCGCTTCGAACAGGACGAGGTTTCCTTGGTACCGGCGCGGCCAGTGACTGCCTCTGAGTCTGCGGTGGTGCCGCAGCGACGTCACGATCCGCAGCAGTTCGTCCTCGGAGAAGCCACCGAAGTTGCCGATCAACTCGGCTACGTCAGCATCGTCGGAGTCCCGGTCGTCCGCGCCCCAGTCCGGCAACCTGTCCCCCTGAGCATCGCAGCCCGGAAAGCTGTCGAGTAGGCACAGCAAGTCCAGCTCCTGCCCGGCGGCCTCAAGCTGTGCGGCCATGGCGTGTGCGACGAGGCCGCCGAAGGACCAGCCGAGCAGTTGGTACGGTCCGGTGGGCTGGACCGCCCGGATCCGCTCGACATAGCCACGCGCCATCTGCTCGACGCTGGCCGGCCTGATCTCCCCGGAAAACAAGCTGCTGTCCTGAAGGGCGTAGACCGGGATATCCGGGTCGAGGTGTCGCAGGAGGCTGGTGTAGCCCCAACTGATTCCCGTACCAGGGTGCACACAGAACAGCGGCAGGCGCGTCCCGGCGGCGCGCAGCGGCAGCAGTGATGCATCGGTAGTCTGCCCGGACCCGACGTCGAGCCGCAGGGCGAGCCCGGCCACCGTGGGTTGCTCGAACAGATCTCGCAGCCGCAGTTCCGCCCCGAGGACCGTCCCGATCCGGGCGATCAGCCGGGCTGCGGACAGCGAGTTGCCACCGAGTTCGAAGTAGCCCTGGTTCACGCCGACCCGCTCCAGTCCCAGCGACTCGGCAAACAGCTCGCTCAGCAGCAGCTCGACCGCGGTGCCCGGAGTCCGACAGGCGACCGGATCCGATTGGGCAGGAGCCGGCAGCGCCCGGTCGTCGAGCTTGCCGTTGGGGGTCAGCGGCAGGGCGGGAAGCAGCGTCACCGTCGACGGGACCATGTACTCCGGCAACTGCCCGCGCACCCGCTCCAGCAACACAGCACCGTCCGGCTCCTGGCCGTCCGCGGGGACCACGAAGGCCGCGAGCCGCGGGTCTCCCGGCAGCTCCTCCCGAAGCAGCACGCAGGCCTGGCTCACGGACGGATCAGTCGTCAACACGGCCTCGATCTCGCCGAGTTCGATCCGGAAACCGCGGATCTTCACCTGTCGGTCGGCGCGGCCGCCGAACTCAAGCACCCCGGAGGACCGCCACCGCGCCAGGTCGCCCGTCCGGTACATCCGCTCGCCTGGTGGCCCGAAAGGACAGGTCACGAACCGCTCCGCGGACAGGCCGGGACGGTTCAGATAGCCGCGGGCCAGGCCGGGGCCTCCTACGTACAGCTCTCCCCGCACGCCGGGCGGGACGGGATTCAACCAGCGGTCGAGCAGGTAGATCCGCGCATTGGCCTGAGGCCGGCCGAACGGCACTGGACCAGGCGGCAACTCGCTGTGCGGCTCGATCCGGAACTCGGCGCAGTTGACGGTTGTCTCGGTCTGACCGTAGAGATTGCGAACCAGCACATCCGGATGCTTTACCCGCCACGAGTGCAGCATCTCGGCCGTGAGTGTCTCGCCGCCAAGTAATAGCTCACCGTTCGGCGAGTACTCATCCGGTGCGTCGGCCAGCAGCGCGAGATGACTCGGCGTCGTCTTCATGAACGTACTCGGAAAGGCACCGATGCGGGCCTTCTCCTCGGGATCCGGGTCGGTGATCGAGGCAAGCAGGACGCAGCCGCCAAGAGTCAACGGGGTCCACAACGCGGTGACCGTCAGATCGAAGGCGAGCGAGGAGTGCACCAGAGCGCTACCGGCCGCCGCCGGATAGTTCCGGCCGCACCAGGCCAGATAGTCGGTCAGGGCCGAATGCGGGATGACCACGCCCTTGGGGCGACCGGTCGACCCGGATGTGTAGATGACGTAAGCCGGCAGACGCGGATCGAACCGGACTTCCGGGGCGGTGGCCGGCAGCCCGGCCAGGGTCGCGCGCAACTCGTCACCATCGAGGCACAGCTGCGGGATTCCGGCCGCGATCCCGCGCGCGTCGCCGTCTCCCGCCAGTCCCTCCACGGTGAGGACGAGTTCCGGCCGGGCGTCGCTCACGATGTACGCGAGACGCTCGACCGGATATTCCACGTCCAGGGGCACATAGGCGCCGCCGGCCTTGAGTACGGCCAGCGCGGCGACGACGGCCTCGGCCGAGCGGGGAATGCAGATCGCGACGAGCCGCTCCGGACCGACCCCGTGCGCAACGAGGAGGTGCGCCAGCCGATTCGTCCGGGCCTCAAGTTCGGCGTAGCTCAGGAGCGTGGCCCTGTCGATCACGGCCGGCGCCTCCGGAACGCGGACGGCCTGAGTCGAAATCAGTTCGGGCAGCAGCTTTGTCGGCGCCGGCGCGGTCGGGCCGTTCCACTGGTCCAGCAGTCGGTGCCGAGTAGCCGGGTCGAGGATGTCCACCTCACCGATCCGGGTCAGGGGTTCGGCCGCGAATGCTTCGAGCAACCGGCTCAGCTGCGCATGCATGCCTTCGACCGTCTTGCGGTCGAACAAGTCCGTGGCGTAGCGCAGCTCACACTCCAGGCCGGCCGGAGCCCCTGAGTCGTCGAACTGCTCGGCGACCCAGAGGGTGAGGTCGAACTTCGAGTACTCCCATGCCACGGACTCCAAGCCGACCTGGAGACCGGGCAGGTCGAACCCGGTCTCTCCGGCCTCTCCGTCGAAAACCAGCATCACCTGGAACAGCGGGTGCCGGGCCAGTGAGCGCGGTGGGTTGAGCAGTTCCACCACCTGGTCGAACGGGAACTCCTGGTGCGCGTATGCGTCCAGGACGCGCTGACGTACGCCGCCGAGCAGCGCTGCGAAGTCCGGGTCTCCCGAGATGTCGATCCGCAGCACCATGGTGTTGGTGAAGAAGCCGACCAGCCGCTCCAACGCCTCGTCGTTGCGAGCGGCGATCGTTGTACCGATGGGGATGTCGGTGCCGGCGCCCAGTCGAGCCAGCAGCGTGGCCAGAGCGGCGAGCATCACCATGAACGTGCTGGCCTGCGCATCGCGCGCGAGCCGGACCAGCCCGCGATGCACCCCAGCACTGATCGCGAACGGTATTCCCTCCCCGCGAAAGCTGCTCGCCGCCGGCCTGACGCGGTCCGTCGGCAGGGTGAGCTGGTCCGGCAGTCCGGCCAGTTCGGCCGCCCAGAACTTCGCCAGCCGCGCATACTCACTGTCCGAGGCCAACTCGTCCCCGAGTACCTCCCGCTGCCACAAGGCGTAGTCCGCATACTGCACCGGCAGGGGCTCCCAGTCCGGAGCGACGCCGGAGCACCGAGCGCGGTACGCGGTCCGCAGATCGTCAAGAAGGGGGGCTTTGGACCAGCCATCGCACGCGATGTGATGGATGACCAGTGACAACACCGAGTCCTCTTGAGCCAGTACAAGCAGCTCGGCATGGAACGGGAGCTCCGAGCGCAAATCGAAGGGGCGTTGGGCGAGCCCGGCCAGCTGCTCGGCGAGGCCCGCCTCGGTCACGGCCCGCACGGCCACCGAGAACGGCGTGGCCTCCGCGTCAAGCACGTTCTGCTGCGGGGCTCCGTCGGTCTGCGAGTAGATCGTGCGCAGGATCTCGTGCCGGCTGACAACGTCGGCCAGTGCCGCGATCAGCGCGTCCCGGTCGAGCACACCGGAGAACCGCAAGGCCATCGGGATGTTGTAGACCGCACTCGGCCCCTCGGTCTCGCTGATCAGCCAAAGCCGCCGCTGCGCATAGGACAGCAGAGTCATTGCCCCTGCTCCAGCTCCACTGCCAACTGTTTCCAGATCGCGACACACCCCCACGCCAGATCCGCGATGTTCCTGCGGCAGTGTTCGGGCAGGGACTGCACGAGTGCGTCCTCGCCGCTGAAGCTGACGGCGTAGACGCCAAGCCACTGCAGTAGCGAGCGGCCAATTTCGGAGTACCGCATGGACGGGTCCTTGCGCAGATTGTCCAACATCCGCGCGGCTGCCTGCGGCGGAATTCCGTCCGGCTCCGCCTTCGTGTCAGCGTCGGCCGCGACTGACTGGGAACCGGCGGGCGCCGCGCGGCGGCTGAGCACCGGGTCCTCCCCCCGGCGCAGCCGCTCGCGGACATCCCGAGCCGTGCCCACCGAGATGCCAGCCTTCCTGGCTATCTCCCGGAGTGAGGCATCCGGCAGGAGTCCTATCACCTCGCTGGCCCTGAGCCGGCCGCTGGTGCCGTCCAGCGGCCGGACCCGGCCATCCCGGCCGACACGGGTGTTCAACTGGCAGTGTTTTTCAGTTGTACGGTCGCGCAGCATCCCGACTGTGGGCGCGCTCAGACCTGCGAACTCCGCGATCGCGCGGTTCGACCAGTGCGGCCTCATCCGGATGATCCTGATCGCCACGCCCTCCCGATCAGCTGGGGAGAGCGGCAGGCCGTGGGTGACGTTCGCCCGGACGCTGAGGCAGAACGCATCCTCGTCGCTGCCCTCGACGTACTCGACCCAGATCTCGCCCTGGCCTCGCAGCAGAGCCGCTTTGAGCCGGTGCATCCCGTCGACCACCCGCATCGTGGGCCGGTGCACCGTGATCGGCGGCAAGCGATCAGCGATCGCCGCCAGCAGGCGGACGTGCTCCGGGTCCTCACCGGTGAGCCGTGGTGAATCGGCCGGCTGGAGCGAGGCGATCGGTACACGCACCGGCCCGTCCTTCAGAACGGGTACGTCCCCGTGAGCTGGGAAACCAGCTGCCGATCGCTCCCCTGCCGCAGCGGCATCGAAAACCGCGACACCACCGGGTTTTTTCAGTTCTTCAGACAGCACTGCCATTGCTCCCCCCCATTTATTTTGCGTGCCAAAACACTGACACCCGCAACAGTCCCAGATCAAGTGTGGACCATCGGCGTGATCAAGACAATGCTCCACGTGATCGTGGAACGACGCCGGGAACCGGATCGGCAGGCCAGGACGCCGTGGCACGGGATCGGACCAACGGCCGCCGGACGTCGTGTGTCGCAGGTACTTGACGGCGCTGCTGCTTGCCGATACCGCGTCGGACCACGACCTCAGTGCGATCACTGTAGTTGAACGTCGAGGACTGCACCCACCCGAGTGGTTACAGTGCAATGGCCGCCCTGAGCCCCGGAGCCACGATCGAGCTGGCGCTACCCACAGTGGTAGCGGTGACAAACGGAGGATTGACCGTGCCCAATAGCCACGTCGAACCGGGATCGGCTGTCGGGTCCGGATCGGCAGCGTCGGCATGACGATGTTCGACAGTCCCGACAGCATGCCTCTCACCGGGAACTACCAGAAGGACCGCGCCGCCGTCCGCGAGCGCCTTGCTGCGCTGGAACGCTGGTCGGCCGACGATCCCCGCAGCGTTGCGGTCATCGCGGGACGTGACCTGGTCGCCGGCTTCCTGGAGCGGCATGCCAACCGGTTCTACGCTGAGCTGACCGACGGCATGACCGTTCGATTGACCTGCGCTCAGCTCCTCGCCAGGGTGGCGAAAACATGCCCGGAGTTTCTTCCAGGCAAGGAACTCCTCGCCGAGGACGACCTCCGCCCCATGCGGTCGCGGCGGCGGCTGGAGCAGGACCAGGCCGTCGTGTTACGCGGCATACTGCGCGATCGCGAGGCAGGCAACCATATCCTCGATACGATGCGGCTGCCCGACCCCGCCAACCTGGCGCGCGCCAAGGATTTCGACCTGACCGGTCAGTTGGATCTCGCCTCCGTGCGCGTCGAGCGGATAGGCGAGGCCGGCCACGTCACCCTGCTCAACGTGGACACGCTGAACGCCGAGGACAACAAGCTCGTCGCGGACCTCAACGTTGCCGTCGACGTGGTGATGCTGGCCGAGACGGTGCGGGTCGGGGTGTTGCGCGGCGGACGGATGCGTCACCCCAAGTACGCCGGGCGGCGAGTGTTCTGCGCGGGGATCAATCTCAAGGACCTTGGCGCAGGCCGCATCTCCTACCTCGATTTCCTGATCGGGCGTGAGGCCGGCTTCCTGAGCAAGATGACCCGCGGTCTGTTTCATATGGGGAGAGCGAATTCGCATACACCTTGGATCGCGGTGATCGACGCCTTCGCGATCGGCGGCGGGCTCCAGTTGGCGCTGGCGGCCGACTACGTGATCGCAGAGGCCGACTCGTTCGCGAGTCTGCCCGCCGCACAGGAGGGCATCGTTCCCGGCGTTGCGAACCTTCGCCTGCCAAGGCGGGTCGGCCTTGCCCTGGCCCGCGACATGATCCTGCACGGGCGAGTGGTCCGAGCCAAGGATCCGGACGCCGCGCCACTCTACGACGAGGTGGTCGACGCCGCCGAAATGGCGGTGACCGTCAAGCGCGTTGTCGCGCGGCTGGGAGTTCCCGCGGTCCGCGCGAACAAGCAGATGCTGGCCCTGGGCGTCGAACCGCAGGACGACTTCCGCACTTACCTCGCAGAATTCGTCAGTGTGCAGGCCGAACGGATGTACGGCGACGATGTGCTGGCCAAGGTGGAGGCACGCACAGCGTGAACGGACCGCTTGTCGCTTTGGCCGACGTCGTGGACGATCCGATTTTCAGCGCGATCGGCTTTCTCAACGAGATCATGACGCGCTACCCCGATGCGATCTCCTTCGCGCCGGGCGCGCCGTACCTCGACGGCCTGGACCGTGCGGTGCTGAGTGACGCGCTCGATGCCTTCCTCAAGCACTCGTGCGAGGTCGAGGGGCTGTCTCCGACCGCAGCCTGGAAGCGGATCATCGAGTACGGCCCCAGTAAGGGAATCGTCAACAGTCTACTCGCCCGCAGCCTGAGAGACGACTACGGCATTCAGGCGACCGCCGACGATGTGGTGGTGACAGTGGGAGCGCAGGAGGCGTTTCTCCTGATTCTGCGCTGCTTGTTCAATCCGGCGAAGGACCAGTTGGCTTACGTGGTGCCGTGTTTTCCGGGGATCCGTGGAGCTGCGGCCTTTCTGGGCATCAACACCGTTGCGATCCCGGAGAATCCGGCCGGTCCGGACCTCGGCGTCCTCCGAGAAGCGTGCGCAACGGCCCGCGCCGCCGGGCAACGGATCGCCGCGTTGTACGTGGCCCCGGACTTTTCCAACCCGTCCGGCACCATCATGTCGGCGCGGGCCCGCGCCGAGTTGCTTGAGTTGGCCGCCGAGGAGGAACTCCTGCTCCTTGAGGACAGCACCTACGGCTTCAGCGCATCAGAGGTCGGATCCGTTCCCCCGTCCTTGAAGGCGCGGGATACCGGCGGCATGGTCGTCCAGATCGGCACCCTCTCCAAGCTCTGCTTCCCCGGTGCGCGGGTCGGGTTCGTCGTCGCCGAGCAGATGGCCCGCTCCGCGACCGGGGGCGCGCGGCGGCTTGCCGAGAGTCTGGCAACGCTGAAGAACATGACCACGGTCAACACCTCGCCGCTGGCCCAGGCAGTTGCGGCGGGACTGCTGCTGCGCGCGGGCGGTTCCCTTGCCGTTCGCGGGATGATCCAGAACGGGCACTATGTGCGTTCTCGCGCCGCCCTGCTGGACGCACTGGACAGGCACCTACCCGACGCCGCTGAGCTGGGCATCAGCTGGACCCGGCCCACGGGCGGCTTCTTCCTGGTGGTGGACGCCCCGATCGTCCTCGACCACGCTGCGCTGGCGGCCTGCGCCACCGAATACGGCGTTCTGTGGACACCGATGTCCGACTTCTACCCTGACGGCGGCGGTAGTCGGTCGCTACGACTGTCCTACAGCTACCTCACCCAGACCCAGATCGATGAGGGAGCGACCCGGCTCGCAAGGTTCCTGCGGACCCGGCTGCTCGCTTCGCCCACTACGGAGGGAACGCGATGACTCCCGCCAGCCCGACTCCACCGCGACGCACCCGAGAAGAGGCGTTCGACAGGTTCGCCCTGATCGTCAACGGGCCAGCGCTGTTCAACGCCATCGTCACCGGCGTGGAGACCGGCATCTTCGACGCCCTCTCGGAGGGCGAGGGTCCCACTCTCGACAACCTCGCGGACCGGGTTGGTGTGTCGAGACAGAAGCTGCGGATGCTGATGTTCTCGCTGTGCGCCACCGAACTCGTCGAGCGCCGGGCCCACGGGTACTGGCTTTCCGAGCTGGCGGAGGAGTTCCTAGGACACGATGGCCCCGACAGTTGGCGGCACATCGTGCTCGGTTGGCAGCGCATCTACTACCCGGCATTCGCACAGCTCACACCGGCAATCCTCAGTGACAGCAACACCGCGTTGGCGGCTTACCCCGGCAACGAGCCGACGCTGTACGAACGTTTGCAGCACAGCCCTGAGGCAGAGACCGTCCTGCACAGGGCAATGTCGGCTTTCACCCTTCAGTCGATGCCGGGGCTGCTTGCGCACGCCGACCTCGTGGGCGTCGGCCACCTGCTGGACATCGGGGGCGGCGACGGCACGACGGCCCTTGCTCTGCTGGAGAAGTACCCCGACCTCAGGATCACCATCCTCGACGTCCCGTCGATGGCGGCCCGCGCGGCGGCGACGGGGCACGAGCGGGTCGAGATCCTGTCCGGTGACGTCTTCGACACCGAGTTTCCCGAGGGGGTCGACGCCGTGCTGTGCAGCCACTTCCTTGAGGTGTTCGCGGCGGAGGAGATCACGGCGATCGCCAGGAAGGCATACGAAGCCCTCGTCCCCGGCGGGCCGATGCTGGTCTACGGATTCAACGCCTCGGCGGACGAGACAGCGGGGGTCTTCTCCTCCCGGCTCGCCGTGTACCTCACCGCGCTCGCTACCGGACGCGGGATGACCTACCCCGCCGGGGACTACGAAAAATGGTTGTCCGAGGCAGGGTTCGAAGCGGTTCACACCATTGAGGACCTGCCGTACGAACACGGTCTCACTCTCGGATGGAAGGCCCACTGAGCCGCCAAGGCAATGAGCGATCTCAGCGTCTGAGGTGATTTCGGGTTCGGTATCTGTGCACGCAGGGAGCCTGTTCTTGGCGAGTCATCCTCAGCGCCCGGCTCGCCTCGGGTTTCGATCCTTCCACAAACCAAGCAATCGTTGAGGAGTAGTCAGAAATGCCGAACAGTCATGATGTCATCGTCATCGGGAACGGCGCGCTGGGATCGTCCATAGCCTTCGAACTGGCCCGACGAGGGATCAATGTGGCCAGGGTCGGGGGCTCGGCTCGACGGCACGCGGCGTCGACCGCCGCCGGTGCGATGCTCGGCTGCTTCGGAGAAGTGACTGAGCCACTGATGTCCACCGAGCACGGGCGCTCCAAACTGGCCTTGGACCATCAAGCACGGGACCTGTGGTCCGGCTGGCTCGAGGAGTTGTCGGCATATTCTGGCGACGACTCCGAACTGATCACCGCGGACGGCACGTTCGTCTTCTTGAACTCCGTGGGCACAACCGCGATCGACACGGCCAACTTCGCGGTCATCGAGGCAACCCTGACCCAGTATCATGAGCCCTACGAGTCGGTTGACGCCAACAGCATCGACTGGATGCAACCCAACGAGCTGTTCCGCCCGCTCCGTGCACTCTTCATGCCCCGAGAACACGCCGTCAACACCGCCCGGCTATTCGAGAAGCTGGACGCGGCACTGATCAAGGCTCGGGGCGTGATCGTGGAGGACCATGTCACCTCGCTCGTGATCGACGGTGATTCCGCGACTGGTGTGGTGCTCGCCAACGGTCAGACACTTAGTGCCAGGCATGTGATCGTGGCTGCGGGTGCCTATTCGGTGGAGCTGCTCGCGGACGTGGCGGACCTGCACCGCAAGATTCCCCCGATGGTGAGCGGCTACGGTGTGTCCGCCCTCGTGCGCACCAAGGACCGGTCGCTGCCCCGCTCGGTCCTGCGAACGCCCAACCGAGCGCTTGCCTGCGGCCTGCACTGCGTGCCCCGCGGCGACGGCGTGCTCTACCTCGGTGCGACGAACATCATTTCCGACACCCCGCGCGATCACGCCGATCTCAAGGACCTGAAATTCTTGCTCGACTGCTCCATCGACCAGCTTCACACGGGTCTGGAGGAGGCCGCTCTGGTGGCCGCTCAAGTCGGCAACCGGCCTATCCCCGCTGACGGCTACCCCTTGTTCGGCGCCACCGGAGTGGCCGGGCTGTGGATGGCGAGTGGCACCTACCGCGACGGCCTGCATCAATCACCGCTGCTCGCCAGGGAAATGGCGGACATGATCGAGAAGGGCGCCGGCCAGATCAAGGAGCTGACGGCCTTCACGCCCGTGCGTGCGCCACTCGCCCCCGGGACCCGCGAGCAGGTGGTGGCGAACGCGGTGTCGCACATGGTCGCCACCGGCTACGAACGCAAATGGAACATCACCGGCGAGTGGCCGGCGATCATCACGGAGGGGCTGGCCGAAAAGTATCTCAAGGCAGCCAACGACCTCGATGCGGAGTTCACCCCGCCGGCAGAATTCCTGGTGACCATGAACGACCAGAAGGCGACAGCACTGCGAAGCTACTACGCCGCGTGGCGCTGAAGGACTGAGCAAACCAGGCCTGCAAACTGACGTGACGAGCATGAGCGCGAACACGGGGTCGAGGAGACACAGGTGTCCCCTGCGACAGCACCGCGGGCGCCTGGCCTGTGCCGCTCGAAAAGTTGTCGTTGGTCGTCCGGAGTGGCGGCAACCAGATGCGGGGTGGTGTCGACGGCGAGCGAGGTATGCGGATCGGCCAGAACGAAATCGGAGAGTTTGACCAGTTCCGCCTTGCTCGCGTAGACATTTGACCGCGACCTTGATTCCATGATCAGGGCCCACGAAGGCAAAGACATGCGCGTACGAGCCCTCTCCGATCAGCTGGAGCTTCACCGTCGTGCTCTGCTTCTTACAGCTGTACCGTTGTCTCAGTCGCCGGCCGCGGCCTCGATCAGTGCATCGCGTCGGTGGCATGGAGTCCGACCGTAGGACCTTCGTCGAAGTCCATCAGCGACCACTGCACCATGAACTCCGGGGATGCCACCGGTGAGCACGGATGCCGTCGCTACGCTGGCTTGGTGGATCAACGTACGGACGCCCACATTCTGGCCACGACGGCACAGGCCTGCGACGCGCTGCGGCACGGGCTGGCTTTGGCGGAATGGGTCGGCGCGGGTCGACCGGTGACAGCCAAGGACGTGCTGCGCCGGGCCGATGTCCCGCTGGCGGGGCGGGTCCTGGGCGTGGAGATGCCGCAACAGGTACGTAGCGCAGCCGATGTGCCCGAACTTCAGCGCCCGTGGACGACTGCGCTTGCCATCGGACTGCTAGCCATCAGCCGTGATCGGGCCGTAGCCGGTCCGATACTGACCCGATGGCCATCGGCTACGGACGACGAGGTGCTCGACGGGTGGTCACGGGCGTTGGCGGCGACGCTCGCGGACACGTTCGACGACGACGAGGACGGGACGGACGCTCTAGAGATCGGCCGGCTGGCCCTGACGGTGCTGGCCACTGAACCCGCTCCGGCCGGAGCTGACCTGTTGACCGCAATCAACCAGACGATCATCGCTTGTGGCCATGCCCTCTATCGGACCTTTGACCGCAGCTTCGGTTACCGCGACCCGGCCGAGGTTGTACTGCGGTTGTTGGCCGGCTTCGGTGCAATCACCGGAGGAGTTGGGCGCTGGCGGATCACTCCACTCGGCCAGTGGGTGTTGTCTGTTCTCGGCGCTCGCGGCACTGCCCTGCTCAGTTCTCCCGGTGCGGAGAACGAGGTCGACGGAGTATGTCAGCTGAAGGTTACCTTGCGACATGTGCGGCCGACATGCTGGCGGAGAGTGAGTGTGGCCGCGTCGGCGACGCTCGGGGATCTCCACGAGATCATCCAGATCGCCTTCGCGTGGGACAATGATCATTTGCACGCTTTCACCGTTGGTCGCCGTCAGTACGGCGATCCGTACTTCGACGCCGAGTACGACGAGGACAAGATCACGATAGGTGAGGTGTTCGCACGGGGCCGCAAGACAATCTCCTATGTCTACGACTTCGGCGACAGTTGGTTGCATGACATCGCGCTGGAGACCGTCGTCGAGCCGGACCCGGCTGTCAGCCACCCGGAGTGCGTAACCGGCAGGGGAGACGCGCCGGTCGAAGATTCAGGCGAGGACGAAGAAGCCTGGATTCCGTTCGATCGCGCCGACATCAACGCCCAACTCGCCCGCCTGGTTGACGGTACTCGTGACGCCGCGGGGCAACTGCGCGACGACGTCGACATCATCCTGACCGACGCGTACGGGGAAGCGGAACAGATGACCGCGTTCCTGACCGTGCTGCAGGAGGAGATTTCCTTCCCCGTTCCCGCCAAGCTCCTGGGGCAGCCGATCATCGTCACCGGGCTGACCGAGGATGACGCTACGCTCGAACTTCGCGCCCGATGCCGCGGAAAGGGTGCGTCCGGGCTGGTGTCCTTCGCCGAACTGGAGTTCCGGCCGGGCACGGCCGAGGCCTGGTTACACGCCGCCTACCTCGGCCACCTCGGCCGACCAAGCCAACCGGCCATCCGGCCCGCAGGCTGGAACGGTCTGGACCACTGGAGGTCCTGACCGCACAGTGTCCGGGATACGGAATGAAGCTCACGCCCCTACGTCGTCTCGGCAAGGTCGGCGCGCACCGATGACGGCGATCCGCCGGCAACAGTGGATACACGAGCGAACACCGGACCAGCGCCCGCTACGCGCTGGTGTGGCCGGCGGCCCAACGGCGAACTCCACCGAGCCTCTGACACCGATCAATGGCCGGTGCCACCAGCAGCGATCGCCACACGGTGGGTCGAAAGCGCAGGTCGGGGATGGAGCATGCGCAGGCTACAGATCGGCATGCGGAGCCATCCGCCGAGCGAGGTCCGCTGCGCACCGTACCCGGATGCGACGCATTGGGCCCGCCTGTCACACCCATGACGGACGCTTGTCGCGTAGAAAACCGCACACGAATTGCTGGGAGGAAACGGGGAGGGAACAATCCGAGTTTCACAGCAGATGTCGGCACTCGGGTCGCAAAGGGTTCAATCCTGGCAGATCCGCATAGGGTTGTACGGTTCGGACACTACGTTGAGGTCATCCAGCCACGATCGGAAGGTGACCGTTTTGCCCTGGGTTTCCGCAACTACTTGATTTTCTAGAGCATATCTTATTATATCGAGCATGAAGTGACGGGAGCGACGCCAACTTCCAGCGGAAACGAGAGTTGTAGTGGCCTACGACGTGCACCTGGCCGATCGTATCCGGGAGTTGCTGGCGGAGCACTTCCCGGCGACCGAACAGAAGATGTTCGGAGGACTCGCCTTCCTCGTCGACGGCAAGATAGCGGTAGCGGCAAGCAGTGAAGGCGGCCTCATGGTGCGGGTCGATCCCGCACGCGCCGACCATCTCCTCGCAACCACCGACGCGCAGCCGATGGAGATGAAAGGCCGGGAGATCCGGGGCTGGCTGCACATCGACGGCGACGGCCTGCGAACCAAGCGCCAGCTCGCCAAATGGATCACGATCGGCACGGCCACCGCCGGAAACGTGCCCGCGAAGAGACCGCGTAGCTGACCGGCAGCCACTTCCCAGTGCATCACAAGTGGCGGGCGATCGTCGCGGCGAAATGACCGCGCCACGGCTCGATCGGTACCGACGACGCCGAGCCGACGACCTCGTGCCGCCCCTGCCGGAGCACTCGTGCGGCATCGTCGCTGGAGATGCCACTGAACACCGCGCAAGCCAGATCCGTGTGCGCGGCCTGGTTTCCTGCCAGTTCCCGTCCCCAGGCGGCGATGGCCGCGCCCCACGCGAGCCGGTCCCCGTGCGCGCCGGCCACCTCGCGGATCCGGCACCACGCAGGAAATGAGGATCCCGACCACTGCCGCGACCGCAGCCATGAAGGCGAAGATGCTCCCCTACCAGTAGTGCCCCAACAGTCAGCCACCGACGATCGGGCCGGCCGCGACACCGAAGCCGGTGACCGTTCCACATCCCGATAGCGGCGGCCCGTTCGCGGCGCTCCGTGAACACGTCGACGAGGATCGAGAGAGTCGCGGGAAACATGAGCGCGGCCTCACACCCATCGCCGCGCGCAACGATGAGTTGACCTGGCGTGTCAACCAGGGCTGCCCAAAGACAGGAAACCCCGAACACCGCCAGGCCGACAAGCAGCGCACCTCTTCGGCCATGCCGGTCACCGAGGCTCCCGCCCGCGAGCACAAGAGCGGTGAAAGTCAGGCTGTAGGCGTCGACCACCCACTGCAACTCGGCCGTGCTGGCCCCCAGTTCCTGCGAGAGCGCGAGCAGCGCGACATTCACCACCAGGATTTCCACACGATGACAAAGGCAGTGAGAGTCAGCCCGAGGAAGATCGGCGGTTTCCGCATAGGTTGGCTTTCTCAAGCCAATCACAAGCGTTCGAAGGCGATCGCGACGCAATCAATGCACTGGCCGAGCGCCTCGCCAAGGTCCCGACGCCCGCCGGACCAACCCCGAGCAACTCGGCACCGACCGCGCCTTCATCTCGCTAACCACAGTTCGGGACAGCATCACTGGAGAACGAACATGACCACCCAGCCGCCACTCGGATTCGTGGACGAACAGACCCTCGCCGTCGCGTAACTGGTCAGGTTTGTTGAGGCGGTTGCTGGGACTGGCTACCGGCCTGGGATGATCTTCATGTGTCGGTTCCTGAAGGTGTGTCGCTGGAGCGGTTGCTCGCGCGCCTGGAGGAACTGGAAGCGCGAGTCGCGCAA
>DATATE010000096.1:0-170552 GCA_036268955.1 Pseudonocardiaceae bacterium
TGACTCTCTTATCGCACACGCGAAGGGTGGAAAAAGTGGGTTTGCAGATTCTGGCGCTGCCGTCCGGGCTGGTGCCCTCGGCGCATGACGCGGCGGTGACTTACCAGCGGAACTGGGACAAGCACCGGAAGCTGCCGATGATCATGTTCGTGATCATCGGCGGTGACCGGCCCATCATGGTCGACACCGGGACCCCGGACGCCGCCTTCGTCCGCGAGCACTTCGGGTACACGTTCGAGCGGCCCGACAGCGAGGACCCCCGGCTCCAGCTCGGCGAGGCCGGGGTTGACCCCGCCGAGGTCCGCGACGTGATCTTCACCCACCTGCACTGGGACCACTGCAGCAACGTGGACCTGTTCCCCAACGCCCGGTTCACGGTGCAGGACGACGAGCTGCGGTACGCGGTCAGCCCGATCCCGCTGCACCGCCGCGCTTACCAGCACCTGCCGCGGACCGCGCCGCCCTGGCTGCCCGTACTTGACCGGCTCAACCCGGTCAGCGGCGCGGTCGAGATCGCGCCCGGGGTCAGCACGGTGCCGCTGCCCGGCCACACCCCCGGCTCCCAGGGACTCCTTGTCGAGACGGACAAGGGCGATTACCTCATCGCCGGCGACTGCCTGGACAGTTACGATAACTGGTACTGGAACGGCGACGACGGCGTGCCGCACGTGCCGTCCTGGTCATTCACCGATGTCATCCAGTTCGACGAGAGCTTCCGCCGCATCGAGTCCCTCGGCTGCGAGCCCATCCCCAGCCACGACGAGCGCGTGCTGGCGACCCGGGTCTTCGGCTGAGCCTCCTCGCCGGCCATTGACGATAGGGTTCGCTCGTGATTGACAACGCGCAGGCGCTCCCGCTTTACCACCAGGTCGCGGGCGTCCTCCGGCAGCGCATCGAGGACGGGATCTACCCCGTCGGCGGCAAGCTGCTGAGTGAAGACGAGCTGGCGACCGAGTTCGAGGTAAGCCGCGCGACGATCAGGCAGGCCGTCGGCGAGCTCGTGATCGAGGGCCTCGTCGTGCGCAGGCAGGGGCGCGGGACCTTCGTGGAAGCGCGGGACCCGAGCGTCTTGCGGCAGCGCTTTCGCGGGTCGCTCGGTGACCTGATCAACGAGTCGCAGCGGGCGAAGACGCGGAACGTCGACGTGGCCCACGACGCTCACATCCCGGTGCACATCGCGCAAGCGCTGCAACTGGACAGCCCCACGGGCACGATCGTGCGGCGCACCCGGATCATGGACGGCCAGCCGTTCGCGCTCACGATCACCTACCTGCCGTCAGACCTCGGCAAGGCGATCACGCCCGCCGGGCTGCGGCGCCGGGCGCTGATGGAACTGCTGATGGACGGCGGGATCAGCCTGAGCAGCGCCTCCCAGTCCATCCGGGCGCAGCTCGCCGACCTTGACGTCTGCACGCAGATCGACGTCGAGCTCGGCGCCGCGGTCCTGTTCGTCGAGCGGATCGTGCACGACACCGCGGGACGCCCCGTCGAGTACGTGCGCTCCTGGTACCGGGGTGACCGCTACGAGTACGCGGTGACCCTCGACCTGGCCCCCAGGCCGGACGGGAACCCCTACCGCAAGCTCGCGTGACGGGCGACGGCCGCAGGCCAGGTGGCGGCGGCCCGGGTGGCCGCGGCTCAGATGGTGGCGGCTCAGATGGTGGCGGGTCAGATGGTGGCGGGTCAGGCAGCCGCGGGTTAGGTGGCGGCCGCGGCGAGGGCGGCGCGGGCCATGGCGCGCAGGAGCTCGGCCACGGCCTCGGGCGGTAGCTCGCTGGCGCTGTGCGGAGTGGAGTTGAGCAGGCCGAACGTCGAGTGCACGGCGGCCCGCAGGCGCCCCTGGGCCGCGCGCGGCGACAGCTCGCTCAGCACCGTCACCCACTCTTCGACGTAGAGCCGCTGCAGGCGGCGGATCTGCCGCCGGGCCGGCTCCGGCACGTTGGCCAGCTCCCGGCTCTGCACGGTGATCAGGTCGGGCTGGCCGAGCGCGAAGCTGACGTGCCAGCGCAGCAGCGCGTCGAGCGCCTCGTGGGCGTCGGCGGCGGCGGCCGCGCGGCGGCCGCCCTCGGCCAGCAGCCGCTCGCTGATGCCGAGCAGCATCTGCGACAAGACCGCTTCCTTGCTCGGAAAGTGCCGGTAGATCCCGGGGCCCGACATCCCGGCGGCCGACCCGATGTCGTCGATGGAGACGCCGTGGAAGCCGCGCAGCGCGAACAGGGAGGCCGCCGCGGTCAGGATCTCCTCGCGCCGCTGCTTGCTGCGCGCGCGGGTCGCGCCCTGGCGCTCTGACGACGCGGGCACCGGGGCGCCCGTACGGGGACCGCCGGCGCGCATGCTCCCATGCTAGACGCTTACTGTTAGCGTGCGTTAACATACGATCGTCTTTACATCGTAAATCTGCGATTGTTGCCTAACGTTGAAGGGTAGCGGTGGCATGACTTCCGAGGCGCCGGCCCTGCGCAGCCAGGCGGATGCCGCGAGCGAGGCGTTCACCCGCAACCACGCGGCGAACGCCGCGCTGGCCGCTGAGCTCCGGCGGAAGCTGGCCGGGGTCAGCCGGGGCGGCCCGGAGCGCGCGCGCGAGCGGCACACCGCCCGCGGCAAGCTGCTCCCCCGCGACCGCGTGCTCGCGCTGACCGATCCCGGTTCCCCGTTCCTTGAGCTGAGCCCGCTGGCCGCCGACGGCATGTACGACGGGGACGCCCCGGCGGCAGGCCTCATCACCGGCGTGGGCCGGGTCAGCGGGCGCGAGTGCGTGATCGTCGCCAACGACGCGACCGTCAAGGGCGGCACCTACTACCCGATGACGGTCAAGAAGCACCTGCGCGCGCAGGAAGTCGCGCTGCACAACCACCTGCCCTGCGTCTACCTCGTGGACTCCGGCGGCGCTTTCCTGCCCCGGCAGGACGAGGTCTTCCCGGACCGCGAGCACTTCGGCCGGATCTTCTTCAACCAGGCCACCATGTCCGCACGGGGTATTCCGCAGATCGCCGCCGTCCTCGGTTCGTGCACGGCGGGCGGCGCGTACGTGCCGGCGATGAGTGACGAGGCGGTGATCGTGCGCGGTCAGGGCACGATCTTCCTCGGTGGCCCGCCGCTGGTGAAGGCCGCCACCGGGGAAGTGGTCACCGCCGAGGAACTCGGCGGCGGCGACCTGCACTCCCGAGTCTCCGGGGTCACCGACCACCTCGCCGACGACGACGCGCACGCGTTGCAGATCGTCCGCACCATCGTCGGCACCCTCGGCCCGCGCGCCGAGTCGCCCTGGCAGCGCACGCCCACCGAGGCGCCGGTACTGCCGGCCGACGAGCTCTACGGTGTGGTGCCGACGGATTCGCGCACGCCCTACGACGTGCGCGAGGTGATCGGCCGGATCGTCGACGGCAGCCGGTTCGCCGAGTTCAAGAAGTCCTACGGCGCGACGCTGGTCACCGGGTTCGCCCGGCTGCACGGTCATCCGGTCGGCATCGTGGCCAACAACGGGGTGCTGTTCGCCGAGTCGGCGATGAAGGGCGCGCACTTCATCGAACTGTGCGACCAGCGCAGGATTCCCCTGGTGTTCCTACAGAACATCACCGGTTTCATGGTCGGTCGGGAGTACGAGGCGGGCGGGATCGCCAAACACGGCGCGAAGATGGTCACCGCCGTGGCCTGCGCGCGGGTACCGAAGTTCACCGTGATCATCGGCGGTTCCTTCGGCGCCGGCAACTACTCGATGTGCGGCCGCGCGTACTCACCCCGGTTCCTGTGGATGTGGCCCAACGCCAGGATCTCGGTGATGGGCGGGGAACAGGCCGCCTCCGTACTGGCCACCGTCCGCCGCGACCAGTTCGAGGCGCGCGGCACCGACTGGTCGGCGACCGAGGAAGAGGAGTTCAAGGCGCCGATCCGAGCGCAGTACGAGGACCAGGGCAACCCGTACTACTCCACGGCCCGGCTCTGGGACGACGGCGTCATCGATCCGCGCGACACCAGGACCGTGCTCGGCCTCGCCCTCTCCGCCGCCGCCAACGCACCGCTGGAACCCGTCAGCTACGGCGTCTTCCGAATGTGAGATGTGACAACGACATGTTCGACACCGTATTGATCGCCAACCGGGGTGAGATCGCAGTCCGGGTGATCACCACCCTGCGGCGGCTGGGCATCCGCTCGGTCGCGGTCTACAGCGACGCCGATGCCGACGCCCGGCATGTGCGGGAGGCCGATGTCGCGGTGCGGATCGGCCCGGCCGCCGCAGCCGAGAGCTACCTGTCGATCGAGCGGATTCTGCGCGCCGCAACGGAAACCGGTGCGCAGGCTATTCATCCCGGCTACGGTTTCCTCTCCGAGAACGCCGCGTTCGCCGCCGCCTGTGAGCAGGCCGGGATCGTGTTCATCGGGCCGCCCGCCTCGGCGATCGACTCGATGGGCGACAAGATCCGCGCCAAGCGAATGGTGTCGGCGGCCGGGGTTCCCGTTGTGCCGGGCCGGATCGAGACCGGGATGACCGACGAGCAGTTGGCCGAGGCCGCCGCCGAGGTCGGCTACCCGGTGCTGCTCAAGCCGTCGGCGGGCGGCGGTGGCAAGGGGATGCGCGAGGTCGGCTCGCCCGCCGAACTCGCCGACGCGATCACCTCGGCGCGCCGGGAGGCGAGCGCCTCCTTCGGTGACGACACCCTGCTGGTGGAGCGGTTCATCCGCTCGCCACGACACATCGAGATCCAGGTGCTCGCCGATTCCAGGGGCAACGTGCTCTCCCTCGGCGAACGCGAATGCAGCCTGCAACGGCGGCATCAGAAGATCGTCGAGGAAGCCCCCTCCCCGCTGCTGACCGACCTGCCGGACGGCGCCGCGATTCGGCAGCGGATGGGCCAGGCCGCCGTCGACGCGGCCAAGGCGGTCGGCTATGTCGGGGTCGGCACCGTCGAGTACATCGTCTCCGCCGACGCGCCGGAGGACTTCTTCTTCATGGAGATGAACACCCGGCTACAGGTCGAGCACCCGGTGACCGAACTCGTCACCGGTTTCGATCTCGTCGAGCAGCAGCTGCGGGTCGCGGCGGGGGAGCCGCTGGGCATCGAACAGGACCAGGTCTCGCTGACCGGCCACGCCATCGAGGTCCGGCTCTACGCCGAGGACCCGGCTCGCGGCTTCCTGCCGACCGGCGGCCGGATCCTCGCACTGTCCGAACCGGACAGCCTGCGGGTCGACTCCGCGCTGTTGCCGGGTGCGGTGGTCAGCAGCGACTACGACCCGATGCTCGCCAAGTACATCGCGCACGGCCCGGACCGGGACACCGCGCTGCGCCGCCTTTCGGCCGGCCTTCGCGCGCTCACCGTGCTCGGCGTGACCACGAACATCGGCTTCCTGCAACGACTTCTCGCCAACGATGATGTGCAGGCCGGTCGGCTGGACACCGAGCTGATCGGCCGGCATCTCGATTCGCTCACCGAGGCGACCCTGCCCGACGAGGTGCTCGTCGCGGCGGCCCTCGAACGCGCGCTCGCCCTTGAACCGACCGGGGAATCCGCCGACCCGTGGGAGGTCCCCGGCGGTTGGCGGATCGGCGCGCCCGCTCCGATCCGCTGGTCGATCACCCCGGCCGGGCAGCAGCCGGTCGAGATCTCGCTGACCGGCCGAGCCGCCGCCGCGCAGGTCAGCATCGGTGCCGGCGAACCACGTCGCGCGGCGGCCAGGATGGTCGGCGGCGAGTTGCTGCTCGACCTCGACGGCCGCACCCGCCGCTACTCCTGCGCCCGCGAAGGCGCCGTGCTCTGGCTCGGCACGCAGGGCCGCAGCTGGGCGCTGACCCAGACCGACCGGCTCGCCGCCGCCCGCACCGACGCGACCTCGGGCGCGGCAGGCCCCGTCACCTCGCCGATGCCCGGCACCGTGCTCGACATCCGCGTCACCGCGGGCGAAGCGGTCACCGCGGGCCAGGCCCTGCTCGTGGTCGAAGCGATGAAGATGGAACACACGATCACCGCCCCTGTCGACGGAATCGTCGCCGAACTTCCCGTCCGGATCGGCCAACAGGTCGCGCTGGACGAAAAACTGGCCCTCATCACCCCGGAGGAACCACAATGATCGACAACCGCCTTGACGAAGACTACGAAGCACTGCGCAAGACCGTCGAGGCCTTCGCCCGCGACGAGGTCGCGCCGGTGATCGGCGACCTGTACGAGCGGGCCGAGTTCCCCTACGAGATTGCCAGGAAGATGGGCCGGATGGGCCTGTTCGGCCTGCCCTTCCCCGAGGAACACGGCGGCATGGGCGGCGACTACTTCGCGCTGTGCCTCGCCCTTGAGGAACTGGCCAGGGTGGACTCCTCGGTCGCGATCACCCTCGAAGCCGGGGTATCGCTCGGCGCGATGCCGATCTACCGGTTCGGCAACGAGGCGCAGAAGGCCGAATGGCTGCCGAAACTGTGCTCCGGTGAGGTGCTCGGCGCCTTCGGCCTCACCGAACCGGGCGGCGGTTCCGATGCCAGCGCGACCCGCACCACCGCCGTTCGCGACGGTGCGGACTGGGTGATCAACGGCTCGAAGGCGTTCATCACCAACTCCGGCACCGACATCACCGGCCTTGTCACGGTGACCGCGGTGACCGACACGAAACCGGACGGCCGCAAGTCGATCTCCACCATCATCGTGCCGTCCGGCACACCGGGTTTCGCGGTGGCCAAGAAGTACTCGAAGGTCGGCTGGAACTCCTCCGACACCCACGAACTGTCCTTCGACGACGTCCGGGTGCCCGAGGAGAACCTGCTCGGCGAACTCGGCCGTGGCTACGCCCAGTTCCTGTCCATTCTGGACGAAGGAAGGGTCGCCATCGCGGCCGTCTCGGTCGGTCTTGCCCAGGGCTGCGTGGACGAGAGCCTGCGCTACGCCCGCGAGCGGGAGGCCTTCGGCCACATGATCGGCGAGTACCAGGCCATCCAGTTCAAGATCGCCGAGATGGAGGCGCGAACGCACACCGCGCGGCTGGCCTACTACCAGGCGGCGGCGAAGATGCTGCGCGGTGAGCCGTTCAAGCGTGACGCGGCCATCGCCAAGCTGGTCGCGTCCAACGCGGCCATGGACAACGCGCGTGATGCCACCCAGATCTTCGGCGGCTACGGCTTCATGAACGAGTCGCCGGTCGGCAGGTTCTACCGGGACGCGAAGATCCTGGAGATCGGCGAAGGCACCAGCGAGGTGCAGAAGATGGTCATCGCCCGCGAACTCGGCCTGTGACACGGCCGCTGACACACGGCTGACACGGCGGCGCCGATGGTCCCCGGAGAACCGGTCGGGGGATCATCGGCGCCGCTTGCTCGCTCGGTGGGCCTCAGGCGCCCGAGGTGACCGGTGAGATGCTCGCCGCGACCGCGCCGTCCTCCGGGTCCTGGTACACGGCGGTACCGGCCGTCCACGGCACGGTCAGCTGGGTGGTCTCGTTCGGCGGCGTGACCGAGAGGTGGGTCGGAGTCCACTGCGGACCGTTCGGCGAATCGCTCGGGTCGATGTAGTAGATCAGCGTGTGCGCGCTGCCGCCGGGCGCCAGCGTGACCTTGGCCGGCGTGTCCGCGTTGCGCGGCAGGGAATACGTCGGTCCAGCTGTCGAGCCGAGGTTCGGGCCGTCGATGTCGACGCCGCCGAATCCGGTCATCGTGCAGGTGTCGCGCGAATGGTTGGTCCAGATCAGCGGAATCGAGTAGTGCGTGCCGGCCGCGCCGAGTTGGCCTTGTACGTCAACGGTAAGCTCGGTCTTGGTGCCAAGGGTCGCGCTCAGGTCGCTGGTGCGGCACTGGGCCGTCAAGCTACCACCGGTCTTCGTGGCCACGTCCTGGCCGCTGATGGCCCCGGCCTGCCCCGAGGAAGTCGGCGAGTTCGCCGATGCGGGCTGCGGTGCCGGGGAAGTGTTGCCCGAGGCTGACTGTCCACCGCCGCAGCCGACCACCAGGGTCGCGACCACCGCTCCGGTTGCCAGTAGGACCGCCCGAAAACCCTGCTGCCGCAGCGTCATCTCTTCCTCCGCTTTGCCTGTGTCGAACCTGTCCGTGTCGAACCTGCCGTCACAAGAACAAGACGTGTCGAGCGCCGGAGGGTTGCATACCCGAAAGAGTGTCGTTCACAGCCGCCGGCCACACTCACGGCCACAGCAGGGTGTGCGTCCAGCCGTCCCCGGTGCGCTGATAGCGCAGCCGGACATGCCGGCGCTGCCGGTCGCCCTGGAAGAACTGCACCTCGCTGGGCACGACCACGTACCGCGTCCAGCCCGGTGCGACCGACTCCGGTTCGGCGTCCACCCGTGCCTTCGCGGCCTCGAACGCGGCGCGCAGGTCGGCCGGATCGGCGAGCGGCTCGCTCTGCCGGCCGACGAGTGCCTCCGCCCGTCCGCCCGGTGCCCTGGCCAGGAAGTCCCGCGCGCTCTCGGCGGGGCCGGCGGCCTCGACCGAGCCGCGAACCCGGATCTGCCGGCCGAGCGTCGGCCAGTAGAAGGTCAGCGCGGCGGCCGGCACCTCGGCCAGCTGAGTCCCTTTGGGACTCGCCGAACTGCCGGCGAACCACCAGCCCCGCTCGTCGACGTCCTTGAGGATCAACGCGCGGGCGTCCGGATGGCCGCTCGCGTCCGAAGTCGACAGCACCATCGCGTGCGGTTCCGGTGCGCCGTCGGCGATCGCCGCGCGCAGCCAGTCGGCGAACAGGTCCTGCGGCCGTGCGGGCGCGGTCGTCGGATCGAAGGTCAGCGGCAGCCGCGCGAAGACCGGAATCCGCCGCAGGTCCTCGGCCAGTTCGCCCATTCGGCCCTCCTTGTTCGAACACTCGGCAGGTAACTCGGCGTAGCTATACCAAATCGTAACAACAGCTGATCTTCCTCGGCGAGGTGTCGACCTCTACGGTTTGCTCGGCGGTCGGGCCTTGCGACCTGGGTCTCGACGCGCCAGGAACCTGCCGATTCCGTGGGTGGAAACGGCGGCGTTACGCGGCAGACGGGTGAATTCGCCAAAACTGTTTTCCTGGTGCGCGGGCCACCGCTGATACCCAGAGTAGCTACCGAAAATTTAGCTCAGATTTTCCTTCCTGATGGCTGGACCGCGCCTTAGATTGCGTGGACAGCCGACGACCGGGTCGGCGAAGACGAAGAGGAACCCTGCTGTGCGTAAAACCCCTGCGTTATTCATTGCACTAGCCTTGGCCGGAGGGCTGGCCTCGGCAATACCGGCGGCAGCCGCCGGTAGTACCGCGATCCCGCAGTCCCACCCGGCCTGGGCAACGCCACAAGCGAAGGTTGCCACCACCTCGGCCGCCGCCCAGGTCGGTTTCCAGGTGTACCTCAACACGCCGAACGAGGCGGCCGCGGAGGCCTACGCGGCATCGGTGTCCAACCCGAACAGTGCCGACTACAAGCACTACCTGACGCCCGCGCAGGTCAAGGCGCAGTTCGCGCCGAGCGACGCAACGGTCAGTTCGGTGCGTAACTGGTTGACCGCAGCCGGTTTCAGCGTCGGCTCGGTGCCGTCCAACAACGCCTACGTTCCGGCGACCGGTACCTCCGCGCAGATCAACAAGGCGTTCAGCGTTTCGCTTGGCGAGTACAAGGTCAACGGCACCACGCTGCGCTCGACGGACACCAACCTGTCCCTGCCGGCCTCGCTCGCGCCCTCGGTGCTCGGCGTGCTGGGCATCGACCAGTCGGCCGCGGTCGCCGTGCCCAACCACACCACCGGTGACGCGACGGACGACGCGACCAGCTCGCGGACCAAGGTCATCTCCAACGCGAGCAGCAACAAGCCCGCCGTGGTTGCCCCGCCTGCCGGTTTCCGCAACGCGCAGCCCTGCGGCGCCTACTACGGTCAGAAGATCGACACCACCGACCCGGCCTACGACGGTCAGCAGCTGCCCTACGCGCCCTGCGGCTACACCCCGCCGCAGATCCGTTCCGCCGACGGCCTTGCCCAGCCGGTGAGCGCCGGCATCGACGGTCGCGGCCAGACGGTGGCCATTGTGGACGCCTTCGGCTCGCCGACCCTGTACTCCGACGCCGCGCAGTACGCCAGGAACAACGACCCGTCGCACCCGCTGCGTGCCTCGCAGTTCAGCGAGAACGTCGCCCCGCCCACCCCCGGCCAGGAAGACCCGAGCCAGTGTGACGCCGCGGGCTGGTACGGCGAGCAGAGCCTCGACGTGGAAGCGGTGCACGCGACCGCGCCCGGCGCGCACATCCTGTTCGAAGGTGCCGCGGACTGCCAGGACGACTCACTGGACGCCGCGCTGAACAACGTGGTAGCCGGCCACCTTGCCAACATCGTCTCCAACTCCTACCTCGACCTCGGCGAGGACCTGCCGGCCGCGGATGTCCAGGCGTTCAACCAGATCGCCGTGCAGGCGGTCGTCGAGGGCATCGGCCTGTACTTCTCCTCCGGTGACGACGGCGACGACGCCCTTGTCAACGGTGGCGTTCCGGCCGCCAACTTCTCCGGCACCGACCCGTGGGTGACCGCGGTCGGCGGTACCAGTGAGGGCATCGGTCGCAATGGCCAGAAGGTCGTCGAAGCCGGTTGGGAGACCGCCAAGAGTTCGCTGACCAACGGAGCGTGGGGCCCGACCACCTATGACTACGGTTCCGGCGGTGGCACCAGCGTCCTGTTCACCGAGCCCTGGTACCAGAAGGGCGTCGTGCCGAACTCGCTGGCCAAGGAGTACCAGACCGGTAAGAACCTCGGCCGCGTCGTGCCGGACATCTCCGAGGACGCCGACCCGACCACCGGTTTCCTGATCGGTATCACGCAGACCTTCCCGGACGGCGTGTACTACGACCAGTACCGCATCGGCGGCACCAGCCTGGCCGCCCCGCTGCTGGCCGGCACCATGGCCGACTCCGACCAGTTGGTCGGCTTCCACCACGGCTTCATCAACCCGATCATCTACCAGTTCAGCTCGCGCACGCCCGCCGTCACCGATGTGGCGCCGGTACACGCGGCCGGTCTGGTCCGGGTCGACTACGCCAACAGCATCGACGCCAGTGACGGTCTCATCACCTCGGTGCGGACCTTCGGCGACCAGACGACCACCCTGCACACCACCAAGGGCTATGACAACGTGACCGGTCTCGGTACCACGAACGGCTGGCTGTTCCTCGGCCTCTCGTAATCCTTTTGTCAAGACTGAACAACCGAATATTGAATAACTGAACAACGTGGAGTGCGGGACGGTCGAGAGGCTGTCCCGCACTCTTTCTTGGTTGTCGCGATCGTCGCGGCCTGTTCGACCCTGGTGTCGATCACCGTGTTCAGCACCGTGCAGCGGTGGTAGCCCTGCTCGGCGATCCAGCGCAGCACCAGGTCGAAGATCGCCAGTACCCGGTCGCGACCGGGCGGCGCGTCGTTGGTGGAGTCAGGCTCAGCCGGACGGCTGACGTTCAGGCGGAACCCTTGCCACCATGCGGCTTGGACGGGGAAGCTGAGATGCTTGGTATGTCGAGACTGGAGATGACCATGGCTGACCCTCAAGCGCTCAGGCCCTGGGAAGCTGACCCCACCGCGACATTTGTCCGTAGATATGGAAGATCGGCAGTAGAACTTGGCAACACCAAAGAAAAGCTGGGATGTCCAGATATTTGGGAACTTTCCAATGGTGATATCGCAGTGATTGGTCGCGACCTCACGGCTGCGTACATGGATCGCCTACCAGAAGATGTATCCATCGTTGGCGATGAACGCCTGGTCGTAATTCCTCGCAATACGATTATTTTTGCCAAGAAAGATATTCCGAATGCTTGAGCATGTTCGAAACGCCATTGGCGAGGCTTTGGACTCCGTGCGGTCGTACACGAATGACGCGGGCCGGTATTGGTCAAATATTCAAAGATTTGACAAGTTTGAGAGACGTCAAGACTTTCGGGAGCCAGATGATCCCAGCTGGCAATCCTTTGCTGCTGCGCATTGGGATGATTCGTTGAGGAAGCTGCAAATGGATCGCCCAAGGGTGGTTGCCGAGTTTGCTGAGGACACCTCGGGGGGCCTTGGCTCGTATCGTGTTCGTGTTGTCGAATTTCCTATTACTCCATACGTACAATGGGAGCTTCATGCATTGAAGATCCGGGCCGAGTGTGGTGAGAATATTCGCATAATCAGCCCCGGTGCAATCGGTCAATATGAAACCGGTGCGCCGGTTCCTGAGTTGATATTTATGGGCAAGCTGGCAATGTACGAAGTTGTATACGATGAGTTTGGCGTGTTGAGAGGGGCCAGGAAGTTCCTCGACTCGAAGTTGATCGAGGGGTGCCTGGCAGACGTCCAGTCTCTTTATGGTCTCGGCGAGGAACTCGGTACGTTCTTTGAGCGAGAGGTTGCACCATTGCCGCCGCCCAGTATAGGAAAAAATCCGGTCGATTCTCAAGAATTGTGAGCAGAACTCGGAGGCCGCGCGGCATAGGAGGACGAAGAGCGGCCTTCTTGCTGGCCGTGCTTGTGCTCGTGATTGTGTCTGTAGGGTTGGTCTCGGCATCGCCATGGGCATTGCTCGCACTTGGCCAAGATAACCTTGACTGGAGTCGGCTGAGCAATATCGGACAGACCTACGGTGCCGTGTCGGCTGTGGTTGCTTCTGTTGCATTGTTCGGCGTGGTTGCGTCGCTCGTGATCCAAAGTAGGGAAGTGAAAGCGGCTCGACTCAATTCCCAGCGAGATCATCATGTCAATCTGATGCGCATGGCGATGGACGACCCGCTGTACATGGAGTGCTTCGGCCCTTATCTGACCGAAAATTTTGAAACTGAGCGACAACTCGTTTACATCAATCTCCTTGTGGCGCAATGGTATTCCGAATATGAAATTGGTGAGCCAAGTGACGCGCCACTTCGGGCCGCAGCTGTCAACGTGTTCGCGAGCAACCCAGGAAGGCGATATTGGGAGGTGGCCGGGCAGTATTGGCAAGACAACTATCCGGGAAGACGAGCCAAGCGGTTTCAGCGCGTCTTGGACGAGGCGTACCGAGAAGCGCTGAAACGACCAGCAACGACGACTCCAGTCGTGGCGCCAGCGCCTGTCAGCGGTTCTCGTGGGCTGTCGCGGTCGAGTTGGTGGCTGACGTTGTCGAGTGCTGCGGTATGCGGGATGATGGCAACCATTAGCGGTGGTGTTGTTGCCTATTGCTTCCTGAAACGGAGAGAAAAGGGCAAAGGCAGTGGTTGAGCCTGCTTTGCTGCGGCTGCGGCCGTGCGCGCCGCCGAAATCACGATCAACAACACGCCGTGTGGCGTGGAGCGGTTTCAGAAGTTTCGAGCCGTGTGCGAGAAGGTGCTGGAGGAGACGGCCACGCGCAATGGGATGACGTTGACCGTCTACGGTACTTATCAGGACAATCGACCTTACAAGCGCAGGTATGGGAGGAGTGCATCGTGACTCTCGCCGCAGCGGACCTGGAAAGCTCCGGCTGGAAAACAGGGCCGGCTTGGCCACGCTCCGCCAGCTACCGAACCTGGTCGATCTGCTCCGCCCAAGGGCGCTCGCCAATGGCGAACCGCGGCCTACCGTGTGGTGGCTCGTGCGCGAGCAAGAGGACGACAGCTCGCCGACGCTCGTCGTGGGCATTCGAGAAACGGTTGGCTTTCTGAAGTGGTACAGCGACCCGAGCCGCAGCCAGGTGCCTGTTGGGACCGAGTATCGCGGTGGCGGCGAAGAGTATTTTCACAGTGGCTACTCGCACGGTGGCGGTGATCCAGGCGAGGAGATCCCCGTCGAGCAGGTCTACGCCGCCGCAGCCCAGTTCGTCGCTACTGGTCTTCGTCCGACGATCATTCAATGGATGAATGATGTGGACGTGCCCAACTACGTAGTCCCAGCGTCACTGGACGACGACCCGGTGTATCTCGCGATGAAGGCAGTGGACGGCGAGTAGGCGCTTGGCCAGGCTCGCCGTCTGACCATGGTCAGGTCGGAATTCGGCCGTCCTTGATCGCGTCGAGCAGGGCGGGGATGTTCGCGCGCAGCGTGGGACCGTTGGGATTCTTGGAATCGCGGGCCGCATCCAGCGTATGCACGAATTCGACGCAGTTGGCCTCCTGGCCGCTGTGGCTGGATTTGCGCCAACGCGGGCTGTCCGTCACGGTGTCTGCCCTTCCATCTCGGTCGCCAGGTCGTCGATGAACGCGATCGACTCGATCGGGCCCAACGTCGCGTCCTGGATGGTAGTCGCCGAGTTGAAGAAGCCGGCCACGTCCCGCTGATCATGCACGAAGCCGGATGCCTGATGGTGTTCCAGATACACGATCGGCCCGCCACCGGCGAACTCGAACAGCATCGAGGCACCTTCCAGCGCCGGCGTCCAGCCCGCGGCGAAGGGCAGCACTCGGACGGTGACATTGGGCAGTTCGGCGAGCCGGATGATGTTGCGCAACTGCTCGGCCTGGACCTCGTTGCTGACAAAACCGTGGCGTAGCGGCTGCTCGCCGATGAGCGCGGAGTACTGCACGGGGTCTCGCCTAGTCAGTGCGTGTTGCCGGCCCATCCGCACCGCGACCCTGGTCTCGATTTCGTTCGCGGGGACGCTGCCGCCGCCTTGCATGACTGCCCTGGTGTAGTCGGCGGTCTGCAACAAGCCGGGAACCAGCAATGGTGACACGTCGACGATTCGGGTTGCGGTGCGTTCGAACTCCAGCAAGGCTGCCAGTTTCTCGCTGATGCCGACGCCGTACCAGTTCGGTGCGGTCGCGTCGTGGGCCAACTCCAGGAGGCGGTGACGTTCGGCGCCGTCGATGTTCAGGGTGGCCAGCAGGGTCGCCACGTCCTCGGGCTTCGGCGCTCGGGTGCCGGCTTCCCAGCGGACCAGGTTCGCGTGCGGGAGGTTCATCTTGCGGGCGAACTCGCGCAGGCCGAGCCCGGCGTCCTCGCGGGCCTTGCGTAGTGCCGCGCCGAGCGCGCGGGCTCGCGGCGTACCGGTGGTTCCGTCCATAAACCGGACGCTAACGGAATACGTGCAGGTAGTCAGCTCGCCCGATGGGGTGAACCTGCAAGTGGTTCCGGGCCGGGAACAGTCACGAAGCCTCTACCGTCAATCCCGATAACACCAACCCGATAACACCAAATTCTTGTCAAAGGGAAGTGTGCCATGTGCGGAACAGGGCTGGAACTGGGGACCTGGGCTCGGATCGACGACGACTGCCCGATCGAGTTCGTCGCGCTCCAGGATGAGGTGGAGATGAGCGTGGGCGGCAGGCGGTCCGGGTTCGATCTCGTGCTCACCGAGGGCGGGCTGGAGACCTTGGTAATCGCCGCGCAGGGCGCGCTGCGGGGGCTGCGGGAACGAGCGGCCAATGAGGACGCCGAGGAGGTCGAGCGGCAGAACCCGAAGCTCGCCGGCTAGCACCAGGCCGTGAGGGGCGGTTACTCCGCTGGAAGTTCGTCGGCCCGATCGACGGGAAACCCGTACAGGTCAACGACAACTCCGTCGGTGACCTTGGCCAATGCGAGCGCGGCCTCGGTGATCAGCTGGCACAACCGCGGCTCGGCGGTGGCGATGTCCTGGGTGGTGCGCAGCTGCCAGCGGCACGGTTGCGCATCGCGCAACGTGCCTAGTGCCAAAGGCGGCCTGGCCTGCCGGGAACGGGACAGATAGCCGGGCCAGAAAACGGTCAGGAAGACCGGCTCCTCCTCGCTGACGAGCAGGTAGCTGCCTTCCACCTTCTCCTGCTCGTCGACGGTGAGCACCTGACCGCCCGCATTTCCGGCGAAGGGCTGTAGCACGCTGATCACCTGCTCAGCTGACACGGCTCGTTCGGCATACACCGAGATCTCCAGTCCCAGTTCCGCCCATGGGCGTTCGGATCGCATCGTGCCGCCATACCGGAGTGCCAACCCACGCACCAGTCGCTCGCCGTCGAGCAGTTTGGCCTGCTCGGGTCGTTCTTCGCGTTTGGGCATTGCCCCGGCTCGCGCGTAGTAGCCCACCGATCCGGCCTCATCGGCTGGAACGGGGCCGTAGAGCAGCACACCGTTGTGGCAGACGAACCGGTCCTCACGCCGGACAAGGCTGGGGTCGTAGCGTTCGAGCAACTCCGCGACATCCTTGGCCCGTGATTCGGGCAACACCACGGTCGGCCCGGCGGCAAGGTGTTTCGCCGTGCGATCGAACAAAGCCATGTGCGTCTCCAGTCAGGACACCGAAAGGTCGAACCCTCGACTGCGCAGCCGGTCGGTGATGGCGAGCCGGGCGGGTCGCTCCCAGATCGTTTCCGGCGTCAGCATGGCCAACAGCAGCGCGACGTACAGACCGACGAACAACAGTGTGCCAAGTACCAACACGACCTGCCCGATGAACAGCCCTGACCGAGCTACAGTCCCCAGCAGGGCACCGGCCGAACCGGTGGCGCGCGACGTCGGTTGCGGGCGAGTCGGCACCAGGTTGTTCCACCGCCGTGCAGGCCGACCGTAGGTGTTGATGTCTTCCTGCGCGCCGAAATAGGTGCCGAGGCCGGCCGCTGCGATGTCGATGACCGGCACATCCGAAGCAGCCTTCAGCAACCCGGCCAACCCGTCGGCTCCGTCCAGCGCCTTGCTGACCGCAGGAATGTCGCTGGCACTGAAGCCGAGCGAGCCTGAGGGGCCCCGACCGTGACCGGTCGGGGCCCCTCAGGGAGTGAAGATTTTGCTCAGGCGTTGCCGGCTTCCCAGGTCGACCACGGGACCGACCAGTCGCCGATGAAGGCGCCGGTGGCGATCTGCGGGCCGCCGGAGTTGGTCACCTCGACGACGTCGCCGACGCCGAGGTTGTTGAAGAACCATTCCGCGTCGGCCTGGTCGAGGTTGATGCAGCCGTGTGACACGTTGCTGTGGCCCTGCGAGCCGACGGTGTCCGGGTTCTCGTGCACGAATTCGCCACCGTTGGTGATCCGCTCCGCCCAGTACTCGGTCTCGTTGTAGGCGCGCGGGTCCGGCGGGCACACGCCGTAGGTGCAGGAGTTCATCTGCACGCTCTGGTTCTTGGCGGTGATCACGTGCGCACCCAGCGAGGTCGGCGTCGAGTCCTTGCCCATGCTGATGTTCATGGTCTTGACCAGGCTGCCGTTGTCGTAGATGTTCATCTGCTCGCTGTTGCCGTCCGCCTTGGCGATCCAGGCGTCGTGCACGTGATAGGTCTCATCGCGCGATTCCGAGTCGTAGAGGCCGTTGCCGACCTCGACGCCGTAGAGGTTCGCCACGACGTGGATGTTCGTGCCGGCCTGCCAGTACACCTCGGGCCGGTAGTCCAGTTCGGTGCTGGAGATCCAGTAGAACGCACCGGGCTGGCTGGGCGTCGAGGTGACGGTGATCGCCTGCTGCACGGCCGTCTTGTTGGTGATCGAGTGGTCGAACTCGAAGATGATCGGCATACCGACACCGATGCCGGTGCTCTTCACCGAAGCCGGCGCCGGGAACATGTTGGTCGGGGTCTTCAGCGCCGGTGAGATCGTGGTCAGCGTCGACTTCTGCTCGGCGGCGGTGCCCTGTGGGTTCGCCCCCTGGGCGTCCACCGAGTACGAGGCGCCGAAGCCGAGGTTCTCGTTCGAGGTCCAGGTGGTCTGGTCAGTGGAGAAGGCACCGGTGACCACCGTGCCCGTTGCGGTGTTCGTCACGGTCACGGTCTTGAGGGTGCCGTTTGTCGCCTTCACCACGACCGGGGTCGATGGGTTGAACGCGGCCGTCGAGGCCGGGGTGATGGCGATGGCCACCGGTGGCCCGGCCGGGGTGGTCGGGGCGGCCTGGCTACCGGACGAGCCGGCTGCGCCGCCGCCGGCGGACGGGCTGGAGCTGCACGCGGCGAGCATCAGACCGGCTACCGCCAGGCCGGCCACGCCGGCTACGAACCGGCGGGAACGCTTCCCGGTCCCAGCTGTGGCGAAGCCGCCACCCTGTCTGCCACGTGCACTATTGCCGTGCTGCATGTGCTCCTCATTAGCTCTCAAGTCCAGCGCGCCGCGCTACCCGCTGGAAGCGCTGGCGGCGATCCCGCCCAAGCCCTACAACTCCTATGACGCCCGGCGGAGGGAAAAGTTGCCGTGCGGCCCGTGGCTGCTCCCGTGCCGATCCCACCTCGATGACCGTCATGAGCGCGCTGACCTCAGGTTCCAGGCGGGAAAGCGGCCGTGAAGACGACCTGGACGAGCCCACCGTGAAGGTGACACTGAGATCACACGGATGCGGGATGGTCATCCGATGACCGGAACGCCGTCGACCAATAGCATCAGTGCTCATGAGTACCGCAATGGAGTCGAGCCTGGAGAGTCATCACGCGGCCGTGACGACGCTTCGAGCAGAGTACTCCGCGCTGCCCCCCGGCTCGCCGGTGAGGTTGGCCAAGCCGACGTCCAATTTGTTCCGTTTTCGTGAGCCCACCGGGGCCCCTGGCCTGGACGTCAGCAGATTCGGCTCGGTACTGAAGGTCGACCCGGACGCCGCCGTCGCGGAGGTCGGCGGGATGACCACCTACGAGCATCTGGTCGCCGCGACCCTGCCGCACGGGCTGATGCCGCTGGTGGTGCCGCAGCTCAAGACCATCACCCTCGGTGGCGCGGTCGCCGGCCTCGGTATCGAGGCCAGTTCGTTCCGTAGCGGCCTGCCGCACGAGTCACTGTTGGAAGCGGAGATCCTCACCGGTGACGGCCAGGTGGTGGTGGCCACACCGGAGGGTGAGCACGCGGAGCTGTTCCGTGGTTTCCCCAACTCCTACGGCACCCTCGGTTACTCGTTGCGATTGCGTATCGAACTGGAGCGGGTCCGGCCGTACGTCCGGTTGCGGCACGTCCGGCTCGGCGACGCCGTCGAATGTGCCGCCGCGATCACCGAGATCTGCCGGGACGGCAGCTACCAGGGTGAGCCGGTCGACTTCATCGACGGCACCGTCTTCGCCGCCGAGGAGACCGCCGGCTTCCCGCGCTCGCGGCCGTTCCTGACCCTCGGCAACTATGTCACCGAGGCGCCTTACACCAGTGACTACACCGGAATGGGGATCTTCTACCGGTCGGTCACCGAACGTGACATCGACTACCTGACCATCCACGACTACCTGTGGCGCTGGGACACCGACTGGTTCTGGTGTTCGCGCGCGTTCGGCGTGCAGAACCCACTGGTCCGCAAGTTCTGGCCGAAGCGGTACCTGCGGTCGGACGTCTACCGCAGGCTCGTCGCGCTGGACCGCCGCTACCGGCTCACCGACCGGCTGAACCGCTCACTGGTCGCGCCCGCGCAGGAACCGGTCATCCAGGACGTCGAGATCCCGGTCGAGCGGCTCGCGGAGTTCCTGGAGTTCTTCCACCGCGAGATCGGGATCAGCCCGGTATGGCTGTGCCCGCTGGCGCTGCGCTCGGATCGGGCCTGGCCGCTGTACCCGCTGGAACCCAAGCGGCTGTACGTCAACGTCGGCTTCTGGTCCACCGTCGCGCGCGAGCCGGGCCAGCGCGACGGCCACTACAACCGGTTGATCGAGGACAAGGTCACCGAACTGGGCGGACACAAGTCGTTGTACTCCGACTCGTTCTACTCGCGTGAGGAGTTCGACCGGCTCTACAACGGCGCCGGATACCAGGCGCTCAAGAAGCGATACGACCCCGAAGGACGACTGCCCGACCTGTATGCCAAGTGCGTCCGCAACAGCTGAACGGGTAACGCCGCGCCCACCGGGATCGACGGGCGGGGTGGTAGTGGTCGAGTGGGTAACGAAAGGAGTGGACCGTGCAGTTGGCCGAAGTCTTCACCAGGGTCATGGGGCCCGACCTGCCGATCGAGTTCGTCGCCTACGACGGGAGCCGGGCCGGCTCGGCCGACGCCCCGGTACGACTTGAGGTGCGCTCACCGCTGGCCCTGTCGCACCTCGCCTCCGCCCCCGGCGAACTCGGTTTCGTCCGGGCCTACGTCAGCGGCGCCCTCGACGTGGTCGGCGATATGCACACCGCGCTGACCAAGCTGCTGGACCTGCCGGATGTGCGGATGGCCGACATCCCGCCGGACCTGCGTGGCAAGCTGCTCGCCAAGCTCGTCGCCGCCCGGCTGTGGTGGCCGGTGAAACCGCCCGCCCAGGAACACCGGCAGCGCGGGCGCCGGCATTCCAAACGCCGCGACAGCAAAGCGATCTCGCATCACTACGACGTGTCCAACGCCTTCTACGAGTACGTACTCGGCCCGTCGATGGCCTATACCTGCGCGGTGTACCCGAACGAGAAGGCCACCCTCGAAGAGGCCCAGTACACCAAGTTCGACCTGGTGGCACGCAAGCTCGGGCTGCGGCCGGGGATGCGGCTGCTGGACATCGGCTGCGGCTGGGGCGGCATGGTCATGCACGCCGCCAAGCACTACGGCGTCAAGGCGCTCGGCGTCACCCTTTCGGCCAAGCAGGCCGAATGGGCGCAGCGGGCCATCGAGGAGCGCGGACTTTCCGATCTCGCCGAGGTCCGGCACAGCGACTACCGCGATGTCACCGAGGGCAACTTCGACGCGCTGAGTTCCATCGGTCTCACCGAGCACATCGGCGAGTCGCAGCTGCCGAGCTACTTCCAGTTCGTCTACGACAAGCTGCGTCCCGGCGCCCGGCTGCTCAACCACTGCATCACCCGGCGGGACAACCACGGCACCGCGCGGACCGGTGCGTTCATCAACCGCTACGTGTTCCCCGACGGCGAGTTGGAGGGACCGGGCCGGCTGATGTCGCTCATGCACGACACCGGTTTCGAGGTCCGGCACGAGGAGAACCTGCGCGAGCACTACGCGCTGACCCTCAAGGCCTGGTGCGAGAATCTCGACGCGAACTGGGACGCCGCGGTCGCCGAGGTCGGTATCGGCACCGCCCGGGTCTGGCGGCTGTACATGGCCGCCTCGCGGGTCGGCTTCGACCGCAACCAGATCCAGCTGCACCAGATGCTCGGGGTGAAGCTGGACGGCATCCGCTCCGGCATGTCGCTGCGCCCGGACTGGGAACCCGCGTCGGCGGAAACCCTCGGCTGAGCCCGAGCGGAGGGTCCGGACCTGACTCGGGCCGCCTACGGCCGGTTGTGCGGCGGTGTCTCGCTGAGGCGGGAGAGCATCCGGTTGTAGGCGGCCAGCGCGGCGTCGTCGTTGTCGATGTCCGCGTCGTCGTCCGGGTCGACGGTGTCAACGCCCTGGCCGGCCAGGGCGGAGCGACGCGCGGCCTCCAGCCATTTGCCGGTGTCGTTCTGCCGTTCGGTGTCGGCCATCCACTGCGAGACGACCAGCACGACGATCCCGAACATCAACCCGTCGCCGACCACCCACATGATCCCGCCGCCGGTGTGGATGTCGTCCAGCAGCGCGGGACCCCAGGTGCGGTGCTGCGCGGCGTAGGCCGGGAACGGCTCCCGCGCGCTGAGCATCAGCAGCACCCCGACGATCGTGTCCACCATCATCCCGAGGAACAACAGGAACACCCGCAGCGGATAGGACAGCTCGCGGCGCAGCGGTTCGTTGCCCAGCGCCGGCAGGAAGTACAGGTAGCCGCTGACCAGGTACAGCGCGATCTCCAGGTCGTGCAGCCAGGCGTCGGTCAGCATGGACTGGAAGAACCCGGTCAGGTGGGTGCCGACCACCACCACCGCGTACAGCGCGATACCGAGCAGCGGGAAGGTCGCGATCGCGACCGCGCGAGTGTCCAGGACGGCCCTGCTGCGACGGGCGAGGCGGTCGGCACCTTCCTGCAACAGCCGCAGCGGCTGGCCGAGGATGACGAGACCGGGCACCACCATGATCAACAGCAGGTGTTCGATCATGTGCAGGTAGAACAGTTCCCGGCCGTAGATGTCGATGCTGCTCTGGATCGTCACCGCGGCCACCACGAGCCCGCCGAGGAACACGACGGTCCTGCCGACCGGCCAGCGCTGGGCATCGGCCGGCCTGCGCAGATGCGCCCTGCTGAGGTAGAGCCCCGCGGCCAGCAGCACGATGACGTCGGTGACCGGGGCGAACTGCCAGCTGCCCAGCAGGGTGTGCGAGGTCAGCGGCGGCAGTGTGCCGGACATGTCCATGACGGTTCCTATCCTGAAAAGGCCTCCTCGGCACGGTAGTCCGCCGCCTCCCAGCCACTGGCCCCGCCTTGCGTTGCGGGCATGATGAACACAACGCTCACCTCGGTGATCAGGAGAACCCATATGCTGCCGACTCCGGCAAACCTCGCCGCGGCCGCGACGAACGTCGTCGCCAAGGTCTTCGGGGACGGCCTCGCCGACCTGCGGCCGATGCCGCGAGTACTCGTCGACCAGGGCCCGAGCCGTTCGGTCTACCGGCTCAGCGGGCCCGACGCGCAGGGCCCGCCGGTGCTGCTCGTCCCGCCGCTCGCCGCGCCCGCGCTGTGCTTCGACCTGCGCCGTGGGTGCAGCCTCGCCGAGCAGCTGATCGCCGAGAACCGCAGGGTCTACCTGGTCGACTACGGCACCATCGCCTTCGCCGACCGGGGCCTCGGCATCGAGCACTGGGTGGAGTACGTGCTGCCGAAGGCCATCGCGGCGGTCAGCGCGGATGCCGGCGACGAAGCGGTGCACCTGCTCGCCTGGTGCCTCGGCGGCATCTTCTCCCTGCTGACCGCCGCCGACGCGCCCGAGCTGCCGGTGGCGTCCATCACAGCGGTCGCCACTCCGATCGACTTCACCGCGATCCCGCTGGTGGCGCCCATCCGGCCACTGGCCAAGGTGACCGGCGGGCGGATTCTGACCAGCGCGTCCCGCGTACTCGGCGGGGTGCCGAGCCCGGTGGTGAAGTGGGTCTACCAGCTGTCCGGGTTCGACAAGTACGTGACCAAACCGGTGGCGATCCTCTCCCACCTCGACGACCGGGAGTTCCTGGCCCAGATCGAGGCCGTCGACCGGTTCATGGACCGGATGATCGCCTACCCAGGCCGTACCTTCGGCCAGATCTACCACCGGTTCTTCCGGGCCAACGACCTGTCGGGCGGCACCGTCACCCTCGGCGACCGGCCGATCTCACTGGCCGACGTGCGGGTCCCGGTGCTGGTCATCGCCGGCCTCGACGACGGCATCGCGCCGAAGCGCTCGGTGCACCGGCTCGTCGAGGTCCTCGACGGCGCGCCGGAGGTCCGGTACGCGGAGTTTCCCGGCGGCCACCTCGGCGTGCTGACCGGGCGCCGCGCCCGCGCCACCACCTGGCAGGAGATCAGCCGTTTCCTCGACGAGCAGGCCACCGTCCCGCTCACCGGCTGACCGGGGGCACGCGCCTGATTTCTTCCCACCCGCTGGTACCAGAGCTTCCCCGCCCCATCCACCGGTATTGTCCGATCAGGTGAACTAAGCGTTCCTTAAGGGCCAGTTGTGCCCTCGGCTCACTCGCGGGTTACGCCGCACGGTGATACTGGTGGCGGAACAGGGAATCGGGGAGGGGGCGCTGGTGCGCGGTGCGGCGGAGGACGGTCGGTGGAGACACATTTCTCGCCGCCGGTTTCTGGCCGCGACCGGGATGGGCGCGGTCGGCGTCGCCTCGCTCGGTGCGGTCATGCTCACCGCGACCAGCGACGTCAGCTCCCCGCCACCGAGTGACCAGTGGCTGTTCGGCCCCTACACCGACGGCTGCACCGACCCGAGCTTCGACGACGCCGACCTTGCGCTGGTCACCGTGCCGCACTGCGTGGCCCCGCTGTCCTGGCAGGGCTGGGACCCGGCGTCCTGGGAGGCGCTGTGGGTCTACCGCCAGCACTTCGAAGCGACGCCCGCGCTGGCCGCCGCGCGGTCGTTCATCCGGTTCGACGGGGTGCTCAGCGCGACGAGGGTCTACCTCAATGGCAGGCTGATCGGCGAGCACAGCGGCGGCTACCTCCCGTTGACCTGCGAACTCAGCGGCGTGCTCAGTAAGTCAGGCAACGTGCTCGCGGTCGTCGTCGACGGTCGCTGGAGCCAGGACATCCCGCCCGACCTGCCCGGCTTCCCCCGGCCCAGCGCGATCGACTTCTACCAACCGGCCGGGATGTACCGGCCGATCACGGTGTACGCCGAACCCAGGACCTACCTGAGCGACGTGTTCGCCAGCCCGACGCAGGTACTCACCGCGGACCGTGGCTGCTCGGTGCGCTGCGAGCTGAACTCCAACACCAAGGTCACCGGGAAGGTCACCCTCGTCGCCCAGCTGCGCCAGGACGGCAGGACGCTGGCCAGCACGTCGAGCGAGTTCGCGAACCTGCCGCGCGGCCAGCGGGTCGAGACGCTGAACCTGACCGGCCTTTCCTCGGTGCGGCTGTGGGACGTCGACGACCCGGCGCTGTGCGAGGTGACGGTCACCGTCCGGATCGCCGGCAAGCAGGTGGACACGCACACGGTACGGATCGGGTTCCGGGACGCGCGGTTCACCGTCGACGGGTTCTTCCTCAACGGCCGCAGGCTCAAGCTCTTCGGCGTCAACCGGCACCAGTGGTACCCCTACGTCGGCGGCGCCATGCCGGACCGGGTGCAGCGCAGGGACGCGGAGATCCTCAAGACCGAGCTGAACTGCAACATGGTCCGCTGCTCGCACTACCCGCAGTCCTCGGCCTTCATGGACGCCTGCGACGAGCTGGGCATCATGGTCTGGGAGGAGATCCCCGGCTGGGGCCACGTCGGCGACAACCCCTGGCAGCAGCGGGTCTTGCAGGACGTGCGCGAGATGGTCACCCGCGACCGCAACCGGCCGTCGGTGATCGTCTGGGGGACCAGGGTCAACGAGACCCTCGGCCCCGTCGTGCTCTACGACCGCACCGACCAGCTCGCCCAGCAGCTCGACCCGTCCCGGCCGACCAGCGGAGCGGTCGACGGCAACCTCGGCTACGACTCGCCGCTGTATCCCGGCGACACCAGTTCGCCGTTCGCCTTCAACGACTACAGCAAGCCCGCGACGCCGCAGGACCAGCCCTCGCTGCGTCCGCCCCGGCCGGACACCCCGTACCTGGTCACCGAGGCCATCGGCGCCCTGGTCGGCTCGCCCTTCTACCGGCGCACCGACGATGTGCACGTGCAGGCCGAACAGGCGAGGCTGCACGCGGCCGTGCACGACGCGGCAGCCGCCGACGACCGGTACTGCGGGCTGTTGGCCTGGGCCGGGTTCGACTATCCGTCCGGGTCGCTGCACTCGGTCGACGGGGTCAAGTATCCGGGTGTGGTGGACATCTTCCGCATCCCGAAGCTCGGCGCCGCCTTCTACCAGGCCCAGGTCGACCCCTCGGTGCGGCCGGTGATCCAACCGGCCTTCTACTGGGACCTCGGCCCCGGCTCACCGCCCACCGGCCCCGGCCGGGACGCGATCGTCTGGTCTAACTGCGAGCGCCTCAGCTGCTATCTGGACGGCAGGAAGGTCGCCACGGTGACCCCGCACCGGGGCCTGTTCCCGCATCTGGACCATCCGCCGTTCCTGGTCGACCTGACCGTGCCGGCCGGGACAAAACCGGACCTGCGGATCGACGGCTATGTCGGCAGGGACCTGGTGACCAGCAGGCTGTTCAGTGCCGATCCCGGCTACGACAGCCTGTACTTCCAGGCCGACGACAACCAGCTGACCGCCGACGGGGTCGACGCGACCAGGGTCGTCGTCGCCGCGCAGGACCGCTACGGCGCGCCCCGGCCCTACGTCACCGACCCGGTGACCTTCGACGTCGACGGGCCGGGCCTGCTGATCGGCGACAACCCGCTGGACTTCCAGGCGACCGGTGGCGCGGCGGCGGTCTGGGTCCGCTCGATCGCCGGGCTGCCCGGCGACATCAACATCGAGGCCGCGCATCCCTTGCTGGGCCAGGCTTCCACGGTGATCTCCACCGTCGCGGTCACCTGAACAGGCTGCCGAGTCGACTGGTCAGTCGGTCGCGATGGAGATGTACTTGGTCTCCAGGTACTCCTCGATGCCGATCCGGCCGCCCTCCCTGCCGACGCCGGAGGCCTTGACCCCGCCGAAGGGCGCCGCCGGGTTGCTCACCACGCCCTGGTTGAGACCGACCATTCCGGACTCCAGCGCTTCGCTGACCCGCAGCGCCCTGTTGAGGTCCTTGGTGAACACGTAGCTGACCAGACCGTATTCGGTGTTGTTGGCCGCGGCGACGGCTTCGTCCTCGGTGTCGAAGACGGCGATCGGCGCGACCGGTCCGAAGATCTCCTCGATTCGGATCTCCGCGTCCGCCGGCACCTCGGTGAGCACGGTCGGCTGGAAGAAATGCCCCGCGCCGTCCATGGCCGAGCCGCCGAGCAGCACCTTCGCCCCGCGCTTCGCGGCATCGGCGACCAGCCCGGACACCTTGGCGATCGCCTTGTCGTCGATCAGCGGGCCGATCGAGACCCCGTCCTCGGTGCCCCGGCCGACGCGCAGGCCGGCCATCCGCTCGACCAGTTTCGCGCTGAACTCCTCGGCGACCTCGCGCTGCACGTAGAACCGGTTGGCGGCGGTGCAGGCCTCCCCGCCGTTGCGCAGCTTCGCCTGCATCGCGCCCTCCACCGCCGCGTCGAGGTCGGCGTCGGCGAACACCAGGAACGGCGCGTTGCCACCGAGTTCCATGGACACCCGCAGCACCTTCTCCGCGCTCTGCTCGATGAGCTTGCGACCGACCTGAGTGGACCCGGTGAACGACAGCTTGCGCGCCCGGCCGTCCCGGATCAGCGGTTCCATCACCTGGCCGGCGGCGAGGGTGGGGATCACGTTGAGCACTCCGGCGGGCAGGCCGGCCTCGGTGAGGATGTCGGCCAGCGCCAGCATGGACAGCGGGGTCTGCTCGGCGGGCTTGATCACCATGGTGCAGCCTGCCGCGATCGCCGGGCCGAGCTTGCGGGTGCCCATCGCCATCGGGAAGTTCCACGGCGTGATCAGCAGGCAGGGCCCGACCGGTTGGCGCACGATCAGGAACCGGCCCTTGCCGTTCGGCGCGACCGAGTAGCCGCCGTCGATGCGCACCGCTTCCTCGGCGAACCAACGGAAGAACTCGGCGGCGTAGGTGATCTCGCCCTTGGACTCGGCGACCGGCTTGCCCATTTCCAAGGTCATCAGCAGCGCGAGGTCGTCGATGCGCTCGTGCAGCAGTTCATAGGCCCTGCGCAGGATCTCGCCACGTTCGCGGGGCGGACAGGCGGCCCAGTCGGCCTGCGCGGCGACGGCGGCGTCCAACGCTGCCCTGCCGTCGGCCGGGGTGGCGTTGGCGACGGTGGCGAGTACGACGCCGGTGGCGGGATCGTCGACGGTGAACGTGCCGCCGTCACCGGCCGCCCGCCATTTTCCGTCGATGAAAAGGTCTTTGTGGACTCGGGCGACAACCTCGGCTTCTCGTTGCGAACTCACGGTTGCCCTCCTTTTAGTTGTCCACTGCCTTTTAGTTGTCATTGCCTTGATCGTCCACCGCGGCGGTGCGTCGCGCACACTGTGTCTGTGGTACGCACACCAAGGCCATGGTAAGCATGTTTGTCAACGAACGCCCACGTCAGGAGCGCCGCTATGGCTCATCTCTCACCGCTGCTCAAGCAGGCCACGCCGGTGCTCGTTGAGCGTGGTGAAGGTGTCTATGTTTTCGACGAGTCCGGCCGGCGCTACCTCGACTTCACCGCCGGTATCGGCGTCACCAGTACCGGCCACTGTCACCCGCGCGTCGTTGCCGCCGCTCAGGAACAGGTCGGCAAGCTCATCCACGGCCAGTACACGACGGTCATGCACAAACCACTGCTGGAACTCGCCGACCGGCTCGGCGAGGTGCTGCCGGCCGGGCTGGACTCGGTGTTCTTCGCCAACTCCGGCTCCGAGGCCGTCGAGGCCGCGCTGCGGCTGGCGCGGCAGGCCACCGGGCGGCCGAACATCGTCGTGTTCCAGGGCGGATTCCACGGTCGCAGCATCGGTGCCGCCTCACTGACCACCTCCGGCACCAAGATCCGTACCGGTTTCGCGCCGCTGATGGCCGGCGTTCAGGTCGCGCCGTTCCCGTACGCCTACCGCTACGGCTGGGACGAGGCGACGGCGACCGACTTCGCCCTTCGTGAGCTGGACTACCTGTTCGCGACGGTGAGCGCACCGGAGGAGACCGCGGCACTGCTGATCGAACCGGTGCTCGGCGAGGGCGGCTACGTGCCGGCAACGCCCGGTTTCCTTGCCGGGCTTCGGGAACGCGCCGACGCGCACGGCATCCTGCTGATCGCCGACGAGGTGCAGACCGGGTTCGGCAGGACCGGGAAGTTCTGGGGCCACGAGCACTTCGGCGTGCATCCCGATGTGCTGATCACCGCGAAAGGTCTGGCCAGCGGCTTCCCGCTGTCCGGTATCGCCGCGTCGACCGAGCTGATGCGGCGTGCCCGGCCCGGTTCGCAGGGCGGCACCTACGGCGGCAACGCGGTCGCCTGCGCAGCGGCCATCGCCACCCTGGAGGTCATTCTCGACGAAGGCCTTGTCGAGAACGCGGCCTCCGAGGGCGCCCGGCTGCTCGACGGTGCCCGCGCGGTCGCCAAGGACCATCCGGTGATCGGGGACGTGCGCGGCATCGGCCTGATGGTCGCCTCGGAATTCACGGCGCCGGACGGCAGCCCGGACGGCGCGAGCGCGGCCAAGGTGCAGCAGGCCGCCGCCGAACGCGGCATGCTGCTGCTGACCTGCGGCCCCTTCGGCAACGTCGTGCGGATGATCCCGCCGCTGGTGGTCGACTCGGCGCAGGTCGACGAGGGTCTGCGGCTGTGGGCCGAGGCGCTCGCCGCGGCGAACGCCTGACCTCCGTTGGCGGGGTGCCGCGCCCGCTTCGGTGGGTGAGCACCGGCACACTCCGCGCTCTTGCCGGTCCGCTGGCCCCGTGATTGAGTGCGACCTACCGCGACTGGCGGGTAGGTCGCCACGGGTACGGCACGGCGGAGGTGGGCGGAGACAGTGGCTGACGAGCAACGGCGCTCGAGCGCGGCGGTGGTGACCCGCGATGTCGACGGACCGCTGACCGTGGAACGGATCCAGCTCAATGCCCCTGGCCCCGGCGAGGTGCGGGTGCGGATCGAGGCAGCCAGCCTGTGCCACTCCGACCTTTCGCTGTCCACCGGGGTGATGGCCCAGGTCCGGCCAGCGGTACTCGGCCACGAAGCGGCCGGTGTCGTCGTCGAGCTGGGGCCGGAGGTGACCGACCTCGCGGTCGGCGATCCGGTGCTGCTGCTGTGGAATCCGCCCTGCCGCGCCTGCTGGTTCTGTGCGCACGACGAGGCGCACTTGTGCGAGCACGCCGCCGACCGTGGCCAGCGGCCCTACGCCACCGACGAGGCGGGCGCCGAGATCTATCCCGGCCTGTCGACCGCTGCCTTCGCCGAGCAGACCGTGGTCGCCGCGAACGCCTGCTACCGGTTGCCCGAAGACATTCCGCTCGCCGAGGCCGCGTTGCTCGGCTGCGCGGTCACCACCGGTGTCGGCGCGGTGCGTACCACCGCGAAGGTGGCGCCCGGTGAGTCGGTGGTGGTGATCGGACTCGGCGGCGTCGGCCTCTCCGCCGTGCAGGGCGCCCGGATCGCCGGTGCCGCCACGATCGTGGCGATCGACCGGGTCGAGGAGAAACTCGAACTGGCCAAGCGGCTCGGCGCGACCGCCGCCCTGTCGGCAGGGCCCGAGGCGCGCAAGCAGATCCGCGACCTGACCGAGGGGCGCGGCGCCGATCACGTCGTGGACTGCGTCGGACTCGCCGCGACCATCAAGGACGGCTGGAAGATGGCCCGGCGCGGTGGTGCGCTGACCATTGTCGGTATCGGCGGCAAGACCGAGGTCGTCGACTTCACCTCACTCGAACTGTTCTACTTCGCCCGCCGCATTCTGCCGTGCGTGAACGGTTCGCTCGACGCGCGGCGCGATCTGCCGGCCTATTTCGACCAGGTGCGCAGCGGCGAGTTGGACCTGAAATCGTTGGTCAGCAGGGAGATCGGCCTTTCCGAGGTCGCCGAGGGCTTCCGCGACCTCGCCGCCGGCACCGTGGCGCGGGTACTCGTCCGCCCGAACAACTGAGAAGTCCACTGAGGACTGTGTGAGTGAAGGAGTAATCGTGACCGACCGAGTAGCGATCGTGACCGGGGCCGCTCGCGGCATCGGCGCGGCCACGGCCAAACGCCTCGCCCACGACGGGTTCGCCGTCGGCGTACTCGACCTCGACGAGGAGTCGGCGGCCAGGACCGCCAAGGAGATCACCGGCGACGGCCGGCGCGCCATCGCGGTCGGCGCGGATGTCAGCGACGCGGCAGCGGTGTCGGCCGCGGTCTCCAGGGTCGCCGACGAACTGGGCAACCCGACCGTCCTCGTCAACAATGCCGGGGTCACCAAGGACAACCTGCTGTTCAAGATGACCGAGAACGACTGGGACACCGTGCTCGGCGTGCATTTGCGCGGCGCCTTCCTGATGTCGCGCGCGGTGCAGGCGTACATGACCGAGGCCAAGTGGGGCCGGATCGTGAACCTGTCCTCCACCTCGGCGCTGGGCAACCGGGGCCAGGCGAACTACTCGGCGGCCAAGGCGGGCATGCAGGGCTTCACCAAGACCCTGGCCATCGAGCTGGGCAAGTTCAACGTCACGGTGAACGCGATCGCGCCCGGCTTCATCGTCACCGAGATGACCAAGTCCACCGCCGAGCGGCTGAAGGTGTCCTTCGAGGACATGCAGGCCGCCGCCGCGACGCAGATCCCGGTCGGCAGGGTCGGCAAGCCCGACGACATCGCGCACACCGTGTCGTTCCTGGTCAGCGAGGGCGCCTCGTTCGTCTCCGGCCAGGTCATCTACGTTGCCGGCGGCCCGAAGGACTGAAGCAGGCTCGACAACAGGCCCTTGGACGCCGTCTCGGGGCCTGTTGTCGTATCCAGAGGCCGTCAGTTGCGGCGGGCGAACAGGCGACCGACCAGGAAGCCGACGACGAGGCCGATCACAAGGCCGATGAAGAAGATCACCAGGATGAGCACCACGATCCCGTGCCCGATGGCGCCGAGGAAACTCCGGGACTGCGCCTCGTGCAGCAGCATGGCCGCTGTCGTGACCGACTGACTCATCAACACACACTCCAGCATGCCATGCGCGGCCGAAGCCACCATCTGTACTGCTGGGGGGAGAGCCGAAGTGGCTGACGTCATTTGTATCGGCAGGCATCCGGCCGGCCTGATTAGGCCGATCAGGTGAAAGAGTCCTACCCGGTTCCGTAAGTCCCAGGTCCCTGACCGTGGCCTCGGCCGGCCGGAGATCGGCAGGCCGAGGCGCAGGTCAGCGGCTACATCATCGAGGGGACGACGGCCTCGATCAGGTGCGGTCCCGGCTCGGCCAGCGCGGTGGTCAGCAGGGTGGCCAGCTCCTCGGCCGTGGTCGCCCTGCTCGCCGGCACGCCCATGCCGTTGGCCAGCGAGACGAAGTCGAGGTTGGGCCGGGACAGGTCGAGCAGGTCGGCGGCCTTCGGACCGGCCTCCTGCGCACCGACCCGTTGCAGCTCCATCCGCAGGATCGCGTACGCGCTGTTGGCAAGGACGATCGTGGTGATGTCCAGGTTCTCCCGCGCGTGCGTCCACAGCGCCGACAGCGTGTACATCGCGCTGCCGTCGGCCTCAAGGCAGATCACCGGCCGGTCCGGGCAGGCGATCGCCGCGCCGGTGGCCACCGGAAGGCCGTAGCCGATCGCGCCACCGGTCAGCGTCAGCACATCGTGGGCCGGCGCGCCGGCCGTCGCGGCGGGCAGCAGCACGCCGGAGGTGTTCGCCTCGTCGGCGATGATCGCCCGCTCGGGCAGCAGGGCGCCGATGACCTCGACCCAGTTCTGCGCGGTCAGCGGACCGGCCGGCAGGTCGGGGCGGTGCTCGGGCGCCAGTACCGGCTCGGTGCCCTCGGCGACCAGTTCGGCCAGCCTGGACAGCGCCTCGGCCGCGTCCTCGGTGGTGTCGTTGGCCAGGGTGTGCACCTGGGTACCTTCGGGCACGAGGTCGCTGGCCTTGCCGGGATAGGCGAAGAAGGACACCGGCGAACGGGCCCCGGCCAGGATGATGTGCTTGACGTCGGTGAGCTGGTAGGCGACCTGTTCGGCGAGGTAGCCGAGCCGTTCGACGTTCGGCAGGCCCGCGCCGCGCTGGATGCGCGCCGGAAAGGTCTCCGCGAACACCTTCGCCCCGGTCGCCGCCGCGATCCGGCTGGCGGCGCGCAACCCGTCCTCGTGGGTGGCCGTTCCACCGAGCAGCAGCACGGTCGACTCGCCGGCGCCGAGCAGCGTGGCGAGATCGGCGCAGACCGCGTCGGCAACGAGTTCGCTGGGCTTCGGTTCGACCGGCGCGGCCGGTTTCCCACCGGGGGACCAGGAAGCGTCGGCGGGCAGGATCAGCGTCGCGATCTGGCCGGGCGGACCGGCCGCCGCCGCGACCGCTTCTGCCGCGTCCGTCGCGACCTCCGCGACACTCTCGCTGCGCCGCAGCCAGCCGGACACCGTGCCGGCCACCGCGTCGATGTCCGATTCGAGTGGGGCGTCGTACTTCTTGTGGTAGGTGGCGTGATCGCCGACCACATTGACGATCGGGGTGTGCGCGCGGCGGGCGTTGTGCAGGTTGGCAAGGCCGTTGCCGAGGCCGGGGCCTAGGTGCAGCAGGGTCGCGGCCGGCTTGCCGGCCATCCGGGCGTAGCCGTCGGCCGCGCCGGTGACCACCCCTTCGAACAGGGCCAGCACCCCGCGCATCGCCGGCACCGAGTCCAGCGCGGCGACGAAGTGCATCTCCGAGGTGCCGGGGTTGGCGAAGCAGACCTCGACCCCGGAGTCGACCAGTGTGCTGATCAACGCCTGGGCGCCGTTGTAGTCCGACGGTGACGGGTTCGGTGATTCCGCGTTGGTCATGGCCTTCTCGTTCGTGAGGTGGGTGCGGCGGTTCGGTCGAAGATGGCTCGGTCGATGGAGATCAGTCGAGCAGGACGCCGGGATTGAGGATGCCGGCCGGGTCGAACGCGGTCTTGATCCGCCGCATCAGCTCCAGTTTCGCCGGATCCTCCAGGGCGAGGAAGTGCTGCTTTTTGTCCCGGCCGATGCCGTGCTCACCGGAGATCGCGCCACCGAGGGAGATCCCCAGCTCGAACATGCCGTGCACCAGCTCCGCCCGGATTTTCGGATCGGCCTGGAACACGGCGAGATGCACGTTGCCGTCGCCGGCATGGCCACAGCCGGCGCCGCCCGAACCGGAACCGATCCGCTCGACGAGTGTGCGCACCGAGCTGAAGAACTCCGGCATGGCATCCCGCGGCACCACGATGTCGATGATCTCGTGCGCACCGGCGGCCTTCGCGGTCCAGAAGGCGTGTTCGCGCGCCTCGATGAGCTTGTGCGCGGGATTGCCGTCCAGGACATAGACGTCGATCGCGCCGAGGTCGCCGAGCAACTCGCCGACCTTCTCGATATCTTCGTCCACTCTGGACTGTTCGCTGTTCTCCAGCTGGACGACGAGATAGGCCTCCGCGTTCTCGCGCACGGAGTCCGGAATGCCGAGCGAAAGCTTTGTCTGATAGGTGATCGTGGCCATGGTGAACGCGTCGATGTACTCGAGGATGCTCGGCTGTACGCCGGTAGCGATGATCTTCGGTACCGCTCCGATCACCGCGTAGAGATCGGCGAACGGCGCGAGCACGGTCCGGCTGGCCGCCGGTTTCGGCTGTAGCTTGACGATGGCCTCGGTGACCAGCGCCAGGGTGCCCTCGGACCCGGTGATCAGTTGGGTCAGGTCGTAGCCGCTGCTGATCTTGGCCAGTTTGCCGCCGCTGCGGATGGTCTCCCCGGTACCGAGCACGGCCTGTAGGCCCAGGACGTGGTTGCGGGTGACGCCGTAGCGCACCGCGCGCATCCCACCCGCGTTGGTCGCGATGGTGCCGCCGAGGCTGGCACTGAGTTCACCAGGGGAAACCGGGTAGGTGAGCCCGGCAGCCTCGGCCCGCTCGGCCAGTTCGGACAGTGTGACGCCCGGCTGGACAACCGCGACCTGGTTTCGCACGTCTATCTCAACGACAGCGTTCATCCGTTCGAAGGAGACCACGATGCCGTTGCTGCTCGGCCGGCACGCTCCGCACATGCCGCTGCCGGAGCCGCGCGCGGTGACCGGGAGCCCGTATCGCGCGGCGATCCGCACCACGGCGGCGACCTGCTCGGCATCGGCGGGCCGCACCACGTAGGCGGGCCGGACGGCCTCGGTGGCCAGCGCCTCGTCGTGCCCGTAGTCCTCGGCGGCATCGGCGCCGGCCAGCGCGTTGCCCGAGCCGACGATCTCGGCCAGCTCGGCAATGATGTTTCCGACCTCGGGCACGGCGCCTCCACGGAACGCGATCAACCGACCTCTGACAATACATTTACCGGCCAGTAGTCATATACCGGCCAGTAGCCGCAGGGCGTTGCGGGAGTTGGCCGGAGGTCGGGGCGCCCGACCGGAGGTCGTCGGCGACCGAGTTCCCCCGTTGCGGTAGACATAACGCCCGAAACGGGGAAGGTGCCTGCTGGCGGCTACTCAAAGTAGCCGTTGGCCGCAGGTTAGCAATGGATTCCAACAGGGAAGTCGGGGAGATGACGATTGACCGCGCACCCGCGCGCAGGCGAAGCATGCTCGCAGGGCGGATCGGGCCCCGAACGAAGTCGTTGGCAGCCAGGTCGGTGAAATCGGCCGGGTCGCTGCTGCGGTGGTTAGCCAGGCGGCCGCGATCGACCGTGCTGGTCACGACCTTCCTCGGCGCGGCGTCCATCGGCGTCGTCCTGCTGATCGCGCGGGCCCCGTGGTCGCCCGGTTCGGCCATCGGCGACTACCGGGTCGACCTCGACGTCTACCGGATCGGCTCCCGGCTGTGGCTGGCAGGGCACAACCTCTACGAGCCGATCAGGACCGCGCACGGCGGCACGCTGCCCTTCCTCTATCCGCCGCTGTCGGCGATCCTGTTCACCCCGCTGGCCGTGCAGCCCTTCGCGCTGGCCAGCATCGAGATCACCGTGCTGTCCGTGCTCTGCCTCGCGGCGGTCCTGCTGGTGTCGCTGCGCACCTTCTACCCGCGCGGCCTCGGCAGGAAGCACTGGCTGGCGCTGGGCATCCTGCTGCCGGTCGCGCTGGTGTTCGAGCCGGTCCGCTCGACGCTCAGCTACGGCCAGATCAACCTGCTGCTGATGGGTCTCGTCGCGCTCGACTGCCTTGCCGCGCGCTCCCGCTGGCCACGCGGCGCCCTGATCGGACTGGCCGCCGCCGTGAAGCTGACCCCGGCCGCGTTCGTGCTGTTCTTCCTGCTGCGCAAGGACTGGCGCTCGGCGCTGCGGGCCGGGATCTCCTTCGTGGTCTGCGCGGGCATCGGGTTCGTGCTCGACTGGCACGACTCGGTCAGCTACTGGACGAAGGTCGCCTACCAGACCAACCGCATCGGTCTCGGCTACATCGGCAACCAGTCGATCACCGCGGTGCTGATGCGGTTCGGCCTACAGCCACCGCTGCGCAGCGCGGTCTACCTCGCCCTTGTCGCGGTGTTCGCCGTACTCGCCGTGCTGGCCATGCGCCGCGCGCTCGCCGCGGGCCAATGGGTGCTCGCGCTGAGCCTCAACGGCGTGCTGGAACTGCTCGCCTCGCCGATCTCCTGGTCGCACCACTGGGTGTGGTCGGTGCCGCTGGTGCTGAGCCTGGTCATGCTCGGCAGGCGACGGCGCGCCGTGCTGCCCCTGCTGGTCGCGTTCGCCGGACTGCTGCTGTTCACCATCGCCCCGCAGTGGTGGATGCCCAACCCGAGGCACTGGCACTTCTGGCAGCAGATCCAGGGCAACTGCTACGTCTACTTCGGCGTCCTGCTGCTCATCGGCGCCGCCTTCCTGCCGCTGCGGCTGCGCAGGTCGCGGTCCACCGACGAGACGACCCGACCGGCCCGGCGCTCCGAGCTTTCCGGCGCCCTGTCCTGACGCCGAACAGGGCGCAGTCCTGACGCGGAACAGGGTGGACCGGCGCGCCCCGGTAGGTTGTGACGGGAAATGCGGTCCTCCCGCCTCGGCGCCGCGGTCGGCATAACTGGCAAAACGTAGAATCGGCCGAAGGGCGGCTCCAGGGTGTTGCACAGGTGGCGAAGGTAGGGGAGATGGCGGTCGTGCGCGTTCCCGCGCGAATGAAGGTGCTCATCGGCGTCGTACTGATCGCGGTGAATGCCTTCGTCCTGTGGCGGTTCGCCCGCTCGCCGGTGAACGTCTACGGCCCGCTGAGTTTCGGTGGATACCGCCTTGACCTGGACGTCTATCGGATCGGTTCGACGATCTGGCGGCACGGCGGCTCGCTGTACGGCGCACTGCCCAACACCACCGGCGGGGTGAACCTGCCCTTCACCTACCCACCCGCCGCCGCGATCATCTTCGCCCCGCTGAGCCTGATCCCGTTCTCGGTGGCCAGCGTGGTGATCACCGCGCTCACGGTGGTCTCGCTGCTGGTCGTGCTGTGGCTGGTGGTGCGTTCACTCGGTCTGAAACTGGCCGGTGCCGATCGCTGGCTGGGCCTCGGCGTGTTTCTGCCGCTGGCGCTGCTGATCGAGCCGGTGCGCTCGACGCTGGGCTTCGGCCAGGTCAACGTGCTGCTGATGGTGTTGGTCGCGCTGGACTGCCTGACCACGACCAAACGCTGGCCGCGCGGGGTGCTGATCGGTCTCGCCGCCGCGGTGAAGCTGACGCCGGCCGCTTTCATCCTGTTCTTCATCGTCCGCAAGGACTGGCGCAGCGCGGTCCGCACGATTGTCTCGTTCATCGTGGTCACCGGGATCGGATTTGTTTTCGACTGGCACGACTCGGTCCAGTACTGGACGAAGCTGGTTTTCGATTCCAGCCGAATCGGCGGAATCGACTATGCCGGAAATCAGTCACTGCTCGCGCTGATCACCCGATTCGGGGTGCAGAAGCCGATGGTGAACATTCTCTGGTTCGTCCTTGTCGTCGCGACCCTGGTGATCGCCGCGATCGGCATGCGCAGGGCACTTGACCAACGCCAGATCGTTTTCGCGTTGACCATCAACGGGGTCGCCGAACTGCTCTGTTCGCCGATTTCCTGGTCGCACCACTGGGTATGGGCCGCGCCGCTGTTCCTCGGCCTCGGTGTGCTCGGCTGGCGCACCCGAGCCTGGCCGGCCATCGCGCTCACCCTCAGCGGCATGCTGCTGGTCTATCTCGCTCCACAGTGGTGGTTCCCGAACACCGAGGACCGTGAGCTGCACTGGGCCTTCTGGCAGCAGATCGTCGGCAGCGCCTACGTCTACTACGGCGTCGTCCTGCTGATCACCGCGACCGTCATGCGCTACCGCCCCGTCCTCGGCGCGGCGTCGTCGTCGGATCAGGACGTGGCAGATCAGGACGTGGCAGATCAGGACGTGGCAGACCAGGGTGAGCCGGCGGAGCAGGGTCAGGGCGCGGTGAGCACCGCGACGGCGAGCCGGGTCAGCTCGTCGCAGATCTCCTCCAGCGGTACCTGACGCCCGTTGTTCGACCAGTGGTACACCAGTTCGTTGACCGCGCCGAAGAACGCCATCGCGGTCAGGGTGAAGTTCCGGTCGGTCGCCTCGCCTCGGCTGACCGCCAACTGGGCCTCCGCCTCGACGAGCTGGCTCAGCCGCTCCCGCCAGGCGATCCGGTGCGCCTCGACGGCCGGGCTGACGCCGACGACCTCGACGAACGCGATCTTGGTCCAGCGCGGGTCGGCGGCAGCGGTCGACACATAGGCCCGGATCGCCAGGCGGACCCGTTGCGGCATCGGCATGTCCAGCGCGTCCGCGACGGCCGCGAGCACGGTGTCGTAGGCGCGCCGGGTGTTCTCCTCGTGTAAGGCGATCAGCAGCGCTTCCCGGCTCGGGAACTCCTCGTAGAAGTTGCGCGTCGACACGTTGGCCGTCGCGCACAGCCGCTCGATGGACACCGCGGGGTAGCCCTCGGTGCCGAACAGTTCGAGGCCGGCTTTCATCAGCCGGTCTCGTCGCTCGGCGCGCCGCTGCGTCGCGGTGCGGCCACCGTAGTCGCGCCGCTGCTGGCCGGTCCGTGCCGAGGACTCGGACCGGGAGTCGGAATCCGAATCGGCACCGACATTGACATCGGCACCCACATTGGCACCGACATTGACACTGCGCACTGGCGCGGAGCCGACCATGGCCCTCCTTGCCAATCCTTGGCCGTACCGGCCAATGTTTTCGCACAACCATGATGTCACGAGACGTGATCGTCGGAACGATCATTCGCTGGTCGAGGTGTTACCGGCAAGTCCACCGAGCCCTACTGGTCCTTACCTGCATCGATACCGGTCGGTATTTCCGCCGGCTTTTCCCCTCGACGGGAGAGCGCGCTGAAATGGGTTACTGATGAGTAGTCGACCGGTTGCCATCCGTAGTAATCTGCTCGTACGTGGCGATTTTTGTCCACCGGACATCGATCGCGCGCTTTCGTGCGGTCAGCCGACCCGAATCACGGCGAATCAACACGATCATGTGAAATCGGTGTTAGCTCTGAGTTGCCGCTGATCCCCTGTTTAGACCGTTTGGCGGCATGTTCAATCACAATCCCGCCACGGAGCGTGCTAAAACTCACCCCACCGGTGCGCGCACCCACCTCGGCGGGGCTAGGTTCTAGGGCCACCGACCAAGAACGGCCGGTGACGCTCTCTTGCACAAAGTTGGCATAGGTGTTGGGCTGCCCACGAAGTGGCACAGCACCTGAGAACGGAAGGACCCGGCAGCGATGTCCGCACCCATCGACGCGCCCACCTCAAGTGACCGGGCAGCGCCGGAGGGTGCACTGGCGGCGCACGGCAAGGACATCGAGGGGCGTTCGCTCGGCCAGATCGCCTGGACCCGCTTCAAGCGGGACAAGGTCGCCGTCGTCGGTGCCTTCGTGGTGTTGTTCCTGATCCTGGTGGCCATTGCCGCACCTATCCTCAACAGTCTCGGTGTTATCGACCCGAACGACTTCAACCAGAACCTGATCAACGCAACGTTCAGCAGGCCCAACGGCGCGTTCGGTGGGATCAGCTGGGCGCACCCGTTCGGCGTCGAACCGATCAACGGCCGCGACCTGCTCTCCAGGACCATGATCGGCGCGTCCAACTCCCTGCTGATCGCGCTGCTGGCCACCCTGCTGTCCATGGTGATCGGCGTGGTGCTCGGCCTGATCGCCGGTTACGCGGGCGGCTGGGCGGACACCCTGATCAGCCGGATCATGGACATCTTCCTGGCCTTCCCGATCCTGCTCTTCGCGCTGTCGCTGACCGGTGTCGTGCAGGACAAGGCGTTCGGCCTGTCCGGCTACTGGCTGCACGTCGCCGTGCTCGCCTTCGTCATCGGCTTCTTCAACTGGCCCTACATCGGCCGGATCATCCGGGGCCAGACACTGTCCCTTCGGGAGCGTGAGTTCGTCGACGCGGCCCGCAGCATGGGCGGTCGAGGGCCCTACATCCTCTTCCGCGAACTGCTGCCCAACCTCGTCGCGCCGATCCTGGTGTACTCCACCCTGCTGATCCCGACGAACATCCTGTTCGAGGCCGCGCTGTCCTTCCTCGGCGTCGGCTTCCACCCACCGACCGCGTCCTGGGGCGGCATGCTCTCCCAGGCCGTGGCCCTGTACTCGGCCGATCCGGAGTTCATGGTCGTACCGGGTCTGGCCATCTTCGTCACCGTGATGGCGTTCAACCTCCTCGGTGACGGCCTGCGGGACGCGCTGGATCCGCGGTCCCGGTAGGAAAACCGGCCAGGAAGACCTCGATCGTCAACAGATTTCACCAAACTCCACCTAGGAGGCGTGGCAGTCGTATGAGAAGAAGGAAAGCGATGGTCGCCCTGGCCCTCGGCTGCGCCGGGTTGGCCGTACTGGCGGCCTGCGGCCAGGCCGGCGGCGGGGGTGGCAACGGGAACGTCACCCAGAACGAGGCGCTGACCCAGGTCGTCAACCCGTCCAACGCCACCGGTGGGGTGCTGAAGCTGGCCGAGTCCGACCAGCCGGACTCGACCGACCCCGGCAACACCTACTACGCCTACACCGTGCCGTTCGAGCGGCTGTACGCGCGGACCCTGCTGACCTACAACCCGGTGCCCGGCCCCAAGGGGCTGAACGTCGTGCCCGACCTGGCCACCGGCCTCGGCACGGTCAGCTCCGACGGTCTCACCTGGACCTACCACCTCAAGCAGGGCCTGAAGTTCGAGGATGGCGAGCCCATCGTCGCGCAGGACGTCAAGTACGCCATCGAGCGCTCGGCGAACTACACCACGGTGCTGCCCAACGGTCCGACGTACTTCCAGGAGTACCTGACCGACCCGACCTATCCCGGCGCCTACAACGACCCCTCGCCGGACAAGATGGGCCTGCAGGGCATCAGCACGCCGGACAACTACACCCTCATCTTCCACCTGCAGAAGCCGTTCGCGGACTTCAACTACCTGGTGACGATGCTGGAGACCGCGCCGGTCCCGCCGGCCAAGGACACCGGTTCGAACTACCAGAACCACCCGCTCTCCAGCGGCCCGTACATGTTCAAGAGCTACTCGCCCGGCAAGAGCCTGGTGCTGGTGCCCAACCCGCAGTGGAAGCAGTCCACCGACGCCACCCGCAAGCAGCTGAACAAGGAGATCGACGTCACCTTCGGTGTCAATGCCGACGACGTGGACAACCGGCTGCTCAGCGGTGACATCGACCTCGACCTGCAGTCGGCGGGCATGCAGCCCAACGGCCGGGCCACCGCGTTGTCCGACCCGACCAAGGCGAAGAACACCGACGCCGTTCCGGCCGGCCGGCTCTGGTACATCGCGCTCAACACCCAGGTCGCGCCGCTGAACAACGTCCACTGCCGGGAGGCGGTCGAGTACGCGATCGACAAGGTCGCCGCCCAGACCGCTTACGGCGGGCCCGTGGCCGGTGGCCAGATCGCCAGCACGATCATCCCGCCGACGGTCAGCGGCTACACCAAGTTCGACGACTACGAGGCGCTCAGCAAACCGCACGGCGACGACGTCAAGGCCAAGCAGCAACTTGCCCTGTGTGGCCAGCCCAACGGTTTCACCGTGAACATCTCCGCCCGCAGCGACCGTGACTTCGAGATGAACGCGGCCACCGCCGCTCAGCAGTCCCTGGCCAAGGTCGGCATCCACACCGACATCCAGGGCTACCCGCACGGCACCTACCTGACCGACTTCGCAGGCTCGCCGAACTTCGTGCACCAGCACGACCTCGGCATCATGATGATGGGCTGGGCGGCCGACTGGCCGGACGGTTACGGCTTCCTGCAGCAGATCGTGGACGGTCGCTCGATCAAGCAGGCTGGTAACAGCAACATCGAGGAGGAGAAGAACTCTCAGGTCGACACGCTGATCGACCAGGCTGCCGCGAGCAACGACCCGAACCAGCGCAACCAGATCTACGGCCAGATCGACAAGCTGGTCATGCAGGACGCGGTCATCGTGCCCGAGGTGTACGCCAACGCCTTGTTGTACCGGAACCCGCAGCTGACGAACGTGTATGCCAGTGAGGCCTACGGCATGTACGACTTCGCCACCATCGGTGTCTCCTCGTCGCAGTGATCCTCTCAAACCAACAAGGCAGGTGAAGGCACTGGCGGCCGGCGGTGATCCCGCCGGCCGCTCCAGCCGCCCGCTGTGATCGTTCACATCATCCGACGGCTGCTCGTCGCGGTGCTGTTGCTCCTCGTGGTCTGCCTGGCCACCTTCTTCATCTTCTTCGTGGTACCGAAGTTGGCCGGGCAGACCACCGACGAGCTAGCCGCGCAGTACGTCGGCCGCAATCCCAACCACGCGCAGATCATTGGTATCGAACAGAAGCTCGGCCTGAACAAGCCGATCATCGTTCAGTTCTTCAATTTCGTGAAGGGCATCGTGGCCGGTGCGCACTACAACTCCGGCACCGACGACACCTACTGCCCCGCCCCGTGTCTCGGCTACTCCTTCCGCAGCCAGCTGCCGGTGTGGCCGCTGCTGGTCAGCCGGATCCCGGTGACCCTGTCGCTGGCCGTCGGCGCGGCGGCGATGTGGCTGATCGGCGGGGTGGCGACCGGCATCCTCTCCGCGCTCAAGCGCGGCTCGATCTTCGACCGGGGCGCGATGACCATCGCGCTGGCCGGTGTGTCGCTGCCGATCTTCTTCACCGGTCTGATCTCGCTGGCGCTGTTCCGCGACACGATCCCGATCTTCCCCGGTGCCGGTACCTACGTCCCGATCACGCAGAATCCCCTGCTGTGGTTCGAGGATCTCTTCCTGCCCTGGATCACGCTGGCCTTCCTCTACGCGGCGCTGTACGCCCGGATCACCAGGGCCGGCATGCTGGAGACGATGAACGAGGACTTCATCAGAACGGCCCGCGCCAAGGGACTCGTCGAACGCAAGGTCGTGCTCAAGCACGGACTCCGTGCCTCGCTGACCCCGATCCTGACCATCTTCGGCCTCGACCTCGGCCTGCTGGTCGGCGGTGCGGTGCTCACCGAGAGCACGTTCTCGCTACCCGGTCTCGGCAAGTTCGCCGTGGATGCCATCAACAACAACGACCTCCCGGAAATCATGGGCGTCACACTGTTCGCGGCGTTCTGCGTGATCCTCGCGAACCTTGTCGTCGACGTGTTGTACGCGGTTGTCGACCCGAGGGTGCGGTACTGATGAGCAGCGTGAAAAGCGAGCCGGTGACCACCGCCGATGGTCTCGGTCCGGTGAGCACCTCCTTCCTGGAACTGCGCGACCTGCGTGTGCACTTTCCGACCGACGACGGCCTTGTCAAATCCGTCGACGGGCTGTCCTACCGGCTGGAACGCGGCAAGACGCTCGGCATCGTCGGCGAGTCCGGCTCCGGCAAGAGCGTGACCAGCCTGGCCATCATGGGGCTGCACAAGAACACCAGCGCGAAGCTCTCCGGCGAGATCTGGCTGGACGGCGAGGAGCTGATCTCCGCCAGCTCCGAGCACGTGCGTACCCTGCGCGGCAAGAAGATGGCGATGATCTTCCAGGACCCGCTCTCGGCGATGCACCCCTTCTACACGGTCGGCAACCAGATCATCGAGGCCTACCGGATCCACAACAAGGTCACCAAACAGGCCGCCCGCGCGCACGCGATCGACATGCTCGCCAGGGTCGGCATCCCGCAGCCACAGTCGCGTGTGGACGATTACCCGCACCAGTTCTCCGGCGGTATGCGCCAGCGCGCGATGATCGCGATGGCCCTGTCCTGCGACCCGGAACTGCTCATCGCCGACGAGCCGACCACCGCGCTGGACGTCACGGTGCAGGCGCAGATCCTCGATCTGATCCGGGATCTGCAACAGGAGTTCAACTCGGCGGTCGTCATCATCACCCACGACCTCGGTGTCGTCGCCGAACTCGCCGACGACATCATGGTCATGTATGCCGGCCGCTCCGCCGAGTACGCCAGCGCCGAGGACATCTTCACCCAGCCGGAACACCCCTACACCTGGGGCCTGCTCGGCTCGATGCCCCGGCTGGACCGGGACCGCTCCGAACGGCTGCTGCCGATCAAGGGCACCCCACCCAGCCTGATCAACGTGCCGGCCGGCTGCCCGTTCAACCCGAGGTGCGGCTATTCGGACCTGGTCGGCGGCGAGGCCTGCACCACCGACCGGCCGGAGTTCCGGGACGTCGGCGGCGGCCACCGGATCGCCTGCCATCTCTCCGCCCAGCAACGCCAACACGTCTGGGAAGACGAGATCCGGCCGAACCTCTAGTCGTAGACCATGGCCGAGGCCGGGCGAACCCCGGCCGAGGTCGGAACAACCGGTCGAGGCCGGCGAAGGAGAAGGACCGCATCGTGACCAGCGCGCAGAGCCACCCGAGGACGACAAAGCCGTCCGGCGCCACCGACCTGCTGACCGTTTCCGGGCTGCAGAAGCACTTCCCGGTGCGCAGGGGCCTGCTCCAGCGCGGCAAGGACGCGGTGAAGGCCGTCGACGGCCTCGACTTCACCGTGGCGCGCGGCGAAACCCTCTCCCTGGTCGGCGAATCCGGCTGCGGCAAGACCACCACCGGCCGCCTGCTGACCCGCCTGCTCGAACCGACCGCGGGCCGGATCGAGTTCGACGGCCGGGACATCAGCCACCTGTCCATGGGCAGGATGCGGCCGTTGCGCCGTGACATCCAGATGATCTTCCAGGACCCGTACTCCTCGCTCAACCCCCGGCACACCGTCGGCGCCATCGTCGGCGCGCCGTACCGGTTGCAGAAGGTGGAGACCGAGCACGGGACCAAGCGGGCCGTACAGGACCTGCTGAAGCTCGTCGGCCTGAACCCCGAGCACTACAACCGCTACCCATACGAGTTCTCCGGCGGCCAGCGCCAGCGCATCGGCATCGCCCGCACCCTCGCGCTTCGCCCCAAGCTCATCGTCGCCGACGAGCCGGTGTCCGCCCTCGACGTGTCCATCCAGGCGCAGGTGATCAACCTGCTGGAAGACCTGCAGAACGAACTGAACCTGACCTACGTCATGATCGCGCACGACCTGTCCATCGTCCGGCACGTCTCCGACCGGGTCGCCGTCATGTACCTCGGCAAGATCGTCGAGATCGGCGAACAGGCCGGCATCTACACCCAGCCGATGCACCCGTACACCGTCGCGCTGATGTCCGCGGTCCCCGTTCCGGACCCCAGCAAACGCGGCCGGCGTACCCGCATCCGCCTCACCGGCGACGTCCCGAGCCCACTGAACCCGCCGCCCGCCTGCCGCTTCAACACGCGCTGCTGGAAGGCCAAGGACATCTGCCGGACCCAGGAACCGCCGCTGACCGAGCTGGCCCCCGGCCACCGGGTCGCCTGCCACTTCCCGGAGAACCTCGACGGCACGACCGCCCAACCCGTCCCCGCCGCGGGCAAGTAGTCCCCGCCGCCGGTAGGTAGTCGCCGCCGGCCGGCTGTCTCCGCCTGTCCGCTCCGGGGCAGGCGTCTGCCGCTGGCTCGTCGCTGGGCTGTTACCGGCTCGTCGCCTGCCGGGCATCGATGACGGCCGGCTCATATCGGGGTCCTGTCGGTCGCGGAGCTGTGCTACTACCCGATTCCCATCATCGATAAACATATCTCGGGCAATTAATTTTTTAAGTCCGATAACCGAACGAAATTGCCCACAATCTGTCAAGTGTCACCGAAGGATCACGATCACACAATTGTAAATGTGTGAAAATTGTAAGCCTCTGATCAGCGACTTCGTCATCGATTGAGCTGAATGGAGTAACCATACTTTCGTCGCATTCTTAATTGCGACCTTGTCACCCTCTGATCAGCTATGCAGACTGTTGCACGTCACTCCACCAGCCAATATCGCCTCCGGTCGGCGTGGCGTTACACCCCCAATCAACGTCGTTGTCGACGTTGTAAACCTTTCTTCCTGAATGAGAAGGAGTGGTCGGTGAGTATCCAATCCCTGCGCTCGCTCACGGTCGCCGCATTAGCCGTGGCGGGTTTGGTGGTCACCCCGGCAGCAGCAATGGCGAGTACTGCTCATGTCGACAACAACGCACCGAACAGTCATGCCAACGTGAGTCACTCGCCTGATCACGTACTTTCTCAAACGCCGTTCGACCAGCAGTCCAGCAACTGGTCCGGCTATGCCGAGACCGGTTCCGGCTACACCTCGGCCAGCGTCACCTGGACGGTGCCGTCCGCATCGCAGACCTCCGGTGACACCTACGGTTCAGACTGGGTCGGCATCGACGGCGACGGCAACTCCGACCTGATCCAGACCGGCACCGAAGAGGACTACGTCGGCGGTCAGGCCGAATACGGTGCCTGGTGGGAGATCCTGCCCGCCGCCGAGACGCCGATCCCCAACATGACGATCTCGCCCGGCGACTCCGTGACCGGCACGGTCGCGCAGCAGAGCGGCAGCAGCTGGAAGATCACCCTGACCGACAACAGCACCGGCCAGTCCTTCAACACCACGCAGGACTACAGCGGTCCCGGTCAGTCCGTCGAGTACATCGAGGAATCCCCTGAGGTCGGCGGCAGCATCGCGACGCCGGCGGACCTGTCGACGGCGACCTTCTCCGGCGCCACGGTCAACGGCAGCAGCCCGAACCTGAGCAGTTCGGACGCGATCGACCTGGTACAGAACGGGACCACCTACTACAAGCCGTCCGCGCCGAACTCCTCGGGCGACGGTTTCACCGTGTCCTACGAAGGCTGATCCCTGCCAACGAAGTAAGCGGCGCCGGCAACACCGTACCCAGCGGTGTTGCCGGCGCCCTCGCATCGGCGGCCACCGACCCGGCCGGCAACGTCATCGGCGGCTGGCAGGACGGACCACGCCGACGACAGCCGCGCCGGACTTCCTCGACCGCTTACCGTCAACAGGACGCCAGCAGGCCGCTCAGCCGGCGTGGAAGGTGTTCTGGGCGGCTTCGAGGCCGGTGTTGATGAGGGCCTCGACGGCGTCCGCCGCCCGGTCCACGAGCAGGGGCAGGTCCTTGCGTTCGGTCGAGGAGAAGTCGCGGAGGACGAAGTCGGCCGGGTCCATCCGGCCGGGTGGGCGGCCGATGCCGACCCTGACCCGGTAGTAGTCCTTTGTGGCCAGTGACTTGGTGATCGAGCGCAGCCCGTTGTGCCCGTTGTCGCCGCCGCCGAGTTTCAGGCGCACGCTGTCGAACGGGATGTCCAGTTCGTCGTGGGTGACGATGACGGCGTCCGGGGCCAGTTTGAAGAAGCGCACAAGTCCGGCGACGGGGCCGCCGGAGAGGTTCATGTAGGTCCTCGGCTTCGCCAGGATGACCCGCCGGCCACCGAGGCGGCCTTCGAGGACGTCGGCGTTGGACCTGTGGGCCTTGAAGCGGCCACCGACCCGGCCGGCCAGTTCCTCGACGACGCCGAAGCCGATGTTGTGCCGGTTGTGCGCGTAGGTCGGACCGGGGTTGCCCAGTCCGACGATGAGGGTTACCGCGTCATCAGTCATGGTGATTCACCGCCATTCGCACCCGATCGGAGCCGAGGAACACGACACCGCACCCAACCCGAAACGCATCCGAGGTACCGACGCGAAACCCGCCGACATGCGCTGCCGGCGGGTTTCGGAGTGGAGAGGTGAAGCTCAGTCTTCCTCGGTCGCCTCGGCTTCGACCTCGCCCTCGGCTCCGGCCTCGGAGTCCATCTGGGCGGCGGTCGGCGCGACGATGACGTTGACGACCAGGGTCTCCGGGTCGACGGCGAGGTCGACGCCCTGGGGGAGGGTCAGCTGCGCCGCGGTGACCTGGGTACCGGCGACAAGGCCCTCGACGGAGACCTCGATCTCCTCCGGGATGTGCAGGGCCTCGGCCTCGACCTGGATGGTGCTGGCTTCCTGGTTGACCAGGGTGCCACTGGCGGCGTCGCCGATCACCACGACGCGAATGTCGACGGTGACCTTCTCGCCGCGCTGCACCAGCAGCAGGTCGACGTGTTCGATGTAGTTCTTGATCGGGTGCGTTGTCACCGTCTTGGTCAGCGCCAATTCGGTGCCGGTGGCATCGATATCGAGGGTCAGGACGGCGTTCTGGCCGTGCTCACGGACCACACGGGCGAACTCGAGCGCCGGCAGGGCCAGGTGCTTCGGGTCGGAACCGTGGCCGTAGAGCACCGCGGGGATCTTGCCGGCGCGGCGAGTACGGCGGGCGGCGCCCTTACCGAACTCGGTACGCGGCTCGGCGGCGAGACGGACCTCGGACACGGCGGGGTACTCCTTGGGCGAAGAGATACGGACGGCGGGCAGGTACAACGAGGGGCGGTCGCCTCCGGCGGCGGGTCGCGCGACCATCGAACATGACGGCAGGCTGCAGCCCAGCCGCCGCGTCGATCACGCCAGGCCAGAAAAGCCCGCCCTCGCCGAGGCAACCCTGACAGTGTAGGCCGCGAAGTTTGCCCCGCCGAGAGCGGGGTCGGAGAGTTATCAGGCGTTTCCGTTGAACAGGCTGGTGACCGAGCCGTCCTCGAACACTTCCTGGATGGCCCTGGCCAGCAGGGGAGCGATCGACAGCACGGTCATGCCGGGGAAGCGTTTCGCATCGTCGATGGGCAGCGTGTTGGTGAAAATCACCTCACGCGCGCCGCAGTCGGCCAGCCGTTGCGGGGCGTTGCCGGACAGCACACCGTGCGTCGCGGCGATGACGACGTCGGAGGCGCCGGCCTCCAGCAGTTGGCCGACGGCCTTGGCGATGGTGCCACCGGTGTCCACCATGTCGTCGATGACCACGCACAGCCGGCCCTTGATCTCACCGACCACCCGGTTGGCGACGACCTCGTTGGGCTTGAGCGGGTCGCGGGTCTTGTGGATGAACGCGATGGGGGTGCCACCGAGCTGGTCGGCCCATTTCTCGGCCAGTTTGGTCCGGCCGGCGTCCGGGGAGACCACGGTGATGGTCTCACCGACGTAGGTCGCCGCGACGTGCTCGGCAAGCAGGCTCTGCGCCAGCAGGTGGTCGACGGGGCCGTCGAAGAAGCCCATGATCTGCGCGGTGTGCAGGTCGACGGTCATGATCCGGTCGGCGCCCGCGGTCTTGAACAGGTCGGCGATCAGCCGTGCGGAGATCGGCTCCCGGCCCTTGTGCTTCTTGTCCTGCCGCGCGTACGGGTAGAACGGCATGATCGCGGTGATCCGCTTGGCGCTGGCGCGCTTGAGCGCGTCCACCATGATCAGCTGTTCCATCACCCACTGGTTGATCGGCGCGCAGTGGCTCTGGATGACGAAGGCGTCGCTGCCCCGGACCGACTCCTCGAACCGGACGAAGATCTCCCCGTTGGCGAAGTCATAGGCCGACTGTGGCGTGATCGTCACGTTGAGGTGCTTGGCGACCTCGTCGGCGAGCTCGTGGTGGGCGCGGCCGGCGAAGAACATCAGGCTCTTCTTCGGAATTCCGGTTTTCGGACTCATAAGGCAGTTCAGTCCTTTTGCTCGTCTTGCACTAGACCGTCTGTTTGGCGGGTCGCTTCAAGGGCGTCGAGGGCGGTCTGCGCGGCCTTGGCGGCCGGGGTGCCGGCTCGTTTGGCCAGTACCCAGCCTTCGAGGTTGCGCTGCGGGCCACCGGACACCGCCAGCGCCCCCGGCGGCACGTTGCGGCGGATCACCGCGCCGGCACCGCTGGCCGCGCCGTCGCCGACCGTCACCGGCGCGACGTACATGTTGTCCGAGCCCATCCGCACGTGCGAACCGACCGTGGTGTGGTGCTTGTTGACGCCGTCGTAGTTGACGAACACGCTGGCCGCGCCGATATTGCTGTGCTCGCCGATGGTCGCGTCGCCGACGTAGCTCAGGTGCGGCACCTTGCTGCCGGCGCCGATCCGCGAGTTCTTCACCTCGACGAACGTACCGATTTTGCCCTTCTCACCGAGTCGGGCGCCCGGCCGGAGGTAGGCGAACGGACCGACGTTGGCGCCCGGCCCGATCTCGGCGCCGCTGCCGTGGGTACGGATCACCGTGGCCCCTGCCCCGACCGTGACGTCGGTCAGTGTGGTGTCCGGGCCGACGGTGGCGCCCTCGCCGACGGTGGTGGCGCCGCGCAGCTGCGTGTTCGGCTCGATGGTCACGTCCCTGGCGAGGCGGACGTCCATGTCCAGCCAGACGGTGGTCGGGTCGAGCATGCTGACCCCGGCCCGCTGCCAGTGCCGGACCAGCCTGCGGTTGCATTCCGCGCCGAGGTTGGCCAGCTGAACCCGGTCGTTGACGCCCTCGACCTGCCAGGGGTCCGCGCACACCAGGGTGCCGGCCTTGCGGCCGTCCGCGCGGGCGATGCCGAGCACATCGGTGAGATACAGCTCACCCTGCGCGTTGTCGGTGCCCAACCGGCCGAGCGCGTTGGTCAGTACCGCGGCGTCGAAGGCGTAGATACCCGAGTTGACCTCGGTGATGGCGCGCTGCTGTTCGGTCGCGTCGGCCTGTTCGACGATCGCGGTGATCGCGCCGTCCGCGTCGCGGACGATCCGGCCGTAGCCGGTCGGGTCGGGCACGATCGCGGTGAGCACGGTGACGGCCTGGCCGCGTTCGGTGTGCTCGGCGACAAGCTCGCGCAGGGTTTCCTGCGTCAGCAGCGGTGCGTCGCCATAGGACACCACGACGGTGCCGGTCAGGTCGTCGGGCAGTTCGGCCAGGCCGCAGGCGACCGCGTGCCCGGTGCCCTTCTGCTGCTCCTGCACGGCGACGATGACGTCCCGGCCGAGTGCGGTGCCGACCGAGCCGAGGTGATCGGCGACCGCGTCCCTGCCGTGCCCGACCACCGTGACCAGATGTCGCGGCGCCAGTCCCGCGGCGGCTCGCACCGCGTGCTCGACCAGTGTCCGGCCGGCGATGCGGTGCAACACCTTCGGTGTCGCCGAGCGCATCCTGGTGCCCTCACCAGCCGCCAGCACGATCGCGGTGACTGGTCCTACCGAAGTCGGTGATGCGGTAACGCCCTCGGGCATCGAGGCTCTCCCTCGCCATCGTGGGAATCCGTCGTCGATCACGCACGCCAGGACCACACATGCCATCGCGGCAGGTCTGGACGCTGGGGTGTGCCTGCGATCCTACGGGGCCTCCGGAGCCACCCATGTCGGGCCGGTGAGCGAGTCGTCGTCATACTCGCTGTGCGGGCTGCCCGACACCGCGGCGACCGAGTTCCCGCCACCGCGTTTTGCCTGGTACATGGCTTGATCGGCACGGGCGAGCACGCTGGCCGCGGACTCCTGCGGGCGCAGCGAGACCACTCCGACGGACAGGGTGACGCCGTGCGAGAGGTCGACCGGCAGGTTCGCGACCGCGCGCGCGGCCCGGTTCAGCGCGGCCTCCGCCGCCGACAGCGGGGCGCCGGGCAACAGGGCGACGAACTCGTCACCGCCGTAGCGGGCCACCAAGTCACCGCCGCGCAGCGTGTTACGCAGCGTGCCCGCGACGACGCGCAGCACGTCATCGCCCTCGGCGTGCGAGGCCCGGTCGTTGACGCGCTTGAAGCCGTCGAGGTCGACGAGGGCGATGGACACCATCTGGCTGCCCTGCTGCGCGGTGAGTTCGGCCAGCCGCTCGTCGAGCGCGCGACGGTTGGCGAGGCCGGTCAGCGGGTCTTCCATGGCCTTGATCGAGATGGCGCCGTGTTCGCGGGAGAGTCGGACGTGCTCGCGGCGCGCGTTGATGGTGGCGCGGCGGGAGTTGCGGCTGGCCCACAGCTCCTTCTCCAGCTCGGCCGCGTAGTCCTGTAGCGCGGTGGCGCGCCGTCGCCCCTCGGGCTCGGCGTCGGTGCGCTCGGACAGGCTGCCGGAGAGCTTGGCCATCTCCCGGATGATCGACAGCCGAAGCACCGACTCCGACGAGCCGCCGGCAAGGTGCTCGCGCATTTCGGCGAGGGTTTCCAGCGCCTGCCCGGTGTCCCCGGTCGCCGCGCGGCAGCGGGCCAGCGCGATGGCGACCACGCTCAGGTCGGAGTTGGCGTTGTTGGTGTGCAGCAACGACTCCAGCCGGTCGATGTGCTCACCGCCCGGCCGTGCCAGGGCGTGCGCGGCGCCGAGCATGGTCACCTGGTCGGCCGCGGGCCTGGTCTTGTCGAGCGGGAACAGCGAGTCGTGGAAGGGCCGCTCGGCGGCGGTGGCCATCCGCGACGCGATGTCGATCCTGGCCGCCGCGTCCTCGTCCTTGCCAAGCCGCTCCAGTTGCAGTGCCCAGCCGAGCATCAGCCGAACCCGGTTGCACAGGTGCACGGCGATCTCGTGCGGGCCACCGCTTTCCATCAGCCAGGCGTTCGCCCTCGTGGTGACCTCGTCGGCGACCTCGAACATGCCGAGGTCGGTGAGGGCCAGCGTGGTGTCGACAAGGACCGCCGACAGCAGCCGTTCGGAGTGCTGGCGGGAGGTGTTGGTCGGGCCCGCTATCGGTTCGGAGTCGAGCATGGCCAGTGCGCGGGCGAGGTCCTCGACCGCGATGTCGTTGGCCCCGGTGAGCAGCGCCCGCTTGGCCCGCAGCGCGAAGGCGTTGGCTTCCAGCAGCGTCATGCCGTGCCGGCCGGCATGGTCGAGCAGCTCGTCCAGTAGCGGGTCGACGAGTTCGTTGGCGATGGTGGAGGTCAGCATTCTTGCCGAGATGGCGAACCGCAGCATCTGGCCGACGGCGACCGGCTCGGCCCTGCGCTGGGTCTCGGCGAGCAGCCCGTCCAACTCGGCGACGATGTCCTGCTGCTGCTTGAGGTCGCAGAACTGGGCTGCCGAGATCAGCTCACGGGCACGACCGAGCAACCAGGCTTCGGAGATCTCGCCATAGGACGGCTTTGCCGGCCCCGGAGGCGTGGCCGCGTTCTCTGACAGCTGGCCACCTCCTCCGCTACGCGAGGACCTGCCGAGAGGTCATCGGACCCGGTATCCATCTTCTCGATCTGTCGATCTTCTGCTCCGCCACCAGGATTCGAACCTGGACCATCAGAACCAAAATCTGAGGTGCTGCCTTTACACTATGGCGGATCGATCGGCTGGCGTCAGCTCCAGCGCGCTTCCTGCGGTAGCTATGGTGGCATGAGCGCTTCTCGCCTGTCATACCGACTGTCGATGACGCTCGACACCGATCATCCCAAATCGTGCCAACCCGTTTTGGTTTCGGCCACGAATGCCTGTTGACCGCCTGCTTCGCGATCAGGTCGGGGCCAGGTTCTGGCCGAGGGTCCCAGCCGTTCGTGGCAATGGTCCCTGCCGGCTGTGGTGAAGGTCCCTGCCGAGGACACGTGATGTCGACCGGTTGGACCTGGCACAACTGGCGGGTTTCAACTTACCCTGGCGTGGGTTACGGTATCGTAAGTTAGGTTCCCCTAAGTTCACGGAGCCCGAACGTGGAGACAGTGAGGTAACAGATGACGAGCACCCTCGATCGGGTCTCCGACCTGCGCGACGGTCCCAAGCCGGTGATCAGTGGCCGGCGCAACGGTTGGGCGCAGGTCGCGGTCTACGGGTTCGTCCTGGTGCCGATGATCGCGCTGGTCGCCGCCATCCCGTTCGCCTGGGGCTGGGGTCTGAGCTGGCTGGACGTCGCGCTCGCCGTCTTCTTCTTCTACTTCAGTGGCCTCGGGGTGACCATCGGTTACCACCGCTACTTCACGCACGGCTCGTTCAAGGCCAAGCGCTGGCTGCGGGTGACGCTCGCGGTCGCCGGCAGCATGGGCGTGCAGGGCCCGCCGATCATCTGGGTCGCCGACCACCGTCGCCACCACGCCTTCTCCGACCGCGAGGGCGATCCGCACTCGCCGTGGCTCTACGGCACCTCGCCGGTGGCCATCGGCAGGGGTTTCTGGCACGCGCACATGGGCTGGCTGTTCGACCGTGACTCCACCAACAAGCAGCGCTTCGCGCCGGACCTGTTGGCGGACAAGGACATCGTGCGGGTCAACAAGCTGTTCTGGTTGACCACCATCGCCTCGCTGCTGCTGCCCGGCATCGTCGGCGGGCTGATCACCTGGTCCTGGTGGGGTGCGTTCACCGCGTTCTTCTGGGCCGGCCTGGTCAGGATCGCGATCCTGCACCATGTCACCTGGTCGACCAACTCGATCTGCCACATGCTCGGCGAGCGCCCGTTCAACTCGCGCGACAAGGCGGCGAACTTCTGGCCGCTGGCGATCCTGTCCTTCGGTGAGTCCTGGCACAACCTGCACCACGCCGACCCGACCTGCGCCCGGCACGGTGTGCAGCGCGGCCAGATCGACACCTCGGCGCGGCTGATCTGGCTGTTCGAGAAGGCCGGCTGGGTCTCCAACGTGCGCTGGCCGACGCCGCAGCGGTTGGCCAGGATCACCGCGTCGGCCGAATAGAGCCTCGACTCCGCCCGGTCGCGGAAAGCCTGTATTCCGAACCCGGTCCGTCGGTGAGCGGTCTCGGTTGTCGGCCAGGACGCCTATGCTCTTGCGGAATGGTGGGCAGACGAAGAACGCGTGGTGCGCAGCACCCGCCTGGGCAGCCTCCGGCAGCTCGGGTTCGGATGACCGGTACCCAGCGGCGGGCGCAACTGCTCGACGTGGCGCGGACCGTGCTGGCCGAGCGAGGCTTCGAGGCGACCTCCGTCGAGGAGATCGCGCACCGGGCCGGGGTCAGCAAGCCCGTTGTGTACGAGCACTTCGGCGGCAAGGACGGCATCTACGCGGTCGTGGTCGACCGGGAGATGCGTCGGCTGCTTGACCGGATCGACGCCGCACTGGCCGGTGACGCCCCGCTGGTCGATGATGCCGCGCTGGCCGGTGAGCTGGGCGGGTCGCGCGCCGAGGATCATCCGCATCAGCTGGTCACCAGGGCCGCGCTGGCCTTTCTGGACTACATCGAGGAGTACTCCGACGGGTTCCGGATTCTGGTCCGGGATTCGCCGGCGGCCGGTTCGGCGGGCACGTTCTCCAGCCTGCTCGGCGAGATCGCGCGTCAGGTCGAGCATGTGCTGCGCGGCCAGTTCGCCCTGCGTGGCTACCGGCCCGAACTGGCCGCCCTCTACAGCCAGGCCCTTGTCGGCATGGTGGGGTTGACCGGCCAGTGGTGGCTGGACGTGCGCACCCCGGACAAGGCGGAGGTCGCCGCGCACCTGGCGAACCTGGCCTGGAACGGCCTTGCCGCCCTCTCGCCCGATCCGATGAACCGCACCACCCACGCCTGAGCCGAGGACGTGCCGATGACGAAGCGGAGCGGCCGATGACGACGCGGGGCGAGAGCATGGGCTTCCTGCTCTGGCAGGTGACGCTGGCCTGGCAACGTGCCATGCGCGCGGCACTCGACCCGCATGACCTGACCCATGTCCAGTTCGTGCTGCTCACTTCGGTGTGCTGGCTCAGCGAGCACGAGGAGACGCCGAGCCAGCAGCGGATCGCCGAGCACGCCGGTGTCGACACGATGATGACCAGCCAGGTGCTGCGCAGGCTCGCGGCCCGCCAGCTGATTAGCCGCGAACTCGACGACTCCGACGCGCGGGCCAGGCGGATCGTGCTCACCGACACCGGCCGGACCGTACTGGCCGGCGCGCTGGCCGACGTCGAGGCGACGGACACCGCGTTCTTCGCCGCGCTCGGCCCGGACGCGCCGGTCTTCCTTCGCGGCCTCACCCTGTTGCACGGCGACTGAGGGCGCGGCGACTGAGTGGCGCGTCGGCCGCATTGGCTGAATGGCGACGCGCGTGACCAGCGGCACGCTGGGGTCGGGCCGCGCTCGTCATTAGGGTCGATCAGGTGAACGAGCACATGCGACTGACCATCGCCGATCAGGTGGCCACCATCACGATCGACCGGCCGCGGCGGCGCAACGCGCTGAGCTTCGCGATGTGGTCGGCGATCCCGGAACTCGTCGAGCAGGTTCGCGCGCGGGAGTCGGTCCGGGTACTGGTGATCAACGGCACCGAGCACTTCTCGGCGGGCGCGGACATCAGCGAGTTCGCCACGCTGCGGGCCGGCGCCGAGGGAGCCCGCCGCTACGGCGCCGCGGTGCACGCCGGTGAGCGCGCCATCGCCACGCTGGGCATCCCGACCATCGCGGCGATCACCGGGTTCTGCATCGGCGGCGGCTGCGAGATCGCGCTGGCCTGCGATATCCGGATCGCGGCCGAGGACGCCAGGTTCGGCATCACCCCGGCCAAGCTCGGCATCGTCTACAACCTGACCTCGACCAAGCAGCTGGTGGACGCGGTCGGCCCGGCCTGGGCCAAGCAGATCCTCTACACCGCCGACCTCATCGACGCGCCGACCGCACTGCGCATCGGCCTCGTCAACGAACTCGCCTCGACCGCCGACCTGCCCGGCAGGGCCGCCGAACTGGCTGCCCGGATCGCCGCCCGCGCCCCGGTCAGCGTCCGAGGAGCCAAGCAGATCATCGGCCGGATCACCGAGGGGCGGTTCGACGAGGACGAGACCGTGCGGGCGATCTACGACGAAGCAGTGCTCAGCGCCGAATACGCCGAAGGGGTCGACGCCTTCCTCGCCAAGCGCCAGCCGAAATTCTGAACGAAGCCGGGATCGGTCAGCGGCCGCGCTTGTTCCTGCGTTTGCGCAGCCGCGCGGCGACCGTGGCGAGGGTGTTCTCGTCCTCGGTCTTGAACGGGTTGTCCTGCACCAGGTAGGTCCAGGTCGTGGTCGGCCGCTGCAACCCGATCTCGGCGAGGTCGACGCCCTCGGCGGTGATCTTCGCGGTGGAGAACGTCTCCTCGGTCCGGTCCTCGGTATCGGTCAGCATGCCGTCGAAGGCCTGGATGGCGATCCGGTGGAACTCGGTCAGCGGATCGGCCCTCGCCAGCGTGTGCAGGTGGATGGTCTCCCTGATCTCGGCGAGGTAGGCGAGGTGGTCGGCCCAGCACCGGTCGAGGTGGCCGAGCGCGATCAGCCGGGCGGCCTCGTCGACCACCGGTGCCCCGACCTCCTCGACGAGTTCCTCGTAGCGCTCGGGGCAGCGGCCACGTAGGCCGGTCGCGGCGAGGTCGGTGTCCAGCAGTTTGTCGCGCTGGCGGAGCAGGATCGTGCGCTGCTGCTCGACGAGCTTGTTGTAGCGCCAGGTGTTGCGGTGACTCTCCAGTTGGACGGCCTCGGCGACCCGCTGGGCGTGCTTGAGGTCGGCGGCGGCCCTGTTGCTCGACATTCGACCGTCCTCATCGGACTCTTCGTCGAGCGCGGGCTCGGTCTCCGGTGCGTAGTTGTGCACCAGTTCGTCCTCGATGCTGGTGAAGAACAGGCTGCTACCCGGATCGCCCTGCCGGCCGGAGCGACCGCGCAACTGGTCGTCCAGCCTGCCGTGGGTGTGCAGGCCGGTGCCGATCACGCACAGCCCGCCCGCCTCGGCGACCCGCTCGGTGTCGGTGCTGCCGCTGCTGCCGCCCAGCCGGATGTCGGTGCCGCGCCCGGCCATCTGGGTCGACACCGTGATCGCGCCGTACGCTCCGGCCTCGGCCACGATCGCGGCCTCGCCGGCATCGTTGCGGGCGTTGAGCACGACGCAGTCGAGGCCGCCCTTGGCGAGTCGGCCGGCCAGCCGCTCCGATTCGGCGACATCCAGCGTGCCGACCAGAATGGGCCGGCCGGTCGCGTGCACCTCCTTGATGTAGGCGACGATCGCGGCGTCCTTCTGCTCCACCGTCGCGTACACCCGGTCCGGTTCGTCCTCCCGGACGCACGGCTCGTTCGGCTCCGCGACGCGGACGCCGAGGCCGTAGAACTCCTTGAGGTGCTCGGCGACGGCGGCCGCGGTACCGGACATCCCGCAGGCGGTGCGGTAGCGGCGGACCAGCGCCTGCACGGTCATCGAGTCGAGCACCTCACCGCTGGTGCTGACCGCGACCGACTCCTTCAGCTCCACCGCGGCCTGTAGCCCGTCCGGCCAGCGCTGCAGGGTCGCGACCCGGCCCCGCGCGCTGTTGATCAGCCGGACCTTGCCGTCGCTGACCAGGTAGTCGACGTCCCGGTGCAGCAGGGCGTGTGCGTGCAGGCTGACGTTGACCTGCGCCAAGGTCAGGCCGCCCTCGGCGGTGTACAGGTCGATCCCGCCCAGTGCCCGCTCCACGATGTCCGAGCCCGCCTCGGTCAGGTAGACGTTGCGGCCCTCGTCGTCGACCTCGTAGTGCAACTCGGGGCGCAGCGAACCGACGATCCGGCTGATGGCCTGGTCGGGGGCGTCCCCGGCGACCGCGCCCGCCAGGATGAGCGGCACGGTGGCCTCGTCGACCAGCACCGAGTCGACCTCGTCCACCACGGCGACATCGGCGGCCGGCACCAGTACCTCGGCGCGGTCGGTCGCCAACCGGTCCCGCAGCACGTCGAAGCCGACCTCGCTGACCGAGACGTAGGTCACGTCAGCGGCATAGGCGGCGCGCCGTTCGGTGGCCGTCGACTGCTCACCGACCCAGCCGACCGAGACCCCGAGCAGCTCGTAGCAGGGCGCCATCCACTCCGCGTCCCGCTTGGCCAGGTAGTCGTTCACGCTGATCACGTGCACCTGCCGGCCGGCCACCGCATAGCCGGCCGCGGCCAGCGCGCCGACCAGCGTCTTGCCCTCGCCGGTGGCCATCTGCACCACCTCGCCGGCCAGCATCGCCAGCAACGCGAGCAGCTGCACGTCGAACGGCCGCAGGTCGAGCGCCCGGTGCGCCGCCTCCCGGCCCAGCGCGCACCATTCCACCCGGTCGGCGTCGGTGAAGGCGGGTTTGTCCGCCGCCCAGCTCTTCGTCGCCCGCTCGCGGATCGCCTTCGCGGCCGAGGTCAGCTCGGCGTCGGTCAGCTCGGTGACCCTCGACTCCTCGGCGCAGGCCTTCGTCACCAGGCTCTGGTAGGGCGCCAGCGTCCCAGGGCGCGTCGCATCCACCATTCGCCCGAATCCGGCACGCAGCCGAGCCAGCCGACCAACCACCGCGAACCCCCAGCCGTTAAATCGTCGTCAAACTCGCCGCACCGATCAACGCAGCGTAGGCCGGGCAGGTTCCGCATGTCTCGGGTCGACTCGGATCCTCCTGCTCGTTCGAGTGAAGACGCCGGCAGCGAATCCATGATCGAGTCCGAACTGTCGGTGTTGATCTCTAGCTTCCGACGCGAGGGATCTCGAAGAAAACGGACGCCCCGGAGAAAAGCCAAGGCCCCGGCGATGTATCGCTACCAGGGCGACAGGGAACTGTCCGAGGCTCTCGTCAATCATCATACCGGTAGGGGTGATCGTGAACACGGCAAGTCGATCACCGGGAGTGCCACCGAGTATTGCGCGGCGGAGTGTCGGTGGGGGGACGTAGGCTGGAGGCATAGACCGCTGCCGAGTGATGTCCGAGTCATGTCGTCGTCACTGTCCTGGGTAGAGGTGTGTCCGCACGTGCCCAGCTATGCCCGATTACTCCTTTTTCGCTCCTACTAGGGGGATCTGACCCTTGTCTGGACCGCTTTCCGGCCTGTTGCGTGCCGTCCTGCCCACCGTCGGCCTGCGTTCGGTTGTCGAGCAGGCCGGTGTCGGCCTGCTCCAGTTGGAGGGCCCGCCGGCGGCCCGGCCGCTGGTGGTGGCCGCGCTGGCCGCACCGAGCGAGATCGGTGGCGCCGATCGGCCGGTGCTGGTGGTCACCGCGACCGGACGGGAGACCGAGGAGCTGGCCACCGTGCTCGGTGACCTGCTCGAACCAGGGGTCGTCGAGTCGTTCCCGTCCTGGGAGACGCTGCCGCACGAGCGCCTCTCGCCGCGTGCGGACACCGTCGGCCAGCGGCTTGCCGTGCTGCGCAGACTCGCGCATCCCGAGGAGCACCCGGCCGGCCCGCTGCGCGTCGTGGTCGCGACCGTGCGCAGCCTCATCCAGCCGATGGCACCCGGCCTCGGCGAGCTTGCCCCGGTCGCCCTGACCGTCGGCGTCGAACAGGACTTCGGTGAGCTGGTCGAGCGGTTGGCCGAACTGGCCTACGCGCGCGTCGACATGGTGGAGAAGCGCGGCGAGTTCGCGGTGCGCGGCGGCATCCTCGACCTGTTCCCGCCGACGGCCGAGCATCCGGTCCGGGTCGAGTTCTGGGGCGATGAGGTCAGCGAGATCCGGCCGTTCTCAGTGGCCGACCAGCGTTCGCTGCCCGGTGAGATCACCGAGCTGACCGCACCGCCCTGCCGGGAGCTGCTGCTCACCGATGCCGTTCGGGCGCGGGCGGCGGAATTGGCGGAGCTGCATCGCAATGACGCGCATCTGACCGAACTGCTGGAAAAACTCGCCCAGGGAATCCCCAGTGAGGGCATGGAGGCGCTGATTCCGGCGCTGTGCTCCGGTGACATGCAACTGCTCACCGATGTGGTGCCCGCCGGCACCCAGGTGCTACTCGCCGATCCGGAAAAGATTCGGGCCCGCGCGCACGATCTGGTCCGCACCGGACAGGAGTTCCTCGAAGCGTCCTGGATGGCCGCGGCCGGCGGCGGGAAGGCCCCGATCGACCTCGGTGCCTCGGCCTACTGGGAGATCGGCGATGTCGCGGCGCGGGCGCGCGACCGCGACCATCCCTGGTGGACTCTCTCGCAGCTGACCGCAGAGGGCGATGACGTGCTGCGGTTGGATCTGCGGTCGGTCGAGGCGTATCGGGGGGAGCTGCCGCGTGCGTTCGCCGACCTGCGGGCGCAGGTGGCCAGCGGGGGCAGCGCGGTGCTGGTCGTACCCGGCGCCGGTACCGCCGCGCGGGCCGCGGAACAGCTGCGCGAGGCGGACATCCCCACCGCGCTGGCCGAACACGGGCTGACCGAGCCGCCGGCGACCGGTCTGGTGACGGTGGTGCGCGGCCAGTTGGAGGACGGGTTCGCCGCGCCGGACATCGGTTACGTGGTGCTCACCGAGACCGACCTGACCGGTGGTCGCGGTGGAACGTCCACAAAGGACATGCGCAAGAGCATGCCGTCCCGGCGGCGCAATGCGGTCGACCCGCTCGCGCTGCGGGCGGGCGACTATGTCGTACACGAACAGCACGGCATCGGCCGGTACGTGGAAATGGTGCAGCGCACCGTCGCCGGCGCGACCCGCGAGTATCTGGTGCTGGAGTACGCGGCGAGCAAACGCGGCCAGCCCGGCGACCGCCTGTTCGTGCCGACCGACCAGCTCGACGAGGTGTCCCGCTACGTCGGCGGCGAACTGCCGACGCTCAACCGCCTCGGCGGCTCGGACTGGAAGAACACCAAGGCCAAGGCGAAGAAGGCGGTCAAGCAGATCGCCGCGGAGCTGGTCCAGCTGTATGCGGCGCGCCAGGCCGCGCCCGGTTACGCCTTCGGTCCTGACACGCCATGGCAGGCGGAGCTGGAGGACGCCTTCCCGTTCGTCGAGACCCCCGACCAGATGGGCGCGATCGACGAGGTCAAGGCGGACATGCAGAAGCCGATCCCGATGGACCGGGTGGTCTGCGGCGACGTCGGCTACGGCAAGACCGAGATCGCGGTGCGCGCGGCGTTCAAGGCGGTGCAGGACGGCAAGCAGGTCGTCGTGCTGGTGCCGACGACGCTGCTGGCCCAGCAGCACCTCAACACCTTTGCCGAGCGGATGCACTCCTTCCCGGTGACCATCAAGGGCCTGTCCCGGTTCACCCACAGCTCCGACACCGAGCAGATCATCGAGGGGCTCGCCGACGGCGCGGTGGACATCGTGATCGGCACCCACCGGCTGTTGCAGACCGGTATCCGCTGGAAGGACCTCGGCCTGGTCATCGTCGACGAGGAGCAGCGCTTCGGTGTCGAGCACAAGGAACACATCAAGGCCCTGCGCACCCACGTCGACGTGCTGACCATGTCCGCGACGCCGATTCCGCGCACCCTGGAGATGAGCCTGGCCGGCATCAGGGAGATGTCCACCATTCTCACCCCACCCGAGGAACGGCACCCGATTCTGACCTATGTCGGCGGCTACGACGACAAACAGGTCGGTGCGGCCATTCGCCGGGAACTGCTCCGCGACGGCCAGGTCTTCTATGTGCACAACCGGGTTTCCAGTATCGAGAAGGCCGCGAAACGGCTGCGCGAACTGGTCCCGGACGCGCGGGTGGTCACCGCGCACGGGCAGATGAACGAGGACCGGCTGGAAAAGCTGATCCAGGGTTTCTGGGAACGCGAACACGATGTGCTGGTGTGCACCACGATCATCGAGACCGGCCTGGACATCTCCAACGCGAACACGCTCATCGTGGAGCGTGGCGACCTGCTCGGCCTTGCCCAGCTGCACCAGCTGCGCGGCCGGGTCGGCCGGGGCAGGGAGCGCGGCTACGCCTACTTCCTGTACCCGCCAGAGGCGCCGCTGACCGAGACCGCGCACGACCGGCTGGCGACCATCGCGCAGAACACCGAGCTGGGCGCCGGGATGGCCGTTGCCATGAAGGACCTGGAGATCCGCGGCGCCGGCAACATCCTCGGCGCCGAACAGTCCGGGCACATCGCGGGTGTCGGCTTCGACCTGTACCTGCGACTGGTCGGGGAGGCCGTCGAGGCCTTCCGCACGCATTCCGGCGCGGACGGGGCCGAGGAGGCCGAAGACCTCGCCGACGTCCGGGTCGACCTGCCGGTCGACGCGCACATCCCGCACGACTACGTGCCCGGCGAGCGGCTGCGGCTGGAGGCGTACCGCAAGATCGCGGCCGCCGCCGACGACGAGGCGATGCAGAAGGTCCGCGAGGAGCTGGTGGACCGCTACGGTCCGCTGCCGCTGCCGGTGGAGAACCTGCTCGCGGTCGCGGCCTTCCGCCATGTCTGTCGCGCGCACGGGGTCACCGAGGTCGCCGGGCAGGGGTCCAGCATCCGGTTCGCGCCACTGCCGCTGCGCGACTCGCAGCTGGTCCGGCTGAAGCGGTTGTACCCCAAGGCTCTGTACAAGCCGACCGTGCACACCGTCGCCGTGCCGAGGCCGACCGAGGGTGGCGCCGGTGGCCGGATCGGCGCGCCGGCATTGCGCGATCAGGAACTGCTGAACTGGTGCGCGCAGTTGTTGCAATCGCTTGCAGGATCGCCGGCGCTGGTGAGCTGAGCGCCGGGGAAGAGGATTCCCGGTGAGGGGAGGAGGATTCCGGTTCGGGATTTCGAATTCCGCAACCGGAAATCCGTTGCTCAGGGCCGAAAAGCCTGGTTGGCGGTTAACTCACACGGAGGACGGAAGCCGCACATTTGGCGGCCAACAGTCACGCTGTGTGCCGTTAATATCCGGTTTGTTATTATCTCGTGATTGCCTTCCGTGTGGAACCTTGCTCCATTCGGGTGGCATGGTGGTCGTCTGGGTGGACCTTCCTGTTTAGCGCTCCAGGGGCCCACTAAGGTCGAAACCGAATCGTGCAATCACCCTTGAGGAGTTCGTGGTGGTCGACCGCCTGTACTGGGCGCGGTACCGACCGCGGTGGGACGTCGACGAGAACGCAGTTGGACACGGGAGCTGAAGGAGTGGGCAACAGGCCTGCCGGCGCGGGCGCCGCAGGCCTGGCAACGATGACCGACTCACCTGACGTGCCGCCGCCTCCGGAGGACCCGGAGCTGGCTGCCGCCTGCGCCGCGCTCGGAGAGCGCTGGGCTCAGGCGGTGTACCGCACTGCCTACTCACCGGTGCCCGGTGCGGAACTCGTGCCGATGTTCGAGTCCTTCGCCGCCCAGCTCATCGACGCCCTGCGCGCCCTGCCCTTCTCGGCGCTGCCCGCCGAACAGGTCGGCGGCGCCGTGGTGGAAGCCCGGTTCACCGGTCCGACCAGCCTGCGGGCCAGCGTCGACGCGCTGACCGAGCCACTGCTGCACATCGGCGCCCTCGCGCAGGTCGCCGACTACTCGACCAAGGTCGTCTCGCTGCTGGCCGGGCTGTGCGCCGGCTACGCCGCGGCCACCCGCGAATGGCTGTTCGGCCAACAGGAACAGGTCAAACAGGCGTTGCTGCGGGCGATGAGCCAGGCCCGCCGCGAACTCGCGGTCAGCGAGTCGCGCTTCCGCGAGGTCTTCGCCCGCTCGGCCGTGGGTATGGCGATCAGCACCCCGAACGGCGCGGTGGTCGAGGTGAACCCGAAGCTGGCCGAGATCCTCGGCTACCAGCCGAAGGACATCGAAGGCAGGCCGATCAACGACTTCTTCCATGAGGACGAGGTCGCCGACCTGTCCGCCAGCTACCAGGGCCTGTTCGAACACGACGGCGAACGCTTCCGCAAGCGCAGACGGTTGGTCCGCGCGGACGGCCAGACCGCGTGGGTGTACCTGTTGGTCTCGGTGCTGCGCGATGCCGAGGACGGTCCCGGCGTGCACCTGACCATGATCGAGGACGTCAGTGACCTGCATCTGTTGCAGGGCGCGCTCAGCGCCCAGTCGCTGCACGACGCGCTGACCGGCCTGCCCAACCGGCACCACCTGATCAGCAGGCTGGAGAGCATGCTCGGGGAGAGCACCCAGTTCGGCCCGAAGGGCCAGCACGTCGCGCTCTACCTGCTCGATCTCGACGGCTTCTCGGTGATCAACAACGGCCTCGGCATGGACGACGGCGACCGACTGCTCAAAGCCGTCGCCAAACGCCTGGAATCCCTGTTCGCGCAGGACAGCGTCGAGAACGACGACACCCTGGTCGCCCGCGTCGCCGGTGACGAGTTCGCGGTGCTGATCCGCTCGGCGGGGCCACCGGACGTGCTGGCCACGGTCGGCCAGGTCAACGAGGAACTCGCCGAACCACTGCACCTGCCCAACGGTGGGGTCGCGGTGTCGGCGAGCATCGGCGTCGCGCACTCGCCGGTCGGCGAGATCAACGCGACCGAACTGCTGCGCGCCGCGGACGTCACGCTGCGCCGCATTCAGTCGCAGGGCAAACGCCAGTGGGCGGTCTACGACCGCTACCGCGACCGGGGCGACCGCGCGAACCTGCGACTGGCCGCCGCACTGCCCGGCGCCCTGGAGTTCGGCGAACTCGCCGCGGAATGGCTGCCGTGGAAGACACTGGCCGGCGACCGGACCGTCGGCGCGGCGATCAGGATGCGCTGGGACCATCCGGAACAGGGCTTCATCGAACACGACCGCTGCACCATGCTCGCGGAGCAGACCGGCGCGAGCCTGCCGGTCGGCGCCTGGCTGCTGGATGCCCTGTGCGATCAGGTGAAGCAGTGGCACGAACAGTTCGACGGCGCCGCGGCCGGCCTCGGCCTCACCGCGTTGCAGGCCGCCGACCCGGATCTGGTCGGCCTCGTCGACGCCGCCCTCGACCGGGCGCGCCTCGATCCGAGCGCGGTCTGGCTCGGCCTGCCGGTCAAGGCGCTGGCCAGTGACGACGGTGAGGCCTACGACAACCTGGACCTGCTCTCCGGTCTCGGCGTCAGCGTGCTGCTCACCGAGGTCGGTTCCGTCTCCGGCGACCTGGTGCACATCGACGAGCTGCCGGTGAAGGCGGTCCAGTTGGCGCCGTGGTTCGTCCACAAGGTGGCCGCGGCCAATCCGGATTCGTTGACCGTGCGCGCCGCCGAGGCGATGGTGCGGTTGGCCGGCGATGTCGGGGTGGCGACCGTCGTCGCCGATGTGCGCACCGCAGAGGAAGCCGCCTACTGGCACTCGATCGGTGCCACGGCGGCCAGCGGACCACACTTCGGCCAGCCCGTATCGGCCGAAGGTATGGTCAAGCTGCTCAATCCTGGGCGAGGGCAGTGACTGATCGCGGTTCGGTGAGGACCGTGGCAGGCCACCACGACGCTGTGAGAGGGTTACGACTGTGACAATGGTCATTGGCCGTAAGACCGGACTGCTTGCAACGGTTGCTGTTGCCGGACTGCTGCTCGTCAGTTGTGACAGCGGTGCCGGTCAGGCCGGGTCGGCCGCGATCGTCAACGGTCAGGCGATCTCGCTGGACGCGGTGCAGCAGGAGCTGAACTCGGAACTGGCCAACGCGCCGGCGCCCGCCGACGGCAGCCAGCCGACCTCGCCCGCCCAGGACGCCCGGCAGATCGTCACCAACAAGGTGATGGACCAGGTCGTCTCGGCGGCTATCGGCAAATACCACCTGAACGTCACCGACCAGTCGGTCTCGCAGTTCCTCGACGAGAACGGTGGCCTCGACAAGCTGGTCTCCAGCAGCGGCCTGAGTTCGCAGGACATCCAGGACATCGGCCGCAACGACGTCGCCCTGCTCGACTACGCCCAGAAGTACCTGCTCAAGCTGCGCATGATCGTCGACTTCGTGCTCGTCAACGACCAGAAGACCGCGCTCGCGACGGCCAACAAGCTCGCCGCGAACCCCGGCGACGTGAAGAGCATCCTGCAGTCCGTCGCGGGACCCAGCGGCCAGACCGCGCTCGGCCAGCAGCTCACCGGCGGCGTGCTGGTCTCCAACGAGGTCCAGTACGAGCAGCAACAGCAGCAGGGCAGCTCCAGCGGCGGTTCCGAGGGTGGCTCGGTGCTGGAGTTCTTCGCGGCGCAGCCCAACACCGCGATGGAGTTCCAGTACTCCTCCCAGCAGTGGATGGTCGCGCTGGTCGAACACGTCGACACCGACGGTGTCGCGACCTCCGACGACACCGCCGCGCTCGGCCAGCTCGCCCCGCAGGCGGCCAGCGCGGGCGCCGCCGACATGCTCAGCCCGCTCGCCCAGCAGCTCGGTATCCGAATCAGCCCGCGCTACGGCATCTGGGACCCGGTCGGTATGCAGGTCGTCGCCTCGGCCGACCAGAGCACCGGCATCGAGGTTCCCGAGCACAAGTGAACCGGCCCCCGGCCGCGCGGGCCGGTGCCAGCGCGGTCATCGTGCTGGACAGCCGGCTCGGCGCGGTGCTACCGGCCTCGGCCGTCCCGGTCCTGCGCACCGCCGAGGCCGTGTACGCGACCGATGGGCTGCTGCCCGAGGTCGCCGACCCCGCGCCGGAGCCAGGAGAACTGCTGCGCAGAGCGGAATCCGGGCCGCTGGTGCTGATCACCGCAGACCCCGCCGACCCGGCCGCGCTCGCCCTCACCGAAGCGGGCGCCCTGCTGCTGGCGCCCACCGCGCCAGCCGGTGCGGAACTGTTGGCCGCCGTCGCGGTGATGGACCGGTTGCGTTCGCCCGGCGGCTGCCCCTGGGACGCCGAGCAGACCCACGACTCGTTGCGCCAGTACCTGATCGAGGAGACCTACGAACTCCTCGACGCCATCGAGGAGTCCGACCGCGCCGCGCTGCGCGAGGAACTCGGCGACGTGCTGTTGCAGGTTCTCTTCCACGCCAGGATCGCCGAGGAGTCGGCCGAGGACACCTTCGGCATCGACGAGGTCGCCGAGGATCTGGCGGGCAAGCTGATCGGCAGGCATCCGCACGTGTTCGCCGGTGGCGACCCCGCGGTGTCCGACTCGGCATCGCAGATCCTTCGCTGGGAGGAGCTGAAACAGGCCGAGAAGCGCCGCGAGTCCAGTGTGGACGGAGTGGCGCTCGGTGCGCCCGCGCTCGCCCTTGCCGGCAAGCTGGTGTCGAGGACGATCAAGAAGGGCCTGCCGGCCGATCTCTGGCCCTCGACCGAGGGCACCGGCGACGAACTCGATGCCGGGCGCGCGTTGTTCGCACTCGCCGCGCAGGCGATCGCCGATGGGCACGAACCGGAAGGCGCGCTGCGCGCGGTCGCCAAACGGTTCGCCACGCAGGTGCGCGCCGCCGAAGCGGCCGCCAAGGCGGCCGGCCTCGACCCGGCCGAGTTGGACGCGCAGGCCTGGCGCAAGTTCTGGCACTGAGGCCTTATCGTCGATGGGTGACCGGGCCCGACCGTCTTGCCGGCCGCGCCTGTTTCGACGAGGTCGCCGAACTCTACGACCGGGTGCGGCCCGGCTATCCCACCGCAACCATCGCCGATCTGACCGAGCTGGCCGGGGCGCGAGCCGGCGCGCGGGTGCTGGAGATCGGCTGCGGCACCGGCCAGCTGACCGTGCCGCTCGTCCGGCTCGGCTGTCGGCTGGTCGCGCTCGAACTCGGCCCGCGACTTGCCAAGATCGCCGCCGCCAAACTGGCCTGTGAGAAGGTCGGCGCGAGCGGCACTGCCGAGGTGCTCCTCGCGGATTTCGACCGGTGGCCGGGGCAGGCGAACTCCTTCGACCTCGTGGTCACGGCCACCGCGTTCCACTGGCTCGATCCGGCCACCCGGCTGGCCCGCATCGCGGCACTGCTGCGGCCCGGTGGTGCGGTCGCCGTCATCGCCACCTTCCATGTCGCCGGCGGCAGTACCAGGTTCTTCGCCGCGGCGCGGCATCTCTATCGGTACTGGGACCCGAGAACGCCGCCGAAGGTGACGCTGCCGGCCGCCGAGGACATCGCCTTCGAGTACGACCTCGAACACGGCGGCCTGTTCGGTCCCACCGTCTTTCGCCGGTATTCCTGGGAAGTCGAGTACCGCACCGCCGAGTACCTCGACCTGCTGCGCACCTACTCCAACACGCTGACGATGCCGCCGCGTACCCGACACGGCCTGCTGCACGACATCGGCGCGCTGATCGACACCCGCTACCAGGGCCGGATCGTCAAGCGCTACCAGACCGAACTGCGGGTCGCCGCCTGCGCCGAATGACCGGCGCGCGGTAGTGAGATCGGACGAATGCGCCGGCCGTATCAGGCGCCAAGTAGCCTGGCCCCCGTGGCAAGGCCAAAAGCGTCGTCTACCCCGTCATACCCGGACGAGTTCACCGAGGACTTCTCGGGGAGCTTCTCCGGGAGCTTCGCCACCGAGGCCGACCACGGCTACGCGGACGAGGGCTACTACGACGAGCCTGCCAACGACGGACCCGGTCACGCCAACAGCCACGACCATCGCGATGACTACGCCGACGAAGACGACGCCGACGACGCCGATGACGCCGATGACTACGACTATGCCGACGACTACACCGACGACGGTGTCGATGACGACTACGACTATGCCGACGACGGTGTCGACGATGGCCGTGAGGGTGGCCCTGGAGCTGTCGGGCCGACCTCCCTGGACTCGATGCTCTCCTCGGCCGACGAGTCCGACGAGTCCGGCGGCGGGTCGGCGCGGCGGCGCAGGCCGGCCTGGGGCGGCTGGGCGCTGCTGGTGGTGTTCGTGCTGCTCGCCGCGGCTGGTGGGGTGTGGCTGCACGACGTGGTGACCAAGCCGCCGCAGCAGGAGGCCTCCGGGCCGCCGCCGTTCACCATCGAGATCCTCGGGCCCGCCCCCGGCAGCGCCATCCCCTCGGCCTCGGCGCTGGTACCGGCCGATGTGCCGGGACCGCATGATCCGCAGGTCGCCTGGGTGAACCGGATCGCCGCCGAGACCGACATCCCGCAGTTGGCGCTGAGCGCCTACGTCAACGCGCAAACCGTGATGGCGCAACGTGATCCGGGCTGCCACCTGTCCTGGGCGACGCTGGCCGGTGTCGGCTGGGTCGAATCCGACCACGGCCGGTACGGCGGCGACTCGATCGGGCCGGACGACCGCGAGGTGCAGCCGATGATCGGTCCGGCACTGGACGGCACCGACGACATGCGCAAGGTCCCGGACACCGATCACGGCGCGCTGGACGGCGACCCGGTGTGGGATCACGCGGTCGGCCCGATGCAGTTCCTCCCGGCGACCTGGCTGGAGTACGGCCTGCGGGCCAGCAACGACGGCAAGGCCCCCGACCCGCAGAACTTCGCCGACGCCGCGCTGACCGCGGGCCGCTATCTGTGCGTGTCCGGCGGTGACCTGTCGATCCCGAAGAACTGGTGGTCGGCGCTGTACGTCTACAACAACTCCCCCAGCTACGGCCAACAGGTGTTCAGCGGCGCCGACGCCTACGCGCAGGCGACCCACTGAAGCCGCCCAGCGGCCTTCTAGAAGTTTCACCAGAAAGTCTCGCTCCGGCCATGATTACGCAGCGTGCACGGTCGACTGCTCCGGAGTGCTCAGGCCTCGCGCTGTTCCCCGCCCTGATCCCGCTGATCCCACAGCGCGATCCGCGCGCTGACCTCGCCGAGCGCCTCCTGGTACTCCGGCAGTGGGTTCATCGCGGTCGCCAGCCGCAGCTGGGTCTTGGCCTCGGCGAGGCGGCCCTGCCGCTGCAGTGTCCTGCCCAGCGCGAAGCGCGCGTAGTGATCGGCCGGATCGAGTTCCAGCACCCGCAGAAAGGCCGACTCCGCCCTGCGGAGCTGGGCGGAGCCGAGGTATGCGCGGCCGGCGAGTAGATGCACGCTCGGCGCGTCAGGGGCCTGTTCGACCACGGGAGCCAGCTCGCGCAGCGCCTCAAGCGGTCGGCGCTGGGCCAGCAGCGTCTCCGCTCGGCGGAAGGACTCGAACGTGCCGTCAGTCATGGTTCGATCAACGTTACCGGCCATCGGCCTGTTCCTCGACCGCCGTCCGGATGGTGGTCAGGGGCCGCCGCCAGCCACGACGGCGATCACGGTCAGTTTCGGAATCGGCGCGTGTGCCTCCACCGGGTGATAACCGCAGCCAGCTAGGCTCGTCGTCAGCGTGAAGACGACTGGATACCCTGTTTCGGAAAGCATTCAGTATCCGAAGCCGTCGCCATGTGGTGGCGAAGAAGTGAACTAGGGAGCGTACGTGGCGGTCATCGAGCAGGTTGGCGCACGCGAAATTCTGGATTCGCGCGGCAACCCAACCGTTGAGGTCGAGGTCGCGCTGGATGACGGCACGCTGTCGAGGGCAGCGGTGCCTTCCGGCGCGTCGACCGGCGAACACGAAGCAGTCGAACTGCGGGACGGCGACGCCGCCCGCTTCGGCGGCAAGGGCGTTGAGAAGGCCGTCAACGCGGTCCTCGACGAGATCGGCCCCGAGCTGGCCGGTATCGAGGTCGTCGACCAGCGGATCGTCGACCAGAAGCTGGTCGACCTCGACGGCACCCCGGACAAGTCCCGGCTGGGCGCGAACGCCATCCTCGGCGTCTCGCTCGCCGTCGCGAAGGCCGCCGCCGAGTCCAGCGGCCTTGAGCTGTTCCGCTACCTCGGTGGCCCGAACGCGCATGTGCTGCCGGTGCCGATGTTCAACATCGTCAACGGCGGCGCGCACGCCGACAGCGATGTCGACATCCAGGAGTTCATGATCGCCCCGATCGGCGCCGAGTCCTTCCGGGAGGCGCTGCGTTGGGGTGCGGAGGTCTACCACTCGCTGAAGTCGGTGCTCAAGAGCAAGGGCCTCGGCACCGGCCTCGGCGACGAGGGCGGTTTCGCGCCGAACCTGCCGAGCAACCGGGACGCGCTCGACCTGATCACCACCGCGATCGAGAAGGCCGGCTACACCCCCGGCCGGGACGTCGCGCTGGCCCTGGACGTGGCCGCGACCGAGTTCTTCGCCGACGGTGCCTACACCTTCGAGGGCTCCAAGCGCAGCGCGGAGCAGATGACCACCTACTACACCGAACTGCTCGCCAACTACCCGCTGGTCTCCATCGAGGACCCGCTCGCCGAGGACGACTGGGACGGCTGGGTGCGGCTGACCGCGAGCCTCGGCGAGAAGGTGCAGATCGTCGGCGACGACCTGTTCGTCACCAACCCGGAGCGCCTTGAGGAGGGCATCGCCCGCCGTGCGGCCAACGCGCTGCTGGTGAAGGTCAACCAGATCGGCACCCTGTCGGAGACGCTGGACGCGGTGACCCTCGCGCACACCTGCGGCTACCGCTGCATGATCAGCCACCGTTCCGGTGAGACCGAGGACACCACCATCGCCGATCTCGTCGTCGCCACCGGCGCCGGCCAGATCAAGTCCGGTGCGCCGGCCCGCAGCGAGCGGGTCGCCAAGTACAACCAGCTGCTGCGCATCGAGGAGGCCCTCGGCGAAGCCGCCCGGTACGCCGGTGACCTGGCCTTCCCCCGATTCGCGGCGGACTCCTCGCAAGACTGAGTCATCGTGAGCGGCGAGCGCGATCAGCAGCGGTCGAGCCGGCGGGGCGATTCCCCGTCGGCCCACCGGGCTGACCAACCTCGCCGCTCCACCGCTCGGGACGGTTCGGCCCGGCGGTCGGACCCTTCGGCTCGGTCGGCTGCCGAGCGTGCCGACGCCGAGCGCACACCCGGTACTCCCAAGACGGCGGCGGGCCGGGCCGCGGCGAATCGGGCGGCCAACCGCGCCGCCGCCGATCCGGCCGCCCGGTCCAGCACCCGAGCGCGCGCCGCTCGTGACTCGGCTCCTCGTGACTCGGCTCCCAGGGACAGGGCTGCCCGTGACTCGGCCGCGCCTCGGCGCCGGACCGGTACGGAGTCGGCGCAGGCGGGGGAGAAGACCGCGCCGACGCCCGCTCGGCCGCGCAGGCGCGGCTCGATGGGTCGGTCCGCGTCGATGGCTCGGGCCAGTCGCCTGCTCGGCAGGCTGACCACCCGGCGGGCGGCGCTGCTCGCCCTCGTCGTCGCGGCACTCGCGCTGAGCATCGCGGTCCCGCTGCGCACCTACTTCTCGCAGAAGACCGACCTGCACGACCAGCTCGCCCAACAGCAGAGCCTCGAAGCGCAGCTCAACCAGCTGCAACAACAACAGGCCCAGCTCTCCGACACCGCCGAGGTGAAGGCCCAGGCCCGGGAACGGCTGCACTACGTCATGCCGGGGGAGACGCCCTACGTCGTGCAGTTGCCCGGCGACACCGGCAGCACCGGGTCGACCGGGACGAGCGCACCGCCGACCTCGACCGGCGCCTGGTACCAGCAACTGTGGAATTCGGCCGTGGGGAGCCCCGGATGAGCACTGGATTTCCGCCGGTTTCCGAGCTGGACCGCGCCGCCGTCGCCGCGCAGCTCGGCCGGCCGCCCCGCGCGATCCGCGCGGTCGTCGCCCGCTGTCCGAGCGGCCACCCGGCGGCCATCTCGACCAACCCCCGACTGCCCGACGGCACCCCGTTCCCCACGCTCTACTACCTGACCTGTCCCCGGTTGTGTTCGCTGGTCGGCACGCTGGAGGCCAGTGGCCTGATGCGCGAGATGACCAACCGCCTCAGCGAGGACCCCGAGCTGGCCGCGCGCTATCTGCGTACGCATCAGACCTATCTCGCCGAGCGTGACGCCATCGAGTCGCTGGGCACCGAGGTCAGCGCGGGCGGGATGCCGGGCCGGGTGAAGTGCCTGCACGTGCATCTCGCGCACACCCTCGCCTGTGGATCAGGTGTGAATCCCTTCGGCGACGAGACGCTGGCACTTGTGCGTCAGAACTGGCCGAGCGGCGACTGCGCGGCCCCTGGCGAATCCTGAGGTCCGCGCGGTTCGTACCAGCACCGGAAACGATCCAGTGCGCGGGAGCGATCTCATCACCGTCGCTGACCTGCGGCGCTGAGCGTCATGCGCTGTCGGCCCACCTCGTCGAAGGCGGCCTACTCGGAAGTAGCAACGGGTTGGTCCGGCCGGTGTAATCCGGCTGGCCGGTGGGTGGCCAGAGGCTGGCAGTACCGGAATCAATACGACCGGACCCATGACAGGCGGGTTCGAATCAGGCAAGCTGGGGAGCCTGTGGGACCCGCGAGGGTGACGCTGCCGTTGCCGAAGGTGATCGACGTTCGCCGACGTTCGCCGAACAGAGAGGCGGTTTCGTAGTGATACCGACCCGTAAGGTCACTGTCGGTATGAATCGAACCCCGATGTCGCGGCGACGGCGCAGGGCAATGAGCATCCTCGCCAGCGCGGCGTTAGCCGTGCCGATCTCGATGGTCGGCGGCGCATCGGCGAACGTGGCGAACCTCGCCGACAACGGTTCCCTCCCGCAGGCACCGGCCTTCTCCCCGTTCGCTCCGGTGATCCCGACGACCTTGGGCGCGACCGGTTCGAGCCCGCACGACAGCACCATCTCCCCGGAACTCCTGCACAACGTCGGCAACCAGTCCGCCCTGCTGACCTCGGCCGGCCCGATGGCCGATGTGCCCAGCGGCCCGCTCGGCATTCCCGGCATCGTGCTCCAGGCCTACATCAAGGCCCAGCAGACCATGGCCGTCGCGGCACCCAACTGTCATCTGCCCTGGTGGTTACTTGCCGGCATCGGCAAGATCGAGTCCAGCCAGGCCGAGAACGGTGAGGTCGACGCCGCCGGCAACACCCTGCGACCGATCCTCGGTCCGGTCCTCAACGGGACCGCGGGCTCCGCGGCGATCCCGGCCACCCCGGACAGCTACAAGTGGACAGGGGACCCCACCTGGCAGCGGGCCGTCGGCCCCATGCAGTTCCTGCCCTCCACCTGGGAGGAGTACGGCGCGGGCGGCGACCCGAACAACGTCTTCGACGCCGCGCTCGCGGCCGGCCGCTACCTGTGCAACGGCGGCCGGGACCTTTCCGACCCGGCCCAGCAGGCCATCGCGGTGTTCAGCTACAACCACTCCGACAGCTACGTGGCCAAGGTGCTGTTGTGGGCCAACGCCTACGCGAAGGGGGTGACCCCGCTCGCCGAGACCGCCGTCCCGCCGCAGGGCCTGACCTTCACCCCGCCGCCCGGCACCACGAGCCCCCCGCCGCCGACCACCACCACGCCACCGCCGGGCACCAGCACGCCGCCTCCGGGCTCGTCGACGAGTACCAGCAAGCCGACGACCAGCACGCCGACCACCACCCCCAGCACGCCGACCATCCCCACCTGCACGCCGACCACGACGTCGACACCCACGACGACATCGACCCCGACGACCACGTCGACGCCGACCACGACGTCCACGCCGCCGACGACGACCTCGACACCGACCACGACGTCCACCCCGACCACGACGTCGACGCCACCCACCTGCACCGCTCCCGGCGGGAACTGATCGACGGCGCGTTTCGGCGGCCCGCTACCGTGGCAGCGCGTCGGTGTCGGCCGCACGCGGTTGGCTGAGGATGGAGCGCGCGCATGACCAGGGTTGCCGCGATCGACTGCGGGACGAATTCGATCCGTCTGCTCGTCGCGGACCTCACCGTGCGCGATGACGGCAGCGCGGCGCTGCGGGACGTGCACCGGGAGATGCGCGTCGTGCGGCTCGGCCAGGGCGTCGACGCGACCGGCAAGCTCGCCCCCGAGGCCTTGGAGCGCACCCGCGCCGCCCTGGTCGACTACCAGGTCACCGCGGTGCGCAAGGGCGTGCAGCGGGCCAGGATGGTCGCCACCTCGGCCACCAGGGACGCCAGCAACCGCGAGGAGTTCTTCGCGATGACCCGCGATGTGCTCGGCGTCGAGGCCGAGGTGATCAGCGGCGACGAGGAGGCCCGGCTGTCGTTCACCGGCGCGGTCGGCGAACAGGAGCCGCGCCGTGGCCCGTTCGTGGTCGTCGACGTCGGCGGTGGTTCGACCGAACTGGTCCTGGGCACCTGGAACGGCAACACCGCCGACGTTCGCGCGGCCCGGTCGGTGGACATCGGCTGCGTCCGGCTGACCGAGCGCTGCCTGCCGACCGACCCCCCGACCGCCCAGGAGATCGCCGCGGCCGTCGACGTCACCATGGCCGCGCTGGCCCCGGCCTTCGAGGCGGTCGACGTCCGCGAGGCCCGCACCTTCATCGGCGTCGCCGGCACCGTGACCACGCTGTCCGCGGTCAACCAGGGCCTCGCCGAGTACGACCCCGGCCGCACCCACCTGTCCACCATGTCGCTGACCGAGATCCGGCGGACCACCACCCGGCTGCTGGAGCTGACCCGCGAGCAGCGCGCCGAGATCCAGGCCATCCACCCCGGCCGGGTCGACGTGATCGGCGGTGGCGCGCTGATCGTGCGCACCGTCGCCGAACAGCTCGCCGTCCGCGCCGGCCTCACCGAGATGGTCGTCAGCGAACACGACATCCTGGACGGCATCGCGCTCTCCCTGGCCTGACCTGCCTTGGGCTTCGGCCTCAGACCCCGGCGCTGTCCGGGTCGTCGTCAGGACTCCTGTTCGGATTGCCGTCCATGTCCTCGATCCACTCGGTGACCGTCCAGGCGCGGTTCACCGCGTAGTCCCGGATCTCGCGCCGGTGCACCTCGATCATGTGCTCGTCCAGATCGTCCTCGCAGACCATCTCGAGGCGCAGCACGTATCGCCGCGACCCCGGCGGGTAGACCGGCGGCTTCAGATAGTCGGCCGGGTCCCGTTTGAGCGCCTTGCGCAGGCGGTATTCGGACAGGTACCTGACGCGGTCCACGGTCTCGGGCTCCCAGCTGTCCTCGGCTTGTCCTCGGCGAACGTGCATTTGACCATCCGGCCGGCCGGGCCGCCACTTCGTGCGCGGCCCGGCACCAGTTCACCGGTTGGACGCCCCTCGGACAAATCGGGCCAGATCGGCGGACTGTCGAAGGCGACTCGGCTCGTGCACGTACATCATGTGGCCCGCCTCGTAGTATTCGCGGCTGATGTTCTCGTGCAGCTCGCTCGGGATTGCCAGATGCGCCAGTACGTGCTCGGCCGCGTAGTACGGCGTCGCGCCGTCGTGATAGCCGAAGGCCACGTGCACCTTGAGGTGCGGGTTCGCCCGCATCGCACCGGCCAGCCGATCCGCGACCGTGACCGAAGCGCCCTCGAACTCCTTGCAGGACCAGGGCTGCACGTTGCCGGTGAGGATCTCGTAGGGCAGGTCGCTCTCGTAGTTCAGCTCCGCCCGGACGTAATGGTTGAACGCCGCCGAGTACGGCCCGAGAATCGCGGAGTACGAGGCGTCCTCGGAGAACTGCTCGCGGCCGTAGTCCCGTTCCGGGCCGCTGAACCGCGCGTCCAGCCTGCCGACGACCTTGCGCTGGTCGCGCAGCAGCTCGGTGAAGAACCGGACATGCTCAAGGCGCAGGTCGACCTGGTCGACGTACTCCTCCGACAGCCCGGTCAGCGCCGCCAGCCTCGTCACCGTCGCGGCCCGGTCGGCCGCGCTGAGCCGGTGCCCGCGCGCCAGCGCCCACGGATAGTCCCGCTCGGCGAACTCCTCGGCCTCGGCCAGCACCTCGGCCAGCGGCCGGTCGCCGTGCCGGCCGTGGTAGTGCGCGACCGCGGCGTAGGTCGGCAGGTAGAACACGAACGGGGCGTCGTTGCCTTCGTAGAAATCGATCGTGCCCATGTCCAGCACTGAGGAGATCAGCATCAGCCCGTTGAGATACATCCCGTACCGCTGATGCAGATGCGCGGCCAACCCGGCCGCGCGCAGCGTCCCGTAGGACTCCCCGGCCAGGAACTTCGGCGACATCCAGCGCCCGTTGCGCGAGGTCCACAACCGGATCACCTCGCCGACCGACTCGATGTCGCTGGTGAACCCGTGGAAGTCGGCCGGCTTCTCGCCCTTGCGGGCGCGGGAGAATCCGGTGGAGATCGGGTCGATGAACACGATGTCGCTGTGCGCGAGCAGCGTCTCGGCGTTGTCCACGAGTCCGTACGGCGGCGGGACCGGGTCGTCGACGTCGCCGGCGAGCACCCTGCGCGGTCCGAGCAGGCCGAGATGCAGCCAGACGCTGGAGGAACCGGGGCCACCGTTGAACGCGAAGGTCACCGGCCTGCTCGCGGTGTCCGCGCCGTCGAGGGTGTAGGAGGTCAGGAAGACCTCCGCCTTGGCCAGGTGCCCGTCGAAGGCACCGTCGGTCAGTACCTCCTTGCGCAGCACGATCCGCCCGGTCGTCGCGGTGTAGTGCAGCTCGCCGGACTCGACCCGGATGGTGTGCTGCGTGCTGACCAGGTCGTCGGTCGGCTCGCTCGGCTGCTCACTCCCGCCGTTCGACTCCCCATTGGCCGTTCCCGCCGATGCCGACGCTGTCTGCTTGGTGCCCTCAGATGCCATGCCGCCACCCTAAAACCAACAGGCGCCGGGCAAACTGATTCCGTGCATGATCCGGCCGAAGTGGCGCCCGAGGTCCACACTCTCGCCGAGCTGGACGCGGCGCTGATCAACTGCCACGCCTGTCCGCGCCTTGTCGAATGGCGCGAGGAGGTCGCCAGGGTCAAGCGGGCTTCCTTCGCCACCGAGACCTACTGGGGCCGCCCGGTTCCCGGCTTCGGCCCGTCCGACGCCGCGATCCTGATCGTCGGCCTCGCCCCGGCCGCCCATGGCGCCAACCGCACCGGCCGCATGTTCACCGGCGACCGCTCCGGCGAGGTTCTCTACGCCGCCCTGCACGCCGTCGGCCTCGCCTCCCAGCCGACCGCCACCCACCTCGACGACGGTCTTGAGCTTTACGGCACCCGAATAGCCTCCCCGGTCCGCTGCGCCCCACCCGCCAACAAACCGACCCCGACCGAACGCGACACCTGCCGCCCCTGGCTCGCCCGCGAACTCGCCCTGCTCGCCCCGACCCTGCGCGCCATCGTCGTCCTCGGCGCCTTCGGCTGGCAGGCCCTCCTCCCTGTCCTGGCCGCCGCGGGCTGGCAGATCCCCCGCCCCCGCCCGGTCTTCGGCCACGGCACCCAACTCACCCTGGTCGACGCGGCAGGCGGCAACGAGCTGCGCCTGCTCGGCTGCTACCACGTAAGCCAACAGAACACCTTCACCGGCCGCCTGACCCCGGCCATGCTGGAGGCGGTGCTATCAGACGCCAAGCAGTTGGCCGGTCTCTCCTGAGTCCCTCAGGCAGCTCCGGCCGACCGCTTCTCCATTGCGGCCTCTATCCGCGCCAGTCGTTCGTTGATCTGGGCCAGATCGTCGGCGGCTACCAGATGTGAGCCATACACCGTCTGCTCGACGATCTCTCGAATCAGCGCGGTGTATCGGATGCCCCTGGCCTTGGCGAGGGTCTTCAACGCCTCGACCACGTCGGTGGGCAACCGCAGAGACGTGGTCTTCATCGGCCGGGGATCGACCAACTGGCCGTCTTCCATCTCGGCCGAGGTGCCGTGCGTGTCGTAATAGGCAGCCAACTCCGCAAGCTCGTCAGCCGAACGTGGAAGCTCTTCATGGTTTTCTGTCATCGAAAGCCCCACCGTGATCGTCGACCGCTACTACGAGCAGGTAGCGCCCCGCATAGGTGCGCCCATAGATCAGTGTCGTGTCGTTCTTGCCCGATGTCATCCAGTACGGGTGTTCAAGGATGGCCTCCCGAACCTCGGCCAAGGTCACATCGTGTCGTGCGATGTGCTCTGCTGACCACACGCTGTCTGCTTTGAGTGGACGGCTGCCGGACCGGAGAACGTCGAGATCGTGGACTACCACTGAAAGGAGTAAGAGATGACCAACGATGACCTGATGCCTCCGGTTCACCCAGGAGAGATCCTCATGGAGGAGTACCTGGAGCCGCTCGGTGTGACCCAACACCACCTGGCCGTCGAGATTGGTGTGCCGCCGCGGCGTATCAATGAAATAGTGCACGGCAAACGCGGTATCTCTGCTGATACGGCGCTACGGCTGGCCCGCTTCTTCGGGACGTCGGAGCGGTTTTGGCTCAACTTGCAGTCCCGCTACGACCTGGAACGTGAGAAGGACCGCTTGGCAGGCGCGCTGGATCGGATACATCCGTTGCTCAGCGCGTAAGCCCGGTGAATCCAGGTAGTTCTGCCAGTAGAACACCTTCACCGGCAAGCTGACCCCGGCCATGTTGCGTGAGGTTCTTTCGATACCTGTGTGCTGCTCAGGTCCTATCCGTGCGACACGATGTTGACCATCGCCGAAACCGGCATCTACCGACCATTGTGGTCGACTGGGGTCACTCCGATGAGGACGCACTTTCCCGACGCCGAATTCGTTGGTTACGAGCCGCTGAACAGCGCCGGCCGCCGGCGCGGTCGCCCGAAAGGGCCGATATCGGTGCCCGTCGGTCGGCGCGGATCCTCGTAGGGTGCTCAGGCATGTTGGTGTGGATCAACGGACCGTTCGGTGGCGGCAAGACGCAGACCGCGCACGAGATCCAGCGGCGGCTGCCGGGCAGTGTCGTCTGCGATCCGGAACAGGTCGGGTTCGGGCTGCACCGGATGACGCCGCCTGGCCTGCGCGGTGATTTCCAGGATCGGCCGGTGTGGCGGGCGGCTGTGTACGAAGTGCTGGACGGGGTGTTGGCCAACCACGCCGGCACGGTGATCGTGCCGATGACGGTGGTCGAGCCCGCGTACTTCCGGGAGACCGTCGGCCGGTTGCGGGAAGCCGGCCACCAGGTCGAGCATTTCGCGTTGCTGGCCGATCGGGAGGCAGTGCTGAAACGGCTGCGCGAACGCGTTTTCGGGCGCGCCGCGCAACTGGTCCTCGGCAAGGACGGCGCGCTGCGGCGGGAGACCTTCGCGGTGAAAAAGCTCGACCTGTGCCTTGAACGGCTCCGGGCTCCGGAGTTCGCCGAGCAGGTCTGGACCGACCATCTCACGATTCCGCAGGTCGCCGAGCACCTCGCCGCGTCGGCCGGGCTGATGCTCGCCCCGAACACCGACGGTGTGCTGCGCGGCAGGCTCCGCCGGGCGTTGGTCGGGGTCAGGCACATCCGGTTCGTTTGAGGCGCCGACCGAGGCCTCGACCGACTGGCGACCAAGCCAGCAGCGATCCTGTTCGATCCGGATGTCTGAATCGGCAGCGTCGATCCGGTGGCCGTGGAGGTCCGGTTTGACCTGTTTTGCGCTCTGTTGCGAATCTCCGAGATTTACGCCACAACGTGACGCCGTGCACGCGGACCGGTCGGGTCACTGGGTGACTGGTGTCGACCGGTCGGCGGCGGCCGTGCGCCGAGGACTACGGCGGTAGGCGGCTCCCATCGGCGGCGTACCAGCGGATTCGGCGTACGTCGGCTGACGTATTGACGGCCGGGCACCGACCGGTTCCCAGTAGGTGGGCGTCGAGTTAACGCCGCATGATCGATAACCTGACGCCCCTGGACAGCTCGATTCAGCGACGGCGCTCACACTCACGGCGGGTGGTGCTTTCGGCGGCCAGGAAGAGTGCGACCATAGACGTATGGCCGCTGGCAAATCGCAACCGAAACGAATCCTCGTACTCGGTGGTGGATACGTTGGGATGTACACCGCGCTGGGTCTGCAGAAGAAGCTGCGCCTGAAAGAGGCGTCCGTCACCATCGTGGACCCGCAGCCGCACATGACCTATCAGCCGTTCCTGCCGGAAGCGGCGGCCGGCTCCATCGAGCCGCGGCACGTGGTCGTGCCGCTGCGAACCACCCTCAAGCGCTGTCATGTGGTGACCGCGCGGGTGACCAAGATCGAGAACGCCCGGAAGATGGTCACCGTCGAGGCGATCGACGGACACGTCGAGGAAATCGGCTACGACGTCCTTGTCGTGGCGCTCGGCTCGGTGTCCCGGTTGCTGCCGATCCCCGGCCTCGCCGAGCAGGGCATCGCCTTCAAGACCATTGGCGAGGCCATCTACCTGCGCAACCACGTGATGTCCCGGCTGGACCTCGCGTCGAGCACGCTCAACCCCGAACTGCGCAAGCGTTTGCTGACCTTCACCTTCGTCGGTGGCGGGTTCGCCGGGGTCGAGTCGCTCGCCGAACTCGAGGACATGGCCCGCAACGCGTGCAAGTACTACAAGAACATCGAGCCGGAGGACCTGCGCTGGGTGCTCATCGAGGCCGCGGGGCGGATCCTGCCCGAGGTGCGCGAGAGTCTCGGTGTGTGGACCGTCGAGCAGTTGGAGAAGCGCGGCATCGAGGTCTTCCTTGCCACCCAGGCGAAGTCGTTCGAGGGCGGTCACGTCGTGCTCTCCGACGGCACCGAGTTCGACAGCGACACGATCGTCTGGAACGCGGGCGTCAAGGCCAACCCGATCCTCGGCACCTCCGACCTGCCGCTCGACCAGCGCGGTCGGCTGGTCTGCACCGCGTCGATGCAGGTCGAGGGTCTGCCTGGGGTATGGGCGGCCGGTGACTGTGCGGCAGTGCCGGACCTGTCCCGGACCGAGGAGGACTCGTCGGCGACCTGCGCGCCCAACGCGCAGCACGCGGTTCGGCAGGCCAACCTGCTGTCCAAGAACATCATGACCGCGATGCGCGGCGGCCGGCCGAAGGACTACTTCCACAAGAATGTCGGTTCGGTGGCCAGTCTCGGCGTGCGCAAGGGCGTCGCGGACACCTTCAACGTAAAACTCAAGGGCTACCCGGCCTGGGTGATGCACCGGGCCTACCACGTGAGCCGGATGCCTACCTTCAACCGGAAAGTTCGTATTCAGCTGGATTGGTTGATCAGCGGCCTTTTCCGACGCGAGGTGATTTCGCTCGGGCAGATCAACGACCCGAAGGCGGAGTTCGCCCGCGCGGCGAACAGCTGACGTCGGTCGGGCGGCATCGACCGGACTACCTCGTTGGACAGTGCTGGACAGTGCCGGACGGCAGTCGCCGCCATTTGTTTGCCAACAAGATCTCAGTCTGAGGACCGGTTAATAGTTGGGCGCGGGTATCGGCGGGTGCCGGCCGCGCCCAACGGCCGTTGGGTAGGGTGTCGCGGGTAAGGGGGTCGTCGCCGAACGGCGGTACCCAAAACGGCCGTTCGATGGTTTTCGCGATTAATCCCGTGCTGCCTTCGGGCTAATCGATCAGTTCATGGCCTAGTGCCTTGACAACAATTTACGTTAATCGGAGACTACTCGTCGTCAGTAGCCCGAACGTGTGAACGCAATGCTGTTTCCGGCGCGAGGAGCAAGGTGTCATGTCGATCGAGGAACTGGCCGCGCAGCTGCGCAGCGGCGAGATCGACAACGACGCGTTGGCCCAGTACGCGGCCGAGTACGCGCGGGATGAACTGATCTTCCGCAACAAGAAGGACGACTGACCTGACCACGAACGGCACCCGGCCCACAGATGGTGAGTTTCCCCCGTTCGGGGAGGCTGCTGTCGACGATGGTGGCGCTGTGCGCACGGTGCCCGCGCAACCGATCGGTCGGCACACCCCGCTGCTGTTGCAGGGCCAGGACTACGTCCTGCGGCTGAATGTCGCGGCACGGGACTTCCAGGAACAGATCCACAAGCTCGACCTTGTCGACGCGGGCGACGGCGATCCGGAGCCCTGCGTGCTGGTACTCGCGCGCTCGGCCGACATGGAGATGAACGAGCTGTCCATCGCGTTGGCCGAGCACGGCGTGCGAATGGCCCGTCTCGACGTCGACCGCTGCCTCGACCTCCCCTTGACGGTATATCCGGACGCGCCGCTGGTGGAGCTGGGTCGGTGGATGCTGCGGCCGCTGCTGGTCTGGCGCCGGCACTTCGAGCTGGCCGCGCTGCCGGCCGATCCGGGCACCCTGTTCGGTGCGTACGCGGTCGACCAGTGGCGTTCGGTCGCCGACTGGATCACCAACCGGACGGACTGGGCACAGGTCAACGCGGTTTCGTTCGGCCGAAGGCTCGACCGGCTCACCCAGCTCACCGACGCGGCCGCGTTCGGCCTCACGACGCCCCGCACCGTAGTCACCACCCAGCCAGGCCGGCACCGGCCGGGCGGCGGGCCGTGCATCGTCAAAACGGCTGGTCGGCACCTTGTCGAGCCGACCTCGGGCGTGCAGCACGGCCTGTTTCCCCGGCCGTTGGACACCCGGCGGTCGAGTTTCGCCCCGGAACCCGCGCCGGTGATCGTCCAGCAGTACCTCGACGCCGACTACGAGCTGCGCGTGTTCGTCATCGGCGAGCAGGTGATCTCCTACCGGGTGGACAAACTCGACCCGGCCGCGCTGTGGGTCGACCCGGATGCCGTCGACGTGCGCAGGATCGAGCTGCCTTCGGCACTGTGCAGCACCCTGCTGGCGCTCACCCGCTACTGGCGGCTGGACGTGGTGGCCTTCGACTTACTCGCGCGCGGCGAGGACACGGTCTTCCTCGAAGCCAATGTCAATTGTGACTGGCAGTGGTTCGAGCGCCGTTCGGGTGAGCCTGCGGTGTCCTCTGCGGTAGCCACGTGGGTGGCGGCCCGGTTCGAAGAGTTACGACGTCGCTGATCACCCAAGGGTGAGCTAATCCAGCTCGACCACCGGATACTCTCTGACCTGCGGAAAAGGCGGTCAGGTCCGGAGTCTGGGCGAACAAGTTTGGCCAAGAGCTTCCCCGAATGGGTGACAACCGCATAAGCTGCGCCCGCCCCCGTAGCCCAACAGGCAGAGGCATTCCCCTTAAAAGGGAAGTGTTGCCGGTTCGAATCCGGTCGGGGGCACCATCGCTCACCAGGCAGAACAGTCCGCTGACCAGGTCATTCCGGTCAGCGGACTGTCGGCTGTTTGGCGGCTGATAGCGACTCATAGCGGTCCGACGCGGCTGGTCACGCCAAATACGCGCTGAAGTTTTGCCGGCAGGTGACCGAGCCAGTGAGCAGGCACTACGGGCCGCCCGCTCGCGGCCCAGTCAGCCGCCGAGGGCTTCTTCAATGCGCCGCCGGTTGACCTCGTCCCGCCCGTCCACGCACTTCGCGTAGATCCGCAGCAGCACGGCGACACTGTGCCCCGCCCACTCGGCGACCTGGGTGGCTTCCACGCCACCGTTGAGCCAGGTTGATACGCAGGCGTGACGCAGGTCGTAGGGCACGCGAGCGAGCGGCGAGGCGAACACATCTGGAGTGAACGTGGCGGCCCGCGCCTGCCTCCAGATGCGGTGATAGGTGCTCTCGCCAAGCTCACCGCCGTTGGTTGCCCGGAACAGCCGGCCGTCTTCGGTGGTGCCGAAAGCGGCCAGATGCTCACGCAGCAATCCAGTCAGCTCCGGGTGGCACGGCACGGGTCGGGTGGCCTTCTTCGACCGGTGTTTGAGGGAGCGTTCCTCCCGACGCCCAGCGATGTCGGCCCACTGCTGACCCACAACCGGCGCGCTCCCTTCGAGGATGATGGTGCCCCACCCTTCCTCCGGCAGAGCGAGGTTGCGCTCGCGGAGATTGGCAGCCTCCTCCGGCCGCAAACCCGCGTAGTACAGGCATCCGAAAAATGCCACGTGGCGTGGCCCGGTCTGCGGAATCCTTGGCCCCTTTCGCCCCTGTACTCGGACTGCGCGTAGCAGCGTGCGCACCTGGGTTGGGTTAGCCACGCATCGCTTGTCCACTTCGTTGTCCACTTTCGGCGCGGTCCAGTCGATCCCATCCATGGGGTGTTTGTCGAAGATGCCCTGTGCGACCCATCGGCCGATTGCGTTGTACACGACCCCCCGCCGTCTGGCGACAGTGTCTGGCGCGGCCGGCGATCCGTTGGCGTTTCTCGTGAGCCGATCGAGCACCGTTCGCATGTACTCCGGTTCTGCCAGGTCGCTCACGGGGCGAGTGTTGGTCGCCAACCATTCGAGAGCGTCAACCAGCTGAGCGTCAGGAATCTTGCGCGCCCGTTGTAGTTTGTTGAATGCCCATCCGGCCAGTGCCTTATTCAGGACTATATCGCTAGGTTTCCCCCGGTCAGTCTTACACATCGCGAGAGTGGCAATGCTGAGTGAATAGGCAGTGTTGCGTCGAGAATTGCCCGCAAGGGCATCCCATTTGGCGTCAGCGTACCTCTGGGCAGATTCGTACCATGTAAGGTCAATTTTGGCGCGATGCATGGAAACCGGAAGGCCGCTCTCCAGTGCGAACGCCTCGCCTTTGCTAGCGGCGGTAACGAGTTGAGACCGGAAGCTGTTGGCGAGGGCGGTAGTCGACCGTGGTTCCCGGAAGGGCTGTTTCTCCACGCGCCACCGTACGTAGTAGGTGGTTTTGCGCTCACCCTTGTAAACTTCGGTTTTCCAGATCGCGACGTCAGTGCTGGTCCTCATGGTCAGGCCGCCTCCTGTCGGCTATTCAGCCACGAATCGAAATCGGCCCTTCGAATGCGCAGTTCGCCGTTCGGCAGCTTGAGGCACTTTGGCGCCCTGCCCTTGGCTCGCCACTCATTGAAGGTTCGCGGCGAAATACGCAGCTCGGCACATACATCCGCGACCTTCAGCTGCCCTGACTGGCGCGTATTCGGTGCAATGGGATCGAGATTAGCAATTGTGGCGGCCAATGCCTTCAGCATCTCCATGATTTGGTCAGGGATCTCGATTCGCCCGGCGGTAGTCATCCGTTCTCCCCTCGGTCGCGGTATGTGGGGCAGGTGGCTAGGTGTCACGGCAGGTGTCACGGCTGTTCTCCCTGGTCAGCGGCTTGTCGTGACAGCCGTGACACCCGTGACAGTTCGAGGGGTGTTTCGGTGTCACAGGTGGTCGATTGGCTGGCCGGGTGGTAGGTGCCATCGGAGGCGAGGCGTAGTTGCCCGGCGTCAACCATGCGTTTGAGGTAGGAGCGCAAGTTGTCTGGCTTGAGCCCCAGCGCGTCCGCGATGTCGCGCGGCTTGAGGCCGGGTTGCTCGGCGACCAGGCGCGCGACCATCGCGCGGGTGTCGTGCATGAGGTGCTGGTCGGCGGGACCGTCCAATAGGCGCCAGGTGCCGGTGTCGGCGTTGAATGCCATGGCGCGTTCGGATTCTTCGACGTCGCGGCCGGTGACGTGGAGAACGCCGTCAGCTTGTGCCCGGCCGCGTTTGAGGACGAGTACGGCGTCGGCCGCCCCGGCGATGCCGTTGGTGCCGGACACCTCGGTGAGGAAGTCCTCGGAACTGGCCTTGCGGACGTGGTGAACGAGCAGGACAGGGACGCCGTAAGAATCGGCCAGTCGTTTGATGTGCCCGATGGCTGCGTAGTCGGCCTCGTACGCGCTCGATCCGGTCGGCGCCTGGCCTCGGACCTTGGTGAATACGTCGATCACGACGAGTCGGGCGCCGGGGTGTTCGTCGAGCCATCCGGCGATGTACTCCACGCCTCCGGCGGGCATGACAGGGCAGTACGTATCCAGGGTGAGGCCGGCGGGTGCGCGTCGGCCGGCCAGCACCTTGCGCATGCGGGATTGCAGCCGGCGCGGGGTGTCTTCCAGGGCGAGGTAGAGCACCGGTCCGGCGTCGACGGGGATGCTGCCGAGGGCAGGTTGCCCGGCGGCGATGGACAGGCCGAGGTTGAGGGACAGCCAGCTTTTGCCGACCTTGGGTGGTCCGGCCAACAGGTTGACTCCTTCGGAGATCAGGCCGGGCACGGCCCAGGTGGGTTCGGGGAATTGAATGGCCATGAGCTCATCGGCGGTCCAGGACGTGACGGGTCGTTCGGGCGCGACCTGCAAGCGGCGCTCCGGTTGCGCGCTCACGCGGCCACCTGCCGAGGCTGTTGGATGCCCTTGCGCAGACCGGATGCGATGGTTTGGGCGGCCTGGCGAGCGGTGTAGGCGCCGACGGCGATGTGCCCGGATGCGGCATCGGCGAGGGCCTCGGCATGTTCCCGCTCGGTGAGTTGGCCCCCGCCGACGAGTTGGCCCAGCGAGACAGCAGCGCCCCACAGGGCGGCGTTGCGGTTGACCTTGGTGGCGCGGACCTTGGCGACGGTGGCGCGGACAGCGGAGTCGACGAATCCGGTGCGGTTGCGGATCGAGACCGGCTGACTCGGCGATGCCGGCGCGGGCGTGGCTGCTTTGAGCCGCTCGCACAGCCACGCGGGTAGCGGGATCGGGTCAACGTCCATCACGGCCGTGTAGGGGCGTCCGTCGACAATAGACCCGGCGGCGACGAGTTGCCCGCCTCCGGCGCGGGTGTCGATTTTCCAGCCGAGGCCGGCGCCGGCCTCACTGCCGGACGTGTTCCGCAGCGCGATGTTCTCGGGTGCCTGGTAGTAGAGGTGGCTACCGCCGGACGCGGTCCGCACCGTGTAGGTGTCGACGGGCGGTAGCTCGCCGGCCTGTTGACTGAGCAGGATGAACACGTCTTCCCCGGTGCACACGCCGGGTTGGTTCCACGGCGCGAACGGTGGCGCGTCGCCGGGTTTGCGGATGTCCAGATCAACGCCGACAAGTCGAGCGCGGCCGACGGCGATACCGACGTTGCAACCGGCGTAGCGGCGACTGCCCCAGTACCAACGGATCTCGTGTGGATCGAGCATGGCGCGTTGTTCCCATCCTTGGTGTCCGTCGGTGCACGGGCCGGTGCGCGGGCATCGGTCGTAGCCGTGGAACGCGGGTCGTTTGGTGCCTGGCTTGAGTGGCACTACCGGCCAGCCGCGTGCGGCGGCGGAGAGTGCGGCGGTCAGAAACGGATCGGTGTCCATGAGGGTGTCTCCGGTGTTGGCGGGCAAGGTGCGGGAGGTGGTGACCTCGGCGCGGCCGGGACGGGCGGGAGTCGACCGGCCGCGCCGAAGAGCTTCAGCGACGATTACTTTCGGTGACGAATTTAGGTAGGAGGTGCCGTGGCGGCGTCCCGGTGCGGGTGTCGCAGGGCATGATCGAGTGGAGTGAGGTCGGGAGTGAGGTGCCGGTTTTCGGGTTAGCTTCCTCACTCGGCGGGTTAGCAGGGCGGGTAGAACGCCTGGCCAGCGGAAAGTTAGGTCAGTGAGGCGAGTGAGGTCGGTCGGCGCGCCCCCGCCGGGGGTCGAAAATGCGGTGTTTCGGCGGGGGCGGTGGCCGGTTCACTCGTCGGTCTCGGTCTCCTCGGCGCTGTCGAGGTCGGCCGTGGCCCGCTCGGCGAGAGCATCACGGATCGTGACCGGGTCGACCGGGAACACGTTGCCGGTCGTCGGGACCTTAATCCCGTACTCGCGGTCCAACAGCTCCCGCAGCGACTTGCCGCTCAGCGCCCGATACGGCTCCCAACCGGGCGCGTGCCGAGCCAGCAACGCGGGCAGGTCGGCGGCGCGTACCGGCTCGGTGTCCAGCACGGCGTCGAGGTCTGCCAACAGGTCCCGGTGCACCTCGGTGGCGATCGCGGCGCGGACCGGTCGGCCGCCGGGCAGGCCCCGGCCGCGTGCGTCGATCGCAGCCATAGCCCGCTCGATCAGGGGCGTGACCTGGTCGTTTTCCTTGGCGATGTCAAGGAAGTAGGTCTGCACGATCTCCGAACGTTGCCCGCTGAACCCCTTCACCACGGCGGTTCCCCGGTCGGTGCCCGGAATCAACTCCGTCGCCCGGTGCCCGCCCGCGTAGGCGCCCTGACCGAGCAGGGCATCGTTAGCGACGTGGTCACCGACGGCGAACGCGATCCCGTTGGAACAGTTCCGGGTCACGTCCCGAGGCATGCTGTCCTTGGTCGGTGCCTGGGTGGACACGATGAGGTGGATGCCGCGTTTGCGGCCCAACCGCACGATGTCCACCAACAACTGCGAGATCTCCCCGCCGTACTTCTTGTGCTGGATCGCCACGTGAGCCTCCTCCAACAGGCAGAACAGCGGGTGCATGCCGGCAACCTTGCTGGCCATCTCCCGCGTCACGGCCGGTTCCTCGTGATCGATGAGTTTCTGGCCGCGTCGCTGCACTTCGGCATGCAGTTCCCGCAGGTCAGCCAGGATCTCACCGATCTTCTCGTCCTCGGCGCCCATCACGTAGCGCGAGCAGCGCGGCGCGAACGCCTCGAAGTCGAAGTTCGCGTCCGGCACCCAGATCCGCAGCTCTACCGTCGGATCGAGCGCGGCACCGATCAGCATCACTCGCGCTGCCGAGGACTTCCCCTGCCCCGGCATACCGCCCGTGATCGTGTTGCGTTCCATCAACGGCGCCGCGATCGGCTCACCCCGTAGGGTCCGTCCGAACGGGACACCCTTGAACACGTCCACCAGGCCATCGGCGAGCAGCGGGTACGGTCCCGCACCTTCGGCCAGTGCGCCCTTGTCGGCGATCCACAGATCGAGGATGCCGGCCTCGGTACCGGTGGTCGGCCAGACCTCTTTCGCCAACCGGTGCAACCCGGTCGCCAGGTCCGCCCGACGGCGCGCGATCTTCTCCGCCGGTACCCCGGCGGGCAGCCGGATCACCGCGTGGGTGCCGCGTCCGTCCCGGCGGGCCGGGGTGAGGTACTGCAACGGCATGCCGAGCTTGAGGTAGTCGCGGATCTGCGGAATCCGCAACGCCGAGAGCGCGGCGGCGATGGTGGTCTCATCGATCAGGATGTCCGCGTCCGCCTCCGACGCGGTGGCCAGCCAGCGCGGGGCCTGCCCGTGCCGGCGTCCTTCCCGCCACGCCAGCATCAGGAACGCCGGGACCGCGCCCCACATGACCACGTGCACGGCGATGGTGGCGAGCATCCCGCATACCCCGGCGATGTCGCCGAGGATCTCCCACCATGATTCCCAGTCCAGTCCGCCGGGGGTGAGCTGGAACGCCAAGCCGAGCAGGACCAGGATGCCGGCCAGCACGGTCACGGCGACCACCAACGCGATGGACACCGATTTGATCGTGGCGGGCAGGTTGCGCAGCCGTTCCCCGCGAGCGTGCTTGAGCTGGGAGAGCCGGTCCACCCACTCGGCGAGGGCTTCCCGGTCGCCGACGGCGCGGGCCGCGCGGATCTGCTCACGGACGTGCGCGTGGGTCAGGGCGTCGGTGGCGCGCTTGGCCCAACTCGCGTGCCCCTGCCCGATCGTGACGACCGTGCGGGCCGCGACCCGGCCGACGGTGCGGGTGTGGGGGTGGGTGGCGCCGATGCGGACCACCTGCGCGGCCTGGCGGACCACGATCTGGGCCTGCGACCGCAGCTGGGCATCGATCGCGGCGTCCTCCGCCGGGTCGACGAGTTCGGCCTCGATCGGTTCGTCGGCCGGCGCGATCTCCGCACCTGGGTTCACGGCCTCGGTGACCTCGACAGACACGTCCTCGGTGGTGTCGGCCGCCGGGGTGCGGGTCGGGAACGGGACCACCCGTCCGCCCTCGGTGTGGTCGGGTTCATCGGGGTCGGGAGTGGCGACGGTGGTGGTTGTGCTGCTCATCGGGACACCTCCTGGCGGCTGGTGCGGCGTTGCAGGTGGGACAGTGCCGCGCCGCATCCGAGGACGAGGACGGGCAGGCATGACACGGCGGTGGTGATCGGCCACGGCGCCGAGGTGATGTGGTGCACGGTCATCAGGTGGTAGGCCACCTGTCCGGCCGCGCCCAACACCAGCGACGCGACGGCCGACCAGCCGGCGAACCGGCGTGCCCTGGTCGCTGCCCCGCCGGATGCCAGCGCGACGCGGAGGGCGTAGGCGGCGTAGGTCTCCACACCGACCGGCAGGGTGATCGCGGTGTTGAGGGTGAACCCGTCCGCGATCCCCGGTAGGGGGTGGACCAGGCCGAACCCGGTCAGCTCGCCAAGGCCGACCCAACCGGACCAGATCGCGACGAACGCGGGCAGCGCGAGCAGCACCAACGGCCACGCCGCTGGCAGCCGCCGCGCCCACCCGAACCACCGTGATCCCGGCAGGTCCACGGCCGGGGTGACCTGCCCTGACTCGGCAGGCTCGCCAGCGACTACCGCCGGGACCGGGGCATCCTGTCCGGTCTCCGCCGGTTCGGGTGCGGTCTCGGTGGCGGCGGGATCGGGGACCGCGTGCAGCCGGCGCACCGACTCCGCCATATCGGCCGTGTCGGTGTCCACATCGGACACTCTCTCCGGTGTGGTGTCGGTGTCGGAGTCGGTCAGGGCGGTCAGGATCTGGGTGGCCTTCTTGGCGCCGATCTTGAACTGGCCCATCAGCTTGTTGCGGGAGGGCAACTCCCCCAGCTCGTCGGCCAGGCGGCGGGCTTGCGGGATCAGGGCGTCCACGGACGCGGGGTAGGCACTCGTCATTACCAGGCACCTCCTCGGCGCTTGTCATGGGTCCGACCGGTGCCCACAGTGGACACAGTCAGTGCTCGAACCAGCGGGATCGCGGCGATCAGGGCGGGCAGGGCCAGGGCCACCAACAGCACGGTGACGTTGTGCGCCTGGCGGATGATGAGGAACTGAATGCCGGTGATCACCGCAGCCGTGACCAGTACCCTGCCGAACAGCGACACCCGACGGGCGGCGTGGTGTGCGGCGCGGGCAGCCTGGCGAGCCTTCCGACGGGCCGACACGATCAGGGCCAGCACACCGATTCCGGCCAGCGCGGCGAGCGTGATGAGCAGGTCATGGTTGGTCATGCCGTCGCTCCCCTCGTCCACACTGGACCCGGCCGGGGCGAGACCGGGCCGGTAGCCAGGCGAGCGGCCACCGACCGATCCACGGCCGTCATGAGTGCGGTGAGCAGCCATACCGCGATCTGCAACGGCGTGCGCAACAGGTGCAAGGCCAGGAACGCCAACACTAGGGCCACGAACCGCAGCAACGCGGCGGTGCCGAAACGGGACAGGATCTCAAACAGCGTCACAGGAACCGCACCCCTTCCACGTAGAAGTAGCGCTGCCGGTGCGGGTCGTGACCGAGGGCACCGGACCCGGTGCAGCGCGGCAGATCGAGGGAGCCGCCGGCCCGTCGGTGTTCCGGCAACCGGCCGGTGGTGTCGAGCTGGAACTCCCCGGCACAGTCCGGGCAGGTGCCGTCGAACTCGATCGGGTCACCGAAGGCGTCGGTCTGGCCGAAGGCCATGAGGGTGGCGGTCATGCCCAGTCACCCCCGGCCTGCTCACGCCAGTGGTCAGCGTCGGCCAGCGCGTCGTCGCGTTCGTGCTCGACAACGGCGATGTAGGCGTCGGCCTCCCGCAACCGGGCGGTCAGTTCCGCGACCGCGTGCCGAAGGGTGGTGACCTCCGCGCGGGCGGTGTGCAGGGTGGCCGGCAGCGGGGCCGGCGTGCCCTCCTCGGTGTCGGAGTACTGGCCGGGTCCGAGGATCAGGCCGTGGCCCTCCGCGCCGATGCTGGCCAGCCGGAACCGGCGGCTGAGGTTGGTGGACGGGGTGGGGTGCGGGTTGATGTCGCCACGTGGGGTCGACATGATGGTGGTCTCCTGACTGCTCATTGGGTTGGTGGGAGACCCGGTCCGGCGGGTCAATCGCTGGCAGGCGTAGGGCGCCGGACCGGGGCGGAACTAGTTGAGACGGCTACGGGCCTCGCGGAGGTAGCCCTCGCGGCATTCCTGGTCTTCGGTGTCGTTGCCGTTGACCTTCCGCTTCCGTGTCTCAGCGGTGACCTCGCGAATCTCGCGGCTGAGCTGGTCGCGGCCCTTGCCGTATTGCTCGTTCTTGCAGAACACGCCGAGCTTCATTCCAGTGTCCTTTCCGGACGGGTAGAGGCGGGGGTGGTTTACCGGTGGCCGGCCGGGCGGTAAGGTCCTGCCCGCCGGGGCGCTTGCCCATCGCCCGCAACTGGCGGTAGGTCGCCAGGCCAGCCGGGGCCTGCCGGAACCCGAACACCAACAGGCCACCCCGTCGGCGACCGGGCACGTGCCGGCCGTCCCACAACTGCACAACATCAGCGGCCATCACGCACCGCCCTCGATCTCGTCGGCGCGCTGGTCAGACTCGCGGGCCTGCTCAGCGGCCTCTTCGGCCATGGAAGGGCTGTCAGTCTCGGCGGCAATCCGGCGCTGGATCTCCGCCTTCCGCCGAAACCACGCCACCCGAACCTCAGACGACGCGGACAGGCCAGGCAGGGCATCCAACAGGTCAGAAATCTCGCGGGCAATCGAGGGACGCTCGCACATCACGCGGCCTCCTCGGTGTCCAAAGCCGCAGGCAGTGCCCGCACGATCTGCCGCGCCTTGTGACGCGCACGACGTGCCTCAAGGGCGTCCGGCGACACCCAATTTGGCCGACGTCGGACAGGTTTCGGTTCAGCGCACAACTCCGCGAGAAGCGCATCGATGTCCGATTCACGCAGCCCGTCCGGCGCGTGGTTGACGTCGATCTGGCCTGCCGGCAGAACGATCGATCGGGGGAGTGATCCCTTACGCATGTCAGCTCCTAGATGCTGTGACCGGCGCCATGCCGATCTGAATGAAACAGAAGCTAACAGTTAGAATCAGAATGAGTCAACAGGTTCGCCGAACTTTCTGATACACGAGCCGCTGAGCAGGGATTACGTGGTGCCAATCACTCGGATGTAGTACAACTGTTCGGCATCTGTTACCGTCTGATACGAACGGCGCGGAACAGGAAGGGACCACGATGACGACCCCGGCAGACTCGCCAGACTTGCAGCGAGGCACCAGTGCCCTCGTGATCGCACGGAACATCCGCAACGACATTGAGGCGGGGCGGTTGACTCACGGACAGCAACTCCCAAGCACTCGTACCCTGGCGCGGGAGTGGGGTACCAGCGTCGCGACCGTCAACCGAGCGATGGGGATGCTGGCAGATGAGGGCGTCGTTTTGAACCGAGCCCGGTCTAGTCGACTCGTGAATCGCCCGGCGCCGACCGCAGGTCAGCAAGATGCGCGATCCCGGCCTCGGGTCATCGTCATCGGTGGCTATGCGGGATCGGGCAAGACTGAGCTTGGCCGCATTCTGGCCAGGGCCACCGGTTGGGCCATGCTCGATAAGGACACCACAACTCGCGCCGTAGTCGAGGCTGCACTCGAAGCGCTTGGCCACTCGCCGCATGACCGCGACTCCGATTTCTACCTGGCTACAATCAGGCCGGCCGAGTATGAAGCCCTTATCGCTGCCTTGACAGAAAACGTTCAGTGTGGCAACTCGGCAATCGTGACAGCGCCATTCATCCGTGAATTCAATGATCAGGCGTGGTGTGATCGACTCACGGCAAACCTAGAGGGCTTTGGAGTCGAACTGCATGTTGTCTGGGTTAGGTGTGACGCTGACACCATGCGTACCTATTTGAAACACAGGGGTGCCGCACGTGACGCGGCGAAACTGACGGACTGGGATAAATACCTAGCTTCAATTGACCTGAACTATCGACCGGCGATGCCTCACGATGTAATCGACAACTCGGCGAATTCGCGGCCATTGCAGCAACAGGCGGCAGAATTGCTGAGTCGAGTCACGTCGCTATGAGTCGGGCTGTCATCCTGTATGGACCGCCCGCCTCCGGCAAGGACACCATCACGCGCGAACTGCTGTCCATCGGTGGCTTTTATGAGCACTTCCAAAGGTTGAAGGTTGGTGGAGATAGCAAGTCGGGCTACCGCAGCGCAGGCAAGGAAATGCTAGCAACGCTCCAGTGTTGTGGCGAAATTTTGTATGCCAATGATCGGTATGGTGCAACGTACGGAATCGACCGGACCGGGTTGGATGAAATCACAAAGCGTGGCCGCATCCCCGTGGTCCACCTCGGTCAAGTAGCAGGAGTCATGGCGGTAACTGGCAATTACGCCGCAAGCTGGCTCGTGATAGGGCTCTGGTGTTCGCGAGAGGTCGCGGCCGACCGTCTCATGGATCGGGGAGATACCCGGTTCACTGAGAGGATGGCTGCCTGGGATGCAACCTTGACTGACCTCCGGACTTCCGATCCCGGAATCTTTGCGTTGACTATCAACACAGGCGCAATCGGCGCCGCATCAGCTGCGAAGCTTATTGACTCCTGTTGTCGTGCTAGCTGATGCGGCGACGACGTGTGCTTGTTGGGCTTGTGCCAGTTCGAGCGTGTCCGGTGACCTGAGATATCCGTTGGGCACTGACTCCGAGTAGCGCGGCTGCATCGCGGACCGAGGTGCCATGCGCAACCAGTCGCTGAGCGAGGCTCGCGGTCCGTTGGCTGGCTTCGGCAGCCTTCTTGTCTGCCTCGGCGCGTAGGGCGCGGACTCGGGCAGTTTCCTTGTCTAGTTCGGAATCGCCAGTGTGAAATTCCCAGTTCAGACGTACGCGAGCCATCGCGTCGTCTGGCAGGTCGGCTGCAAGGACTACGACCTCTCGGACCGCCTTGTCCAGGGCAGGAAGCGTCCGAGCGTAGGTGTGGGCGCCCGACAGTTCAGGCAGGTCGGCCAGCCACATACCGTCCTCGTGCGTCACAACGGCTCGGTAGGCGCGGTCAGTCATCGCGTCAGCCATCCCTTTCCGAACGCTGGTTCTAGGTCTTTCTCGATCGCTCGCAGTGTGCCGCGCGGGATGTCGCCAGGGTGTTGGGCCACCGTGGTAGCTACAGTGACTTCTTGGCCGGATGGGTCGGTGTATGTGGCCACGTAGCGGCGGTGCGAGCCGACTTGGCGAGCCATCTGCCCGCCGAGCCGTTCGATCCTTCGGTTGATCTCCCGCGCTCTCATCAGAATATGTCTAGTCGCTAGACGGTGCAACTGTCAACCGGCTAGACACTTATGGGTGATCGGGGGAGTGCTGGGGCAGCCTGCGGATAGGCATGACCTGTCACGGGTGTCACGGCTGTCACGGGTGCCCTCTGATCAGCGGAAACGACCGTGGCAAGGCCGTGACAGGCGCCGTTATGTCACTCTCTTCGTGACTTCCCACTCTCTATCCTTGTCACAACTGCCACGGGATGCTGAAACAGGGCTGCGGTACAGCTACGCAGCCCTGTTTCAGCATCCCGGCCCCTGGCGGTCGGGACGACCAGACCGGGGACCTACGCCAAATGTGCGCCAAAATCTGGCGCATTCGATCATTGATCCCAAGAATTGCCAGGTCAGAGCGTTGGCGTAGGGCATTCGGCGCGCCTCTTAAAAGGGAAGTGTTGCCGGTTCGAATCCGGTCGGGGGCACCACAAGAATGGGAACGGTAGGGGCACTGACCAGGTGTCTGCACCGTCCCCATTTTCTGTTTCGCCTGGTCGTGGCGGCCGTGGTCCGGTAGCGGCCGAGCGGCGCGGTGGGCGGCGGTGATGGTGGCGCCGGTCAGCGCGATGCGGCAGGTGAGTCGGTTGGTGCTCCGGTTGGGGGCCCGCGGCAGGTAGGCGCGCTTCATTGGTCGGCCGTGTCCTGAGTCGGCTCGTCGGTCGGGAATTGGACCAGACTGATCAGTCGCTGGGTGCGGCCCGGTGCGGGCTGGTTGCCCGCCCGTGCCAGGAAGACCTGACGCAACTCGCCGATCATCTCGGTGATTTCGTCCTGACTGAGCCAGAAAGTCCCCTGCCGGTAGCCGATGGAGTCGGCGACCGGGTCTGCGCCTTGCCGGTCGAGGTAGGCGTTGAACTCGGCGAGCATCGCCGCCATGGCGGCAGCGAACCCGTGCCGGTGGTCCGCCAGCGACATCGACGCGCCCGCCTCGGCGTCGATCACCGTCCGATCCCGACGCAGCCGGTAATAACGTTCGACGACGCCGCGCACCCGCCGCTCGTCGACGACCTCCAGCAGACCCGCGTCGGCCAACAGGCCCACATGCCGGTACACGGTGGTCCTTGGCACGTCAGGCAGGCGGGCGCACAACTCGGACGTGGTGCTGGTGCGCCCGCCGGACATGGCCCACACGATGCGCAGTCGGATCGGGTGCAGAAGCAGTTCGAGCGTATCCACCGCACAATGATCCCATACCTGGTACTGTTCCCAAAGTTGGGATGATTCGAGAAGGGGGCTGACGTGACTGCGGACACCTCAACGGCTCAGGCACGGTTGACCGACGCCGCGGTGCGGCCACTGCGCACCCTCGACCCGGTCGGACCGCTGGAGGACCTCGACTGGCTGGACGAGGCGATCGGTGACGCGCGGGTGGTGGCCATCGGGGAGAGCGCGCACTACAACGCCGAGTCCTACCAACTGCGCCACCGCCTGTTGCGCTACCTCGTCGAACGGCACGGGTTCAGCGCCTACGCCCTGGAGAACGGGTTCACCGAGGGATGGTCGACCGACGCCTGGGTCCGCGGCACGACCGACACCGAGCGGCTCGGCCAACTCATGGGCAATGGCATGACATCGCTGATGCTGCTGTGGAGCCAGATGCGCGCGCAACTGGAATGGATGCGCCAACACAACCGCACCGCCGCGCGTCCGGTCGGCTTCTACGGTATCGACCTTGGCGGCTCGAACGTGTCCCTGCTGCCCGGTCTGGACGCCGTGACCGACTACCTGGCCGAAGCCGATCCCCGGTTCAAGGTGGACTCACGACTCCGAGAGACCGCCGCGGCCTTCGCGCCGCCGTCCGCGTTCTCCGCACCCGCGGCCGTCGCCGCCTACGGCGGCCTCGCGCCGGAAGCCAAGGATGCGCTGACCGCGGGCCTTGCCGTCCTCGCCGCGCGGATGACCGGGCGGCGCCTGGACTATCTACGCCGGACCACAGCCGACGCCTACGCACGCGCGCTGCGATCCCTGCACCTCACCTGCACCCTCGACACCGTCGTCCGGGCGATGGCCGGTGGCGACATGCAGACCGGGATGCTCAACCGCGACGCCGCGATCGCCGACACCGTCGAATGGATCCTGCGCAAGGAGGACCGGATCGTGCTGGCCGCCCACAACGGCCATATTCAACGCTGGCCCGGCACCCTGCCCGGCATGCCCCCGGCGACACCGATGGGCATGCACCTCGCCGACCGGCTGGGCGAGGACTATCTGGTCATCGGCACGACGACGGGGACCGGCCACACTCTCACGACCAGCGCCGACTTCTATGCCGGCACACTGTTTTCCGAACTGGAACCGCCCCGGCCAGGCAGCCTCGACGCGGTCATGGCGGCCAGCCACGACGGTCCCTTCGCGACTGATCTCCGACGCCTGTCGCCGGCCGACACCAGCACCGTCCGCGCCATCACGCAACAGCGCTACGGCACCTTCTACGCCGACCTGAGCCCCCTGGACGCCTACGACATCATCGTCCACCTGCCTCAGGTCACCGCCGCCGAACCCGACCAGGACGCCCTCGCCCACTCGCCCGACGACGTGCGGAAGGCATTCCGTCAGTGGAAGTCGCACTGACGCCGCCGGTTCTCGGAACGGTTCCCGCGCTCGTGGATTGTCACTACCTGGTGTCATGACCGGGCCGGACGATGCCATGTTCGTAGGCGTGCACGGCTATCTGAACGCGGTCGCGTAGATCGAGTTTGGCGAGGATGTGGGCGACGTGGCTCTTGACGGTTGCCTCGCTGAGGTGGAGCTTGCCGGCGATCTCGGCGTTCGACAGGCCCTGGGCCACGAGCCGTACGACGCCGAGTTCGCGTTCGCTCAGGCGCCCGGTCGCGGCGGTCGCCGTGCTGCCGGGCGCGGGTCCACGGCAGAAGTCCTCGATCAGCTGCCGGGTGATGGCTGGGGCGAGGAGGGTTTCGCCTGCCGACACCGCGCGCACGGCGCCGGTGAGCTGTTCGCGGGTGGCGTCCTTGAGCAGGAAGCCGCTCGCACCGGCCTTCAGCGCGTGGTAGACGTACTCGTCCAGGTTGAAGGTGGTCAGCATCAGGATCCGCGCCCTGGCCCCACCTTTGACGAGCCGGGCGGTCGCCTCGATGCCGTTCATCTGGGGCATGCGGACGTCCATCAAGATCACGTCGGGGTCGAGCAGGCGCGCCTGGGTCAGCGCCTGACCGCCGTCGCCGGCCTCCCCGGTGACGGTCAGGTCCGACTCGGCGTCCAGCAGCATCCGCAGGCCCTCGCGGACGAGGTCCTGGTCATCGGCGATCAGCACGCTGATCATGGAAAGTCCTTGAGCGGCAAGGGGTCTCCCAGCGGTAGCCGGGCGCGCACCGCGAATCCGGTGCTGGGCCGTGGCCCCGCGTGGAACTCACCGCCGAATATCGCTACCCGCTCACGCATCCCGGCCAGCCCGTGCCCGCCGACCGGGACCCGGTTACCGGGCTCCGTCGTGCCGTCGTCGGTGATCTCGATCGTGACCGCCTCATCCGCGCAGCCGATCCGCACCTCGGCGCTGGCATGGCCGGCGTGCTTGAGGACGTTGGTCAACGACTCCTGGACGATGCGATAGACCGACACGTCCACGGCCGCGGGCAGCGCCACGGGGTCACCGTCGACGACCAGGTTCACCGGCAGCCCGGCCGCGCGGACGCTGGCGGCCAAGTCGTCAAGCTCGCCGACGCCCGGCTGCGGGGCGAGCCCGGTCTCCGTGCCGCTGTCGCGCAGAACGCCCAGCAGACAACGGGTTTCGGCCAGTGCCTGCCGTCCGTTGTCCTCGATTTTCTCCAGGGTCGCGTCCGTGGCCTTTCCCGATGCCCGTGCGCCGGCCGCCTGGAGCACGATCACGCTGAGATGGTGGGCGATGATGTCGTGCAGTTCCCTGGCGATCCGGGCGCGCTCGGCGATCGCGGCCTGCTCGGCAAGGCGCCGCAGCGCCGCGTTGCGTGCGGCCAGGGCCAGCGACTGCCGGCGGGCGCGGACCAGCACGCCGACAAGGCAGCAGGCCAGCAGCGGGCCGAAGGACAGCCAACCGGTGCTGACACCGCCGGCATGCTGTGCGAAGACCAGCAGGGCGCCTTCGCTGGCCAGGACCATGACCGCGCTGATGGCAAATCCGGCAGCCGCGCGGCGCAGGCCGGCGTGTGCTCCCAGCGAGTAGCCGGCGGCGAACAGCACGACCATGAACTCCAGGTCCTGCGGTGGGTGCCGGGTGATCAGCGACTCCAGTGTCGTACCCGCCCATATCCCGGTCCACATCAGCAGCGGCGCGCGGCGGCGCAGCGCCAGCGCAACGCCGATGAGCAGCGGCAGCAGCACCCGCAGCCACGGCGGCCCGGCGATCGCGGTGCCGATCAGGTCGGTGGGGCCCCACGCGGCGAGGGCGGTCAGCCCGGCCCCGGCGATCCCCACCCCGATGTCCACGAGCAGGTCCGGGTCATCGCTCGCGAAGCGCCGGACTGCCTGCATTCCTCGAACGTAGCGCCTGGCCAGGCCATGTGCATCAGCCCAGCGGCGGCCTGGGTTCATCCTCGCGGATGAACCGCTTCGTTCCCGTGGCCGCAGACGCGTGGGTCGGGATCCAGGGACCGTTACCCCAGCCAACGGCCCTACCGGGGAGAAGCAGATGACCACTATTTCCGACCATGACGAGAGTCCACGGCCGAGGGCCGAGGAACCCGAACCACCGGCCGGCGACTGGGCTGTCGAGGTGCACGGGCTCAGCAAGCGCTTCGGCACCCGGACCGCCGTCGACAACGTGGACCTGGTCGTACCTCGGGGTTCGGCGTTCGGCTACCTGGGGCCCAACGGTGCCGGCAAGACCACCCTGATCCGGATCTTGCTCGGTCTGACCAAGGCCGACAGCGGCACCATGTCGCTGCTCGGCGTCCCCGTCCCCGCCCAGCGGGGCCGCGCCCTGGCAGGGGTGGGCGCGATCGTGGACGAGCCACGGTTCCACGGCCACCTGACCGGAGGGGAGAACCTGACGGTGCTCGCCGCGGCCAGGGGAGGAAACGCCGAGAAGCGGATCGGCCCCGCGCTGGAGCGGACCCGGCTGACCCAGCGCGCCGGCGACAAGGTCTCCGCCTATTCCATGGGCATGCGCCAACGCCTTGGCCTGGCCGCCTGCCTGCTGGCCGATCCGCAACTGCTCATCCTCGACGAGCCGATGAACGGACTGGATCCGGCCGGCATGCACGAGATGCGGGACATGATCCGCGGCCTTGTCGACGAGGGACGGACGGTCATGCTGTCCTCGCATCTGCTGGACGAGGTGGAACGCACCTGCGACGCGGTGGCCATCGTCGACCACGGCAAGGTTGTCCGCCAGGGCCCGATCGACGAACTGACCGGCGGCATCGGTGTCGTCCTTGAGGTGCGGTGCTCCGACCCGCCCGCGGCGGCCCGCGCTCTCGACCGGCCCACGATCGCATCCCGCATCGCGGTCACCGACGACGGGCTGAACGTGACACTGGCCGCGGGACCGGCCCGCGAGCAGACGGCCGAGATCAACCGCCGCCTTGTCGAGGCCGGGATCGGTGTCTACCGCCTCCGGTCGACGCAGGCCAGGCTGGAGGACTGGTTCCTGTCCGTGACCAGCAGGCTGGGGGAGGAACAGTGACCCAGCGCAGCATCGCCATCGACGGGCGCGGATCGTGGCTGCCGACGGTGCCCCTGATCGGCGCCAAGCTCCTCGAACTACGCAAACGCCGGACTCTCATGATCGTCACGGTGGCGTTCACCGTGGTCCTGCCGGTCGCCTTCTACGCCATCCGGCTCCTTGTCCACCTGAGCGACCCCGCGCACTACGGGGCTGCCGGCGCACCGGCCGCCTTCCCGGTCGCCGGCAGCCTGATGGACGAGTTCGGCTTGATCGTCGCCGTCGCACTCGGTGCCACGGCCGGAACAGCTGACCTGACCGATGGCATGTTCCGCCACCTCGTGGTCACCGGCCGGTCCCGGCTCGCCCTCTACCTGGCCCGCATCCCGGCCGGGCTGTCCATCCTGCTCTCGCTGGCCGCCGTCGGCTTCACCGTGGCATGCCTGGTGACCGCGTTCCTCGGCGGCCCGCTACCGGCCGGCGCGGTCATCCCGTCGCCGGGCGCCATGGCCGATGCCGGACTGTGGCTCGAACTCGACCTGGTCATCGGGTTCACCGTCGGGCTCGGCCTCGGCTCACTCATGGGCCAGCGGACCGTGCCGGTCATCCTGCTCGTCATGCTGGAGATCATCATCACCCCGGTACTGGCCGCTCACACGCTGCCCTACGTCCTCGACGGTCAGCGCCTCATCGTCGGCGTCGCCATGGACCAGTTGAAACCGGCCGCACTGGCCGGAGGCATCCGGGTCGGCCCAGGTGGCGGACCGACCACGCTGCAGATACCGCCCATGCCCACCTGGGCGATGATCACCGTCATCGTCGCCTGGATCATCGGCTGGTCGTGCATCGGCGCCTGGAAGATGACCACCCGCGACGCCTGATCGGCAATCTCATTACCCGCGTGCTTGCGGGCCGACCCTGGTCGTGCCGCAGAATCTCCGGCCGTATCCAGAACCGGGGAAATGGGGGATTCGGCTCGACCGGATCGGTTGGCGCGTCAAGGTCCACTCGACGTCCGGGCCGTTCTTCCGGGGAGCGGGAAGCCGGGCCCGGTGAGCCGATTCCCTGCTGTTCGGGCGAGGTCGTCAGCGTGAGCCGCCCGGCGTGCTCGTTGTGGATCGAGAGGCGAGGCTGGGCCGGCATACTGCTGGACATGACGATTGCGACCACCGGGCTGGACGTCCTTGAGGAGACCAGGGCCTTCAACGAGAAGCTGGCCAGCAGCATGGCCTCGGTGCCCACCGTGTACGACCTGGACGATCCGCTGGCCGCACGCGGTGGGCTCGGCGTGTTTCCCGAACCGGTGCTGTTGGCCGAGGGCGTCGATCGTTCGGTCCCCGGCCGCGACGGCGCGGTCGGCGTGCGGGTGTTCACGCCGGAGGAGGTCCGGGGCGTCTACTGCTATCTGCATCCGGGTGGCCGGGTCCTCGGCTCCGCGCACCACCAGGACGGTCGGCTGTGGCGGTTGGCGACGGCCGCGCGGGTCGCGGTGGTGAGTGTGGACTATCGGCTGGCCCCTGAGTATCCGCATCCGGCATCGGTGTTGGACTGTGCGGATGTGGCGCGGTGGCTGGTTGCCAATGCCGAACGGGAGTTCGGCACCGATCGGCTGGTGATCGGCGGTGATTCGGCCGGGGCGGAGCTGGCGGTGAACACGCTGCTGCGGTTGCGCGATGAGGGCGAGCTGCACTGGGCTTTCGTTGCCGCCCAACTGACTTACGGTGTCTATGACATGTCGCTGACGCCGAGTGCCCGCGCTTTCGGTGAACGTCACCTGGTCACCTCGACGCAGGCGGAGCGCTGGTTTCGGGCCAAGTCCTTTCCCGGACTGACCCCCGAACAACTGCGGGAACCGGGTATTTCCCCGCTCTACGCGGATCTGCGTGATCTGCCGCCCGCCCGGTTCGCGGTCGGCACCAATGATCCGCTGCTCGACGACACGCTGTTCATGGCGCAGCGGTGGCGCGCGGCCGGCAACGAGGCCATTGTCGAGGTGGTCGCCGAGGCGGTGCACGGGTTCACCGCGTTCCCGATCACCGTGGCGCGACGCGAGCTGGACCGCCAGCACGAGTACCTCGCCGCCGCCATGGCCTGAGCTGTTCGCGGTATTCGCCGGACGTGCCGCGCACAGCGGTCAGCGCGCCGTGTCCGGACCGTCCGGCCGCAGCACCATGATCCCCTGATCGAGGTCGAGTCCGGTGGCCGGCGGTCCGCTCGCGGACTCCTCCTCGCGCATCATGGACCAGGAGTCACGGTGGTCCAGCTGCGCGCGTTTGGTCCCGTAGAACACGGCGGTGACCTCGTTGAGATACGTCGCCCCGACCGTCGGCCCGGTGCGCCTGCGATGCAGCGACCGGTAGATCCCGAGGCCGATCAGCACCAGGATGCCCAGCGGCAACCCGAACACCAGGAACTCCATGGCAACCGAACGCACCAGGCCGCTGACACGTTCCCCGCCTGATCAAGCCGGCTTGATCAAGCCCAGTCGATCACGCCGGCCCGATCACGTCATTCCGGCAGGTCGAAGAAGATCATCGGGTTGTCCTTGCCGGTCCGCACCGGGGTGCCCAGCCCGATCTCCTGCTTGAGCTGGTTGAGCGCTCGGTAGTTCTCCGGCGCCTTGGCCGCGGACGCGGTGAAGTAGTCGACGTTCTTGTCGTTCAGCCAGCGCACGACCACCTTGCCCTCGTGGAAGGGCAGCGTCCAGGGGAAGTGGAACACGTCGTGCACGCTCACCGGGGTGCCACCGGGCATCAGCGGGAACAGGTTGTCCCGGTACCAGCGGCCGAACGCGGCGCCGTGCGCGGCGTCGACGAACAGGTAGTCGGTCTTTTCCGGCAGTTTGTCCAGGTTGGTCTTGATGTCACCCTTGTTGAAGGTCCAGCGGCCCTCGGACAGCTCGGTGGGCACGTTGCTGACCACGTTGTCCACGATGTCGAACGAGTGCAGGTGGCCGACCTCGTTGTCGCGCAGCGCGCTGAGGATCCAGGTCGTCGACCAGCCGTGGAAGGTGCCGATCTCCACGACGTGCTCCGGCCGGTACTCGCGCAGCAGCAGGTAGGTGATCTCGGCCTCGTGGTCGTCCAGCTGTGGGGTCATGCGGTCCTGGTTGTCCTGGTGGAACTTCCGCTGCTGGTCGCGTACCGCAGCCAACGGGGTCTGGTACTTGCGGTACAGCTCGACGATGAAGTCGAGGTTGACCTTGCTCATGACTCCCTCTCTTGTCGATCCCGAGTTCGTGCCCTTGGCCGCCGCGCGACCACCGACGCCCCCGGCCACGCCTGGCGCTCGGGATCGGGGCAGGCCTGGCTGGCCTGGGCCCGAGGATACTGAACCGCTCATCCGGGACGGCCGGCGCTTCACAGAAGGCTGCTGTTGAAACCGCTCTCAGCTGAGTTTGCGCAGGTAAAACCCTAAGGGAAGGTCTCGAATTGTGAAGGAATCGCGGGTTGCACTTTCAACAAGTTAATCGCGGATGGCATCATCGGTGTAGGTCATCGGGGACCGGGGTAGGTGGTAGCCATGAGCGAGCTTCCGGTTGTGGACCATCGCGTGGGGGTCAGCGTGCGCGCCAGACTGGTGTACGCCGCCGCCCGGCTGATGTTGCGGCCGTTGATGACGTACTGGCCGCTCAACCCCATTGGACTGTGCCCGTTACCGCTGGTAGACGTGGCCGCGCAGCTGCTGCCGACACCTCGGGACACCGAGTTCGAGCGCGCTGACTTCGACGGGTTCCGCGGCGAGTGGGCGCGGGCCGAGGGCGTCGCCCTCGACGGTGCGGTGCTCTACTTCCACGGCGGCGCCTTCATCGCCTGCGGCCTCGCCACCCACCGGCACGCGGTCGCCAAGATCTCCGCGGCCTGCGGCCTGCCCGTACTGTCCGTCGCCTACCGCCAGCTGCCGGCCGTGTCGGTGGCCGGTTCGCTGGCCGACTGCCTCACCGCGTACCGCAGCCTGCTGGATTCCGGCCTCGACCCGAGCCGGATCGTGTTCGCCGGTGACTCGGCGGGCGGCCATCTGGCCTTCGCCACCGCGCTGGCCGCCGGGGTCGCGGGCCTGCCGAGGCCGGCCGGCATCGTCGCGCTGTCGCCGTGGCTGGACTTCGACCCGGCCACCAAACTCGCCCACCCGAACGCGGCCAGGGACGCCTACGCGCCGGCCAGCCGGTTGCCGAGGCTGTCGATGCTGTGCACGGGCGGCGTCGCGGGCAGTGTGCTCGACCCGCTGAGTTCCCCGATCAACCACCAGCTCGCCGACCTGCCGCCGGTGCTGATGATGGCCGCCGAGGACGAGATGCTGCGCTGCGATGCGGAGTTGATGGCGCAGCGGCTCGCCCTGGCCGGGGTGCCCTGCACGTTACAGATCTGGGCCGGTCAGGTGCACGCCTTCCCGGTGCTCGGCGACCTGCTCCCGGAGAGTCGCGCGGCCATCCACGAGATCGGCGTGTTCATCAGAGCGGTGACCGCGACGGCCGAGGCCGTGGATGAGCCGGCCCCGGAGCTGCGGGCCCTCGCCGGCTGAGGTCCAGCCGTCCGCGCGAGCCCGCGCGGACGGCGCAAGGGGTGTGGGGAGTTGTCAGACCTTGCGGGCGGTGGCGTTCGCGGTCTGGCGGCCGGTGCCCTGCTGGCCCGCCTCGGCGCCGGGCTGCTGCAACCGTTGCTTGGGCACGTTCTTGTTCCCGCCGGCCTGGCCCGCGTTGGCCTGGCCGCCGGTGCCGTCGGTTGCCTTGGCAGCGGCCGGGTTCCCGGTCAGCTGCTGTTGTTCGTCCTCCAGCGCGTCCAGTAGCGGGGTCGCGTCCTTCATCAGCTTGTGCGCGGAATGCAGCTGCTGGGTGATCCGCTGGCGCAGCCCTCGCAGGTCCTGCACGCGGCGGTTGGCCTCGTTCACCCGACGGTGGCACTCATCGGTGGTCTCGCGCAGCTTGCGCTCGGCCCGCTCGGTGGCCTCCCGAACGCGCCGTTCCGCTTCCTCGGTCGCCTCGCGGACCCTGCGCTCGGCCTCGGCGCGGCTGGCGCCGCGCTGCTGCTCGATCTCCTTGGCCAGCGCCTGCCGCTTGCTGGTCATGGTGCGCTCGAACTCGTCCTCGATCTTGACCCGGCGGCCCTCGGCCTGCGCGTCGAGATCATGCCGACGCTTGGTCGCCTGCGTGGTCATCTCCGCGACGGTGGTCCGCGCCTGATCGACGATCTGGCTGTGCTGGCCGCGAATCTCCTGTCGCTGCTTGTCGAGTTCGTTGAGCAGTTTCTCGTAGTTGCCACGCAGTTTCGCCGCCGCGTCTTCGGCACTGGCCCAGGAATGGGTGGCCGCCGCCTGCGCGCGGGCGGTGATCTCGGCCGCCTGATGGTGCGCCAACTGAACCATCCGCCGGCACCGGTCATCGAGATCGTCGGCGTTCTTCGGCAACTCGACCAGGCCGCTCACCTGTTTGTTCAGTTCACTGGCCCTGGCGTGCGAGGCCGACAGCTGCTCGGTCAGGTCGGAAACCTGCGAGAGCGCGGCATCCCGATCGGCCGAAAGCAGCTTCATCTCGGCGTCGAGATCATCCAGGTACTGTTTCACTTGGACGCGGTCGAAACCGTGCCATACCACGTCGAAACCGGGCTTGAGGGGAACCAGTTCACGGTCTTCTGGACGTGCCATGCTTCGACGTTACGCGATCGGCGTATGTCCCTGGTAAGTGGCAGGCCGATTTACGCCGACCGGTGGAATCGGGTAGGGGATCTGGGAGCTTCCCCAGGGTGCCCGGAAGTTCGTGCGGATGGACGCGAGGAGTAGGTAGCCTTGCCGGTGTGCCGGCCCGATCATTACTCGCAACCAGCGATCTGCATGTCACACACAAGGGCAATGCCGAGGTCGTTGACCAGATCCGACCCTATGCCCCCGGTGACTGGCTGATCGTTGCCGGCGACGTCGCCGAGACCAGCGCCGCCATCGAGGAGACCCTCAAGAGGCTGGCCGACCGGTTCGAGAAGGTGATCTGGACCCCTGGCAACCATGAGCTGTGGACGGTGCCGGACGATCCTGTCAGGGTGCGCGGCCAGGAGCGCTACGAGTATCTCGTGGAACGCTGCCAGGCGCTCGGCGTCGTCACCCCCGAGGACGAGTACCCGATCTGGGAGACCGAGCAGGAATCCTTTGTGGTGGCCCCGCTTTTCCTGCTCTACGACTACAGCTTCCGGCTGCCCGAACACGACACCGTCGAGCAGGGCCTCGCCTACGCCAACGAGGTCGGCCTGGTGTTCACCGACGAACACCTGCTGCACCCCGACCCGTATCCGACCCGGCAGGACTGGTGCGCCGCGCGGGTCGAGGCCACCGAGCGCAGGCTGGCCGCGCTGCCCGAGGACATGCGCACCGTGCTGATCACCCACTTCCCGCTGCACCGAGGCCCGACGACCATGCTGCGCTACCCACACCTGGCGATGTGGTGCGGTACCGAGCGCACCGCCGACTGGCATCTGCGCTTCCGCGCCGCGGTCGCGGTGTACGGACACCTGCACATCCCGGTCACCCTCGAATACGACGACGTGCGGTTCGAGGAGGTCTCGCTCGGCTACCCGCGCGAATGGCAGCGGCGCTCGGCGGCGCCCAACCCGATCCGGCGCATCCTGCCCGCCGACCCGTCACGGGTCCCGTACAACGCGGTGCCCCGGTGATCGCCGACCTGCTGCCGGCCGAGGTCGCCGCCGAGGACATCTTCGGCGCCGACCCCACCGCCGAGCTGCTGCCGGAGGAATACGGCCTGGTCGCGAAGGCGGTGGACAAGCGCAAGCTGGAAGTGACCAATGTGCGCACCGCGGCCCGTCGCGCGCTGGCCAGGATCGGGATACCGCCGGTGCCGCTGCTGCGCGGCGCGAAGGGCCAGCCGTTGTGGCCTGCCGGGGTGGTCGGCAGCATGACGCACACCGCGGGCTACTGCGCCGCGGCCGTCGCCGACATCGGCAAGATCCGCTCGGTCGGCATCGACGCCGAGGTGCACGACACCCTGCCGGACGGCGTGCTCGGCGCGATCGCACTGGCCGAGGAGAAAGCCCAGCTCGACCGGCTCGGCGACACCGGGGCGATCCACTGGGACCGGCTGCTGTTCAGCGCGAAGGAAAGCGTCTACAAGGCCTGGTTCCCGCTGACCGGTCGGTGGCTCGGCTTCGAGGACGCCAGGATCACCATCGACCCGGCGAGCAGCGGTTTCACCGTCGAACTGCTGGTCGACGGTGAAACCACCGAGGGGCCCGCGCTGCGCGGTTTCACCGGTCGCTACCTGGTCGAGAACGGTTTCGTGCTGACCGCGATCACCGTGCCGCTGCCCGAATAGGACCTCTTGTCCGAACAGGGCCTCTTGTTCAGATGGTCCGGGGTCTCACCAGTGGAAGCCCCTGGTCAGCCTGGCGATCGCGGTCGCCGCCCTGGTGAGCTGCTGCTCGCCCTTGCCGAGGCGGATCGAACCGGTTCCGCCGGCCGCCGTCGAGTCCGGGAAGATCCGGTACGCCTGGTAGGCGATGGCGTCCACGAGGCCGGGTGCCACGGTGTAGGTGAACTGCATCGCGGCGCCGGTCGGCGTGCCGATGTGCTTTGGCCGCTCGGTGAGCGCCTTGACCACCATGTCCGCCGCCTGCGACGGCGACTTCGCCGGGAAGGCCTCGTAGATCTTGGTCGGCCGGATCATCGGCGTGCGCACCAGTGGCATGTGCACGGTGGTGAAGGTGATCCCGGCGCCGTGCGTCTCGGTCGCCACCACCTTGCTGAAGTAGTCAAGGGCCGCCTTGGACGCGACGTAGGCGGAGAACCGGGGCGCGATGCCCTGCACGCCGATCGAGGACACGTTCACGATGTGCCCGAAGTGGCGTTCGGTCATCTGCGGCAGCAGCGCGAGGATCAGCCGCACCGCGCCGAAGTAGTTGATCGCCATGGCGCGCTCGAAGTCGTGGAACCGGTCGTAGGAGCGGGCCACCGAGCGGCGGATCGACCGGCCCGCGTTGTTCACCAGCATGTCGACGCCTTCGTGTTCGGCGAGCATCGCGGCGACCGCCTTGTTCACCGACTCCTCGTCGGTCAGGTCGCAGGGGTAGCAGTACGCCTCGCCACCGGCCGCCCTGATCTCCTCGCGCACCTCTTCCAACTCCGCCGCGCGCCGGGCGACCAGCAGCGGGATGCCGCCGAGCGCGGCGACCTTCAGCGCGGTGCTGCGGCCGATCCCCGAGGACGCGCCGGTGATCACGATCCGGCGGCCGTCCAACTGTCCTGCCTCGCCGTGCCGGCGGGCGCGGAACGGGTCGAGATGCTCGCGCCAGTACCGCCAGAGGGTGGCCGCGTAGTCGGCAAGCCGCGGTACCTCGATACCGCTGCCGACAAGCGCCCGCTCGGTCGCGGACGAGTCGAACCGGGTGTGGAACTCCAGCACGCCGAGCACCACTGGCGGGATACCGAGCCGGTCGAGCACCGCGTCCCTGGCCAGCGTCGCGCCGGGCACCCACTCGAGGAGTTCGGCCAGCCGCAGCAGCGGATCGGAGATGCTCTTGCCCAGCTGCGCGGTCACCGTCGGCGCGCCTGCCGCGCGGGCGAACGCGTCGTAGATCTTGGTGATCGGCTGCGGTTTCGGGTTGACCAGGTGGAAGGTCTGCCCGTCGAGGCCGGGCTGGCGGACAAGGTAGGTGAGCGCGGCAGCGACGTAGTCGACCGGGACGACGTTGGTGTCGCCGAGGTCGGGCAGGATCACCGGCACCTTCGGCAGGGCGGCGAGGCGGGCAATGGCCGGGAAGAAGTAGTACGGGCCGTCGATCTTGTCCATCTCGCCGGTCCGCGAGTTGCCGAGCACCACCGAGGGCCGGTACACCCGCCACGGCACCTCGTGCTGCTCGCGGACGAGTTCCTCGCCGGCGAACTTGGTCCGGTGATAGGGAGTGAACAGCCGCTGGCCCGCGTCGAACATGTCCTCGGTGAAGGTGCCGTGGTAGTCACCGGCGACCGCGACCGAGGAGACGTGGTGCAGGCAGCCGGCCCGGACCGCGGCGGCGACCGCGAGCACGTTGCGGGTGCCCTCCACGTTCGCCAGCACGGTCTGCTCGTCGTCGGCGGTGAGGTCGTAGAGCGCGGCGAGATGGATGACGTGGTCGACCTGGTCGGTCAGTTCCTGCAGCGTCGCCCCTGCGATGCCGAGCAGCGGTTGGCCGAGGTCTCCGGCCAACGCCTGCACCTTCTCGGCGTTCGACCACCGGTGCCGCAGCGCGTCCAGCCGACCGAGTGAACTCGATCGGGTGAGGACGAGTACCCGATCGGTATCGTCGCGCCGCAACAGCTCGTCGACGACGTGCCGGCCGATCAACCCGGTCGCTCCGGTCACCAGATAGGTCGCCATCACGCACTCCTCGCCGTTGCCCAACTGCCGCGTCTGCCCATATTGTTCGCCGTCGTCGTCCAGATCGTTCTTATCGCGTCCGCGCTGTCCAGGCGTTGCCCAGCCGCTGTTCGAGCCCTGCTCGGGCCCTGTTCGCTCGCTGCCGGCCCGCTCGGACGACAGCGGGCACCACGCTACGCGGACACCGGATTGTCCAGGTTCCGATGCCGCCGCGTCCATCCCGCGTGTCGATCTTCACCGCGACCCGTGCGGCGGCGAAGACCCGTCGGGCGGGGATTTGTGGCGGTTTTCCGGCCGGCGTTTTCGGATGTCCGTCATCATCGCGGAGTTTGCCCCCGGTCAGATTCCCTCGATCGAGGGATAAAGTCACTCAGAGTGTGCAATTGGCGCTGCCCCGTATGAATTCGCTGGTGAGCCGCCGCGTAGCGTCAACGCACTGTGATCGCGAAACTGATTCGGCTGATTTCCCGGCGAAGCCGGACCCTGACCGTCGTGGCCGTCATCGCCGCGGTCGGCGCCCTCGGAGCCGCTGCCGCGGTCGTCGAACTCGCGCCCTCGGCGAGCGCCTCGGACGGCAACTCCGCCCCCGGTGCGGCCGGCGACAGCGGCGGCAGCGATCTGGTGCCGGCGCCGAGCGCGGGTCTGCTGCGCTACACCCTGGCCCAGTTGAGCACCGTGCGGCAGGCCTTCCAGGCGCTGCCGCCCACCCCGAACACCGCCTGGGGCATCGACCCGGCCACCCACCAGATGGTGCTGACCCTGTCCGACGCTGCGCCGAGCACGGGCACGCAGCGCCTGCTGGCCACCGCGCACCGGTTCGGCGGCATGGTCGGTGTGCGGCGAATCACCCAGCCGCTCACCGAACAGGTCCTCGGCGGCGACCAGATCAGGACCGACCAGATCCTCTGCTCGGCCGGTTTCAACGTGACCAAGGACGATCAGGACTACGTGATCACCGCGGGCCACTGCACCCAGGGCCTGCCCTACTGGCGCGATCTGGGCCCCTCGGTCGTCTCCGACTTCCCGAGCACCGACTTCGGCCTGATCCGCAACGAGTCCGGCGACTCGCCTGCCGCGCTGGACCGCTACGACGGCACCGAGCAGCCGATCACCTCCGCCGGCACCGCGACGGTCGGTGAGCAGGCCTGCGCGAGCGGAATGACCACCGGCCTGACCTGCGGCCAGGTGACCGGCATCGACCAGACCGTCGACTACGGCGACGGCGACGTGGTCAACGGCCTCATCGAGACCAATGTGCACACCGATCACGGTGACAGCGGCGGCCCGCTGTTCGACGGTTCGGTCGGCCTCGGCACGGTGTCCGGTGGCGACGGCACCACCGACTTCTTCCAGCCGCTGCCCGCCGAACTCGCCGCCCTCGGCGTCACCCTGGTCCAGTCCTGATCCTCGGCTCCTCCGGCATCGCCTGATCACCGACCTACGGCCCTGTGCCGTATCCCTGGATTGCCAGCTCGCCACACGACGGTGAGCTGGCAATCCGTATTTCCGGGCACCTCGCCGGATCGAATGCGAACGGTTGCTGGGTAGGCTGGCCGGCGATCACCAGGGAACCGGCCGACGGCGCGAACCGTTGAAGACGGTGTACGCGTCCGCACGCGTTCGGAAAGCACAGGAGGATCAGGTGCGAGCGACCAGCAACCCAGCCTTCCGCAACCTGCCGCGAGGCCAGGGGAACTACGTCGGGTTCAGCCCGCAGGCCGGCACGCCCGGATATGGCAACTACGGCGCCGGTGGCAACTACGGCGTCGCCTACCAGCAGTCGGCCATGGCCGAACGGCCGATGACCATTGACGATGTCGTCACCAAGACCTCGATCACCCTCGGCCTCGCGCTGGTCACCGGCGCGATCACGGTGTTCACCCACGCCTACTGGCTCGCGCTGCCCGCGCTGCTGGTCGGCCTGGTGCTGTCGATGATCATCATCTTCAAGCGGCTGCCGAGCCCGCCGCTGGTGCTGGCCTACGCCGCCGTCGAGGGCGCGCTGCTCGGTGCGATCACCGGGGTGATCGACGGGATCTATCCCGGTATCGCCTTCCAGGCCATCGCCGGCACCTTCGGCGTGTTCGCCGCGATGCTCGTCGTCTACAAGACCGGTGCGATTCGCGTCACGCCGAGGCTGACCAAGTGGATCATCGGCGCCACCGTCGGTGTGGTCATCGTCATGGCGGTCAACCTGCTGGTCAGCATGTTCGGCGGCGACCTCGGCATCAGGGACGGCAGCCCGCTGGCGATCATGTTCAGCGTGCTGGTGATCGGCATCGCCGCGTTCAACCTGCTGCTGGACTTCGACCAGGCCGACCGGATGATCCGGATGGGCCTGCCGGCGCGTTGGGCCTGGTACGCGGCCTTCGGTCTCACCGTCACCCTGGTCTGGCTGTACCTGGAAATCCTGCGGCTGCTGTCCTACCTGCAACGCGGCAACTGACGCTTTCGTCCCAACGCGCTGCGGCCGGTCACCGAGGTGGCCGGCCGCAGTTGCGCGCTCAGGGTTTCTCCAGCGGCTACCGCAGCTGGACCTGGTCGATCCGCCAGATGCCGGCCTGATCGAGCAGGGTCAGGGCCATCCGGTTGTGGTTGACCTGCGGCTGCGTCGTGCTGCTGTTGGTGACCGACTGGTCGACGAACACCAGCAGCACCGCCCGCGTCGGACTGACCGACTGCACCGCCTCCGCGAGCACCGACCCGGTCGCCACCGCCTTCTCGTCGACCAGCAGCGTGCCGAGGCCGGCGCGCAACTGCTGGTAGCTCTTGGCGAAGGTGGCCGTCGAGTTCGTGGTCACCAGCGCGAAGTCGCGGTCGAGATCGTGATAGTCGTAACTGCTCAGGTCCACCGCGTAGCGCGCACCGGCGGCAACCGCGTCGGCACGTGCCGAGTTCAGCGCGTTCTGGCTGGCCAACGCCGTCCAGGTCGAGTGATACCGGACACCGAGGTAGGCCGCTGCGGCGCCGAGCACGACGACAAGGGCCGCCAGCACGGTCAGCAACCCGACCATGGACCGGCGCGGGGCGGGTGCCGTCGTCCGAGGACGGGGTGACGGCCGGTCGTCGGGGGCGGCATCATCCACAGTGGACTCTCCCTGGCTCTGCGTCGCGCTCCTGCCGCGCGGTGTCGGCCGCATGGTCCGCCACCACCCTAGAACGAGCCGGCGCCGACGCCGGTTACTCCGGGTGTTGGCGCGCTCGGCTCGTTCGGCGGAAAATCTTTCCTTGCGCACCGTCGGAGTTTCGCCGCGCCGACCGATGTGTTGATGTGAGTACACCGAGGAGCGGGTGCGGCACCGGTGAGCGCGGTGCCCGGTGAGGAGGCGCTGAACATGGCCAAGGCGGACTCGTGACCTCTCGGCCGGCGATGGTGCCCGAACCGGGCGGTGCGCTGCTCGAACTCTACGACAGCGCCCTGCCCGAGGTGTACGGCTACCTGCTGGCCCGGTGCCGGCAACCCGCGCTGGCCGAGGACCTCACCTCCGAGACGTTCCTCGCCGCCGTCGACGCGCTCGGCAAATCGCCGCCCGTCGAGCTGACCACCGGTTGGCTGATCGGCGTGGCCCGGCACAAGCTCGTCGACCACTGGCGGCGGACCGAACGCGATGAACGCCGCCTGCGACTTCTCGCCGAAGCGCACACCGAATGCACCGACCCGTGGGAGGGCGAACTGGACGCGCTGCTGGCCAAACAGGTACTGGCCAGGCTCGGCGCGCAGCACCGGGCCGCGCTGACCCTGCGCTATCTCGACGGTCTCGGCGTCGCCGAGGTCGCCGAGCATCTTGGCAGGACCCTACACGCCACCGAGGCCCTGTTGGTACGGGCCAGAAACGCGTTCAGACAGTCCTATGCGGACAGAAATCGGCCGGGCACCGAGGGGAGGGCGGGCAGGTGAGCGAGACGTTCGATCCGTTGGAAGCCCTGCGCGAACCCGTGGTGCCCGTCGACCCGGACCCGGTTTTCGCCGCGACGCTGCGCGCAAGGCTGCGCCGCGCGCTACTCGACCGAACAGGAGTGAGCATGACCACCAACACCGAATCCGCGGCGGGGGAAACCACCTCGGCCGAGGGCGACGTCCAGTACGTTTCGCTGTGGCTGCCCGATGTGCTGCGGGCGGAGGCGTTCTACGGCAGCGTGCTCGGCTGGCAGTTCGCGCCGGGCAGCGGGCAACACGGTCGGCAGATCGTCGGCCTGCCGACCCAGCACATCGGAATGTGGGGCCGTACCGGGCACAACACCTCGCTGGTGTCCCTCGGCGTGGAGAATGTCCAGGAGACCGTGCGCAAGGTCCGCGCCGCCGGTGGCGCGGCCGAGGAACCCAGCCAACAGCCCTACGGGCTCGCCGCGATGTGCGCCGACGATCAGGGCATGGCCTTCTCGGTGCTACAGTCCCCGGCGGCCGAACGCGGGCCAGTACCGGAAGCCGGGCCCGGCGAGATCGTCTACCTGACCTTCGAAGCCGTTGACTCCGCCCGGTTCCGCGCCTTCTTCGGTGCGGTGTTCGGTTGGCGGTTCACGCCCGGTCGCAGTGGAGATCGTTGGAACATCAACGGAATCCACCCGTTCGCCGGCCTTTCCGGCGGCAACGCGCAAACCACCATCGTCCCGCAGTTCCTCGTCAGCGACCTCGACGCGGCCCTCGAACGGCTGCGCGCGGCAGGCGGCAGCGCGAACGAACCGCAACCCCAGCCCTACGGCCGCTCCACCGACTGCGTCGACGACCAGGGCACCCGGTTCTACCTCGCCCAGCTCTGACCCCGGCCCAGGTATCAGCAGGGGCGCGGACCCGTATTTCGGCGTCCGCGCCCCTGTTTCGCTTTCGGTGTCCCGCTTGACTCGCAGTGACGGGTGGCTTACCGTTTCACCAGTCGTGACCAACCGGTGCTGACCACTCGCACCGTGTCCCGGCTTTCGTGATCGAACCATCAACGCCAGTTGCTGTTGCCGCGCAACGGTCTTGTGGTTGTCGGTCTTGTGGTTATCGATCCTTTTCATCGACCGCCCATCACCGAATGAAGGCGACGCTGATGCCCAAGAAATCCTTTAGTCCGAAGGGGGTGGCCGGTGCTTCGGGCAAGCAGTCCTCGCGTGCCGCGCCATCCCGAAAACCCAGGTCGACGCTGTTGCGGCCACCGAATCGGCGACAGGTCCGGAAAATGCTGCGGGTCAGCGCCCGCAAGGTCCGGCGACTGCCGATGCTGCGGGTACTGGCTGCCGCCGGCATCCTCACCCTCGCTTTCGGTGGTGGGGCGACCGCGCTGAACCTGTTGGGGACCCAGCCGGCCGGTCACCCCGCTCTCGCGGGCGGCGTCACCGCGACCGGTCCGCTGTTGCCGACCCCGACGCCGATCACCGTGCCGGTGCCGAAGCGCAGTGACAGCCGGGGAAGCAAGGACCTGCCTCCGTCGGCCGCGGCACCGGAGTCTCCGGTGTCCGGTCAGGAAGCCGCTCCGGCCCCGACCGCTCCGGTCGATCGGCCGCACAGCACCGGGTTCGGTGCTGGCCATGCCGACGGCCACCGGGCGACCCTGACCCTCGGCGACACCAATCACCCGCTGGTGCAGGCGAAGGTGGACCCGGCCGGTGCTGTGCAGGTGGCCACCCCGGTGGCCTCGGTTTCGGCGGACCTGCCGCCGGTCGCTCCGCTCCTCACCGACCTGTTCGCCCCGCAGTCCGACCCGGCCTCGCAGTCTGATTCGGCTGCGCAGTCCGACCCGGCTGCGCAGTCCGATTCGGCCCAACAGGACCAGTCCGACCAGCAGAGTCGGACCGACCAGCAGGACGAGTCGGATCTGGCTACGGATCTGGCGGCGCCGTCCGGTTCGGCCACCTCGGTCGATCCGTCCGCCGCTGCCGACTCGTTCGCCTCGGCCGTGACCAACTCGGTGGCTCAGACGGTGACCCAGACGGTCGGACAGGCGCTGGCAGCGGCTCTACCGGCCGTTGCGCCGGCTCCGGCCGCCGCACCCTCGCCCGCTCAGCCGGTGCAGGCCCAGCCGGCTCCGGTTGTTCCCGCTCCGGTCGCAGCCCCTGCTCCGGTTGCCGCTCCGGCCCCACCGGTGTCGGTTTCGCTGTCGGTGGCGGGCGTGACGGTGAACCTGTCCGGACCGGATTCGACCGATTCAGGGTCAGGCGACGGTTCGGGTTCGCTCACCGTGTCCCTGCCCGGCGGTGCCAACGGTTCCGATGGTTCCGACGGTTCCGATGGCTCCGGCTCGATGGGCTGGGGAGACTAGGAAACAGCGTCGACCGGCGCCCGACCACGCAATCGTGGTCGGGCGCCGGTCGCGTGCGTACCGGCAGGTTCGCCTTGGTGGGGCGGCCGTCGTCGAATTCGGGACCGGTCCCCAGCAGCGGTTTTATCGTCTGCCGTGACCTGGGGCACCTGATCGGTCACGGGTCGTCGTCAGTGGCTTATGCCGAGAACGCTGCGGAGGAATGCGATGACCGCGTCATCAACGCGATGTGCCCTGCCAGGCTGTGAAATGTCCGTCCCCGCAGCGGAGGACGGTGCACCGCCGAAGAAGTACTGCTGCCAGGAACACCGCTTCGGGGCGCGGAGACTGCGCAGCGAACAGCGCGCCACCGAACAGGCCGTGGCCGCCGACGTGCCCGAGCCCGCCGCGGCTCCGTCCCCGGTTCCGGCTCCTCCTCCGGTTTCGGTTTCGGTTCCGGTTGGTGCGGTTCCGGTTGGCACGGCGAAGATCGCCATCAAGAAGGCCATCAAACAGATCAAGGACGCGCCGCCGAGCCCGACCAGGATGCCACCACGCGATCGCCGGTTCGGCCGCAATCCACGCAGCTACCGGGTGCCGTCCGAACAGGCCCGTCGAGGCCCGCGTCGGATCGCCGCCACCGTCGGCGCGGCAGCGGTACTGGTCGGCGGGGCCTGGTGGGCCGCGCAGAACGCCATCGACCCGCCGGGCAGCGGTGGCACGGTCAGTGCCCAGTCCGCGCACAGCCAGTTCGCGCCGCCGACGGTGCCCGCGCTGCCGGCCGGCTCCGCGCGGTGGGCGGCGTCCGCGCAGATCGCGCTCACCTCGGTCACCGCACAGCTCGCCGACGTCAACCGTGCGGAGAACGCCTGGAACGCGCTGCCGGCCGCGCGCCGCTCCGGCCCGGTCCCGTCCGCCGTGACGCGGCTGCTCGCCGAGAAAACCACGCTCACCCAACAACAATCCAACCTGCAGACGGTCGTCACCAACTGGCAGCTGTTGCAGCAGGCCCGTTCCGCGCTCGCCGGCACCGACGCCCAACTGGCCGCAGCACCCGCCGGTCCGCCGGTCCCCGTCTCCTCCGCCGCCGTCCCAACAGGATCGACCGCATCGACAGGATCGACCGCGCCGAACGGATCGGCCACGCCGGCAGGATCGACCACGCCTGCCGCGAGCGCCGACCCGTCGAGTCCCGCGCGGTCCAGCACCCTGCTCAGCCAGGCGCAGGCGCAACAACAGGCCGTACTCGCCCTCACCCCGACCGTGCGAACCGCGATGGCCGCCCCGACCCCGATCATCACCGACACCGCGACCCCGGTCGTCGGCGCCGCCCTCGCCGTCACCACCACCCTGGCCGTCCCACCTCCGGCCACCACCCCAGCGACCTCGCCTACCCCGCCTGTCGCGATGCAGGCGAAAAAGCCGGTAGCCACTGGCATTCCCGCGCAGCGGGAGACGCCAGTACCCCCGGCAGTTCCGGTGACCCACGTCCAACCGGCGGCCCCGCCGGCCCCGCCCGTACCGCCGGCAACTCCGCCCGCCGCGACCCAACCGGCCACTCAGCCAGTCACTCAACCGGTGACCACGCCCCCGGTGATCGCCCAACCGGTCGCGCCGGTCCCGACCGCGCCCTCGGCAACGATGCAAAGCCAGCCAACGCCCCGAGAAGTGGCGCTCGCCGCCGCACAGGCGCTGATGGCCGAGGCGAATCAGCACGCGACCCAGGCGGTACTCGCCGAAATGAACAGTGTGTCGATGCTGGCCTCCGAAAGCACCTGGTCATCGGGCAACTCGTCCGGCCGCCGCAGCCGGAACGCGGACGCCACCGACTCCCGGCACCGTTACTCGTCCGATTCGGATGACTCAGATGATTCTGATGGCTCCGATGGTTCCGATGCCGATTCCTGGTGACAGCACAGCGACCAGCCAGTCGTGCTACCTCTCGGAGGAAAGATCGCAATGCCCGCTCAAATAGACGTTATGGACGACGACGCGGCTGATATGGCCGACAAGGCCGTCGAGTCGATCAGCGGCTGGCGTTGGACCACGCAGTTGTTGGCCAGAGCGGTGAAGGTCGCGCTGTGGTCGGTCGGCGTGGCCGCGGCAAGCGTGATGATGTGGTTCGCGTTCAGTCTCATCGGCGGCCCGAATCTCGCACACGCCGACACCAGGCCAGGCATGGGTTTCGCGGCCGATGACGGTGGTGACAGCGACGGCGACGATTCCGGCGAGGATGGCGACGATTCCAGTGACGATGACAGCGATACCGGTGACGACGACGGTTCGGATGACGGCAGCGACGACGGCTCCGACGACAGCGATGCCAGCTCGGACGACGGCACGGACGACGGAGCCGATGAGCCGCAAGACGACGGCTCCGATGACGGCACGTCCGACGACGGCACCTCCGACGATGATGGCATCGACGGTGGGACAACCGATGACGGCACGGATGATGGCACCGACGACGGAACTACCGCCGATGGAACCACGGACGACGGCACGGATGATGGCACCGACGACGGAACTACCGATGATGGCACCGACGACGGGGCCGATGAGCCGCAAGACGATGGCACTGATGCCGATGGCACCGACGGTGATGGCACGGACGACGGCGCCGTGCCGGCCGATGGCGACGACTCGACCACCGACGACACCGATCCCGATGCCGCAACCGACCCCAGTGCCGCAACCGACCCCAGTGCCGGAACCGACCCAGATGCCGAAGCTGACCCGGATGCGGCCACTGTCCCGGCCGATACCACTGATCCGGCCGATGGCAACGAGGACAGCACCACCAACGGGCCGGACGCCTATGGCTACACCCAGCAGCCGACCGACACGTCCGATCCGATAGCCAACGGCTTCAACGCGGTCGAGAACTTTGCCATGGACAACAGTCCGGATCTGGCCGGGACGTCCGTGGCGGGTCTCAACGAGGCCACCCAGAACTACACCGCCGAGAACTTCGGTAGCGATGGTGGACTGGCCAGCGAGGCCGTGCAGGACGGTGCGGCCGTCGCGACCGATGGCAGCAGCGAAGTAGCCGAAGGGGCCATCGAGGGCGGTGCCGAAAGCCTCGCGGCGGATGGCGCCGAGGGCGGCTTGTCCGGATCTGCCGATGGCGATGCCGATCCAGACGCCGATGCTCCGGACGGGGACGCGGATGCAAGCGCGGACGCGGACGGAAGTGGCGACGGAGCCGGTGATCCGGCCGATGGGCCTGATGGCGACCAGGATCAGGATTCCGGTGCAGGAGCAGCGGACGGTGCCTCGCCTGCCGACGACGGCGACACTGCCGGCGATGGCGACCCTTCCGAGGACGGTGACACTGCCGGAGCCGGCGAAGAGGATTCAACCGGTGAAGAGAACTCAACCGGTGACGAGGATCCGAACAGCGGCACCGGCGATACCGAGGACGACAACGCCAGCGGTAGCGGCGGCAATGACGATGAGAGCGGCGCGGGCGAGAGCGGCGACGGCGAGGACGCGGACGGAGAGGACTCCTCCGACGGCCAGAACGGCCGGATCAACTGGCGCGATCCCCGTGACAGCAGCGAGTCCGACGATGGCGACTCGCCGACCGAAGCGGGAACCGGCGAGCCGAACGATTCCGATGGTGCGCTCGCGGAAGCTCAGCAAGAGGTCCCTGAGGAGGAAAACGAGGACGAAGCCGATTCCGACGCCGCGGAGTCGGTGGACCAGCCGTTCGAACAGGCGGGCTCCGAAATAGAGCAGACGAACCCCCAGGAAGCAGCGCAACAGGCCAACAACGGCCAGATTCGCATCGGACTGGGCAACGGCCAGGAGTACGTGCTCGGTAGGCCGCTGGACACGGCTGCGCACGCGGAGTCGAACCCGGCCGGGGACCTCACGCAGTATCAGCCGACGCTTGAGGTTCCGGGCGGCACCTTGATCGAGGGTCTGCTCGGTGCCGGCATCCTGGGCAAGTCGGCGGTCAACGGATTGCGGGCCGGGTACAACGCGTTCTTCGACGCGCTGGAGCGGTCCTTCCTGGCCAACGGAGATTCGGTCGAAGGTGCTGATTCCGTTCCCGACCCAGCCGACCCCGCGTCTGCCGATCCAGCTGATCCGGCTGATCCGACGAGCGCGGACGGCGAGTCGCCGATGCCCTTGGCGACAAGCTTCGGGAAGGCGGGCAATGACCGCAATAATGGTCAAGGCATGACAACGCAATGACAGCGGCCGGGTTCTCCCACCGAGGTGGTGGGAGAACCCGGCCGAGGTCGAGTTCGCGAACGTCGCTCAGCTGAGACGTTCCAGCACCATGGCCATGCCCTGGCCGCCGCCGACGCACATGGTCTCCAGACCGAACTGCCTGTCGTGGAACTGCAACGAGTTGATCAGCGTGGTGGCGATCCGCGCGCCGGTCATGCCGAACGGGTGACCGACGGCGATCGCGCCACCGTTGACGTTCAGCTTGTCCAGCGGGATGCCCAGGTCCTGATAGGACGGAATCACCTGGGCGGCGAACGCCTCGTTGATCTCGACGAGGTCGATGTCGCCGATGCCCATCCCAGCGTGTGCCAGGGCGCGCTTGGAGGCCTCGACCGGGCCAAGGCCCATGATTTCCGGTGACAGTCCGGAAACCCCGGTGGACACGATTCGCGCGAGCGGGGTGATGCCCAGTTCGGCGGCCTTCGTGTCGGACATGATCACCAGCGCCGCCGCGCCGTCGTTGAGCGGACAGCAGTTACCCGCGGTGACCCGACCGGTCGGCCGGAACACCGGCTTGAGCTGGGAGATCTTTTCGTAGCTCACGCCTGGCCTCGGCCCGTCGTCGGTGTCGACGACCCGGCCGTCGGGCAGGGTCACCGGGACGATCTCGCGGGCCCAGAAACCGTTCGCGATGGCCTTCTCGGCCAGGTTCTGCGAGCGGACACCGAACTCGTCCATCTCCTGCCGGGAGATGTTCTTGGCCAGCGCCAGGTTCTCGGCGGTCTGTCCCATCGCGAGGTAGACATCCGGCACCTCTCCGTCGGTGCGCGGATCGTGCCACTCCTGCTCCGCTGTTTCGACCGCCGCGGTGCCGCGGGCCGCCGCGTCGGCGAAGATCGGGTTGCGGGTGTCCGGCCAGGAGTCGGAGCTGCCCTTGTCGAACCGGGACACCGTCTCGACCCCGGCGGAGATGAACACCTCACCCTCGCCGGCCTTGATCGCGTGCAGCGCCATCCGCGTGGTCTGCAGGCTCGACGCGCAGTACCGGGTCACGGTGCAGCCCGGCACGCTGTCGAGACCGAGCATGACCGACACGACCCGACCCATGTTGAAGCCCTGCTCGCCACCGGGCAGACCGCAGCCCAGCATCAGGTCGTCGATCTGGCTCGGGTCCAGCTGCGGCACCTTGGCCAGCGCCGTGCTCACCATCCGCGAGACCAGGTCGTCGGGGCGGACGCTCACCAGAGAGCCCTTCCCAGCTCGGCCGATCGGTGAGCGGGCAGTGGCTACGATCACAGCCTCTGGCATGGCGGCACTCCTTCGTGACGATGCGGTGAATGCGCTCAAGTGTCGCGCAAGTCCGCGTCGAGTGTGAGGTCCGGAGACTGTGATGCTCTACCCAACTTACTTATCGGTAGCTCAGTCGCTGACGGTGGCCGGACCGGGCGTCACGAGGTGGCCGGCTCCGCCCTGCCGAACCGCTGCCATGCCCCGCGCCGCCCGGCCTTCTTGGCCGGCTCCGCCTCGACCTGCTCGACAGCGGCCTGCTCGATGACGGCAGCCTCGATCACGACGGTCGAACCGGGTTCACCGACAAGACCGGGTTCGACCCGGGCATCGGCACCCGCCGCCGCGCACAGCGGAGCGAGCAGCGCGGCCGTCGCCAGCGAGTAACCGGCGCCGTTGGGGTGGAAGTTGTCCGGGCTGAACAGCTCCTCCGGCCGTACCAGGAACTCCGGTGAGACCAGGTCACCGAGCGCGACCGGGATACCGCCGACACCGCGCACCGCGCGGTCCTGCGCCTTGGCCAGCATCCGACTCCAGGCACTGGCGATCCAGCGCAGTGGACGTTGAATGGGTCGGATCGGCCGCAGGTCGGGGCAGGTCCCGACGACCACCCCGGCACCGGCGGCACGCAGCTTGCCCACCTCGGCGCCGAGCAGTTTGGCGGATGCCCTGATGGACAGCCTCGTGGTCACGTCGTTGCCGCCGACGACGACCAGCACCACATCCGGTGGTTGCGCAAGGGCCTGCTCGACCTGCGCGATGATGTCCGGGGTCGTCGAGCCGCTGATCGCGTAGGTGACCAGGTCGACCGGTGCGTCGAGCTGCTCGGCGAGTCCGCGTGCCAGCCGCACACCGGGAACCTCGTCCGCGGTCTCGGCGCCGATGCCGGCGGCCAGCGAGTCACCGATCACCGCGAAGCGCAGCGCGTCCCCGTCGGCACTGGTCGCGGTGGGGGAGAAGGCCGGTCGGGTGCCCGGTGGGAAGTAGCGGCCGTCGGCCTGCGGGGGCGGCCCTTCGGGCTCGCCGATCACCAGTTGGGCATGCTTGCTCTGCTGGTCCAGCACCCCGTACACCGCGCTGGTGACTCCCCCGATGGTGCCGGCGAGCACAGCCGCGACACGCACAGTCCGGTTCCAGATCATCCGCCCCACCTCCCCGTACATCTGCCTGGATAGCTATCCAAACACCGGAAGCAGTACATCCGTTCCTGAAATGGATAGATCGGATGGTCGGAGAATTCGGGCCGTTTGGCAACTCACATTCCGCCAACCTTGCCCAACCGGGATGCGGTCGTGACACGTTCGTACACACCGGCCCGACTCTCCCGCCGGCCACGGTGCGCCACGCTGGTCCGCCACGACCGCATAGGCTGCTGGTCGAGAAGGCCAACGCAGGGGAAGGACCCTCCCGTGGAATACGCCGAGCACCTGGTCGACCTGGTGGGAAACACCCCCCTGGTCCGACTGAACTCGCTCACCGAAGGACTGGCGCCGCTGGTGCTGGCCAAGGTCGAGTACCTCAACCCCGGCGGCAGCGTGAAGGACCGGATCGCGGTGCGCATGGTGGAGGCCGCGGAGGCCAGCGGTGAGCTGAAGCCCGGCGGCACCATCGTCGAGCCGACCTCCGGCAACACCGGGGTCGGGCTGGCCATGGTCGCCCAGCGCAAGGGCTACCACTGCGTGTTCGTCTGCCCGGACAAGGTTTCCGAGGACAAGCGCAACGTGCTCAAGGCCTACGGCGCGCGGGTGGTGGTCTGCCCGACCGCGGTCCCACCGGAGCACCCGGACTCCTACTACAACGTCTCCGACCGGCTGGTCGCGGATATCCCCGGCGCCTGGAAACCCAACCAGTACGCCAATCCGGAGAACCCGGCCAGCCACTACCACACCACCGGCCCGGAAATCTGGCGTCAGACGGAGGGGAAGATCACCCACTTCGTCGCGGGCATCGGCACCGGCGGCACCATTTCCGGCACCGGCCGTTATCTCAAGGAGATCAGCGACGGCCGGGTGAAGATCGTCGGCGCCGACCCGGACGGTTCGGTGTACTCCGGTGGCAGTGGCCGGCCCTACCTCGTCGAGGGTGTCGGCGAGGACTTCTGGCCGGACACCTACGACCGGCGGATCTGCGACGAGATCATCGCCGTCTCCGACGCGGACTCCTTCGACATCACCCGGCGCCTCGCCCAACAGGAAGCGCTGCTGGTCGGTGGTTCCTGCGGGATGGCGGCGGCCGCCGCGCTGCGGCTGGCCGGTCGGCTCGGCCCCGACGACGTCGTCGTCGTGCTGCTGCCCGACGGCGGTCGCGGTTACCTTTCCAAGGTTTTCAACGACCGCTGGATGGCCTCCTACGGCTTCCTGCCGCCCGACTCGACCGGCGCCACCGTCGGCGATGTGTTGCGGCGCAAGGACGGCACCCTGCCGGACCTGGTGCACACCCATCCCAATGAGACGGTCGCGGACGCGGTCGCGATCCTCCGCGAGTTCGCCGTCTCGCAGATGCCCGTCGTGCACGCCGAACCGCCCGTGATGGCCGCGGAGGTGGCCGGCGCGGTGGTCGAGCGGGACCTGCTGGACGCGCTGTTCGCCGGCAAGGCCCAACTCGCCGACCGGGTCGAGCAGCACATGTCCGCACCGCTGCCGACCATCGGCGCGGGCGAACCGATCGGCACCGCGATGACCGCACTGTCCAGCGCGGACGGTGCCCTGGTTCTGTTGGACGGCAAGCCGGCCGGCGTGCTGACCCGGCACGATGTACTCGGATTCCTTGCCGGCCGGGACAACATCCGCTGACCGGCCGCTGGTCGGCGCCGGCCCGGCGCCGTGAACGGCGGAAATCGAATTGATAACGAAATCGACAACCCTGGGCGCGGCAAGAACGCCGCGACCGGGGCTGTCGACGCTGCGCGGACGCGTCCGTTAACGACGCGAAGGACCAAGTTGTGGGGGTTGCCGGCGGACGAGTGCCGGATGGGCTAGCTTTACCACAAGCTCTATCCAGACGACATGTCGAGGCACAAGCCAAGGAGTTGGAACCCGATGAGTGCTCCGCAGCCGCCCGAGAACCAGCCGGGGCAGGGCGGTCAGCCGACACAGGAGCCGCAGGGCGGCCAGCAGGCCGGCGGCGAGCCGGCGCTGGCAAGCTCAGGCCCGACGCAGGTGGTACGGCCAGGTCAGCAACCACCGCAGCAGCCGGCATCGGCTGCGCCCGAGGCCACTCAGGTGGTTCAACCGGGCCAGCAACTCCCCAACTACGGCCAGTACACCGGTGGGGCACAGGCGACGCCGCCCGCCGCGCCGCAGCCCGGCTGGGGTGGGGCCGGCGCGCCGCAGGCCGATCCGTTCGCCGGACAGGCCCAGCAGCAGCCAGGGTTCGGCCAGCAGCCTCCGCAGCAGCCGCCCTTCGGTCAGCAGCCCGGCTACGGCGCCCCGCAGCAGCCCGCCCCCTACGGCGCGCCCGGCGCGATGCCCGGCCAGCAGCCCGGTTACGGCGCTCCGCAACAGCCCGCCGGTTACGGCGCTCCGGCCGGCTACGGCCAACAGCCCGGCTACGGTCAGCCCGGCCAACCCGGTTTCGGCCAGCCCGCCTACGCCCCAGGTCAGGGCGGCGCGGCGGCGAACACCCAGATGATCGGCTGGCTGATGCTGGCTGTTGTCGGGATTTTGGCCTTGCTGTCCATCATCTTCGCGATCATCGGTATGTCCGATGCCGGCACCATCAGCAGCAACGAGTCGCTGGCCGGCGTGCCCTCCGCCGACCAGACCAGCCTGGCACTGTGGTGGGTCAGCCAGATCGTGATCCTGCTCGGCGCGGCAGCCGCGATCGGCGGCGCGGTCCTCGCGTTTCTGCGCAATGCCATGGCCAACCTCGCTCCGCACCTCATCGTCGGCGGTGGCGTGCTGATCCTGATCGGGTCGATCATCTTCGGCGCCAAGTACGCGTTCTCGGCCGAGGCCACGATCTACCAGTTGATCGCGGGCATCGTCGTTGCCGCCATCGGCGCGCTCGGCTACTTCCCGCAGACCAAGGCGTATCTCGGCCAGTCCGCCATCGCGGGTGTGGGTGGTCAGGCCGGTGGCTTCGGTCAGCCTCAGCCGGCTTTCGGCCAGCCCGCCTACGGTCAGCAGCAGCCCTACGGTCAGCAGCAGCCGCAACAGCCGCAGCAGCCGCAACAGCCGCAGCAGCCCTATGGCCAGCAGCCCTACGGTGCGCCGCAGCAGCAGCCCGGCCAGTTCGGTGGCCAGCCGGGTACCGGTGGCTTCCCGCAGCAGCCGGGCACCGGTGGTTTCCCGCAGCAGCCCGGCCAGCCGGGCCAGCCCGGCCCCTACGGCGGCGGCCAGCAGCCGCCGCAGCAGTGGTGACCACCGGTCCGTGACGGCAACCGCCTGACTACCTGCCGGAGTGGCCCGTCGAACGCCTGACGGCATTTCGGTTACGAAAACCCTGGTTTCGACCAACGCAGCAGCCCTCGGCATCGCCGAGGGCTGCTGTTTCGAGTACCGTCCCGTGCACATGTCGACCGGTTGATGGAGGGGCTCATGTCGTATCCAGGGGGACCGATGCCGGGCTCGTCCTATCCATCCGGCGGGGACCCGAACTATCGGCCCAGCGGCGGCACCGCGCTGACCGCGGCCGGTCTGGCCATCCCCGGCGGCCTGGTCAGCCTGTGGATCGGCATTGTCGCGATCAGCGCGGTCGGCAACGCCTATGGCACCGGGAAGACCGCGGTCGTCATCGCGGTCGTTGCCGGCCTGCTTTCCGGGATCGCGTTGCTGCTTGGCGCGGGCCTGATCATGGGCGGCAAGCCGATCGGTCGCTGGCTGGTTGTGCTCGGCTGTGTCGTGGTCGTCATCGCGCTCTGCGTCGTCGCGGGCATGGTCGGCAGCAAGCTCGCCGACATCGCCTCGGCCAACGGGGACAACAACCTCAACAGCGGGGAGGCTACCGGGAGCGCCATCGGCGCCGCGCTGCTCTACTCGATCCCGGCGATCGCCACCTTCGTCCTTGCCATCGTCCCAGCGAGTGGTCGCTACCTGCTCTACCGCAGCACCGGCGGCGCCTCGCAGGTCATCTCACCAGGGCAGCAGTTCGGTTTCCAGACACCGCAGCAGCAGGGCTACCCGCAGCAGGGCTACCAGCAGCAGGACTACCCACAGCAGCCCGGATACCCGCAGCAGCAAGGCTTTCCGCCGTCCACACCCGGCGGTTTCCCCCAGCAGGGCGGCGGCTACCCGCCGTCGACGCCGGGCGGATTTCCTCAGCAGCCGCCCGGTAACCCGCCGCAACAGTGGTGATTCGATAGCGGTTCTCCTCGGCTGCCCCGCCTCGGCGGGCGCGGCGGAGAAGCACGTACGCTTGGTCCATGACGGACAGTGCTTTCCCCGACCAGCCCGTGGACGCCCTGCGGGCAACACCCGCGCGCCCGGCCAAGTCCGGGTTTGCCACCAGGGCGATTCATGCCGGCCAGCAACCGGACCCGACGACCGGCTCGGTCATCGTGCCGATCTACGCGACCTCGACCTACGCCCAGGACGGCGTCGGCGGCACGCGCGGCGGCTACGAGTACTCCCGGACGGCCAACCCGACCAGGACGGCGCTGGAGGAATGCCTCGCGTCCTTGGAGGGTGGCCGGTTCGCGCGGGCCTTCGCCTCCGGCATGGCGGCCAGTGACGTACTCATCAGGGCCACCTGCCGCCCCGGCGACCACCTGATCATTCCGGACGACGCCTATGGCGGCACGTTCCGCTTGGTGGACAAGGTGTTGCGGCACTGGGGGATCGAGTACACCCCGGTGAAACTCTCCGACATCGACGCGGTCCGCGCGGCCTGCCGGCCCGCCACCAAGCTCATCTGGTGCGAGACGCCGACCAATCCGCTGCTGGCCATCGCCGACATCGCCGCGCTGGCCGGTATCGCGCACGACGCCGGTGCCCGCCTTGTGGTGGACAACACATTCGCCTCGCCCTATCTGCAGCAGCCGCTGGACCTGGGGGCCGACGTCGTCGTGCACTCGGCGACCAAGTACCTCGGCGGCCACTCCGATGTCGTCGGTGGCGCGGTCGTCACCTCGGAGCAGGACCTCATCGAGCAGATCGCCTTCCTGCAGAACGGCGGCGGCGCGGTGCCGGGCCCGTTCGACGCCTGGCTGACCCTGCGTGGCATCAAGACCCTCGCCGTCCGGATGGAACGGCACTGCGACAACGCCGAGCGGGTCGTCGAGTTCCTCACCGGGCACGCCAAGGTTCGCCGGGTCTACTATCCGGGTCTTGCCGAACACCCCGGCCACGAGGTCGCGGCAAAGCAGATGGCCCGCTTCGGTGGCATGGTCTCCTTCACCGTGGCCGGTGGCGTCGACGCCGCTCTCGAAGTGTGCGCGCGGACGAAGGTGTTCACCCTTGCCGAATCGCTCGGCGGTATCGAATCGCTGATCGAGCACCCCGGCCGGATGACCCACGCCAGTACCGAGGGGTCGCCGCTGGAGGTACCGGCCGATCTGATCCGGCTCTCCGTCGGCATCGAGGACATCGACGACCTGGTCGAGGACCTGCGCGCGGCACTGGGCTGACCCTGTCCGGCCCGCCTGCCGGGCTGATCCCTGTCCGGCCCGCCTGCCGGACTTTCGGCCACCTGCCCATCCACGAGAACTCGCCGGAGCCCAGCTGAGCGGGCTTCGGCGAGTTCGGTGTTGTGCCGCTGGGTTACGGGCGGTCCTGCTGGCGCACGCCGTCGGCGTGGCCGGCCAGGGTATCGGTGTTGGTTGTCAACTCGTCGCGGTCGAGACAACCGCCGACGAGGACCACCTGGCCGTTGCTCGTCACATAGTGCCCAGGAGCGGAGCAGCCCGCCTGGGCGACAGTGAACACCGCGACGCCCGCGAGGGCGGCGGCGGCGAGGACCGAGGCGACAAGGGGAAGCACTCCGGCGGCGCGAGCCACGAGTGCCATTCGACCTCCTGATGAAACCACGACTGCGACCATTGAGCCCTCCTGGGCTCAGGGCATACCCCCGCGAGGGGATTCGACCGAGCGCCGACACCTGCCCGCATCGCACCGGTCGTGTGACCGAGGGTACCCGTTCCCGCCAGGTGGGCGTCGTGCGCGCTGCCCACCTGGCAGGATCACGCCATGGAACTGGTCAGCGTCGAGCAGATCTACGCAGCGCGGGAGCTGCTGCGCGGGGTCATCAGGGAAACGCCGATGACCTACTCCAGGGTGTTGGCCACCATGCAGGGCGGTCCGGTCTACCTCAAGTGCGAGAACCTGCCACGGACCGGCTCGTTCAAGGTTCGTGGCGCCTACCTGCGAATTCATGGTCTGACCGAGGCTGAGCGGGCCAGCGGTGTGGTGGCGGCGAGCGCCGGCAACCACGCTCAGGGCGTCGCGCTCGGCGCCTCGCTGCTCGGCGCGAAGGCCACCGTGTTCATGCCGAACAAGGCGCCGCTGCCGAAGATCGCCGCAACCCGCTCATATGGCGCACAAGTGCACCTGCACGGCACCCAGTTCGACGAGACCCTCGCCAGGGCACGCGAGTTCGCCGACGCCACCGGCGCGGTGTTCATCCATCCGTTCGACCATCCGGACGTCATCGCCGGCCAGGGCACCGTCGGCCTCGAAGTGCTCGACCAGGTCCCGGAGCTGGGCACCGTGCTGGTCGCCGCGGGTGGTGGCGGCCTTGCCGGGGGCGTCGCGGCCGCGGTCAAGGCCATCCGCCCGGCCGTCGAGGTCGTCGCCGTACAGGCCGAACAGGCCGCCGCGTTCCCCGCCTCACTGGCCGCGGGCGCACCGGTCCGGCTGCCGCAGGTACACACCATGGCCGACGGCATCGCGGTCGGCGAACCAGGCCAGGTCACCTACGCGCACGTCGAGCAGCTTGTCGACGAGGTGGTCACGGTCACCGAGGAGTCGCTGTCCAGGGCCGTCCTGCTCTGCCTCGAACGAGCCAAGCTCGTCGTCGAACCGGCCGGCGCCGCCTCGGTGGCCGCGCTGTTGCAGTACCCACACCGGTTCACCCCACCGGTCGTCGCGGTGCTCTCCGGCGGCAACGTCGATCCGCTGCTGCTCTTGCAGATCATCCAGCACGGCATGACGGCGGCCGGCCGCTATCTCGCGCTGCGGCTGCGCATCCCGGACCAACCCGGTTCGCTGGCGGCGCTGCTGGCCAAGCTCGGCGAACTCGGCGCGAACGTGGTCGACGTCGAACACTCCCGAGTATCCGGCGCCCTGCGGCTCGGCGAGGCCGAGGTCGCCCTCGACCTGGAGACTCGCGGCGAGGAACACTGCACCCTCGTCGTCGAAGCCCTCCGGGCCTCCGGCTACACCGTCCTGGCCTGACCCCTCCGCGCACTTGGTGCGCACCGCCGCCCACTGGCCACGCCGACGGTGAGCGCGCCCGGCAGGCCGTGCAAGTGGGTGATCAGCCCGTGGGTGCCCTGGTCAGTGGGTGCCCTAGTCAGTGGGTGCCTGGCCGGCGGATGCCTAGCCAGTGGATGCTCGACCTGCGGATGCCCAGCCCGTGGGTGCCTTGGCCAGTGGGTGCCTGGCCAGTGGGTGCCTGGCCTGCCGGAACGGACGACACGCGAATCGGCTCCCCGGCAAAGCGGCCCGCTCTAGATCAACAACCGGTAGAATTGAATTTCGGGGGTCCCCCTTACACGAAGGGACGACGCGCGGAGGAGGTTGCGGCAACCTCTTCGGCGTGTCGTCCCTTGATGCGTGAACTGTCGGCGTGTCGTCTCTTCCGGAAGTCCGGAAGTCCGGAAGTCCGGAAGTCCCTCAGTGGGCCGCGGGCGTCACAGGTTGCCGCGCCGCTCCTGTTCGCGCTCGATGGCTTCGAACAGCGCCTTGAAGTTCCCCTTGCCGAAGCCGAGCGACCCGTGCCGCTCGATGAACTCGTAGAACACCGTCGGCCGGTCGCCGATCGGCGTGGTGAAGATCTGCAGTAGATAGCCGTCCTCGTCCCGGTCGACGAGGATCTTGCGGCTCTGCAACTCCTCGATCGGCACCCGCACCTTGCCGATCCGCGCGCGCAGTTCCGGGTCCTCGTAGTAGGAGTCCGGGGTGTCCAGGAACTCGACGCCCGCCGCGCGCATGGCATCGACGGTCGCGATGATGTCGCCGGTGGCCAAGGCGATGTGCTGGCAGCCGGCACCGTCGTAGAACTCAAGGTATTCGTCGATCTGCGACTTGCGCTTGCTCACCGCCGGCTCGTTGAGCGGGAACTTGACCCGGTGGTTGCCGTTGGACACGACCTTGCTCATCAGCGCCGAGTAGTCGGTCGCGATGTCGTCGCCGATGAACTCCGCCATGTTCACGAAGCCCATCACCCGGTTGTACCAGGACACCCAGTAGTCCATTTTGCCCAGTTCGACGTTGCCGACGCAGTGGTCGACCGCCTGGAACAGTCGCTTGGGCGCACCGGCCGGGCGAGCCGCCGCGCTGTCCCTCGACTCGTAGCCGGGCAGGTAGGGGCCGGTGTAGCGGCTGCGGTCGATCAGGGTGTGCCGGGTCTGGCCGTATGCCGCGATCGCCGCGAGCCGGACCGTGCCGTGCTCATCGCTGATCTCGTGCGGCTCGTCCAGGACTGTCGCGCCGGTCGCCCTGGCATGCTCGACGCACTTGTCCACGTCCGCGACCTCCATCGCGAGGTCCACGACGCCGTCGCCGTGCCGGCCATGGTGCTCGATCAGCGGGCTGCCCGGCCGGACCGCGCCGTTGATCACGAACCGGGCCGAACCGGAGGTCAGCACGAAGGACTTGTAGTCGCGGTTGCCGGTCTCCGGCCCGGAATACGCGACAACGCGCATCCCGAACGCGTGCTGGTAGTACCAGGCCGTCTGGGTGGCATTGCCGACCACGAACACCACGGCGTCCATCGACTTCACCGGGAACGGATCGGTCGACGCGTCGTAGTCGACCAGCCCGACGAGCTGCTTGAGCGCCTCGAAACTCACGTCGTCCATGGCCTGGCGGTCAGCTGCCTTGCCCTCAAGCATCTCGGTCACGGCGTCCTCCTCATGGTCAGTGCGGGTCCAGTGCGGGTCCAGTGCGGTGCTCGGCGGGGCAGCGCGTCGCACCGAAGTTCACGGATCAGCATGTGTCTGCCATGCAAGGTGCGCAAGAGCTATCAAATTCACTGGTCATGTTGTCTAGTTGCTCAGCCTGATGACCTGTCATAGTGGACAGTCTGACCAGGAGGTGCGCCATGTCATCCCCACCGCCGCGACCGGCGTCCCAGTCGGCACCACCGGCGCAGCCGTCAACGCCCGCGTCGGACGGTGTCGCCGCCGAGCGCGCCGAGCCGCTGGACGAACTCGACGCTCGGCTGTTGCTGCTGCTCACCGACGAGCCGCGGCTCGGGGTTCTTGAGTGCTCCCGGCGTCTCGGTGTCGCAAGAGGGACAGTCCAGGCCCGGCTGGACAAACTGGTTGCCCGAGGGGTGCTGGGTGGTTTCCCGCCTGCCCTCGACCTGGCCGCGATGGGCTACGGCCTGACCGCGTTCGCCGTGCTGGAAATCGCGCAGGGCCGCAGAGCCGAGGTGATCGCCGGACTCGCGGCCATCCCCGAGGTGTGCGAGGTGCATGCCACTACCGGGCAGGGAGACCTGTTCGTGCGGATGGTGGCCAGATCCAATGCCGACCTGCAACGGGTCATCGACGAGGTGGTCGATGTCACCGGAGTTCAGCGGTTGGCCACGTCGATCGCACTGTCCACTCCGGTACCACCTCGGGTGCGTCCGTTGCTGGACCGACTTTTGGGGTGACCGAAAGCCGGTTCGACCAACCTGAATCGAACCGGTGAAAAAAACGCGAACCGATCAACAGGTACCGGTCGGCCAAAAGAAATGCCGACAAACGCCGACCGATACCTGTTAAAAGGATAAGAAAATCGACACCGACGCCCACGAACTACCAAAACATTTCTCGACGTAAGAACATTGTCGACAAAAGCTTCACTGCGCGGGCAAGGCTGCCGGAATGCAGGCTCAGTCGTGGTAGGGCACGGCCTTGAGCAGGGTGACCTTCATCGTCGCGCCATTGGGCAGCGAGTATTCCCTGGTCTCCCCGTTCTTGGCACCGAGCAGCGCCTGGCCGAGCGGCGAACTCGGTGAATAAACCTCCATCGACCCGTGCGCGCCTTCTTCACGCGTGGCCAACAAGAATTCCTCGGTTTCCTCATCACCGTCATACCGGACGGTCAACACCATGCCGGGCTCCGCGATACCGTCCCGCGTCGGCGCCTCGCCGACCTTGGCATCCCGCAGGAGTTCCTGAAGCTGCCGGATACGGGCCTCCTGCTGGCCCTGTTCCTCGCGAGCCGCGTGGTAGCCACCGTTTTCCTTCAGGTCGCCTTCCTCGCGGCTGGCGTTGATTTTGGCGGCCATGCTCGGGCGATAGGCGATCAGCTCGTCAAGCTCCTGCTTGAGCCGGTCGTAGGCCTCCTGGGTCAGCCAGGTCACCTGGGTTTCGCTCATGGTCACCAACTCCTCATCCGCATCCAGCCCGAGGGTCACGGGCCGAGTGTTCCCGACCCGTGGGCCCGGAACGGAAAAAACACGGCCCACGCCGGGGCCGTGCTGCCCTTCGAGGGTAACACGGAGCGAGGGTCCTCAGCCCGTACATTTTGGCTGACCTGGGCCGGAGAACCCGCAGATCACCCGCTTGGCGGCATCGATTTGGTCAGGTATGCGGGTACCTGGTAGGAGCAGCCGTAGAACTCCGCTGTCGTCGCCCGTTCGTCTGTTTGCAACTCCGTCGACAACGTGCCGACATTCCCACCAGCTGGGACATACACCTCTCGGCGACCCGCTTCGGAGCCGTCCGCGGCCGGCGCGTCGATGATGCAGTCGGCGGCCTGGTTCGGGTGGTCGCGGGTGACGGTGAAGGTGACGTCGATCTGATGATCGTTGACGACCTGGTATGTCGACACCTCGGCGTCGATCGGGTCGGCCCCGAAGTTCTCGTAGTAGAAGTAGGCGACCACGCAACCCGCGAGGATGAACGCGGTCAGCAGTGACCAGTAGATCCACCGACGTCGGGTGCGGCTCATCGCCGCGCCGTACCGGCCAGCCGGCGCCCCAGGGGCTGCCATGCCTGCCTCCTGCCTGTTGCTGTCTTTTGGAGTACCCGCGCGGGCAGAACTGTCAGGGCAGCGGGAACAATGGGGGTTGTCGTCCGCGTTGATTATCCCCTGGGTGGTCGGCGCACAAGCACGTGGGCTGACCAGTGCCAAGAGGAGGGACTCGCCACCATGGCCGAGAAGTTTCGTCTGATGTCCGTGCACGCGCACCCGGACGACGAGTCGAGCAAGGGCGCGGCGACGCTGGCCAAGTACGTCGCCGAGGGCCATGAGGTCATGGTGGTCACCTGCACCGGTGGCGAGCGCGGCAGCATTCTCAATCCGGCGATGGACAAGCCGGGCGTTGCCGACAACATGACGGAGATCCGGCGGGAGGAGATGGCCCAGGCCGCGAAGATCCTCGGCGTTGAGCATCGCTGGCTGGGTTACGTCGACTCCGGGCTGCCGGAGGGCGACCCCAAGCCACCGCTGCCGGAAGGCTGCTTCGCGCTGGTGCCGATCGAGGAGTCGACCGAGACCCTGGTCAAGCTGGTGCGCGAGTTCCGGCCCCATGTGCTGGTCACCTACGACGAGAACGGTGGCTACCCGCACCCGGACCACATCCGCTGCCACGAGGTGTCCGTCGCCGCGTTCGACGCTGCTGGCGACCCGGAGCAGTTCCCCGAGGCCGGCGAGCCGTGGCAGCCGTTGAAGCTGTACTACTCGCACGGTTTCTCCAGGGCCAAAATTCTCAAAGTGCACGAAGCGCTGCTGGCCAGGGGGCTGGAATCGCCGTACGAGGAGTGGCTGGCAAACTGGGACCCCAACCGGGCCGATACGGACGACCGCGTGACCACCAGGGTCGAGTGCGCCGACTATTTCGAGGTTCGGGACCGGGCACTGTTGGCACACGCAACGCAGATCGATCCGAACAGTCGGTGGTTCGCCCTCGACATTCAGATCCAGCGCGAGGTGTGGCCGACGGAGGAGTACGAGTTGGCGCGGTCGTTGGTTGACACCACGCTTCCGGAGGACGACCTGTTCACCGGGGTTACGGAGAAGGTGACGGTATGAGCGGCATCGTCGACGCACTGTCCTCGGGTGTGTCGATGCTGGCCAGGCCGGTACTCCAGGCGGCCGGCACCAGTGGCACCACGCCCACCACCCAGCCGGGCGGCCAGGGACAGGAGTTCGGCTCCGCCTCGACCCTCGGCTTCGTGGTGCTGTTGCTGTTCTTCATCGGTGTCGCGTTCCTGGCGCGCTCGATGGCCAAGCATCTCAAGCAGGCCCAGCGCAACCTCGGCACCGAGGACGGCGCACCTGCCGAGGCCCAGTACGGCGACGACCCGGCCGACCACGACCCGGCCGACCACGACCCGGCCGACCACGACGCGGCCGACCACGACGCGGCCGACCACGGCTTGGCCGAACACGGCTTGGCCGACGGTGAACCTCCCGCGACCGACTCTGCTGTCTCGTCCCCCGCGAGTTCATCCCCCCCGAACCCGTCGTCGAACACGTCGCCATCGAACGCGTCTTCGTCCAGCGCGTCCGGTTCCGAGCCGGAACCTCCCGCGACCGTGCCCACGTCGGCGCCTGCCGCTTCCACGTCCGCCGGCAAGGCCGCACCGGACAAAGCTGACGCATAAGCGCCACTACCACGCGCCCGCGGTTACCCACAGGTTTATCCACAGGCCGGAGCGCCATCCACAGCGCCCGCCTTCTTGATCGACTTTCGCCGCGGCATTGATAGACTGGCCAGGGGTCGCCCCCCGTGGTTGGGTGGGGGTTTGTCTTATTTGAGGCGACGCGCGTTTTTCGCGTGATGATGCCGCGTGTCCGGGTTTGCCGGGGATCGGGCTGTCAGCCGAGGGTCGGTGCTCAGCGGGTCATCGGTCGGACAGTGATCGGTGGCGAACGGACAGCAGCCAGCGTTGGACGGCTTCGGTATTCGGTGTGACCGGCAGCGGGGAGCGCAGCACCGCCTCCGCGCTTCGGTCGCGCAGCGACTGCACCCAGGCCGAGGTTTCCGACCATGGCAGTCGGCCGGCACGGACCGCGGTCAGCTGATCCCGGAACGCGCCGATGTCGGTGCTCAGCTCGCCGGTCCGCAGCAACGCCTCACACACGATGAGCAGCCGGATCACCTCAGCCAGCTGCGGCCAGCGCGGCGTACCGCCGCCGGCCATCGCGGCGGAGGCCCTCGCGAACTCGGTCGCGGTGGCTCTCCGGTAGGAGTCCGCCGCCCGCTGCGACAGAAAAGCCCTGGTCAGCTCGCGCAGTTCCAGGCCGATCGGCGTGTGGTCGACGATGCGCGGTGCCGCGAGCACGCTGAACACGGCCGGGTCGGCGGTGAGGCCGAGCGCGCAGAACCGCTCGACCTCCCAACTCGTCCGACCCTGCTCCGGTCCGTCGATGGTGGCCGGCGGCTTGCTGAAGTGCCAGAACAGTTCCGTCGGCGGCACGACGACACCACGAAGCTCCACAGTGGAGTCAACGGCGATGGCGTCGGCGGTCGCGTCGAACGGCTCGGGGTCCTCGTCGATCCGGTCGAGGGCGACGAGCAGCACGGTATGCCGGTGCACCAGCTCTCGGGTGTCCAGCTCGTCATCGTTGTCCATGTCTCACCGCTGCGGAAGCCTAGCGGGGGTGCATCCGCGCCGCGCGGCTGACAGGGTGGAGCCATGACGAACAGGCTTGCCGACTCGACCAGTCCGTACCTGCTACAGCATGCGGAGAATCCGGTCGACTGGTGGCCGTGGTGTGCCGAGGCCTTCGAGGCGGCGCGGGAGCGCGATGTGCCGGTGTTCCTCTCGGTCGGCTATTCGGCCTGCCACTGGTGTCATGTCATGGCACACGAATCCTTCGAGGACGCCGACACCGCCGCGCTGCTGAACAAGCACTTCGTCAGTATCAAGGTCGACCGCGAGGAACGACCGGACGTCGACGCCGTCTACATGGAGGCCACCCAGGCCATGTCCGGTCAGGGCGGCTGGCCGATGACCTGTCTGCTCACCCCGGACGGACAGCCGTTCCACTGCGGCACCTACTACCCGCCGACGCCGCGCCCCGGCATGCCCGCGTTCCGGCAGTTGTTGACCGCCGTCATCGAGGCCTGGGCAACCCGGCGCGAGGAGATGGTCGACGCCGGTGCGAAGGTTGTCGAGGCGCTCACCCGGCAACAGCAGCAACTTCCACAGTCCACAGTGGATGATGAGCTGCTCGCCGGTGCCGTCGTGTCCCTGCTCGGCGACTTCGACCGGCGGCGTGGCGGATTCGGCTCCGCGCCGAAGTTTCCGCCGTCGATGGTGCTGGAGTTCCTGCTGCGCAACCACGACCGCACCGGTTCGGCGGACGCGCTGTTCATGGCCAAGCACGCGTTGGAGGCAATGGCCCGCGGCGGGATCTACGACCAACTCGCCGGCGGCTTCGCCCGCTACAGCGTCGATGCGGCCTGGGTTGTGCCGCACTTCGAGAAAATGCTCTACGACAACGCTTTGCTGCTGCGCTGCTACGCGCATCTGGCAAGGCGCACGGACTCCGCGCTCGCCAGCAGGATCGCCACCGAGACCGCCGAATTCCTGCTCACCTCCCTGCGTACGCCGCAAGGCGCCTTCGCCGCCGCGCTCGACGCGGACACCGACGGCGTCGAGGGGCTGACCTACGTGTGGACCCCGGCCCAGCTCATCGAGGTGCTCGGTGCGGCCGACGGTCGGTGGGCGGCCGAGGTGTTCACCGTCACCGAGGAGGGCACCTTCGAGCAGGGCTCGTCCACCCTCCAACTGCCGGCCGATCCGGCCGATCCGCAGCGGTGGGAATCGGTGCGTGCGCGACTGCTGGCGGTGCGCGGGTCCCGGCCGCAGCCTGCCTGCGACGACAAGGTGGTCACCGGCTGGAACGGCCTCGCCATCACCGCGCTGGCCGAGGCCGGTGTCGCATTGGCGCGGCCGTCCTGGATCGCCGCGGCCGCCACCGCCGCCGAGTTCCTGTTGGACCACCACCTGATCGACGGTCGGCTGCGGCGCACCTCACGACAGGGTGCGGTGGGCAGTTCAGCGGGCGTCCTTGAGGACTACGGCGCGCTGGCCGACGGCCTGCTCGCACTGCACCAGGCGACCGGGGAGCCGAAGTGGCTGCGGGCAGCGGTGTCGCTGCTGGACACCGCGTTGGCCAGGTTCGCCGACGATGCCGCGCCCGGTATCTTCCACGACACCGCCGACGACGCGGAGAAGCTCATCCGGCGGCCGGCCGACCCGGCCGACAACGCCAGCCCGGCCGGTGCCTCGGTACTGGCCGGGGCCTTGTCGACCGCCTCGGCGCTGGCCGGCGCCGAACATGCGGCCCGTTACCGGGAGGCCGCGGAGCAGGCGGTTGCCAGGGCCGGTCTGCTGGTCGAACGGGCGCCTCGGTTCGCGGGGCACTGGTGCACGGTGGCCGAGGCCATGGTGGCCGGCCCGATCCAGGTCGCGGTCGTCGGCTCGGCCGGCGACGCGGACTTCGAGCAACTGCTGGCGACCGCGGTCGCCGAGGCGCCCGGCGGCGCGGTCGTGCTGGCCGGTACGCCGGACGCGCCGGAGGTGCCGTTGCTCGCCGACCGGCCCCTGCTGGCCGGCGGCCCCGCCGCCTACGTGTGCCGGGGCTACGTCTGCGACCGGCCGGTCGGCTCGGTCCCCGAGCTGGTCGAGGTGCTGCGCCGCCGCTGAGCGGACCTCGGCCTGGTCCATGACGTCAACCTGTCCACCGGAAGCGAACGTATCCTCTTTTCAGCGTTTGCAGGCGTAGCGTCAGCAATGACGTAATCATGTAATCAAACAGGAGGTGCGCGATGCACGACAGGTTCGGCGCGTACGCCCGGATGAGGTATGGCTGGGGCGGCCCCGGTGGGGGTCGTGGACGCGGCGGCCAGCAGCCTGAACCGCCGGCCGCCGACGACGCGGCCGCCTGGTTCGCCGGCCGACTGCCCGACGACTGGTTCACCGGAGCCCCGGACATCACCGTCGACCGGGAGGAGATCGTGGTCATCGGTGAACTGCCGCCGCTGACCGAGGAGTTCGCCGACGATGCGGCTCTCGCCGCCGCGCAGACCGGCCGGATCAGCCGGTTCCGCGAGCAGACCAGGGACGACCGGATCGAGGTCGCCCGCCAGGCCGAGCACCGCTACGGGCGCAAGGTTGCCTGGGGAGCCCGGATCGGGGAGACCGTGGAGCTGTTCACCACGCTGTCCGTACCGGTGATGACCCGGCTGCGTCAGCCGGAGCGGCTGATTCTGGACACCCTGGTCGGCGCCGGCGTCGCCCGGTCCCGGTCCGAAGCCCTCGCCTGGGCGGTTCGACTGGTCGGCGAGCACGCCGACGCATGGCTCGGCGACCTGCGCGAAGCCATGTCCAAGGTCGACGAACTGCGCAAGGAAGGCCCGGATCTCAGCTGAGTCGAGCTGAGCTGGTGACGACGTGCCTCGCCCGGTACCCCCCGACACGGGGCGAGGCACGCGTCGCGCCGGGTCGGGGTACCGGCCGGAGGCCGCGTGAGTTCCGGTTGACTCGGGTTCGGCCGGCTACACGTGGTACATCGCGAGCCAGATCGCGATGTAGTGGCAGATCGCGGCAAGCACCGTTGCGGCGTGGAAGAACTCGTGGTGGCCGAAGGTTTTCGGCCAGGGGTTCGGCCAGCGGGTGGCGTAGAAGATCGCGCCGACGGTGTAGAAGAGGCCGCCTGCCAACAGGAGCACGAGGGCCGCGACACCGCCGTGGTGCAGCAGTTGGGGGAGCACGAAGACGGCGACGTAGCCGAGTGCGATGTAGATCGGCACGCCGAGCCAGCGTGGGGCGTGCGGCCACAGGAGTTTCAGCGCGACCCCGGCGAGTGCGCCGCCCCAGACCACGCCGAGCACGATGTATCCGGTGACCCGGTCCATCGCGAGCAGGGCGAACGGGGTGTAGGTGCCGGCGATGAACACGAAGATCATCGAGTGGTCGAGGCGCTTCATCCACACCCTGGCCCGCGCGCTGGTCCAGGTGTGCCGGTGATACAGCGCACTGGTGCCGAACAGGCCGAGCACGGTGATGCCGTAGATCGAGGTGGCCAGCGCCGCCTTGCCGGAGACGGTCGAAGCGGCCAGCGAGATCAACGTGGCACCGGTCGCGATCGCGACGAAGAACGACCAGAAATGCAGCCACCCACGCATGCGAGGGCGACCTTGTGGGGCGGGCTCTCGTTCCAGGACGGCGGCGGTCACCAGTTCAGGTTACGGGACCGTAGGTTTCGGGTCGGTGTCCGAAGCGGAACCTGTGGCTGACAGCACGCGAAAAACAGCCCATCTGGCGCATTGGCGCCAGTCGGTCGGGCGCCCGGTCGCTGGCCCACCCTTCGCCCGCCGGCCCGATCGAGTCCTGCCGGCCTGATCAGGCCTTGCCGAGCCGGCTGAGCCTGCGGTGCTCGATGGCGAGGCAGCGGTCCATCACCACGTCAAGGCCGCCCGCCTCGGCCAGCTGCGCGGCGGCCGGGTCGACCACGCCCAGTTGCAGCCACAGGGCGTCCGCGCCGATGGTGACGGCGGCTTCGGCGATCTCGCGGACGTACTCGGGGCGGCGGAAGACGTCCACGATGTCGACGTGTTCCGGCAGGTCGGCGAGGGATGGATAGACGGTGAGCCCGAACAGGCTGCTAATCGCGGGATTCACCGGGAACACGCGCAGCCCGACCGAGTGCAGGTAGCGGGCGACGCCGTGGCTCGGCCGGTCGGGGTCCGGACTGGCGCCGACCACGGCGACACTGCGTGCCTGCGTGACTACCCTGCGGATGATCTCGGGGTCCTGCCATCGCGGCACGATCGCACTATTGTTCACCATATCGATTCTGCCGCACGTTTTGCCTACTTTCCGTCACTGGCTGCCGCCTGACGGTCGCCCGGTATTCGGTCGGCGTAACCTCAGCGGGCGTGAGTCCCCGCAGTTGGCTACGTGAGTTGCTCTATGACTTCTACGAATGGCGGTTGAACCGCCAGCTGGTCGGCGCGCAGCGCCCGCGGCACGTCGGCATCATGTTGGACGGCAACCGCCGATGGGCCCGCGAGGCCGGGTTCAGCGACGTCGCGGAGGGGCACCGGGAAGGTGCCCGGAAAATCGCTGACCTGCTGAATTGGTGTCAGGACGCGGACGTCCAGCTGGTCACCATGTGGCTGTTGTCCACCGACAACCTCAACCGGCCGGACAGTGAGCTGCTGCCCCTGCTGGGGATCATCTCCGATGTCGTCGACGATCTCGCCGGCCCGGAGGCCCCGTGGCGGCTGCGCATCGTCGGCGCTCTCGACCTGCTGCCGACCGAGGTCGCGACCCGGCTGTCGGAGGCCGCCCAGCGCACCAAGGGGCGGGCCGGCATGGAGGTCAACATCGCGGTCGGTTACGGCGGCCGGCAGGAGATCGCGGACGCGGTACGCAAGCTGCTGCTCAAGCACGTCGAGGTCGGTACCTCGATCGAGGAGCTGGCCGAGGTCCTCGACGTCGACCACATCGCCGAGCACCTGTACACCTCCGGCCAGCCGGACCCCGATCTGGTGATACGCACATCGGGTGAACAGCGACTCTCCGGATTCCTGCTGTGGCAGTCCGCCCACTCGGAATTCTGGTTTTGCGAAGCGTATTGGCCGGAGTTTCGGCGCACCGACTTTTTGCGCGCGTTGCGCGCATACGCGATACGCCATCGCCGATTTGGTTCCTGATTTTATTTTTGCGTACCGAAAGGGTGGGCACCGGAACGAATTCCGGTGCCCACCCTTTCGAGTGAGGCTTGCTCAGCCGTTGGCGATGCCGCCACCGGCGCAGTGGCCCACGATGGACGGGGACAGGATCGGCACAGCCGCACCCAGCACACCCACGTTGTCGCCGCAGGCGCCGGCCACTGCGTTCACGTTGTGCAGAATGTCGACGTTGCTCACGTTGACGAGGCCGACCTGGCCGCCGCCGTGGCCGCCGCCCCAGCCTTCACCCTGCAGGTGAGCGGTGCTCGCGAACGCCGGCGCTCCGAGCATGATCAGACCAGCTGCGGCCGCGGCCACAACACCAGCTTTCTTCAGCACTTCCACACACTCCTTTGTACCGGGGATTCGTGCCGGACCGGAAATTTCACATCCCCGAACCGACTGGCCAAAAGCTACTAGTAATCAGTCGGCTACGCCGCTCCGATAACCCCATTGTGTGACGTATTGGATCCAGCTATCGCCCAATGTGGTCATCATTTGTGCCTCGTACCGCATCGGCTACGAAGCACTGCTAGTGGTCCTACGCCCGCCGGTCCCTCGCCCGTTCGGCCGCTTGCTGGGACGCGCCGCTACTGCTGTGTGCCGAAGTCGGCCACCGCCGGCGATGCTGGCGTCCAATAGCTGGGAAGTAACAATCAGGTTGCGCTGGATGTGATGCCGGTCTCGTTTCGACCCGCGTCGAAGAAGAGGCTCCTACCTGCGGTTCTGCCCTCTCAGGCCGGCTGTTCGCACTGTCAGTCACATGTCATCCCGACTACCAGTTGATGAATCACCTGTGTGGCAGCCTGCAGAGAGGGCCCCAACGCAGGTAACTTGCGGACGACGGATCGTGTCGTGCGAGCCGTACCGGGAGGCCCTGGTCGTGTGTGCTGGCTGGAAGTCACGAAACACGAGGGGGCCGGCACGTGGCCCTCGTGGTCGGCGGCCCTGACGCCCTGCGGGCGTAAGGGGAGTCCGATCAGCTAGGGAAGTGCCTGGCCCACCGAGGAGCGGGCGTTGTGCCGCGTCCGTGAGGGAGTTGCCGTGACTGCACGACGTCCCGCCAGCCGTTCCTCCGGCTCATCCCGCAGTTCCAGTGGTAGAGCGTCGCGATCGAGCGCGCCGTCCCGCACCTATGTGCTGGACACCTCGGTACTGCTGTCCGATCCCAGGGCGGTGACCAGGTTCGCGGAGCATGCCGTGGTCCTGCCGCTCGTGGTGATCAGCGAATTGGAGGGAAAGCGCCACCACCCAGAACTCGGCTGGTTCGCAAGGGAAGCCCTGCGTCTGCTCGATGACCTGCGACTGCAGCACGGCAGACTCGACAAGCCGGTACCCATCGGCGAGCACGGTGGCACTCTGCACGTGGAGCTCAACCACTCCGACCCGCAGGTGCTACCGGCCGGTTTCCGTACCGACTCCAATGACGCGCGGATCCTCGCCTGCGCGCTCAACCTGGCCGCCGAAGGGCCGTCCGTCGTCACCCTGGTGACCAAGGACATCCCGCTTCGGGTGAAGGCCGGCGCGGTCGGCCTCGGCGCGGACGAGTACCGCGCCCAGGACGTGGTGCCCTCCGGCTGGACCGGCATCACCGACCTGGACATCGGCCAGGACGCCCTCGACCAGCTGTACAAGGAAGGTGAGCTGGACCCGGCCGAGACCGACCTTGCCAGCGCCGGTGAGCTGCCCTGCAACACCGGGCTGCGGCTGCTCGCGCCGACCAGCAGCGGGCTGGGCCGGGTGACCGCGGACAAGCGGGTGAAACTGGTTCGCGGCGACCGGGAGGCCTTCGGCCTGCACGGTCGGTCCGCCGAACAGCGGATCGCCCTGGACCTGCTGCTCGACCCGGAGATCGGCATCGTGTCGTTGGGCGGCCGGGCCGGTACCGGCAAGTCCGCGCTCGCCCTGTGCGCCGGGCTGGAGGCGGTGCTGGAACGCGGGCAACACCGCAAGGTGGTCGTGTTCCGACCGGTCTACGCGGTCGGCGGCCAGGAACTCGGGTATCTGCCGGGTTCGGAGAACGAGAAGATGCAGCCGTGGGCGCAGGCGGTCTTCGACACGCTCGGCGCCCTGGTCACCGACAACGTGATGAGCGAGGTGATCGACCGGGGAATGCTGGAGGTGCTGCCGCTCACCCACATCCGTGGCCGGTCGCTGCACGATTCGTTCGTCATCGTCGACGAGGCGCAGTCGTTGGAGCGCAACGTGCTGCTGACCGTGCTGTCGCGGCTGGGTTCGGGCTCGCGGGTGGTGCTCACCCATGACGTCGCCCAGCGGGACAATCTGCGGGTCGGCCGGCATGACGGCGTCGCCGCGGTGATCGAGAAGCTCAAGGGGCACCCGCTGTTCGCGCATGTGACCCTGACCCGCTCGGAGCGCTCGCCGATCGCCGCGCTGGTCACGGAGGTGTTGGAGGACTACACCGGCTGAGGCCGGTGCACTCGCCGGCCGACCGCGAGGTCTACCGGCGTGCGGTCTGCCGACCGTGAGATCCATCGACCGTGAGGGTCTGCCGGAAGGGACGACTCGCCGAGCTGATCACCAAGCACTCGGCGCGTCGTCCCTTTCTGGCGTTGGGGATTGTGGCTACTGCCGGATGGGTTCGGGGCGCGCGGCAGCTCGGTAGGCGCCGGGTGTCTGGCCCATGGCCTGTCCGAAGGTATCGATGAACGCGCTGGTGGTGGCCCACCCGCAGCGGTTGGCCGTAGCGGTGACGCTCGCGCCTTCGGCGAGCCGGATCATGGCGTCGACGATGCGGGCGTTGGTGCGCCACTGCGGATACGTCATCCCGAACTCGATGCGGAACAGCCGGGTGAGGGTTCGCTCACTGGTGCCGACGGTGCTCGCGAGCCAGCGCAGTGCGCGTGGCCGGCTCAGGTCCATGAGCACGAGCCGGCAGGCGTCGGCGAGTCGGGCGTCCTTGGCGGTGGGCAGGACGAGCGGTCGCGCCTTGGCGCGGGTGAGCCGATCGTGCAGGACGGCTCTGATCCGCCGGGACTCCGCGGCTGACAGGCCCGGCTCGGTGCAGGCGATGAGCAGTTCCCGCAGCAGTCCGTTGACCCCCACGACGGTCGGCGCCGTACCCAGTGCCGGCGCGTCGTCCAGCCGGAATCCGACGGTGTGAAACGAGCTGTGTCCGAAGAACCGGTGTTCGTGCCAGAGCCCGGCCGGAATCCAGACCGCGCGGCCCGGCGAGGCGATCCAGGCGCCGCCTTCGGTCTGGATCGCCAGCACCCCGGTGCTGACGTAGATCAGTTGGTGCTCGTCGTGCCGATGCCGATCGATGACGTCGCCGGCGCTCCGAGTCTCGACGTGAGTCGGCGCGACCGGATCATGGCGGATCTGCGACATAAATAGACAGAATATCGGAAGCATGACGCAGCTGCCCCGTGTGACCGTGGCACCGTGACTACGGCCAAGCCATCGGGAGTGGGACCCGACAGCAGCACCCGAGACCCGGCGGCCGCACCTTGGCGGCGCATGCGGATATGGGCGACGGCGCATGCGGTCGACGACTTCTACCAGGGGCTCATCCCGACCGCGGTGCCGTACTTCGTGTTGGAGCGCCACATCGGTTACCTCGGTGCGTCCGGGCTCGCCATGGCGGCCGCGCTCGGCAGCGCACTGCCGCAACTGGCCATCGGTGTGATCGCCGACCGGCACCGGGTGGCCTGGATGTCGGCGACGGGAGTGGGCCTCGCCGGGATCGGTGCCGGCCTCGCCGGTCTTGCCCCGACCTACCCGCTGATCTTCGGACTCATACTGCTGTCCGGTTTCGGCGTGGCGATGTTCCATCCGGCCGCCGGACGCGACGCCCGGCGCGCGGCAGGCGCGAGCGCCACCGCGATGAGCTATTTCGCCGCGGGCGGCAGTGTCGGCTTCTTCGTCGCGCCCGCCATCGCCACACCGGCACTGGAAAAGCTCGGTCTCGGCGCGACCGTCCTGTTCATCCCCCCGGCGATCCTGATGGGATTCCTGCTGCTCCGCCATCAACGGCGCGCCGTCACCTCGCGCGCGACCACCCGGCGTGGCACCGGCAGCGGCACCGACCGGCCGGTCCTGTTCGCGACGCTCACCGGCGTCGAGATCGTCCGCTCGACGGTGTCCTTCGGCGTCAACACGTTCATCGCGCTGTACTGGATCCGCCACCTCGGCGCGTCGAGCGGACTCGGCGGGATCGCGCTCAGCCTGGAACTCGCCGGCGGTGTCCTCGGCACCCTCGCAGGCGGACGCATCGGCGACCGCATCGGCCTGGTGCGCACCGTCCAGTTGGGCAACGTCCTGATCGTCCCCGCCCTCGTCGGACTGCTGGCCTGCGACGACAAGTACGCCGCGCTACCGCTGGTGTTCCTCGTCGGAATGGTGACCAACATTCCGTTCGCGGTCCTGGTCAAACTCGGACAGGACTATCTGCCGACGCGGCCCGGCACCGCCGCTGGAGTCACCCTCGGGCTCGCGGTCAGCGCGGGTGGCCTGTTCATGCCCCTGCTCGGCCTCGTCGCCGACCACAATGGACCACGCGGCGCGATCGTCGTGCTCGCGGTCATTCCGGTGATCGCCATCGCGCTCTCCACCGCACTCCGCGAACCGACACCGCCCAACTCGCTACCGAATGACCGCGCGGATGTCGCCGCTCTCGACTGAGACCACCTACCAGCCGCCGGGCAGCGGGCGGCCTTCGGCGAAGCCGGCGGCGGACTGGATGCCGAGGACGGCTCGTTCGTAGAGGGACTCCAGGTCCGGGGCGCCCGCATAGGTGCACGAGGACCGGACGCCGGAGCAGATCTCGTCCAGCAGGTCCTCGACACCGGGCCGCACCGGGTCCAACCACATTCGCGAGGTGGAGATGCCCTCCTCGAACAGTGCCTTCCTGGCCCGGTCGAAGGCGCCCTCGCCCCGCGTCCGCGCGGTCACCGCGCGCTTGGACGCCATGCCGAAGGACTCCTTGTACAGCCTGCCCTTCTCGTCGCGCAGCAGGTCGCCGGGTGACTCGTAGGTGCCGGCGAACCAGGAGCCGACCATGACCGCGCTCGCGCCCGCGGCCAGCGCGAGGGCGACGTCCCTGGGGTGGCGGACGCCGCCGTCGGCCCAGACGTGTTTGCCGAGCCTGCGGGCCTCGGCGGCGCATTCGGCGACGGCGGAGAACTGGGGGCGGCCGACGCCGGTCATCATCCGGGTGGTGCACATCGCGCCGGGGCCGACACCGACCTTCACCACGTCCGCACCTGCCGCGATCAGGTCGCGCACGCCTTCGGCGGTCACCACGTTGCCGGCGACCACCGGTACCTCGGGTGCCGCGGTCCGGACGGCGCGCAAGGCGGTGAGCATCTTGTCCTGGTGGCCGTGGGCGGTGTCCACCACGAGCACGTCGACACCGGCGGCCAGCAGTTCCTTGGCCCTGGTGGCCGGATCGCCGTTGACGCCGATCGCGGCGGCGACGCGCAGCTTGCCGGCGTCGTCGAGTGCGGGCCGGTAGAGGTCCGCGCGCAGCGCGCCGACCTGGGTGAGCACCCCGGCCAGCAGGCCGTTGTCGTCGACGGCCAGCGCGATGCGCTCCGGTCGGCCGGAAAGCCGGTCGAAGACCTCCCTCGGCGGGGTGTTCAACGGCAGGGTGAGCACGTCGGTGGTGACGACGTCGGCCAGCCGGGTGAACCGGTCGACGCCCGAACAGGCCGCCTCGTCGACGATGCCGACCGGGCGCCCACGATCGTCGACGATGGCGACGGCGCCATGGGCGCGTTTGGGCAGCAGGTTGATGGCATCGGCGACCGCGTCACCGGGGGTGAGCACCAGCGGGGTCTCCCACACCGGATGCCGGGACTTCACCCAGCCGAAGATCTCCGCGACCGCGGCCGGGTCGACGTCCTGCGGCAGCACGACGAGGCCGCCACGGCGGGCAACGGTCTCGGCCATTCGGCGGCCGGCGACCGCGGTCATGTTGGCGACCACGATCGGGATGGTCGCGCCGGTACCGTCCGCCGTGGTCAGGTCGACGCCGGAGCGCGACGCCACAGCGGAGGCTTGCGGGACGAGGAAGACGTCGTCGTAGGTCAGGTCGTAGCCGGGCCGGTGGCCCTCAAGAAACCGCACGAGTCCCCAGCGTACGTGCCTTGCGGCCGGTCGGCCCGCGGCAATTGCGCAAACGTTTGCGGCCAGGGTCGGCGAGAGGTCGGCGAGAGGAGAGTCACGGACTCGCCGTGTGGCCGGTGGGGTAGGACGATGAGCGAGGGTCTTTCGCAGTCAAAGGGGATTACGTATGGCCAACCTTGCCGAACAGTTGATCACCGTTTTGCGCCAGGCCGGCGTCGAGCGCATCTACGGCGTCGTCGGTGACAGCCTCAACCCGGTCGTCGACGCCATCCGGCGCACCGAGGGCATCCGCTGGGTGCACGTGCGCAACGAGGAGGCCGCCGCGTTCGCCGCCGCCGCCGAGGCGCAGACCACCGGGAAGCTCGCGGTCTGCGCGGGAAGCTGCGGGCCGGGCAACACACACCTGATCCAGGGCCTCTACGACGCACATCGCAGCGCGGCCCCGGTGCTCGCGATCGCCTCGCACATCCCGAGTACGCAGATCGGCACCGGCTTCTTCCAGGAGACGCACCCGGAACGGTTGTTCGTGGAGTGCAGCCATTTCTGCGAGCTGATCAGCCAGCCGGTGCAGATGCCCCGGCTGGCCAGGATCGCCATCCAGCAGTCGCTGGCCAAGGGCGGGGTCTCCGTGCTTGTGCTGCCCGGCGACGTCGCGCACCTCAAGGCCGCCGCGCCGACCGGACAGTCCAACTTCGCCACCGAGCTGAGCCCGGTCGTGCCCACACCCGACCAGGTCAAGGCGCTCGCCGACGCGATCAACGGGGCCGGCACGGTGTCGCTGTTCTGCGGGGCCGGGGTTCGCGGTGCGCACGCGGAAGTGATGGCACTGGCGGAAAAGGTCGCCGCGCCGATCGGGCACACCTTGCGCGGCAAGGAATGGATACAGTTCGACAACCCCTACGACGTCGGCATGAGCGGTCTGCTCGGCTACGGCGCCTGCCACGAGGCGATGCACGAGTGCGATCTGCTCGTGCTGCTGGGCACCGACTTCCCGTACGACTCCTTCCTGCCCGGCCGCAACACCGTGCAGGTCGACCACGACGCCTCCCGGCTCGGTCGGCGCACCCCACTGCAACTGGCCGTGCACGGTGATGTCCGGCAGACCCTGCTCGCGGTGACGCCGTTGCTGGCGAAGAAGGCCGATCGCGAGTTCCTCGACCGGATGCTCGCCAAGCACCTGCGTGCCCTGGAAACCGTGGTCGGCGCCTACACCGAGCGGGTCGACAAGCATGTGCCGATCCACCCCGAGTACGTCGCCGATGTGCTCGACGAGCTGGCCGCCGACGACGCGGTGTTCACTGTGGACACCGGGATGTGCAACGTCTGGGCGGCCCGCTATCTCACGCCCAACGGCCGCCGCAGGGTGATCGGCTCGTTCCTGCACGGAACGATGGCCAACGCGCTGCCGCACGCGATCGGCGCCCAGTTCGCGCATCCCGGCCGGCAGGTGGTCTCGATGTCCGGCGACGGCGGCCTCGGCATGCTGCTCGGTGAGCTGCTCACCGTGAAGCTGCACAAGCTGCCGATCAAGATCGTGGTGTTCAACAACTCCTCGCTCGGCATGGTGAAACTGGAGATGATGGTCGACGGTCTCGTCGACTTCGAAACAGACCACGATCCGGTCGACTTCGCCGCGATCGCGCACGGGGTCGGCATCCACTCGGTGCGCGTCGAGAAGCCGACCGAGGTCCGAAGTGGACTCCAGGAGGCCTTTGCCCACCCCGGCCCCGCGCTCATCGACGTGGTGACCGACCCGAACGCGCTGTCCGTGCCGCCGCACATCACCGCCGCGCAGGTGAAGGGCTTCGCGCTGGCCGCGGGCAAGGTCGTGCTGGAGGGCGGGGTCGGCAAGATGATCGACCTGGCGCGCAGCAACCTGCGCAACATTCCGCGCTAGGAAGCGCTAGTCCGCTGAGTCCTTCGGGCTAACGGGATTTCCGAGCAGCAGGGCCCGGACGGCGTCGATCGTGTCGGCGTCGGCCGGGTCCTTGTCCGGGCGGTAGCGCAGGACCCGCGCGAAGCGCAGCGCCACACCGCCCGGATAGCGCGGCGAGGTCTGCGCGCCGTCCAGTTCGATCTCCACGACCAGTTCCGGTCGCAGGTAGACGGTCCAGTCGGTGCTGCGCAGTTCGTGCTTGGGGAATTCCGTGGTCTGCCAGGCGAGCAGCTCATCGGTGAGGCCCTTGAACGTCTTGCCGACCATGACGAAGTCCATGCCGGCCAACTGTTCGCTCTCGGTCGCCCGTGCGCCGAGGTGCAGGTTGGACAGGTAGCCGGTGCGCCTGCCGTGGCCCCATTCCGCGGCCAGCACGACAAGATCGAGGGTGTGCACCGGTTTGATCTTCTGCCAGGCCTTGCCGCGCCTGCCGGCCGCGTACGGCGCGTCGAGCGATTTCACCACGACACCCTCATGGCCCGCGGCCAGCGCGTCGCTCAGCAGGGCTTCGGCGGTGGCCACGTCCTCGGTCAGCTCACCGGGGATCACGTACTCGGCGGCGACCGTGCCCAGCGCTTCCCTGCGTTGCGCGAGCGGTGCGTCGAGCAGGTCCACGCCGTCGAGGTGCAGGCAGTCGAAGAAGTACGGGCGCAGCAGCAGCTCGTGTTCGGTGCTGGCGCCGAAGCGGCTCATCGTCTCCTGGAACGGGCGCGGCCTCCCGTCGTCGTTCAGCGCGAGCGTCTCGCCGTCGAGAACGACGCTGCGGCACGGGAGCCCGAGGACGAGGTCGACGAGTTCCGGGACGCTCGCGGTGATCTCCCGCAAGGTCCTGGTGTAGATGTGCACCTCGTCGCCGTCGCGGTGCACCTGAATCCGCGCACCGTCCAATTTGTACTCGACGCGGACCTGGCCCAGTTCGGCGATGGCCTCGGCGAGTGATTCCGAGGGGGAGGCGAGCATCGGGCGGATCGGCCTGCCGAGCGTCAGCCGGAACTCGGCCAGTCGGGCCGCGCCGCCGGACAGCGCGGCGGCCGCGGTCTCCGGGAGTGAACCGGACAGCATGAACGCGCGGCGAGCCACCTCACCGGGTACCTCGGCGGCCTTCGCGACCGCGTCGACTCCCACGCCCTCCAGCGCGCCCTGACGCAGCTCGCCGGTCAGCAGGCGGATCAGGAAGTTCTGCTCCGCCTCGGTCGCCCTGCCGAACAGGGTCCTGAGCAGCTCGGCACGTGCCGAGGTCGAACCGGCGCCGCTGGTCGCGCCGATCTCGGCGAGCAGCCCGTCGACCTCGGTGACGGTCAGGCTCGCCGCCTCGGCCGGCGCGACGTCCAGGCCCAGCACGGTGCGGTATCCGGTGCCGATCCGGCCCTGCAGGGCCTGGCCGATGGCGAACGCGGTGACCGCGCGCACCTCTTCGGGCCCCGCCGCGCGCAGGATCGCGGCCAGCGCGTCGACCTTCGCCAGCCGCGACCGGGTGGCCGCGACGGTCGCGGAGGCGGAGACGACATCGGCGAGCAGCACCCGCCCATCCTCACCCCGACCACCGACAGTTCGCGAGCCCGCGATCGCCGCTACCGGCCGCCGCGAGCCATGTGCAGCACGTCGAGGGCGGAGTCCAGCTGGTCCTTGGTCAGCTTGCCGGCCTCGACATAGCCGCGTTCCTCGACCACCTGGCGGATGGTCTTGCGCTCCTTGAGGGCCTGTTTGGCGACCGCCGCCGCCTCCTCGTAGCCGAGGTAGCGGTTGAGCGGGGTGACGATCGACGGCGAACTCTCCGCGTACTCCCTGGCCCGTTCGACGTTCGCGGTGATGCCGTCGAACACCTTGTCCGCGAGCAGCCTGCTCACCGCGGCCAGCAACCGGGCGGACTCCAGCACGTTGCGCGCGATCACCGGGAGGTTCACGTTGAGCTGGAAGTTGCCCTGCGCCCCCGCGTAGGCCACTGCGGCGTCGTTGCCGACCACCTGCGCCACGACCTGCAGGGTGGCCTCGCAGATCACGGGATTGACCTTGCCGGGCATGATCGACGAGCCCGGTTGCAGGTCGGGGAGGGCCAGCTCGCCAAGGCCGGTGCGCGGGCCGGAACCCAGCCAGCGCACGTCGTTGGCGATCTTGCTCAGGCTCACCGCGACCGTGCGCAGGTTGGCCGAGGTCTCCACGACGCTGTCCTGCGCGGCCTGGGCCTCGAAGTGGTTGCGGGCCTCGGTCAGCGGCAGCTCGGTCATCTCGGCCAGCTCGGCCGAGACCGCGCCACCGAAACCCTCCGGCGCGTTGAGGCCCGAGCCGACCGCGGTGCCGCCGATCGGCAGCTCGCCGAGCCGTTCGATGCCACCGTGCAGTCGTTCGACCCCGTAGCGGACCTGCGCGGCCCAGGCTCCGGCCTGCTGGCCGAGGGTGACCGGCACCGCGTCCATCAGGTGCGTCCGACCGGTCGTGACCACCTCGGCCCAGTCCGCCGCCCGCTGCTCGATCACCTCGGCGAGGTGTTCCAGCGCCGGGATGACGTCGGTCAGCACCGCCTCGGTCGCGGCCACGTGGATGGTGGTCGGGAAGGTGTCGTTGGAGGACTGCGAGGCGTTCACGTGGTCGTTGGGATGCACCTCGCGGCCCAGCGCTCTGCTGGCCAGGGTGGCGATCACCTCGTTGGCGTTCATGTTCGACGAGGTGCCCGAGCCGGTCTGGAACACGTCGATCGGGAACTGGTCGTCGTACTTGCCGGCCGCGACGTCGTCGGCGGCGTTCGCGATCGCGTCCGCGGTGTCCGCGTCCAGGATGCCGAGGCGCTTGTTCACTCGCGCCGCGGCCGCCTTGAGCAGGCCGAGGGCGCGGATCTGGGCCCGTTGCAGGCCCTGGCCGGAGATCGGGAAGTTCTCCACCGCGCGCTGCGTCTGGGCCCGCCACAGGGCCTGCGCCGGCACGCGGACCTCGCCCATGGTGTCGTGCTCGATACGGAACCGTTGATCACCCATGAACTCCAGTGTGGACCCGGATCGGCATGTCGGCAGCGGTTGTGGCCCGCCGCACGTGCGTGTTTCCGCGCACGTGCTGCCGGTCACCGGCCGTGGCCCGGCCGGTGTGCTTGGGCATAGGGTGTGATCAGCTCCCACCATCGGTGAAAGGCGGTCGCGACGTGGCCGAGCCGGACGTACGCGAGGTCGACCTGTTGATCATCGGCGCGGGGCCGACCGGCCTGTTCGCCGCCTACTACGCGGGCTTTCGCGAGCTGTCGGTCGCGCTGGTCGACTCGCTGCCGGAGCCGGGTGGGCAGGTCACCGCGATGTACCCGGAGAAGATGATCTTCGATGTCGCCGGTTTCCCCGCGATCAAGGGCCGTGACCTCGTTACCGCGCTCGTCGAACAGGCCGACCAGTGGCAGCCCACCTACCTGCTCGGCCAGCAGGCCCGTGACCTGGCCGAAACCGGCGACGACAGCTACACCGTGACCCTGGCCGACGGCAGCGCCGTGCGGGCCCGCTCGATCCTGATCACCGCCGGCATCGGCGAGTTCCGGCCCCGGCCGCTGCCCGCCGCCGACGGCTGGCTCGGCCGCGGCATGGTTCACTTCGTGCCCTCGCTGGAGGTGCACCGCGGCAAGGACGTCATCGTGGTCGGCGGCGGGGACTCGGCGCTGGACTGGGTACTGGCCCTGCACCCGATCGCCAAGTCGGTCACCCTCGTGCACCGCAGGGCCGCGTTCCGGGCGCTGCCGGCCACCGTGCGGCAGGTACGCGAACTCGACGTGCCGATCATCGTCGACGCCGAGGTCAGCGCGGTACGCGGCACCGAGGAGTGCCTCTACGAGGTGGACATCTCGGTGAAGACCGGCGAGGTGCACGTGCTGCCGGCACAGACGCTCGTCGCGGCACTCGGCTTCATCGCCGACCTCGGCCCGATCGAGTCCTGGGGCCTTGAACTCGACCATCGCGCGGTGCGCGTCGACTCGACCATGTGCACCCCGAGGAACCGGATCTACGCGGCCGGCGACGTGGCCGCCTACCCCGGCAAGGTGAAGCTGATCGCCACCGGTTTCGGCGAGGCCGCCACTGCGGTCAACAACATCGCGGTAGCGCTCAACCCGGCGGCGCACCTGTTCCCCGGCCACTCCTCCAACGCGGGCTGACCGGTCCCGTTACACGCGAGTGGGCCGGCTTACCGGGCACTGGAGTGCCCCTGCGGTAAACCGGCCCACGGATGTCGCGGAGGAACTCGCTAGCGGACGATCTGAACCCGATCGCCGATGGCCAGGTCCCGGTAGAAGGTCTCCGCCGAGCTCAGCGACAGGTGCACACAACCGTGTGACGGCGTCGACGCACTGCCCTCGTGGAAGGCGTCGCCGGGGTAGAAGAACACCGCGTACGGCATCGGCACCTTGAACTCGTGGCTGACGTAGTGGATGGACTTCGCGGTGACGTGGAAGGTGCCGACCGGGGTGGTCCAGCCCTTCCGGCCGCCCTCGGCGTGTACCGGCCCGTACTCGATCTGCCCGTTGTCCAGAATCCACGCCTCGTGCGCGGACAGATCGACGCAGGCCGACACCCCCGAGGCCGGTGCGCAGGGCACGCCCGTCGCGGCCGCCTCGGTTGCCTGTACCGGCGCCTTGGTGACCGGCGGGGTGGTCTTCGTGGTCACCGGCGGCGGCGTGGTGACCGGCGGGGTCGTCGTGGTCGGCGCAACGGTGGACGTCGCGGTCTCGGTCGGGGCGGCCGGGCTCGACTGACTCGCCGGGTGACTCCCGGTGTTGACCGCGAGCGACGGTGAACCGCCGGTCGCCGTCGATCCCCCCGAACAAGCGGCAAGAGCGGCCGCCGCGGCTACTGCCGACAGGCCCAAAACAATTTTCTTCAGGCGCACAAGTTCCCCCTCAGCAGGAACCGGCCGGCGCGGATAGTCGCGCCGGTCTCGTTGTTATCACCCCATATGACGCGGGGGCCATGGTCAGGGTTGCACAGTGGGTCCTGGAGAAGGTCACGATCTTATTGCTCCTACCCTCCTTCCGCCCTTCCTTCCGCGCCGTTGTCCCGCCAATTGATATCCGAGTCGGATTCATTGTCGGTGCCGCCCGGTGTCGCCGTTGTTCAGGGCATCGGCGGGGTCGGATCGTCGTCACCACGGAGATCGTCGGCCCTGTCGAAGTCCACAGAGGAGAATTCGCGGAGTTTCGTCAGCCGGTGAAAACCGTCGATCATCCGCAGCGTTCCGGATTTCGATCGCATGACAATGGACTGCGTCGTGCAACCTCCGGCCCGGTAACGCACGCCGCGCAACAATTCACCATCGGTGATTCCGGTCGCGCAGAAGAACGCGTTGTCGCCGGTGACAAGATCATTCGTGCCGAGTACCCGGTCGAGGTCGTGCCCGGCATCCAGCGCCTTGCGCCGCTCTGCCTCGTCCTTGGGCCAGAGCCTGGCCTGGATCGCGCCGCCCATGCACTTCATCGCGCAGGCCGTGATGATCCCCTCCGGGGTGCCACCGATGCCGACCAGCATGTCGACGCCGGTATCCGGCCGGGCCGCCGAGATCGCGCCCGCCACGTCACCGTCGGAGATGAAGGTGATTCGCGCTCCGGCCTTGCGCACGTCGTTGATGAGCTGCTGGTGGCGGGGCCGGTCCAGGATGCACACCGTCACATCCGAGACGTCGCTGTTCTTCGCCTTCGCCACCTGCCGGATGTTCTCCGCGACCGGCGCGGTCAGATCGATCACGTCAGCGCATTCCGGGCCGACGGCGAGCTTCTCCATGTAGAACACCGCCGACGGATCGAACATCGCGCCCCGCTCGGTCGCCGCGAGTACCGCGATCGCGTTCGGCATGCCCTTGGCCATCAGCGTGGTGCCGTCGATCGGGTCGACCGCGACATCACAGTCCGGCCCGTCGCCGTTGCCGACCTCCTCGCCGTTGTAGAGCATCGGCGCCTGGTCCTTCTCGCCCTCGCCGATGACGACGACGCCACGCATGGACACCGTGCCGATCAGCTTGCGCATCGCGTCGACGGCAGCCCCGTCGCCGCCGATCTTGTCCCCCCTGCCGACCCACCGGCCCGCGGCCATCGCCGCGGCTTCGGTGACCCGAACCAGCTCCAACGCGAGGTTGCGATCCGGTGCTTCGCGCTTGCGGGGCTTGCTCGCGCGTGGGTTGGTGGTGACGGGCGTGGTGCTGCCTGCGGAATCCGAGGTATTCATCGCGCCTCCTGCCTGGGTGATTGGCGAATTCTCCCAGACAACCGGTCCGCTGTGGCATTCCTGGGCTCGGTGGCCGTGGATAGGTGAGCTAAGCCACCTGCGACCATGGTGTGGTGGCTGATCCGAGCACCGAGTCGAACACCGAACCCGCACCGAGCGCCGAACCGGCCGAGGGCGCGCAAGCAGCGCCCGACACCGAGGCTCCCGCCGTGGGCAAGCGGCCGGGCGGTCGAGGTCGAATCGGCTGGGGCCTGCGCGACATGGTGATCTCCATGGTGGTGCTGGTCGTGGTGGTCCTCGGCCTCACCGCGCTGTCGCAGAACTTCACCTTCAGCCCCGGCGGCCCGTCCACCAGTGGATCGACCGCGCCGACCGTCGATGCCGCCGAGCAGTACCAGGTCGCCGTCGGCCAGGTGCACTTCCCGCTGCGCGAGCCGAAGCTGCCGGCAGGCTGGCACGCGAACTCGGCCAACCTCGACCAGGTCACCGGCAGTGCCACCAGCGGCCAGACCCCCAACGAGCTGGAGGTCGGCTGGATCACCCCGGCCGGCCGCTACGTCGCCATCGCCGAGTCGAGCGCGGACGCGGCCGACCTGGCCAGGCAGGAGGCCGGGCTCCCCGACGGTACCCAGATGGTCGACAAGGGGCAGGTCAAGGTCGGGTCGCGGGAGTGGGCGGTCTACTCAGGCACCCGCACCGAACAGTCCTGGGTGCTGGATCTCGGCTCGGTGCGCCTGCTGGTGACCGGCAACGGCAGCCAGGCCGAGTTCACCACCATGGCCGAGGCCGCGCAGTCCGCGCCGGTGCTCCCGGTCGCAGGCGACTGACCGACCAGCCTTCAGCCGTCTCGGCGTTGCTCTTCCGGACCGTCCTCGTCGGCGTGCTCGACCCTGGACAGCGCGGCCTCCACCCGGTCGCGGGCACCGGCCAGCTGGCGTTCACAGGTGCTCGCCAGCGCTTCACCGCGCTCCCAGAGAGACAGCGAGTCCTCAAGGGAAAGGCCACCGGCCTCCAGCCTGCGTACGACCTCGACCAGCTCGTCCCGCGCGGCTTCGTAGCCCAGCGCCGGGCCGTCCTGCCTGCTGCTTTCCGGTGCTTCGCCGCTCTCGGCTTTGTCGCGGTTGTTCTTGCGCGCTGCGCTGGCCGTCATGGTGTCGAGCTTCCCGTACTTTCTTCCGCCCCGTGTCGGGGACCCGCCGCGCTCGGCCGGTTGAGCATGCTGACCAGTGCGGTCGCCACGGCCTGGTCATAGCCGGCGAACGCCTCGGCGAACTCGGCGCCGTCACCGTCGTTGACCGCTTCCGCGATCGTCATCTCGGCGCCGACCACCCGTTGCCTGTGCGGAGAGCCGGCGCGAAACCAGCAGCTCAGGCCCACATAGCCGGAGGTCGCCTCGGTCAGCTCGCGCAGCCGCGTCGTCAACACCCTGCGGGCAGGGGAGTTGCAGCCGGCGACCAGCGCGGTCCAGCACTCGGCGGCGGCGAGATCAGCGGCTTCCGCCTGCCGGCGGACCCGTTCGGCGTTGCCGCGCGCCTGCTCGTCGGACTGGGTGTCCTCGGCCGCTCTCGCCGCCGCGACGGCAAGTGGGAGGAAAGTCGGCTCGCGGGCCCCCGCGACCCGCATGGCCAGCTGCCTGTGCTGACTCATGACCCGCCGTCGCTCTCCACGGAGGACACCGTCGCGAAACCCACCCCGTCGACCACCCGGAGCCGCAGCGTGCGCCCCGGCCCCAGTTGGCGGATCGACCGGACGACGTGCGGGCCCCGGTCCACCTGGCCCGTCGACTCGGTCGGCCCGGTCGACTCGGCCGACTTGGTCGGCCCGGCCGGCGCCGCGTCGGCAGCCGGGTTGGTCTCGTCCTGGGTATCGACGTCCTGGGTATCGGCGGGATCGTCGAAAACCTGAACGATCGAGTAGCCACGAGCCAGTGTCGCGGCCGGTCCGAGGGTGGTCAGCCGCGACCGGGTCGCCGTGAGCCCGGTCTGTTCGGTGTTGAGCCGGGCCAGCATCGCCCGCCGGGCGCGTTCGCGCAGCGTCGCGACGTCCTCGGCGCGCCGGTTGATCGGGCCGAGCGGGTCGGCGAGGGCCGGGCGGCTGCGCAGGGCGTCGAGCAGGCGCCGTTCGCGGTCCACCCAGCCGTGCAGGCAGCGGCGCGCCCGTTCGCGCAACTGGTGGATGCGGTGCAGTTCCTCGGCGATGTCCGGCACGATCCGCTTCGCAGCGTCGGTCGGGGTCGAGGCCCGCAGATCGGCGACATGGTCGACCAGCGGCGTGTCCGGTTCGTGGCCGATCGCGCTGACCACCGGAGTCCGGCAGGCCGAGACCGCACGGCACAGCGCCTCGTCGGAGAACGGCAACAGGTCCTCGACACTGCCGCCCCCACGGGCCAACACGATGACCTCGACGCTCGGATCGGCGTCCAGTTCGCGCAGTGCGGTGAGGATCTGCGGCACCGCGGTCGGCCCCTGCACCGCGACGTTGGACACCCGGAAGCGCACGGCCGGCCAGCGGCGCGTCGCGTTGGTCAGCACGTCGTGTTCGGCGGCCGAGGCCCGTCCGGTGATCAACCCGACGGTGCCCGGCAGGAACGGCAGCCGTCGCTTGCGACCGGGCTCGAACAGCCCCTCGGCGGCCAGCAGCCTGCGCAGCCGCTCGATCCTGGCCAGCAGCTCACCGATGCCGACCGCGCGGATCTCGTCGACCCGCAGGCTCAGCGTGCCGCGATTCACGTAGAAGGTCGGCTTGCCGTGCACGACGACCTGGCTGCCCTCGGCGAGTACCTGCTGTGGGCCGCGCAACAGGTTCGTCGAACAGGTGATGCTCAACGACACGTCCGCGGACGGATCGCGCAGGGTGATGAACGCGGTCGCGGTGCCCGGCCGGGCGGAGATCTGGGTGACCTGCCCCTCGACCCAGATCGTGCCGAGCCGGTTGATCCACTCGGCGATCTTGCGGGCGACCGTGCGTACCGGCCAGGGTGCTTCCGGACTGGTCGGCTCGCCTGAGGTCGCGGCAGTTCGCGACGGTGCCTGCGAATCCGTCACTGTTGATCGCGAAGGGTGTTCATTCGCCGGGTCAACATCCCGACGAACTCCGGTCGGTTGGCGTGGTCGTGCTCGAAGTCGATCAACTCGTCCAGTTGCGGCACGCTCAGCCTGCGCAGCCGAGCCCGCACCTGCGGCAGCGACAGTTCCGCATAGTTGGGCAGCGCGGCCGGCGTTGCCTCGTCGGCTTCGTTGACATCATCGTGATCGGTATCGTCATCTGCGGTTGCGGTCGTGTCCTCGATCACTGCTGCGGTATCAAGGACTGCGGCGGTATCGGTGTCGTCGGCGGTGTCCTCGCCGGGGTGGTCGAGTTCGTCGACCTCGACGGAACTCAGCTCGACACTGTCGAACTTGGACCGCGAACCGTTGTGGTCGGCCGACCAGTTCGGGCTGGCGTCATAGCGCTTCCCGAGTTCGTCCTCGTCGAACGTTGCCCATTCCGGTGCTTCCTCGACCGGCCGCAGCGTCGACAGCGCCTCATCGCCCTTGATCGCCAGCTCGGTGACCTGCTGCTGGACCCGCATGGACAGCTGCAGCGCCTGGCTGACTACCGTCACCGGCAGCTCGGCCAGTTTCTCCGGCAGATGGCGGGCGCGATCCACGGCGGTGACCGCGAGGCCGGCGGCGACCCGCAACGGCAGCGGTAGTGGCTTCATGTCCTCTAGCCTGCCCCAGTCCAGCGATCCTGCCCAGCGTTACGCACCGTGGATGACTGCTACGTGACGCGTGACACCAGAGGCGCAACCATACGACCTTGACCCGGTCGTACGCTAGTGACATGACGGCGTCGACTCCGGTTACCGACATGGGCAACTCCGATCGCGCGGGCGGCGCTGAGCCAGCCGACCCCACGACCGCCGCCCCCGGCGGCAGGCCGGGCCGGGTTCTGCTGGCCAGGCCGCGCGGTTACTGCGCGGGGGTGGACCGCGCGGTGATCACCGTTGAGAAGGCGCTGGAGACCTATGGCGCGCCGGTGTACGTGCGCAAGGAGATCGTGCACAACCGCTACGTCGTCGAGCAGTTGCGCGAACGGGGCGCGATCTTCGTCGACGAGACCGACGAGGTGCCCGAGGGCGCGCTCGTGGTGTTCTCCGCGCACGGTGTTTCCCCTGCCGTGCACGAGGAAGCGGCCGCCCGCAACCTGCGCACCATCGACGCGACCTGCCCGCTGGTCACCAAGGTGCACCAGGAGGCGAGGCGATTCGCCAAGACCGACTACGACATCCTGCTGATCGGTCACTCCGGGCACGAAGAGGTCGACGGCACCACCGGTGAGGCACCGGACAACGTGCAGTTGGTCGACAAGGCCGAGGACGTGGACAAGGTCACCGTGCGCGACCCGGACAAGGTCGTCTGGCTGTCGCAGACCACCCTGTCCGTCGACGAGACCATGGAGCGGGTCGACGCGCTGCGCGAGCGGTTCCCGCTACTGCAGAACCCGCCGAGCGACGACATCTGCTACGCGACGTCGAACCGCCAGGTTGCCGTGAAGGCGATGGCACCCGAGTGCGATGTGGTGCTCGTGGTCGGTTCGGAGAACTCTTCCAACTCCAAGCGGCTCGTCGAGGTCGCGGTGCAGGCCGGGGCCCGCACGTCCTACCTCGTCGACTACGCCACCGAGATCGACGAGTCCTGGCTGGCCGGTGCCGGCACCGTCGGCGTGACCAGCGGCGCGTCCGTGCCGGAAGTGCTGGTGCAGCAGGTGCTCGGTTTCCTTGCCGAGCGCGGCTGGACCGATGTCCAGGAAGTCACCACGGCCAACGAGAAACTGGCCTTCGCGCTGCCGAGGGAGCTGCGCAAGGACCTCGGCGGCGCCGCTTCCTGACCTACTTCCTTCCTGGGCTCCGTCCGCTTGGCCCACCACCTGCAATTGTCCGACCCGCCAGCCATTGTCCGAACCGCCGCCCTGGCCCACGGTCTGAGCCGCTGCCTGGCCCGCCGCTGGCTCAGGCTTGCGCCGCAACGGTTTCACGGCCTGTTTCGTGGCCACGCTCGGCTTCTCGGTCCGCGCTGACCCATGCCGTTGGACGACAGGACCGGTGCTGTAGGGCGACAGATAGACCCGCCGTTGGCGGCAACGGCGGGTGACCTGTGCCCGTTGCGGCCACGGTGGCCATGCCTTCGGTCGCAACGGTTCCGGTCTTTCTCAGTCGCCGTGGCGTTTCCGCATTGCTGGCGCGTGCGGCAGGCAGCGGCATCGGCGGCGTGCCGACTGGGCGGCGTGCGGGCATGGAGCGGCGGCGTGCCAGCGTGCGGCGGGCGGGATGCATCGTCGGCGTGTGGCGGCCGGCGTGCGGCGGCGGCGTGTGGCGGTGTGTCAGCGGCCGATGCCAGTAGTCGTCAGTAGTCGTCGTTGTCTCGGCGGCGCGGGTCGCGGCGCGGCGCGTCCCGAGGCGCGTCCCGAGGCGCGCGGCCACGAGCCTGGCCGCGATCGGGATCCCGGTCACGCCCGCGCGGCAGGTCCCGACCGCCTCGGTCGTCTCGACCGCTTCGGTCGTCTCGACCGCTTCGGTCGCCGGAGCCGCTCCGACTCCGGCCCGGATCGACCCTGGTGCGGTCGCGCGGAACCCCACGGTCCTGGCCACCACTGCGCGAGCCGCTGGCCGGGCGTCCACCCCGTGCGCCGGCCGAGGGCCGGTCCGAGAGGTCGCGGTCCCGAGCGGACGGCATCCGATCGCGGTCCCGACTCTCCGGGCGGCGCGGGCGGTCGCGCTCACGGGCCGGGCCCTCGTCGGCCGGCTTGCGCTGGACGAGGTACCGGATCGCGCCGAGCACGACCGTGACACCTGTCGTGATGGCCATCACCGGGAAGTTGTTGATCAACAGCGGCCCGACGGTCAGCACCTTGCTACCGGGCTTGTTGTCCAGCGCGACAGCCACCAGCGGCACCACGACCACCAGGATCAGCGGCGGCTGAACCATGGGGCCGAACAGGTTGCGGCGGCGGACGACGCAGACCGCAACCACGGCACCGATGACGTAGGCGGCGCGGAACACGGTGTCGATGGTCGAGTTCATTTCCTCGTCGATCACCGCGCCGACCACCGAAAGGACCAGGGTCAGCAGGACCGCGCCCCACCAGGGCCATCCCCTGGTGCCGAACGCGGAACGTTCGTCCCAGCGAGGGCCATTCGACGCCGCTCTTGCCTCGCGTCCACGATCGCGCGTTGCTGTCACGCCTTCACCTCACTGGCACTTAACGGTCCCTGACTGACTACGACGCTGCGCTCGCAATGGCTAACGAGCGCGGCTATGTATCCATACCGTAGCCAATTCGTGAGCGCGCCGGTGTCCCGTCCGGTATCAACTCCATACTGGGCGGAATTTTGTCGCTTTTCCCACGTCTCGCGCACCGGGCATTTCGGTGCCGGTCTCGGATACCGGTGCCATCTGGATCGACGTTTACCCAGCTAGCTCGGGCTGTTGTTGGGCGGTTAGTGGTTGCTCGTTCCCGGTCACCTCACTTTCTCGTGCGTTGCTGAGCGAACTTCGCCAGTTCGTGCGACTCGCGAATTCACTCCACTGTGTCTCCAATGGGCGGTCGGCGCGATCGTGTGCCCAATGGGCGGTGTCCTCCGTAGGCGGTGGTACCGGAGGAGGGCATCGTCGGCGGGCCGATCTTCGGTGGGCCAGTGTTGATCGACTTCGTCGACCTACTCGCCGAGGGTCGGGCCCACCTGCTCGCCGAGCATCGAGTTGGCCTGTTCCCCGAGCGCCGGCTGACCGCTGCCGGCCAACTCCTCGGGACGCCGGATCGCCGCCAGTTGGGTCGGGCTCGCTGCTGCCTCCGTCAATGGCTGTACCACCCCCCGGAAACTTTCCAGGGCGTCCAACTCGCGCCGTCGCGCGGCCAGGAAACGCTGCAGGTGGGTACTGGACAGGTTGAACGCGTCGACCGCGCCGCCCGCCGTCCGGTGTGCCGCAGCGGCCTGCATGCGCACCTGTTCGACATCGTCGGCGATGGCGCGTTCGGTGGCCGCGAACATCGCCGCCGAGGCCACAACGGCGAAGCCGGTCGGTCCACAGAGGAACACCCTGCGATCCAGCAGCCAGCGCAGTAACTCCGGATCGGTGTCCATGGCGACCACGACCGCCGCGTCGGACGGCACGAACATGATCGTCCCGTAGATCGCGTCGGCCCAGCGCTGATATCCCTTGCCGGCCAGTTCCGCGGCGCGGGAGCGGATGTTGCGGACGTGCACCCGCAGCGCGTCGACGCGTTCGGTGGCGTCGGTGGTCTCCATTGCCTCCGCCCAGCAGGCGAGGCTCATCTTGGCGTCCACCGGTACCTGTCGGCCGCCGCCGACTTCGAGCACCATGTCCGGCCGGACCGCGCCGCCACCCGCGACATCGGTCTGCAGGGTGAAGTGCAGACCCTCACGTAAACCAAGGGCGCGGGCGGTCTCGACGAGCATCTGTTCACCGAGTTCGCCGCGACCGCGAATGGACGCGAACGCGACCTGATAGCGGTTCAGCGCGGTCTGCTGCTGCTCGGTTCGCGATCGCTCGGCCTGCACCATCTCCATTGCCGCGTCCGCTCTGCGGTTGCTGTCCTGATACAGCCGCAGGAACAAAATCGTGGCGCCGGCAAGCAGCAATGCCAGCACAATGGCGGCGATGCCGGTCACTGCGGTCATGTCGGGCTCCTAGCTTGATCTTGATCCGGTCGGGTCGGTCGGTTCTGTCAGGTTGATCGGTCGGTTGGTCGATATGGTTGACACGGTCGGCATGGTTGACGTGGTTGACGCTGTCTTCATCGGCCATGTCGGATCGGGCTACTTCGATCTTTACTCGCGATGCCGACGAAACGCACGTTCGAACACACGTTCGAGTGAGAAAAAGTGTCGCTACCGGGAAAAGTCCGGTGTTGGCTCTAATTTGGCCCCATGCGATTGCTGCACACCTCCGACTGGCACGTGGGACGAACCTTCCACGGCCGTGATCTGCTTGCCGACCAGGAGGCCGTACTCGGCCACCTGGCCGGACTCGTTGCCGACGAGCGGATCGACGTTGTTGTGGTGTCCGGTGACCTGTACGACCGTGCGGTGCCCTCCGCCGAGGCGGTCGCGGCATGTACCAGGGCGTTGTCCGGAATCAGGCGGGCCGGGGCCGAACTGGTGATCATCTCCGGTAATCATGACTCCGCGCAACGCCTCGGCGCCTTCGGCGAATTCGCCGCGGCCGGCGGGCTACACCTGCGCACCAGCATCGCCGAGCTGGATCAGCCGGTACTGCTGGCCGATGCGAGTGGGCCGGTCGCGTTCTACGGGATTCCTTATCTGGAGCCAGATCCGGCGCGCCACGCATTGGGAATGCCGCAACTGCGCGGCCATGCCGGCGTGCTCACCGAGGCGATGGGCCGGATCAGGGTCGATCTCGCGCAACGCGGGCCCGGTGTTCGCTCCGTCGTGTTGGTGCATGCCTTCGTCACCGGCGGCGCCGCGTCGGAGTCCGAGCGCACGATCGCCGTCGGCGGGATCGAGGATGTGCCGGCCGCGGTGTTCGACGGGGTCGACTACGTTGCGCTGGGGCATCTGCACGGTGCGCAGACGCTGGCCGAGCATCTGCGCTACGCGGGCAGTCCGATCGCCTATTCATTTTCCGAGGCGACGCACCGCAAGTCGGTTTGGCTGGTGGAGTTGGGACCGGCAGGATTGCACACCGTGGAACGGCGCGAGCTTCCCGTGCCGAGGCGGCTGGCAACCGTTCGCGGCGAACTGGCCGCTGTGCTGTCCGATCCGGCCGCCGAGGAACTGACCGATCGCTACCTCCACGCGGTACTCACCGATCCGGTGCGCCCGCTGGATGCGATGCGTCGGTTGCAGGAGCGGTTTCCGTTCGCCGTGCGGTTGGACTGGCAGCCCGACGGCGGGCAGGACCGGCCGGCCCCGCGTTACGCCAGTGCTGGTCACGGTCGCGATGACACGCAGCTCGCCGGCGATTTCGTGCTCGACTGTCGGGGGAGCGTGCCCAATCCCGCCGAGCGCGAATTGCTGTCCGAGGCTTTTGAGGCCGTGCGCAAGGCAGAGGCGCAGCGATGAGGTTGCATCAGCTCCAGGTCCGCGCCTTCGGCCCCTATCCTCGGCAGGAGTCTGTCGATTTCGACGCGCTCGGTGCCGACGGGTTGTTCCTGCTGCACGGGGATACCGGCGCGGGTAAGACGACCTTGCTCGACGCGGTGGCCTTCGCGTTGTTCGGCACAGTGCCCGGCGCTCGCGGCGAGGCGAAACGGCTGCGTTGCGACTACGCCGAGCCTGAGGTCAGCACCGAGGTCCGGCTGGAGTTCACGGTGCAGGGCCATCGGCTGCTGGTGGTGCGCAGCCCGGAGTACGAACGGGCCAAACGCGGGGGCGCCGGGACAACGACGCAGCGGGCCAAGGCCTCGCTGACCTGGCTCGGCAGCCCGCCGAGCGGTCATGCGCCGGATGGGCTGGCCCGCATCGACGAGGTCAACCGGACGGTCGCCCGGCTCCTCGGGATGACCGCGGAGCAGTTCTTCCAGGTCGTGCTGTTGCCACAGGGCGATTTCGCCCGGTTCCTCCGCGCGGAGACCGCCGAACGTGAGCGGTTGCTGGAGAAGTTGTTCGGTACTCAGCGTTTCGCCGAGGTCGAGCAGTGGTTTCGCACCGCGCGAACCGAGCGCGGTCGGGTCGTCGAGGACATTCGCCTGCAGGTGCGGGAACTGCTCGCCAGGGTCGCGCAGGCGGCCGGTGAGGAGCTGCCAGGCGGTGAACAGGCGGCCGACCTCGACTGGTTGGCCACCCTGCATGCCCGGTTGAGTGGTGCGGTTGTCGACGCCGAGAAGGAGGACCGGCTGGCCAAGGAGGATCGGGCCAGGGCGGATACCGAGTTGGCGTACCGCCGCGAGCTTGCCGAGCGGATTCGACGGGTGACCGCGGCCCTCGGCACCCTCGCCGAACTGGACAACCAGGCTGCCGCCCGTGCGGCGGTCGCCGAGGAGCTTTCCGCGGCGCGGCGCTGCCAACCGGTGTTGTCGGCCAACACCGCCGTGACAGCGGCCGAGACGGAACTCGGCACGGCGTGTCGAGCGGAACGGGCCGCCAGGGACCAGCTCACCGGTCTGCTGCCGGCCGAGTTGGACGCCGAGGTCGCCCGATTGCGCGACCTGGCAGGCGCCTTGCGGGAGGAAGCAGGCGGCCTGCGTCGGTTGGTCGCCGAAGCCGAGCTGCAACACACCGACCTGCCACGACTCGACGAGCTTGCCGCGCGGGAGCTGCGCGCGGGCCAGCTGGTCGACAGGCTGACCGCGCGGTTGGCCGACCTGCCGCAACGGCTCACTGCGGCGAACGCCCACCGAGACGCCGCGATGAGCGCGGCAGGGCGGGTCGATGGGCTCCGTGGCCAGGTGGCTGACCTGCGTGCGCTGTGCGCCGATGCCGCTCGCCTGCCGGCCGCTCAGCAGGCGGCGGCCTCGACCAGTGTCGAGCTGAGCGCTGCGGTGGATGCCCACCAGCAGGCCAGGGACGTCCTGCTGACCGCTCGTCAGCGCCGGTTGGACGGAATGGCAGCGGAACTGGCCGGGGCGCTGACCTCGGAGCAGCCGTGCCCGGTATGCGGTTCGCAGTCGCATCCGGTGCCTGCCGTCGCGGCCCTCGAATCGGTCGGTGACGCCGAGGAACGCACCGCGGCCACCGCCGAACAGGCCGCGCACGCCGATCGCGAACGGGCCACGCTCGCCAAAGCGGACGCGCAACACGGGCTCGACGGGTTGGTCGAACGGCTTGCCGGTCGGGCAGCCGAGCAACTCGCCGATGAGTTGGCCGCCGCCGATGCCGAGTTGGGTCGGTTGAGCGAACTGGCCGCGACCGCGCAGGCCAGCACCGAACTGGTGCACGAGCTGGAAGCCGAGGCCGATGACCTGCGGGGGCGGCGCGGCACTGCCGAACGGGACACCGCGGCGATCGCGGCCGAACGGACCAGCCTGGCCGGAGTGGTCGCGGAGCGCGCCGAGCGGCTCACGGCGGCGCGGGGCGAGTACCCGGATGTCGCGGCCCGGCGCCAGCACCTGCTCACCCAGTTCGCCGGCCTCGACAAGCTCGCGCAGGCCCGCTCGGCCCGCCAGGAGGTCGAGGAACGCCTCGGGCGCCTGCGGACCGCACTGGTCGACGCCGCTGCCGACGCGGGTTTCCGTGATCCTGCCGAGGCGCTACTGGCGGCGCGGACGGCGACGGTTGTCGAGGGGCTCGACCAACAGCTCGTCGACGCGGATCGGCGGGAGGCGGCCGCGCGGGCCGTGCTCGCCGAACCGGAACTGGTGGGTGTCCGGATCGACGCCGAGGTCGATGTGCCCGGCGCCGAGTTGCTGGTGGAGTCGTCGAGGGAGCGCGCCGAGCTGGCCAACGCGGTCCTGGTGGCCGGGCAACGTCGGGTCGCCGAGGTGACGGAGCTGGCCGCGAAGCTGACCAAAGCCTGGCAGCGGCTACGGCCGGCCGAGGCCCGCTACGCCGAGCTGGTCGCGCTGACCGATGTGGTGAACGGTCGGGGCCAGAACAACCACCAGATGTCCCTGCGGTCGTATGTGCTGGCCGCGCGGCTTGAGGAGGTGGCGGATTCGGCGACAAGGCGGCTGCGCCGGATGAGCCAGGGCCGCTTCTCCTTCGTGCACTCCGCCGCCGGTGGTCCGCGCGGGACGCGGGGCGGACTCGGCCTCGATGTGCTCGACGACTACTCGGGTCGGGTGCGGCCTGCGAAGACGCTCTCCGGCGGTGAGTCCTTCCTCGCCTCGCTAGCCCTTGCGCTGGGGCTTGCCGATGTGGTCGCCGCCGAGACCGGTGGTGCGTTGCTGGACACGCTGTTCATCGACGAGGGGTTCGGCACGCTGGACGCGGACACCCTCGATCTGGTCATGGACACCCTCGACGAGCTGCGCACCGGAGGCCGGGTGGTCGGTCTCGTCTCGCATGTCGAGGAGTTGCGGCAGCGGATTCCGGTTCGGTTGCGGGTGCGGCGGGCGCGGACCGGCTCGACTCTGCAAGTGGTGAGTGCGATGGCCGCCTGAACCGCCCCGTGACGCGCTGGGAGCGGCAGCGGCGGCTGGACAGGGGCGCCGCTGGTGAGGTCGGTGTTCGGCGGGCCCTAGACTGACCGGTTGTGAGCCTTACCCTCGGCATCGTCGGTCTGCCCAACGTGGGCAAGTCGACCCTGTTCAACGCCCTGACCAACAACGACGTCCTGGTGGCGAACTACCCGTTCGCCACGATCGAGGCCAATGTCGGTGTTGTTCCGCTGCCCGACGACCGCCTCGACAAGCTGGCCGCGATGTTCGACTCGCAACGCATCGTGCCGGCGACCGTGTCGTTCGTGGATATCGCGGGCATCGTCAAGGGCGCGTCGGAGAACGCCGGGATGGGCAACCAGTTCCTGGCCAACATCCGCGAGGCCAACGCGATCTGTCAGGTCGTGCGGGTGTTCGGTGACCCGGACGTGATGCACGTCGACGATGCCATCGATCCGGCCAGTGACCTTGAGACGATCAACACCGAGCTGATCCTGGCCGACCTGCAGACCGTGGACAAGGCGCTGCCCCGGTTGGAGAAGGAAGCCAGGACCCGCAAGGAGGCCCGGCCCGCTCTGGAGAACACCCAGGCGGCGCGTGCCATCCTCGACTCCGGTCGGACCCTGTTCGCTGCACAGTCCGAAGTGGACATCGCGGCGCTGCGGGAGCTGAGTCTGCTCACGGCCAAGCCGTTCCTCTACGTCTTCAACGCCGACGAGGAGGTACTCGTCGACGAGGCCCGCCGCAAGGAACTCGCGGCCCTGGTCGCACCGGCCGACGCGGTGTTCCTCGACGCCAAGGTCGAGGCCGAGCTGCTTGAGCTGGACGAAGAGTCCACGCGCGAACTGCTCGAATCGATCGGCCAGCCCGAGCCCGGCCTGCACGCCCTGGCCCGTGCGGGTTTCCACACCCTCGGCCTGCAGACCTACCTGACCGCCGGTCCCAAGGAGTCGCGGGCCTGGACGATCCCGGCCGGTGCGACGGCCCCGCAGGCGGCCGGCGTCATCCACACCGACTTCGAACGCGGCTTCATCAAGGCCGAGATCGTCTCCTTCGACGACCTGATGGCGGCCGGCTCGATGGCCGCCGCCCGTGCCGCCGGCAAGGTCCGGATGGAGGGCAAGGACTACGTCATGGCCGACGGGGACGTGGTCGAATTCAGGTTCAACGTCTGAGCACACGCTGGCGATCTGTGGCTTGGGTTAGGCCACGGTGACCGTGTTCGCTGTTCGGTATTGACCGAATGGCGAACATTGGGTATGATTTCTTTGTGAGATCTCTCCGACAAGGATCGGACGCTGTTGACGCATTCGTCAGTGCGGCTGAGTCGCTTGGTCTTGCCACACGCGTAGAGGCCGGTGCAGAACGGAGTCGCGACGTCACTGTCGTGCTGCCCGGCGGAGAGGGAGTTGGCATCCAGGTCAAGTCGACCGCGCTAGTTACAGCCGACAGCGCACCTGGCCAACTTCGACGATGGGCGAAAAGCTCCGAGAGCTATGTGACAAGCGTGGTCGTGGCAGACAGGATTACCGCAGACGCACGGAACACGCTGAACCAAGCGGGGTGGAGCTGGCTGGACCTGCGTGGCCACCTGAGGCTGATCGGGCCTGGTCTGTTCGTCGATTCGGATGTCCCGGCGTCGGCTGAGGCGGGCGTTGAACGGCAAGGCCTCATTGGTCAGGTCTCCGTTGAGTTGGCAGCCCTGTTGCTGCTCGATCCGACTCGGCGGGTTGGAGTCCGCGAGGCGGCAGCGCTCTTGTCACGTGCACCGAGTTCGGTTTCCGAGGCATTCGCCGCGATGCGGGCCGTAGGTCTCGTCGACGAGAATCACCGGCCTGCCATTCCTAGTTTGTTTTGGGAACTAGCAGAGAGCTGGAAGCCCGTGAGCCGTGACCTTGCGAGTATGCCGGGGCCAGGGGGCGGCCGCGACAACTCCGCACTTCGTCTCGGATTCGATGACGTCGAATCGACGGTCGGGTGGGCGCTTACCGACTCGGTCGCGGCGGCAGTCTACGGTGCACCCGTATCGATTCGCGCTGGTCATCCTCCTGACTTCTATGTCCCCGACCAGGCCACGCTGCGCCGTGCGATCCATCTTCTCGGGACGGTCGAGACGTCGTCGTCGCGTGCCAGTCGTGTCCGCGTTGCGCCGGTGCCTTTGGTTTGCGCCCGTCGAGTCGATGCCACGACCTGGGCGGCCGAGGAGTGGCCGCTGGCGAATCCATTGTTCGTCGCGCTTGATCTCGCCCAGGATCCAGGGCGCGGCCGCGAGATCCTTGATACTTGGGAGCCCCGGAACGTTGGAAACCGTGTCTGGTGAGCCAGCGGTCGTCGCCCTTGCGGGAACATCGATGACCCGGATTGTCAGTGCGATACCAGTGATCGCCGAACAGACACGACGTGAGGTCGTGCTTGTGGGTGGCGTTGCGGTCATGTGCCGGCTGTCGATTCCGTATCGGGCGACAACCGATCTCGAGACCGTTGACCGTCGGGCCTCAAGTCAGGCTTCGCAACTCCAACTTCTCCTGGCCGCTGGTGCTACACCTAGTGGGCCTGCTGGCGCGCTGGTTCGTACCCCTTGGGGTGAGGTACAGGTTGACGTCCTTGAGGTGACCGATGCTCAGGTCGACCATCTTCCGGATGAGCCGACCGGTCGGCTTCACGTTTTGTCTCACGCGTGGGCGGCGTCGACAGCATCCGCATTGGTGCTTAGGGGCCACCAGCAAATTACATGGTTGTAATTCGTGTTGATCAAGGCTTGTGGCCTGGTCGATCGGGTCAATGGTTGTTGGGGGGCGGGGGTGCGATCCTGTTGGGGTGAGCGCTGGTGATCGGGTGGATGTGGGGGCTTTGACAGCCAAGCTGGCCGTGATGCGGTCGCAGTTGGATGAGCGGCAGTGGCGGCTGCTGCTGGGCGCGGAGGCCAACGCC
>DATATE010000097.1:0-52957 GCA_036268955.1 Pseudonocardiaceae bacterium
CAAGGGAGCCAGAACTCTTCGCGCACTGGGTATGGATGCGCGCGTACCGATGGAGAGGATGAGAAGAGCGGAATGACCGGAGACGGTCACGTTCCGTTCCGTGGGAGCCTCGGGGTGAAATTCCCCGGGGCGACCCGACTCGGTTTCCGGCAGATCCCGCACACCGACCAGCCGAACCTGCGGTACCTGACGTTCGGACACACCTGGCTGATCCTCACGGACATGCATGCGCACGGCTACCACAACCCCGAGCGGGAGCAGGCGGTCAAGACCGGACCGCCGGGACGCGGGTTCGTACTGGCCGTGCCGACCCAGGATCTCGCGGGCGTCTACGACCTCTGGCGGAGCGAGGGCCTGCCGGTGACGCTCGAACCCCAGGACGTGTTCTGGGCCAGGATCTTCTACGGCCTTGACCCGGACGGCTACGAGCTGATGTTCGAGCAGCACCACCCGGCTACCGCGAATCAGTAACGCGGCAACACCTGCCGTACTTCGGCCAAGCCGGATCAGCCACCGCGACCGCGTACCCGACCTTCGCCTTGATGGTTCCCCCGAAGGGATGACTGGGTTGGCGCGATGACGGATGGTGTTCGCAGAATGGTTCATGAGCGACACCACGGAGACTCCCCGCGCGCCCGACCCCGAAGGTCCGCTGCGCCGGCTCGGGCGGCGGGCCTGGCAGAGTGTGCTGCTCGCCGGGATCGCCGCGATCGTCCTCGGCGTGCTGGTGCTGGTGTGGCCGGGGGAGACCTTGGTACTCACCGGAATCCTGTTCGGCATCTACCTGCTGGTCAGCGGTGTCAGCCAACTCGTCGCCGCGTTCGGGACCCATGTGCGTGCCGAGTTGCGGGTGCTGGCCTTCCTCAGTGGGGCGATGTCGATCGTGCTCGGCCTGTTCTGCCTGCGCGGTGCGTTGGAGTCGATTCTGTTGCTCGCACTGTGGATCGGCATCGGTTGGCTGTTCCGGGGGATCACGCACACCATCGCCGCCGTCTCCGATCCGGCGACGCCCGCTCGTGGCTGGCAGATCTTCTTCGGTGTCATCAGCGTGCTGGCCGGCATCATGCTGGTCGTCTCGCCGTTCGCGTCGGTGGCCGTGCTGATCGGTTTCGGCGGGTATTCACTGCTGGTGCTCGGCGTGGTCGAGGTCGTCACCGCGATCCAGATCCGCGGCGGGACAAGGCAACTGCCGCGCGAGATCTGATGATCGGTCCATAGTAGACAGATGTGACCTATGTGGTGTCCCGCAGGTGGTCGTGCAGGGTCCTGGCGACCTGAGCCATGAGCGCCTCGGCCGCCGGTTGCGCGCGGGCCGGGATCCGGGATTCGGTCAGCGCGGCAACGGCGAAGCTGCTGCCGTCCTCGTGCTCGACGACGCCGACCTCGTGCCGGAGGTTGAGCAGCGTGCCGGTCTTCGACGACCAGCGGGAGGCATCGGAGCTGAAGTCGGGTGCGAGCCGCTGCCGGATCACGTTTTCGCCCATCAGCGCGCGAACTCGCGCGGTGACGGTGGCCGGCAGGCGGGACGGGGTCCACAGGGCTTGCAGGAGGTTGACGAAGGCGCGTGCCGAACCCGAGTTCGCGCGGCTCACATCGAGCTGGGGGAGCGGATGGCCGTGCCCTGCGGTCCGTGCGCCGATGGCGAGGGAGTGGGCGAGGTGCGCTTCGTCGGAACGCAACCGGTCGGCTGGGGTGTTCATGAGGTCGCGCAGGGGATGCCGCACCGCGATACCGGTGATGGCCGCCGCGCGCAGGGCCCTGGTGACCTCGGCGGGCGGGACGAGGTCGAAAAGGGCGTCGGCGGCGGCGTTGTCGCTGACCGAGGTGCTCAGGTAGAGCAGGTCGTCGACGGCGATCCGCGCGGGGTGGCGGAATTTGCTCAACCCCACCGGCCCCTCCGACGCGACCCAGGACGGCAGCACCTCGATCATGGTGGCCCCGTCGAGCAGACCGGCCTCGATGCGGTCGAGGACGGCGACGGCCAGCGGCAGCTTCACCAGTGAGGCGACCGGATACTCGATGTCCGGATCGATGCCGATCTCCGTGCCACCGGCCAGATCCCGAACCAGGAAGGAGCCGGCGAGGCCCGCATCGGCCAGCACACCGCGCAGCTCCCGCAGCACCCGTTCGGTACTCACGCGCCCTCCTCCCGCCTGCTCGGCGTGCCGAGCGCCGTGGCAACGTGTTTGCCGAGCCCATCCTGAAACCGCTCGGCGTCCGCCGCGATCACCGCGGCCACGCGGTAGCCGCGTGCCACCGGTGGGTCCGCCAGCCGGCGCCAGCGCAGTCCGAACTCCCGCGCCTGCGATATCGAGCACAGCAGGAAATCGGCTCCGCGCAGGGTTTCCGACACCGCGGCGGTCAGTGTGGCCGCGACGGTGATCTGTGCGGGCAGCAGCGCGGCCCGGTGACCGCTCTGCCGCATCCGGTCCCTGACGTGCGGCACGTCGTCCTCCGGCTGAATCCAGATCCGCCGGAACGAACGTCGCGTTCGGCCGGGCCGCAGCGTATCCAGGCGCAGCGGTTCCGTGACACCGTCCGCGTCGGCCTCGTCGGCGGCGGCGACGCCGAGCGGCACGGTCCAGTCCGCATCGCTCGGCGGTACCGCGAGAAGGGCGGCTCGGACCGCCTGGGAACGGAGCAGTTCCGCGCGTTCGGCCGGGCCGCCGGGCCGGAAGTCCAGCGCGGTACCGGTGTCGCGGGCGGTGCCGTCGAGCACGGCCAACTGCCGGACGGTGCAGATCTCGGGCACCGCGAGGCCGAACGGCCGCAGTTTCGCCTGTTCCGCGTCGTACTCCATGGCCTCGGCCAACCGCACGAGCCGTTTCGCGGAGGGCAGCATGTCCCGGCCGAACACGGTGAGCGCCGCGCGCCGCGTCGAGCGGTCGAACAGCCGCCTGCCGAAATGCTCCTCCAACGCGGCGATCCGCCGACTCGCCACGGACTGCGGCACCCGCGCGACCTCGGCACCGAGCGTGAAGCTGCCGCGCTCGGCGACCTGCACGAACACGCGACAGGCGGCTACCAGATCCACCGGCCCATCGTATGCCAATACAGCATACAAATCGCTCTTTGTGTCTTTGACGGCATGGGTCGACGTCGGGAAAGTGGTGGCATGTCCTCTTCGAAGCACTGGATCCTCGCGGCGGCGGTACTCGCGCTCACCTCGGCCCTGCTCAGCGGGTGCGGCACGAGTGACCCGGCCGCGACCAGGTCCACCATCACGGCCACCGCCATCCCTTCCGCAACCCTTTCCGCAGTGGCCCAACAGCACGCGGATCAGGGATTCGCCCAGCTCGAAGGGCAGTTCCACGCCCACCTCGGCGTGTACGTGCTGGACACCGGGACCGGCCGCGCGCTGAGCTACCAGGCCAACGACCGGTTCGCGTTCTGCTCCACCTACAAGGCGCTGGCCGCCGGGATACTGCTCAAGCGCGATACGGACGCCCAACTCGACCAGGTCCTCCGGTACCGCTCGACCGACCTCGTCGAGTACTCGCCGATCACCTCGCAGCATGTCGGCACCGGGATGAGCCTGCGTGATCTCATCACCGCCGCGGTGCGGTACAGCGACAACACCGCCGCGAACCTGCTCCTCGGCCAACTCGGTGGGCCCGAGGGCCTGCAAGCGGCACTGCGCGGCCTCGGCGACCCGACCACCCAGGTCGACCGGCTCGAACCGGCGGTGAACGCCGCGACTCCCGGCGACATCCGCGACACCAGTACCGCCGACGCACTCGGTACCGACCTGCGTGAGTTCGTCCTCGGCATCGTGCTGCCAGCAGGCCGCCGGCAACAGTTGGCCGACCTGCTGCTCGGCAACACCACTGGTGGCCCCTACATCAGGGCAGGCGTGCCGGCCGGCTGGAAGGTCGGCGACAAGACCGGCAACGGCGGCTACGGCACCCGCAACGACATCGCGATCGTCTGGCCGGTCACCGGTGCCCCGTTCGTCGTCGCGGTCCTCTCCGACCGGGGCACTCCCAACGCCTCTTCCGACGATGCCCTCATCGCCGACGCGACAAAGACCGCCATTGCCGCGTTCGGGTGAGCGGTACTTCGCTAACATTCGATACCTGGACATCGGCGGAGAAGGAGACAGTTGTCATGGCTGGCAGCGCTGCGGAATGGGTTCCCGACGAGGTAGATCCAGCGATACCGAGCGTGGCCAGAATCTATGACTACCTGCTCGGTGGCGGGCACAACTTCGCCGCCGACCGGAAAATCGCTGATCAGCTGCTTGCGGTTCAGCCCAATGCGGTGGAAATCGCCCAGCAGAACCGGTCATTTCTCCGTCGGGCGGTCAGTTTCATGGTCGATGCCGGTATTCGGCAATTTCTCGACCTGGGTTCGGGTATCCCGACCGTCGGCAACGTCCACGAGATCGCCCAGGCGGTGGCCCCGGAGGCAAGGGTCGTCTATGCCGACTACGAACAGGTCGCGGTCGCGCACAGCGAAATGCTGCTCGCGTACAACGACGGCGCGGCCATCGTGTACGCGGACGTGACCCGGCCGGACGACGTGTTGAACGCCAAGGCCACCCGCGAGCTGCTCGATTTCGAGCAGCCGATCGGTATTCTCGGTGTGACTCTCGGCCATTACATTTCGCCGAGCGCGCATCCGGTCGAGATGTTCGCCCGATACCGGGATGCCGTCGTGCCCGGCAGCTATCTGGTATTGACCCATTTGACCGACGACTTCAGCAGTGTGCACGGCGACGAGATCGTCGAGATGTTCAAGTCAACGCGGGACAACGTGTTTCCGAGGACGCGCGCCGAGGTGCTCGAACTGTTCACCGGTTTCGAACTCGTCCCGCCCGGACTTGTCACCACCTCGCAGTGGCATCCGGACAGCGGTCCCGAGCTGACCGACGAGGCGCCACGGCATCCCGAGGAGGACGGCCTGTACGCGGGCGTCGGCAGGCGCCTGTAGCCAACAGGCCAACAGGCCAACAGACCGACACACCGGCCGCCGACGGCAGACAGTCCAGGACCGGCGCTGTCAAGGGCCGGGAGAATGCGTGCGCTCAGAGTTGCGCCGAAGGCTTGCTGCGCCACTGCCCCATGCCGAGTGCGATGAGGCGTAGCTGGCATTCCGCGATGTGCACGGTCTCCTTTCCCGCCTCGGCGGATCGGGTGTCGCTCTCCAGCAGGGACAGCACGATCGAGAACATCGCCCCGACCATGAGATCGGCGGCGATCCGCAGGTCCTCGGTGGTCCAGTCGGTCATACCGCGAAGGCGCCCTAGGTCGGTGGCCAGTTCGCTGGCGAACAGCCGCAGCTCGGTCGCGATCGCCCTGCGGACCTCCGCGACGCCGCCGTAGCGCTCCCGGACGATGAACCGGAAGTGTGAGTCGTGCGAGTGGACCTGCTGGACCAGGGTTGCGACGGACCCTTTGATGGCGTTGGTGGTCACCGTGCTGCGGGCTTGCCTGATCATCCGGCGCAGGGTTCGCATCGACTCCTCGACAAGGGCGACGCCCAGGTCCGCCATGGACGCGAAATGCCGGTAGAACGCCGTCGGCACGATCCCGACCTCGCGGGTCACCTCGCGCAGGCTCAGGCTCGACAGGCTGCGGTCGGCCAGTAGCCGCAGGGCGCCGTCCAACAGCGCCTGCCGGGTGCGCTGTTTGCGTTCCTGTCTGCTGCCGGCGATCTCGACCATGTTCGTCACGGTACGGGTGCCCCCTTCCAGGGATCGTGATGTACGCGCGGTCACAACCGAGTTGACATCATCCGGGCGGCCGTGTCCACTTATTTCAGTGGACAGCTGTTCACTGAGATCGACGGGAGGAGCTGTCATGACGGTACGGTCGCCGGCTCGAAGCCGTCGATTCGGTCTGGTACTTCCCTTGCTGGAAGCCATCACGACGCCGCACGGCATCGACCGCTACCTTGAGCTGGTCCACCCGATGCTCACGGTGCGCGAAGTACGGGCACAGGTGACGGCCGTACACCGAAGCACGCCCGACTCGATCACCCTCATACTGCGTCCGACCTGGCGGTGGCGGGGATTCTCGGCCGGCCAGTTCGTCAGGGTGTCGGTGACCATCGACGGCGTGCTGCGCAGCCGGTGCTACTCGCCGAGCTGTTCGGCGCTGCGTGCCGACGGCCAGTTCGAGCTGACCGTCAAGGCGCATCCCGGCGGCCTCGTGTCGCAGTACCTGCACCGGGCGGCAGCCCCCGGCCTCGTCGTCGGCCTGTCCCAGGCGGAGGGCACCTTCCAGCTGCCCACGGTTCGGCCAGAACGGATTCTGCTGATCAGCGGCGGCAGTGGCATCACCCCGGTGTTGTCCATGCTGCGGACCCTGTGCGAGGAGAACCACGAGGGCGAGGTCACCTTCCTGCACTATGCCTCGACCGAGGCGCACGTGCCGCACCTGCGGGAACTGCGCGAACTGGCCGACGCGCACGACAACCTCCGCCTCGTGCTCGCCTACACCGAAGCCGAGGACGGCGACCTGACCGGGCTGTTCAGCCACGAGCACCTCCGTGCCGCCGCACCTCGCCACGCCGAGGCGCAGACCTACCTGTGCGGGCCCGGTGGCCTGATGCGGGGCGTGCGCGAGCTGTTCACCGAACTCGGCCTCGCCGAGGCGCTGCACACCGAGGAGTTCGCGCCGGTACTGGCGCCACCGGACGAGGACGCGGCCGGCCAGGTGAGTTTCGCCGATAGCGACCTGCGGTCGGACAACTCCGGCCGGACCCTGCTTGAGCAGGCGGAGGACGCCGGACTCGACCCGCCGCACGGTTGCCGGATGGGCATCTGCTTCTCCTGCACGCAGATCAAGAAGTGCGGCCGCGTACGCAACATCCGTACCGGTGCCATCTCGGCCGAAGAGGACGAGGAGATCCAGCTGTGCATCTCCGTCCCGGTCGGTGACGTCACCCTCGATCTCTAGGAGACTTTCATGTCAGCCAAAGTGACCCTGACTCCCGAACAGTTCGCCTCGCTCGGCAGGGAACTCGACGACCTGCGCCGCCGCGTCGTCGAGGACCTCGGCACCGAGGACCGCGACTACATCTACAACGTCGTCAAGGTCCAGCGGGCGCTGGAGGTGGGTGGCCGGGGCCTGCTCTACCTCGGTTTCCTGCCGCCCGCCTGGCTCGCCGGCACGGCCGCCCTTTCGCTGTCGAAGATCCTGGACAACATGGAGATCGGCCACAACGTCATGCACGGCCAGTACGACTGGATGCGTGACCCCGCGCTGAACTCCAAGGTTTTCGAATGGGACAACGCGGCGCCCGCGGCGAACTGGAAGCACTCGCACAACTACATGCACCACACCTTCACCAACATTCTCGGCAAGGACCGCGACATCGGCTACGGCGTACTGCGGATGGACGCGGCGCAGCGGTGGAATCCTTACTACCTCGGCAATCCGGTGTACGCGTTCGGCCTGATGCTGATGTTCCAATGGGGTGTGATGCTGCACGACCTGGAGGCCGAGCGGCTGCTCAGTGGTGAGACGACCTGGGCGGACACGGCGGGTGCACGCCGGCGTATGTGGGAGAAGGGTGTCAAACAGGCGCTCAAGGACTACCTGCTGTTCCCGGCCCTCACCGGGCCGCTGTTCGCCTCGACGCTGGCGGCCAACGTGACGGCGAACGTGGTCCGCAACATCTGGGCGTTCTCGATCATCTTCTGCGGCCACTTCCCGGCCGGTGTGGCGAGCTTCACCGAGGAGGAGACGGCCGACGAGTCCCGAGGACAGTGGTACTACCGGCAGATGCTCGGCTCGGCCAACATCACCGGCGGTTCCCTGTTCCACATCCTGACCGGCAACCTGTCCCACCAGATCGAACACCATCTTTTCCCGGACATCCCGGCCCGGCGCTACCCGCGGATCGCACCCGAGGTGCGGGCGATCTGCCAGAAGTACGGGCTGCCGTACAACACCGGCGGCCTCGGCAGGCAGCTGTTCTCGGTCGCGAAGAAGATCTGCGGCCTCGCACTGCCCGATTTCGGTGCCAAGCGGCCCGCTCCCGCCGACGGTAGTGTTGCGTCCGTTCCAGCAGCGGCCTGAGAGCGGCGACAGGGGTAGGGGCAGATGGTCAGTCCATTCGAACGCGCGAAGGACAGCGCGCAGGTACTCACCGAGTCCGCGGCGACGCACATCGGCCGGATCGCCGTGATCGTCACAAGGGCGGTCGGCGAGGTGGCGAACGAGGCGGGCGACTGGCTGACCGACGTCTTCGAGATGCGGGAAGCCGCCGTGCGGGCCCAGGAAGATGACGCGGCGCAGCGAAATCTCCGCTCCGTCGACCCTGACCTCACCTCGTCCGCCTCCTCCTCGGGTCCGGAGGACTGACCGGCCGACCGACCGCCGCCCGGTCGGTCATGGGATCAGGATGACCTTGCCGACCGAGGTGCGGGACTCGGCCAGTTTCATGGCCTCGGCCGTGCGCGAGAGCGGGAGCGTCGCCGCGACCTGCGCGGTGAGCTGGCCGGTCGCGATGAGGTCGAACAGGGCGGTGAGGTCGGTGCGCTGCCGGGCCATGAAACGGCCGCGGGTCAGCTTGCGGCCGGCCCACACGTTGAAGAAGTGGGCGTTGCGCCCGTTGGGCAGCACGTTCCACAACCACATCCTGGCCAGGGTCTTCAACACCGGCAGCGTGGCCGAACCAGTGCCCTTCATCGTGTTCGCCGCACCGTAGGAGACCAGCGTGCCGCCGCGCCGCAGCAGGTCCCGCGCGTCGGTGATGTTGGCTCCGCCGACGTTGTCGAACACCGCGTCGACACCGTTCGGCGCGAGTTCGCGGACCCTGGCGGGCACGTCCTCGGTGCGGTAGTCGATGGGCAGCACCCCCAGCGCGCGCAGCGTCTCGTGGTGGCGGCTGGAGGCGGTGCCGATCACCCGCGCCCCGGCGATCGAGGCCAGCTGCACCAGGATCGAGCCGACCCCGCCGTTGGCGCCGTGCACCAGGACGGTCTGCCCTCGGTGGATCCGGGCCTTGCGGTGCAGCATCTGCCAGGCGGTGATCCCGTTGACGACGACCGCCTCCGCGGACACCGGGTCGACACCGTCGGGCACCACGACCAGGTCGGCGGCGTCGAGGACGGCGTGCGTCGTCCAGCCGCCGACCTTCGTCAGCGCCGCGACCCTGCGCGTCCGCAGTGCCGGATCGGCCCCGGCGCCGACCGCGGTGACGACGCCGACGAGGTCGTAGCCGGGCACGAACGGGAAGGGCGGCTGGTCGTAGTAGCGGCCTCGGCGCATCGCCAGCTCGGCGAAGGACACCCCGGTCGCCTCCATCCGGACCAGCACCTGTCCGGGGCCGGGAACCGGGATCGGCCGCTGGTGAACGCGCAGGTCATCCGGTTCCACGACGCCGGGCAGCACGACCTCGGTGAGCTGCTCGGTCGACAGTTCGCTGTCCATCTTGACTCCCTATAGGCATTAGTGGCAGTTAGAAGCTCTAACTAAAGTATGCCGCTATCGCGGAGGAAGTCAAGGCGCGAGGAGAACCAGGGGTACCGCCGGCAGGCGCGCGGAGATCGAGGGCTGTGCCTTGATGAGGGCAGGCGTCGTCGCTACGCGATCGTGAGGCTCATCGGCCCGAGTGGTCCGGCGATTCTGGTCGGCCGGCCGAAGGCGTGCCGCCTGGAGAAGCAGGCGAAGCAGGCGAAGTTCGAGCGGACGGTGGTGTGTCCGCGCGGCAGGAGGTGACCTATGCGGACGCCGTGCCGTTGTCCGGGCGGGTCAGTACGAGTGGCGTGCCCTCGGTGATGGCGATGGTGTGTTCGCTGTGCGCGGTACGGGAGCCGTCGGCGGAGCGGATGGTCCATCCGTCCGGGTCGTAGATGATTTTGTCGGTGCCGCTGGCCAACCAGGGTTCGAGTGCGAGGGTCAGGCCGGGCCGCAGGGTGAGCCCGCGTCCCGCGCGTCCCTTGTTGGGCACATGTGGGTCCTCGTGCATGGTGCGTCCCAGTCCGTGTCCGCCGAACTCGGTGTTGACCGAGTATCCGTAGTCGGCGGCCACGGTGCCGATCGCCGAGGAGATGTCGCCAAGGCGGTTGCCGGGCAGTGCGGCGGCGATGCCCGCCACGAGGGCACGTTCGGTGGCCTCGATGAGGTGCTCGTCCTCGGGTCGCGGCACGCCGACGATCAGGCTCCGCGCCGAGTCGGCGACCCATCCGTCGATCGACACCGCGATGTCCATGCTCAGCAGGTCCCCGTCCCGCAGCACGTAGTCGTGCGGCAGTCCGTGCAGCACCGCGTCGTTGACCGAAAGGCAGATGACATTGCGGAACGGGCCCCGCCCGAACGAGGGCGCGTAGTCCCAGTAGCAGGACTCGGCGCCACGCGCGGCCATCAGCTCACGAGCGCGTTGTTCGAGATCGAGCAGATTCACACCGGGGCGCGCCCTGTCGGCGAGATCATCGAGCAGCCCGGCGATGAATGTGCCGGTGACACCCATCGCCGCGATCTCCTGTGGCGTCTTCAGTTCCAGCACCCGGCGGTTCCTTCCGATGAGCAGCGCTCCGGTATGAAGAGGTATTAAAATACCACCCTACCAGATATGTCGGTATTTTAATACCAGTATCGAGTAGACTGTCGGCATGGTGCGTCTCCCGCTGACCCCCGAACAGCTCGCCGCAGGCAAGCGTCTCGGCAGTTATCTGCGCCGGTCGCGCGGTGAGCGCACCCTCGTCGACGTGGCGCGGGCGGCGGCGATCTCGCCCGAGACGCTTCGTAAGATCGAAACCGGGCGGATGGCGACCCCGGCATTCACCACGGTCGCCGCCCTGGCCCACGCCCTGGCCGTGCCCCTCGACGACCTCGCCCACATCTGCCTTGCCCGCGCCGACCTTGAGAAGATCGACTGACCGAGACCGGGGGCACGGCCGAGGTCATTGCCCGGCAGGGCGGTAGACATGGAGTACCGCGCCGTCGCCGTAGGCCGTGGCCTCGATGAGGTCGAGCACCACTGGTTCGGTGAGTCCCGCGAACAGTGGGAGCCCGTCTCCCAGTGCCACCGGCTGACAGACGAGCCGGTACTCGTCGACAAGGCCGAGCCGGGTGAGCGACTGCGCGAAGGCCGCACCTCCCCACGCGACCATGTCCTTGCCCGGTTCGCGTTTGCGGGCATTGATCTCCTCGGTCAGGTCACCGCTCGCGATCGTGGACCGCGGCCAGTCCGCCGTGGTGAGGGTCTTGGAGAACACGACCTTGGGAATGTCGTTCATCGGCTTCGCGTACTCGTCATCGGAACTCGGCCAGAACCCGGCCATCTCCTCGTAGGTGTTGCGCCCCATCACATGCAGCCCGACGTCACGGAGCCAGCCGAGCTTGCGCGCTTTCAGTTCCGGGGCCTCCGGCGGCGTTCCCCAGCCTCCGGCGCCGAACCCGCCGGGGCGCGCCACGAAGCCGTCCAGCGAAACTCCCATCATCAGTACGAGCTTTCTCATTGTGCGTCCTTGCCTTGCGGGTAGAGGGTTTTGCCGCTTTGCCGCTTTGCCGCTTTACCGACGCGCGACCGTCGGTGAGTGGCCGGTGCTAGCGGACGGCGAACACCATGCCGATGTCGGCGGCCTGCTGGATCGGGTCATGCTCGGTGGTGACCGTGAAGCCGTGCGAGATGAAGACCTCGCGGACCGCCTCGTGGTTGTGCTGCCAGCCTTCGACCTCGACGACGACCTGCCGGATCAGCGGCCAATGCCGTTCCTCGATGCCTGCCAGCACATCGAGTTCGGCACCCTCGACGTCGATCTTGAGCAGGTCGACGCGGTCGATGCGCTGCTCGTCGAGCACTGCCGACAGCGGCCTCACCCGGACCCGATGCGTCTCCAACTCCCGTATCACGCGCATCTTGCGCCCGACGAGGATGCGTAGCAGGGGAGCGGGCAGCCTGCGCAGTCCCGATCCCATGCCGCCGCTGCGGATCAACTCGACGATGCTGCCGGTGATCCGCATCCGCTCGGCCTCGACATTGTCCCGGCCCCGCCGCGATGACGACAGGATCGTGGCGGCCGGAAAGTAGCTGAAGTCGAGTTCCTCGTCGCTGTCGGCAAGCCCGAACGGCAATGCGGTCAGACGCCCGTCGAAGAAGTCGCGAGCGTTGCGTTCCAGCGTCGCGTAGAGCGGCGGGAGCGGCTCGAAGGCGTAGATCCGCACGTCGCCGTCCAACCGCTCATAGACGGTGGCGGAGAAGACGCCGATGTTCGCGCCCACGTCGAGCACTGTCGCGCCGGGTGCGCACTCGACGCCGTTGGCGAAGTAGCCGCCCACCTCCTCACGCAGATAGGACGTCTCCCACGGATTGACGCTGTGCAGGTCGATCGCGTTCATGGTCACGCGCAGAGGCTTATCAGGAGGACAACCAACAGTCCAGTGTCCTTCGGCAGGGCGGTGGCCCCGACCAGGTCCCGGCCACCGCCTGCCGCAGACTCTAGGTATGCAGCTACCCGCGGACCTTCCCGACCTGCCGGTACGTGCGGTGCTGGCCGAGGTGACCGCGGCGTTGGCCGAGCACGGGACCGCCGTACTGGTCGCTCCGCCGGGTACCGGCAAGACCACCATCGTCCCGTTGGCCTTGGCGGCGGCCATGACCGGTCGGATCGTGGTCGCCGAACCGCGCAGGCTGGCCGCGAGGGCAGCCGCGGCCCGGATGGCCGAACTGCTCGGCGAATCGGTTGGCGAGACCGTCGGCTACGCGGTGCGCGGCGACCGGCGCAGTTCGAAAGCGACTCGGATCGAGGTGGTCACCTCCGGGCTGCTGCTGCGCAGGTTGCAGGCCGATCCCGAACTGCCCGGCACCACGGCGATCCTGCTCGACGAATGTCATGAACGCCATCTGGACGCCGATCTGCTGCTCGCCCTGCTGTTGGACGCGCGCGCCGGACTGCGGCCGGATCTGCGGCTGCTGGCGACCTCGGCGACGGTGGCCACCGAGCGGTTGGCGCAGTTGCTCGGTCCCGGCACGCCGGTGTTGCGGGCACACACCAGGACGTATCCGGTCGAGCTGACCTACCTGCCACCGGCCCGCCGGGAACGGATCGAGCACTGCGTGGCGCGCGGCGTCCGCGCGGCGATGGCCGAGACGACCGGCGATGTGCTGGTCTTCCTGCCCGGTGTCGGCGAGATCCACCGGGTGGCCGCGCTACTGGCGGACCTGACCGTGCTGCCCCTGCACGGCAGGCTCCCGGCGGCGCAGCAGGACGCGGTGCTGCGGCCGGGTCAGGACCGGCGAGTGGTGCTGGCCACCGCGGTCGCCGAGTCCAGCCTGACCGTGCCGGGCGTGTGCGCCGTTGTGGACGCCGGACTCGCCAGGGCGCCGAGGATGGATCATCGGCGCGGCCTTGCGGGGCTGGTGACGATCAGGGTGTCCGCTGCGGTCGCCGAACAGCGCGCCGGCCGGGCCGGTCGGCAGGCGCCGGGACGCGCCTACCGGTGTTGGCCCGAACACGAACATGCCACGCTGCCCCGATATCCCGAACCGGAGATCCGCACCACCGACCTGACCAGGCTCGCGCTGGAACTGGCCTGTTGGGGCACCCCGGACGGCTCCGGCCTCGCCTGGTGGGACGCGCCGCCGACCGGTGCGCTGGCCGCCGGCCGGGAGGTGCTGACCGCGTTGGGCGCACTCGACAGGGCCGGCTCGGTGACCGAACGCGGTCGCCGGATCGCCGGGGTCGGGCTGCATCCCCGGCTGGCACGGGCGTTGCTGGACGGCGCGGCCACCGTCGGTGCCACCTCGGCGGCCGAGGTGGTGGCGCTGTTGGACGACGGCACGCTGGCCGGTGGGCCGGATGTGGATGCCGCCCTGCGTCGGTTGCGCGCCGACGATCGCGGCGACGCCGGCCGGCGCTGGCGGCGCGAGGTGCGCAGGCTCTCCGCGCTGGTCACCGATCCGGGTGGGGCGTCGGCACCGGACCCGGCGTTGGTCGTGGCGCTGGCCCATCCCGAGCGGCTGGCAAGACGGCGCGCGAGCGGGTCACCGGTGTACCTGATGGCCGGCGGCACCGCGGCCGAGCTGGCCAGTGCGACGGACGCCGAATGGCTGGCGATCGCCGACGTCGACCGGGAACCGGGTCGGGCACAGGGCAAGATCCGGTTGGCGGCCGTCGCGGATCAGCGCCTCGCCGAACGGGCCGCGCCCGCCCTTCTGTCCACGGTGGATGAAGTCCGCTGGGTGGATGGCGACATCCTGGCTCGCCGGGTCGAGCGACTCGGCATGATCGTGCTGCGCGAGCGGCCACTGACGCGACCGGACCGCGACGCGGTGCGCGAGGCACTGCTCACCGGGCTGCGTAAGGAAGGCATCGGCATCCTGCGGTGGACCGCCGAGGCGAGCAGGCTGCGACAACGGCTGGCGTTCCTGCACGCGGCGATCGGCCAACCCTGGCCTCCGGTCGACGATCAGGCGTTGTCGGACGCCATCGACTCGTGGCTGGAACCGGAACTGTCCGCCGCCGACAAACGGGCCGACCTGACGCGGATCCCCACCCGACGAGCCTTGTCCCGGCTGCTGCCCTGGCCTGCGGCGGCCCGGTTCGAGGAGTTGGCGCCGGACCGGCTCGCGCTGCCCTCCGGCGCCACGATCACGGTGGACTATTCGGCGGAGAAGCCGGTGCTGCCGGTCAGGTTGCAGGACGCCTTCGGCTGGACCGATACCCCGATGATCGCCGACGGCCAGGTTCCTGTGGTGCTGCACCTGCTCTCGCCCGCCGGTCGACCGGTCGCGGTGACCAGCGATCTCGCCTCGTTCTGGCAGGACGGATATCTTCAGGTCCGCGCCGAACTCCGTGGCCGCTACCCGAAGCATTCCTGGCCTGCGGACCCGCACACGGCCACGCCGACCCGTCGGCCCCAGCGCCGGTAACCGATCGACCTCCGGCCATTGCGGTCTTCCTGCCGCTCGCCCACCTTCCTGACACGGGCGACCCCCGGCAGGCGGCGTGCCTGGCCGGGGGTCGCCGGTGCCGGTCGGTTCCGCTTGGGGTCAGAACCTGCCGGCTTCGATGGCGGCCAGGGTTACCCGAGTCGAGGCGTAGGTGACGGTGACGCCGACATCGCTCGGCAGGCCGCCGACGAACTTCAGCGGGACACCGGTGTCCGCGTTGATGGTCAGCGCCTCCTGATAACCGGGCATCACCGCGCCGGCCCCCGCCGTCAGGGTGAGCGCCGACTGGCCGTCGAGGGTGGTGTCGGTGACGGTGACCTCGGGCAGCGTGGACAGCAGTCGCAGTACGCCGGCCCGCACCTGGGGGTTGCCGGAACCGGCGATCAGCGCGTCCTGCGAGTTCTCCCAGATGTAGTTGTCGTTGAGCGTGACACCGTGGTTCGTTGTGTCTTTCGACGCTGAGGCGGGCGCTGTGTCCGTGGGCTGCGGCGCCCAGGCCATCCGGTAGCGGGCGGTGTTCAGGTCGCCGTTCACCGCGTAGATCGCCGCGGCGACCTCCCGCGCGAAGACTCCGTCGCCCTGGTTGTCGCCGGCCTTGATCTGCGCCGGCAGGCCGGCCTCTTTCGAGGCGTAGAAGTACCGGCCGTCGTCGGTGTAGAGGTCCCAGCCGTCGATGCTCGGGCCGTTCGGGTAGGCCTGGTCACGTTCGACCAGCGTGGCGTCGCCGGTCGGCCGTGGTTCGTTGGCCAGGTCGGCGGCCAGCGCCACCAGTGGGCTCCCGACCGGTTTCGACGTGCTCGGTGAGGTTGGCGAAGGCGTGTTCGGGTGCGCGCCACCGGCCTGTGGCGTGCCGGTCGGCCGCGACCCGATCGCGCCCGCCGCACCGACGGCCACCACCGCGGTGAGCGCGAACACGCCCGCGGTGATCCCGCCCTGAGTGATCCTGGCACGTCGGCGCGACTGCCGGGCGAGACGCTCGATGGCCGAGGTGTCCGGGGTGAAGGGCTGATCCTCGACAAGGTCGCGGAACGCGTCCGCAAGGCGCTGTTCGGTCGGGGACGTCATCGGGACACCCCGCCCCTCAGGGTGTGGCGGTATCCGGAACTGTCGGAGGTCGCCGTCAGGTTCTGGTTGTGAGGATTCGCCGGTATCCGACCTGCGAGCAGGAGGTGCTGCACGGGGCGCATCGTGCCCATGCTCGGTTCGGTCGGAATCCTGCTGTTGAGCGGTTGGGATAGTGGCATCATCGGCAGCGTCTTCCTCATTGTGTTGAGCTGAGCCGGCAGTTGACCGAGGCTCGTGCGGCAGGTGAGTCGGAATCCCCGTGCTTGTTCAGCGCGGGGAGGACGTCAAATGGGTAGTTCCTTGTGCTTCAGGTAGCCACCGAGCGTGTTCAGCGCTCGGAAGGTCTGGCTCTTGACGGTGCCCTCGCTGCACCGCAGGACCGCCGCGGTCTCTCGCTCACTCATCCCTTCGAGGTAGCGAAGAACGACGGTGGCCCGCTGCCGGGCCGGGAGGTTCAACAGCGCACGCAGCAGATCGGCGCGGTTGACGACCTCGTCGGAAACGTCGGGGACGGTGCTCTCATGGCGGTCGGTGTCGGTGTGCACGAGCAGGTCACGGTGGCGTTGCCAGTGCCGCTTGAACTCGTTGACCAGGATTCGCCGGACATAGGCGTTCGGGTTGTCGGCCCGCTGGACCCGCCGCCAGTGGCGGAAGGTCTTCACCAGCGTCTCCTGGACCAGGTCGTTGGCCAGATGCCAGTCCCCGCACAGCAGGTAGGCGGTCCGATGCAGCGACGCTGCGCGAGCATCGACGAACTCTCGGTAGTCATCCTCGGCGCGGTTCATCGCCGCAAGCTTTCAGTGCTCACCTAATGTCAGACACGCAACCAAGGGAAAAGGTTGTCAGGAATCTCCGTCGATCTGCGTTCAAGAGGACAGGGCGTCCGCGTGGCGGCCGGCCCATCGGGAGGTCTGTCGGCAGTCGTCAGTGCACCTGGCGGTCGTGCCCTTTCCAGAACTGCTCGCGCAGCTTGAACTTCTGCAGTTTTCCGGTCGCCGTGCGCGGCAGTTCGCTGACGAACTCGATCCGTTTCGGGCACTTGTAGCCGGCCAGTCGGGTGCGGCAGTGTTCGATCAACTGGCTCGCGGAGACCTCGGTCCCGTCGATGACGACGAGCGCGGTGACAAGCTCGCCCCACTTCTCGTCCGGAATGCCGATCACCGCGACCTCCCGCACGGCCGGGTGTCCGGTCAGCGCGTCCTCCACCTCGATCGAGGAGACGTTCTCCCCGCCGGAGATGATCACGTCCTTCTTGCGGTCGGAGATCACCAGGTAGCCGTCCTCGTCGAGGTAGCCGCCGTCACCGGTGTGGAACCAGCCCCCTGCCTGGGCGGTGGCCGTTTCCTCGGGTTGTTCCCAGTAGTCGTCCAGGTTGTGGTTGCTCGCCGTCAGCACCTCACCATCGGTGTCGACCGAGACCCGCACGCCCAGTGCCGGCGCGCCCGCGCGCATCAGCTTGCGCGCCCGGTCAGCTGGTTCCAGTTCGTCCCACTCCGCGCGCGTCCGGTTGACGGTCACCAGCGGCGAGGTCTCGGTGAGCCCGTAGATCTGGATGAACTCCCAGCCCAGTTCGCTGAGCACCCGCTCGATGGTCCTGGACGGCGGCGGCGCGCCCGCGCACACGATGCGGACCCGATCGCGGCCGGGGATCGGGCCGTCCCAGTTCGCCGCGCCGTCGAGGGCCGCGTTCACCACCGCCGGTGCGGCGCACATCAGCGTCACGCCGTGGTTCTGGACCCTCCGCAGGATCTCGGCGCCGTCGACCTGGCGCAACACGATGTGCTGACCGCCGACGCCGGTGATCCCGTAGGGCATGCCCCAACCGTTGGCATGAAACATCGGCAGCGTGTGCAGCAGCACGTCGCGGTCGCTGATCGTGGTGTGCAGGCCGAACACGGTGGCGTTGAGCCAGAGGTTGCGGTGGGTCAACCGCACACCCTTGGGGCGAGCCGTCGTGCCGGAGGTGTAGTTGATCGTCGCGGTCGCGGCCTCGTCCGGCTCGGCCCACGGCCTCGGCTCGACATCGTGCGAATACAGCGCGTCGTCGTCGCCGAGCAGGAACTTGTGCGACACATCGAGTGTGGCCAGGATGTCACGCACGGCCGGGTCCGCGAACACGATGTCCGCGCCACTGTGCCGGACGATGTATTCGATCTCGGGGGCGCTGAGGCGGAAGTTGATCGGGACGAGCGCTCGTCCCCAACCGGAGACGCCGAAGAAGGAGACGAGCAGGCGCGCCGAGTTCTGCGAGATCACCGCGACTCTGCCGCCGACCGGTACGCCGAGTTGATCAAGTCGCGCGGCCTGTGCTCGGGCCAGGACCGCGGCGCGCCGGTAGTCCACCGATCCCAGGCTCGGTGCCGGCTGTGTCGGCTCGTCGACGATCGCGATCCGATCCGGGTAGACCTGCTCGGCCCGGTCAAGGAAGTCTCGTACTGTCAACGGGTAGAACACGGTGACCACCCCGTTCCTGGGAAGTGGAGATCCACGGCTGCGGCCACCGTAACTCACCTCGCAAGCGATCACGTGCTGGCGCAACCGGCCGGTCCCCGCCGCTGGACACGCAGCACGCCGAAGCCGACCCGCCACGTCTCAGATCGAGTCGAAGTCTCAGATCGAGTCGAACGACTGCTCCTGCAACCGCGTCAACGCATCGCGCAATGCCGCGCGCGAGGTGATCCCGAACTTGGGGAACACCTGATACAGGTGGGCACTCACGGTGCGCGGCGACAGGAACAACCGCTCGCCGATCTGCTTGTTGGTCAGTCCTTCCGCGGCCAGCACGACGATCTGGCGTTGCTGCGTTGTCAACACCACCGTGCGCGGTGTCGGGAGCCGATCGGGCGCGTTTCCCGCCGCGCGCAGCTCGTTGCTCGCGCGTGCCACCCACGGTTGCGCGCCGAGGCGCGCAAAGGTTTCCAGGGCGGAGGTGAGGTGGATGCGCGCCACCCCGGTCACCTTGAGCCTGCGGAGGCGTTCGCCGTAGGACAGTTCGGCCCTTGCGAGGTCGAACGGCCAGCGGTCCAGGCAAGGCCTGGCCAGCAGTTCCGCGAACAGCTCGCAGTCCCGACCATCCGGTGCCACCAGCGCCTCCGCCACCCCGGTGAGAAAGGCAAGGCGGGGCGAGATCGTGCCGAGCGCCGCGTCTCGCGCCGCGTCGACATGAGCCTGGGCCTGTGCGTGGCGCCCGGTCCGCAGCGCTGCCTCGACGGTGTCCACGATCGTCCACAACGCGTGCGGCGCATGTACGGCGATCGTTCCCGCCGGGGTGATCGCCGTCGCGAACCGGTAGGCGGCGTCGAAGTCACCCCGGCCGAGAGCGGCGAGCGCGCCGACGTTGGCCGCGTAGTGCTCGATGAGCCCGGCATGTCGCGACCGCGCCCAGTCGGTCATCTCGCGCACCGTCGCGAGGGCCAGCACCTCGTCCCCCCGTGCCGCGGCGAGCAACGCCCGCAGGAATCGTCCGTGCCGAGCCAACAACCGGTAACCATGCCGGTCGCACAGGTCGAGCCCCTCATCGACCAGGCACTCCAGTTCGCCCCACTGGCCGGAGAAGAACGCGTCGTTGCCGAGCAGGAACAACGCTTCGACGGCCGATGTCACCGGACCGCCTTCCCGGCCGTATCCGACAACGCGGGTGAGCGCCTCCCGGCACGCCGGCAGCCGATCGACGTAGCAGGCGGCGAGACCGACGCGGACGATGCGCGCGGGACTCGTCTCCTGGGGCAGCCGGGCGATGATGGCGTCCAGCCTGCCGCGCACGGACGGGCTCGACCTGGCCGGATCGGCGAGGGTGACGCCGAGGATCGTCAGCAGTTCCGGTGGCCGGGGTGTCAGCTGTCCGAGGGCGGTCTGGAAGGCCTCCCACCGATCCGGAGGCCCGCCGCCGAACGCGGTCGCCAACAGCAGGCCGTACAAGGCCTCGACGAGTGTCTCGTCGGCGGCGTCACGCGGGTTCGGCGCCGCGTCGACCGCCGAGGCGAGCAGGTCCTGGGCGGTCTGCACATCTCCGCCTTCGTTGAGCAGATGGCTGGCGGTCGCCAAGGCGACGCTGTGCGATGGCCCGGTGGCGATTCGCCGGGCGGCGTCGAGCAGGCGCGGTGCGTTGTGCAGGTCGCCGGTGACGACCGTGCCGAGGTGGGCGGCCAGCGCCATCCTGGTGCTGCGGGCGGCGGCGGTCGGGCTCAGTTCGGCGGCGCGCAACAGTTCGCTCATGGCGTGGACGGGGTCGCTCCGCCGGAGGGTGACGTGCGCCGACGCGTGCAGGAGCGAGGCCACCTGTTCGTCAGGACCGATCGTTGCCTCGGCGAGGTGCCAGGCGCGCCGACCCCGGTTGCTGAGGTGAACCTCGGCCAGCAGGCGGTGCACGGTCCGGCGCTCGGCCTCCGAGGCCCCGTGCACGACGGCGGCGCCGATGAGCGGATGGCGAAACGTCAAGGTCGCGCTGCCGTCGTCGACACCGACGAGCCCCAATCGCTCCGCAGGCGCCAGCCCCGCCGGCCCCGGTGCGACCGCGCGCAGGGTCCGCAGTTCGCCGGTTCCGTCCAAGGCCGCGACCAGCAGCACCTGGCGGGTGTCGGCCGGCAGTCCGTCGATCCTGGTGCGGAAGGCGTCGTACAGCCGCCGGCTCAGCGGCGCAACGGCGGGCTGCGCACCGACAACGGTCCGCTGCCAGGTGCTGAGCATGGTCGGGAGTTCCAGCAGGGCAAGGGGATTGCCACGGGCCTGCGCCTGCAACCTTGTCCGCACGCGCGAGGGCATGGCCGGGAAGTGGTGTGCCAGCAGGGAGTCCGCCGCGGTGTCGGTGAGTGGTGTCACCTCGTGCTCGGGCAGCCCGCTCGGCTCATGGTTGCCGTCCTCGGGGCAGCGGGCAGCGGCGAGGATGCCGATCCTGCTGCCGGCCAGCCGGCGCGCGATGAACCTCAGCACCCGCGAACTCGCGCGGTCCACCGAAGGCAGGTCGTCGACGACCAACAGCAGCGGGCGCGCCCTGGCCGCCTCGACGAGCAACGCCAACGCGGCGTGGGACACCGCCAAGGGACTGGACGACGCAGCTTCTCCGCGATCGAGCACCGCGCGCAGCACTGCGACAGCGGCCTTCCTCGGCCCCGTGACGTCGAGCAGGAAGGGCTTGAGGAGCCGGCCGAGCGCACCGAAGCCGGCCTCGCCATCGAACTCCGCACCGGTGATCCGCACGACCGCGCCACCTCGGGTGCGCGCCTGCCTCGCCGCCACGCACAGCAGGGCGGATTTGCCGACGCCGGGTTGTCCGGTCAGCAGCAGCGCACCTCCCGCCGCGCTCGCCCCGTCGAGGAATGCCAGCAGGACGCCGAGGTCGTGCTCGCGTCCGAACAGGGTCTCTTCGCCGGTTCTCCGCGCGACGTCACGCACCGCTGGCATTCGCATTCTTGATCACTCCTGCCGTTCGGTGTCGGAAAGGTGGCGCAGGGCATCGCGGAGACCGGCGCGGGAGGTCACGCCGAGCTTGGGAAACGCTTGGTAGAGATGTGTTCCCACGGTTCGCGAGGACAGGAACAGCCGTTCGGCGATCTGCTTGTTGCTCAGGCCCGCCGCGGCGAGTTCCACGATCGTGAGCTGTTGCGCGGTAAGGGATGCCGGCCCCTGGACCGAGCCGGTTGGCTGTGCTTCGCGCTCGGCCCGCCGGCACCAGACCTCGGCTCCCAGCCGCTCGAAGATCTGGCGTGCCCGCTCCAACTGGATCCGCGCCTCACGGTTCATCCTGGCGCGGCGAAGCCGTTCACCGTGGACGAGCAGGGCCCTTGCGTGCTCGAACGGCCACTGCTCCACTCCCGGTCGGGCCAGCGCCGCCGCAAAGCGCGCCGGGGCCTGCTCGTCCGGGGCGATCATCGCATCGGCGGCATCCATGAGCAGGGCGTAGCGCGGGGAGAACGCGCCAAGACCGGCGGCATGAGCGGCGGCGACGTGTGCCTCGGCTTCCGCTCGCCGCCCGGTGCGCATGGCCGCCTCGGTGAGATCGGTGACCAACCACAGCGCGTGCGGGACATGGGAGGCCAGCACACCGGGCGGCGAGATGCCGGAGGCGTGCCGGTAGGCGGATTCGTAGTCGCCCCGTCCGAGGGCGGCGAGGGTCCTTGCCTGCGCGGCCAGCCGCGAGACCAGCACGAACCCGCGCGGCGATGCCCAGCCGACCATCCGGTCGGTCAGCTCGGTCACCGCCTTGTCGTCGCCGCGGCCGGCGGCCAGCATCGCCTGGAGGTAGAGCCCCATACACCGCAGCAGGCCGTAGCCGGACCTCTCGGCGAGCCGGACCTGCTCGTCGGCGAGTTCGGCGGCCTCGTCCCAGGCCCCGGCCATGAAGCGTTCCAAACCCGACAAGGACAAGATGTGCAGCAACACCGTCCCCGCCTCCTCGACGCCGTGGCGTCGGCGGAGTTGCCGGAGCGGTTCGCGGCAGGCTGGCAGCCTGTCGACGAAGATGCCGGCAAGGCTGGTGCGCACGACGTCGATCAGGGCCGTCTGCTCGTCAAGGTCGGCGATGGCGGCATCCAACTCCTCCAGCGCGAGCGGAGTCGCCCGCGCCGGGTCGGCGAGCGTGCTGTTCATCAGCGCCAACGGTCCCGGCGTGCCGGGGACGAGGCGGGCGACGATCCGGTGGAAGGCATCCCACAGTTCGGTTCGGCCGCCGAAGTAGGCGGTCCAGCTGAGGGTGTTGACCGCCTCGACGACGGTGACGTCCGTCGCGTCCAGCGGCAAGGGCCGCATGTCCAGCGCGGCGACGAGAAGACGATGGGCGGTGTCGGCGTCACCTTCGCCGCTGAGCAGCAGATGGTGCGCGGCCGCGACGGCGATGCCCAGCGGCGGCGTCGCAGCCGTGTCCGGGTCGCAGCGCAGCGCGTCGTCCAACAGCCGGGGGACGCTGCGCAGTTGACCACCGGCCACGGCGCCGACGTAGGCGGCCTCGACCAACCGGCGGCGCCGATCGACGCCGGAGGGGCTCAGCTCGGCCGCGCGCAGCAGGGCCGCGACGGCTCCCGCGACGTCACCCCGGTTGCGCGTGCGGACGGCGGCCTGTTCGAGCAATGCGGCGATGCCTTCGTCCGGCTCGACGACCGCATGCGCCCGATGCCAGGCATGCCGGTCCGGGTGGTCGGTCAGTCGTTCGGCGAGGACGGCGTGTGCCTGGCGGCGTTCCTCGCTTGTGGACAGTTCGACAATGGCCGACCGGGTGAGCGGATGGCGAAACACCAACCGGCCGTGCGTATGGTCGACGGTGAGCAGACCGACCCGCTCGGCCGGGCCGAGGTCCGGCACCTCAGGGTTCGCGCGGGCACCGTCGGGGTTGGCACTGTCGGAGTCGGCATGGTTGGAGTCAGCATGTTTCGGGTCGGCATGGTCCGGGGCGAGTACCGCGAGGCTCCCGGAGCCTTCCAGGACAGCCAGTAGGAGCAGGCGTCGTGTCGCCTCGGGCAGGGTCCGCACCCTGCTCGCGAACACCTCTCGCAGGCGTTCGCTCAACGGCAGCGTCTCGGGCAGTGAGTCGTTCCCTGTTCGTTGACCGGGGCTCAACGCCACCGGCAGTTCGAGCAGGGCCAGCGGGTTGCCCTTGGCCTCGTCCACCAGCCGTTTGCGGACGCCGGCCGCCATCGCGGGGAACCGCGCCCTGAGCATCGCGGTCGCGGCGTCGTCGGTCAGCGGAGCCACCGTATGCGCGGTGACACCCTCGAAGTGGCCGATCCCGTCACCACGGACGGCGACCAGCAGGCCCACCCGGTGCCGGCCAAGGTGGGGGAGCACCGCCTCCAGCACCATCGTGCTGGGGCGGTCGAACCACTGTAGGTCGTCGATGACCATGAGGACCGGTCCTTCGGCTGCCAGGCCGGTGAGCAGGCCGCGCACCGCATCGGCCACCTCCGGCCGGCTCGGCGGCGGCCCGTCGGTCATGCCGAGGGCGACGCCGAGCGTCCCGGTCGAGGCAGGCGCGACCTTGGTGAGCAGCGGGCCGACCAGTTGGTGTAGTCCGGCGAACGGCAGGTTCTCCTCGAACTCGACACCTGCCGCGCGGAGCACCCGAGCGCCGCGAACCCGTGCGTATTCCGCCACGGCATCCAGCAGCGCCGTCTTGCCCGTCCCGGCCTCGCCGGACAGGGCCAGTGCCGCGCTCGTGACCGCGCACTCGTCGACGAACTCGCGGAGGATCCCGAGGTCCACCGCACGGCCGAACAGTCCGTCCGACCCTTCGCCAAGCTCACCCACTGTTGGTTTCCTCAACCCGCTGGACCAGTCCGTCCAGGTTGGACGTCAGCCACGGTCAGGCACCTGGCGAACCAGCCGCGTGGTCCGCTCGTCAGGCAGACGACAACACTGTACGGAATAGTTATTCCGAGTAAAGTACTCCCGACGGACGAGACTGTCCCCGACCGGCTCGGTGCCGGTCCGCTTCGTCTCCTCCACCAGGGAGCGGCAAGAAAAACCGACGCCCGGAGTCAGCACTGAGGCTCCACTTAGCGGCGTGCCCGGCCCAATCGAGGCCGCAGGCCGGGGAGGGCCTACGCGGTGGCACCAACTCCGCCGCCGAGCGTGGCCTCCGCCGCTACCCGCCGTGCTCAGCGTGCACAACGGGCGCGGGTGGATCGGATTCCGACATGTTCCCGCCGAGGCAACCGGGCCGGCGCCGTCAAATCCTGATGATCTGGACCGGCTCCGCACTGTCCATGATGGATCACACGAGCGGATCAGCCGGTGTGCGCGAGGCCGAAGTACCGGGCCGGGTTGTCCACCAGCATGGTGCGGATCTGGGCCTCGGTGACGCCGGCATCGAGCAGCCGTGGGACGACAACGTCGTGCAGATGCGTGTAGTGCCAGTTGGGCAGCACCGACTCGCGGACGCCGGGCGGGAACCACACGTTGTGACATGAGGCGTCGTGCGCAAGGACCATGCGGTCGGCAAGGCCTTCGGCGGCCAGCTTGGCCACCGTGAGCACGCGCTGGTCCTCGGGCTGGAGAATGTCCAGGCCGAACCGGTCCATCCCGAGGTATGACCCGTTGTCGATCAGGCGGCGCAGGTAGTCAAGGTCACCGGTGTCGCCGCTGTGGCCGATGATCACGGCCCCGAGGTCGGCTCCTGCCTCACGCAGCACGTCCTGCGCGACGAGACCGGTCCTGTGCGGTGCGCTGGTGTGGACGGTGATCGGCGCGCCGGTGCTGATGTGCACCTCGGCGACGGCGTTCATCACCCGCTGTACTCCCGGCGTCAGCTCCTCTTCGATGGCACATTTGAGGAAGCCTGCCTTGATGTCGGTGCCGGCAATGCCCTCGGTGATGTCCTTGATGAACATCTCGACCATCCGCTCAGGACCGCCGAGCAGGGTTCCCGGTCCGTGGTATTGCAGGTACAGCGGAATGTCGCGAAGGGTGTAGAGGCCGGTCGCCGGGATGATGTTGATGTCGACCTCGGCGTTGACGCGGGCGACGCGGTGGATGTCGCGGCCAAGGCCGATCACCGTCGGGTCGGCGATGGTGCGCACGCCCCGTTCGGCGAGTGCGCGCAAGCGGGTCACCGCGTTCGCGATCGCCTCTTGCTCGTCCCATACCTCAGGATGATTGTCGAGGTATTCGTGATCCAGCACGAAAACGTGCTCGTGCATCAGGACGGTTCCCAAATCCTCGACCGGAACCTCTCCGCGCACGGTGTTGACGCCAGTCATGCGTATTTCTCCCTGTTTTCGGCGATGCGCGAAAGCCTATGAGGGAGTGGTTCGGTCAACAATGTCGAGGAAACACAGTCGGCGATCAGCGTTGCTGGCGGTGTTTCACAGTCCCGGTCGCTCGGCACCGCGCTGGAGCGCGGCGGCCCCGACCGCGTCGGTGATCCGCAGCGCGGTCAGCAGTTCGGTGCGGCGGTCGAGGCCACCGGGCCCGAGTGCCTCGCCCGCGGTGTTCAGCCGCAGCCGTACCGAGTTCAGGTGGATGCCGAGTTGATCGGCCGTTGCGGTCTGCGAACCGGTGGTCAGCCAGACCGTCAACGTCTCCCGGATCCGTTCCGCCCGTGGGCTGTCGGCCGCCAGCTCACCGAGTTGGCTGAGCGCGAACGCCCTGGCGGCGGGCGGATCGCGCAACAGGATCGCGTCGAGGGCGAGGTCGTCGAACACGAGCGCCGCCGCATCGGACCTCAGCAGCGTCCTGAGCCGTTCTGCCTGCCAGGCCTCGTCGTTCGCGAGCCGGAACCCGGCAAGACCGGTCCTCGGGCCGCCCATCGCGGTCGCGGTGCGTTCCGCGACCAACGCGGTACGCACGGTTCGGACGATCTCCGGCCGTCCTCGTCCGGCGAACCCGAGCCACAGCGTCCAGCGCAGCGGCGTCAGCGCCAGCATCAGGGTGGCCTGTGCCTGGGTCGCCGACTGAACCCTGCTCAGCAGCCGAGCCGCCACATTCCGGTCCGGTGAGTGGACGACGATACTCACGTGCGACGCCGACATGGGATAGCACAGCGTCGCTTCCGCCTGCGCGGCCGGAATCGTGGCACTGTCGGAAAGTATGCTCCGCACCAGATCGCAGCGGTCCGGTTCGCCGTTTCCGTCCAGCGCGGCGGTGACCGCGTCATGCGCCTCGACGGCGTACCGCACACCGCGCTCGGTGAAGTCCAACGCGGCGCTCGTCACCCTGGTCACCTGGTCGACCGGCACGCTGGCGCCGTCGTCGAACCCGAACGCCGTCCACTGATCCAGCACCTGGCGCATGGCCAGCCAGTACGCGTCGCGGACGGTGCCGACCGGGCAGCCCTGCTCGGCGAGCCACTTGCCGAACTGCGGAGCCCGCGCCGCGGGGACCGCGCCGGACTGTCCCATGGCGACCGCGGTGATGGAGGCCATGGCGCAGCGCATGAAGTCGGCCAGCTCCGTGCGGAAGGCCGGGTCCGCCATCTGGGCGGGGAACACTCGCGAACCGACCGAGTCCGCGATGCGGTCGGCCATATCGCACAGCGCTCTTTCCTCAGGGCGCCGCAGCTGCTTCATTCCTCCCGCGCCCTTCCACCTCGCCGGTCTGGTTTCTCCCCGGTGGTGCGTAGGCGAGCCTGCCGATCGTAGCCGTCCCCGGTCAGCGGCTCAATTGCTCGCGGATGAACTCGGCGATGGCCTTCGTCATCGGCCTTCGTCATCGAAGCGGACGGATCGGACAGTCGTCAGCCGTCCGGGCGTCCGCCGCCGAGGTGGGCGTTCGGGAATCCGGCCTGGGCCTCCTCGGTACGGGCCGATCTCACGGTGACTCCAAGTGGATAGTCACCATCCATTTAGTGTCTCACTGGCGTGCCCGGAGCCTTGTCACCCTGCGGTGCGTCGACCTGGTGGCTCGGTCTATCGACATCCGCCGACGTAATCGGATAGTGTATATCCGATTCGCTGTAGGCGGACCGTCGATCGACAAGGGCAAAGGAGCCTCGGATGCGATTGCGCACGGTCATTCGACGCAGGGCTTGGCTACCACTCTGCGCAGGCCTCGGACTGGTCGCGCTGGTCGCCGCCACTCTCACGCCGGTCGCGAACGCGACACCGGATCATGCCGGCTCATGGCAACCGGAGCCGGCCACCTACGGGGTGAGCGCCCCGGAGACGGTCTCGGTGCGCATGGACGACGGGGTGCTGATCTCGACCGAAGTCGTGTACCCGACCGATCCGGCCACCGGCGCGCGGGCCAGTGGCCGGTTTCCGGTGTTGCTGACCCAGAATCCGTACGGCACCGGACGTTCCGACCCGACCACGGCGGGGGACTACTTCGTACAGCGCGGCTACATCTACGTCGCCTCGGCGGTGCGCGGAACCGGGGCTTCGGGCGGTCAGGTGTCCTGGTTCGGGCAGCGCCAGGGACGCGACGGCGCCGAGTTGGTCGACTGGGCCGCCCACACACTCGCCGGCTCCGACGGCGAGGTCGGGCTGGACGGCTGCTCGTACCTCGGGGTGGACCAGTGGTTCACCGCGGCCGCCGTCGGCGGGCACTCCGCCCTGAAGGCGATCACCCCGTTCTGCACCGATTCCAACTTCTACGACGATCTGACCGGAGACGGTGGCATCCCCACGGGGTTCGTCGCCGGCATCGCGCAGGGCGAGCCACGCGGCCCACAGGATGACCCGGCCACCGATCCGCAGTCGGTCACCATCGCGCAGCAGGCCGACGGTGGGCCGCGCTCCTACGACAACGCGTACTGGCAGGATCTCGATGTCCAGCGGTTGCTGCCCACGATCGTCGCCAACGGTGTTCCCGCGCTGACCGAGGCCGGTTGGCACGACCTGTTCCCCGGCGGCAACCTCGGTGACTACGTCGCGGCGCAGAATGCCTACTACCACCGTCCGCTGACCGCCGCGGTGACCGAGGGCGAGCCGACGACCGGTCGGTACCAGGCGATCGTCGGGCCGTGGACACACGGCGAGAACGTCGACGCGACCACGCTGGAAAACATCCGCCTCGAATGGTTCGACACCTGGCTCAAGGGCGAGCACACCGGCATGGCGGACACCCGGACGCCGCTGCACATCTTCGAGAACACGGCCAGTCGCTGGGTCGACACGGCGGCGTGGCCACCGGAACCCGGCGCTGCGACCTACTACCTCGGCACCGGCACGTTGACCACCGCCAAGCCGACCGGAACCGGTACCGACACGCTCAGCTGGGCACCGGCCACCTCGGCGAACACCCTCACCTACACGAGCCCTCCGCTGACCAGCTCCGGGGTGCTGGACGGCCCGTCGGAGGTGACCGTGTACGCGGCGTCCACCGCGAGCGAGGTCCAGCTGACGGCGACACTGAACGTCATCGCCGCCGATGGCAGCGTGGTCAAACAGGCCGATGGTGTGCTCCTCGGCAGCCAGCGACAGCTGAACACGGCCGGCAGCTGGTACGGGAGCAAGGGCATCCTGCTCCAGCCGAGCCATCCGTTCACCAAGGCCGCCAAGGAACCGGTGGTGCCCGGCAAGGTCACCCGGTACGACATCTCGCTGCTCGCGAACTTCACCAGGATCGATCCGGGCGAGCGAATCCAGCTCGTGCTGACCAGCCAGGCTCCCGCGAACTTCCACTCGCCGGTCGAACCGACGCCACAGGAACTCGCCACACTGGCCGGTGGCGTCTACACCGTGCAGCACAACGCGATTTTCGCGTCCACAGTGGACCTGCCGCTCACAGCGCCGGACGAGTTCAGGACCAGCCCGATCGACTGGGGCCCGTCCTCTTGATCGGCAACGGCTCAGGCGGTCCCTGCCTACCGGCCCAGCCGCCGGTCGCGGGCCGCCTGGGTGCTGCTGTTGATGATCGCGTCCTCCACGACCTCGTGAGAGGTGTCGTCGGCCAGCGTGGACGTGTCGGAGCGGGCGCGCAGCCCGTCGATCATGATCCGGAGATACCGTCGCCACAGGTCCGGGGCTCCGGTGTGGTCGGTGACCGCGCCGACCATCAACTGGAGTATCGGGAAGTCGGCCGGGACGACGTCCGGTCGCAACATGCCCTGCTGCCGCGCTCGTGCGACCAGGATGTCGACCGCGGTGTCCACCCGGTCGCGCACCTGCCGTTGACGTTGTGGGCCACGACCGGTACCGAGCATCACCTCACGCAGTCCCCGGTCGAACGCCTGGTCCTCGCAGACCTTCTCCAGCGCCGTGGTCAGCCCGATCCAGGCGTCCGGTTCGGTCAGCGCCTCGTGCAGGGCGCGGTCGACCTTCTCCACCATGTCGTCGAACAGCGTGTCGATCAGTTCTTCCTTGTCGGCGAAACGCCGGTACACTGTGCCGACGCCGACCCCGGCGTGGTGCGCGACGTCGTTGAGCGTCGCGGCGACGCCACGGTCGCGGAACACCTCCCGCGCCGCGGCCAGAATGCGTTGCCGGTTGAGCTCGGCATCCTTGCGCAGTCGGGGGCGTTCGTCGTGGTCAGCCGGCACAGGTCATCCTCGTCGTGCGAACGTGGACAGGTCGTCGTTCGCGCTGCACTGGACGAGCCGACCCGATGTCTGAGAAACGGACCCATCCTATCCGCCGAGTTGGAGTCGTTACGCCGCGACCACGGCGGGTGACCTCGCCCGATGGTCCGGTCACCGGCTGATGCCCCGGCCTCGCCAGGTAGATTCATCCGAGTGAATGGACCGTTGACCCCGGCTGAACGGCGCGTCTGGCGTGCTGCCCTTGCGGTAGCCGACATCCTCCGATTCCAGGTCAATGAGGAGATGAAGCCCGTTTCGGATCTTTCCTCGGCCGACCACCGGATTCTCCTGCGCCTCGACGAGGCACCCGGTGAATGCATGGGGCAGCAGCGGCTTGCCGATGCCATGTTGTGGTCGAAGAGCAGGCTGTCTCATCAACTCAAGCGCATGGCGGCACGGGGCCTGATCGAACGCGCCACCGCCGCTGACGGACGGGGTGTCGAGGTTTTTCTCACCGAGGCCGGCAAACAGGTTGTGCGAGAAGTCGAGATCGTGCATGCCAACGCCGTCCGTCGACACCTGTTCGAGGTGGCGACCGAGAACGAGCTGAATGCGCTGATGCAGTTGGCCGAACGCCTCGCCTATGGCCTCGACACAAACGAACGCTGACGCCCTCGCCTGCGAAAAGGGTTGATCGGTCACGTAGCGCGTTGTCTCGGGTACGAAGAAAACTTGTCCCGACCGCCGTGACTTCTTCATCGATTCACTGGTTTACAACCGCAAAACTGTTCGGTATATATATCAACCATAATATTCCTTTGGTATTGCGCATCCGCGAATCGGCTCGACCCACTGTCGCCGGACCCGACGATTTACCACAACGGTGCATCGGTAGGACCGTGAGCACCGTCCATTTCGCCCGCCGTTAGGCCTAGGGAGCGATCGTCATGACAAACCTGCCCGCTTCATCCACGGAGGACAGACCTGCGGCCGCACCGGTTCCGCACACCAATCACGCGCTGGCCGTCGGCGCGGCCGGGTTCGCCTGGTGCTCACTGGCACTGGGCCTTTCCACGGTCGGTGCGATCAGCGCGGCAGGCTCGTCGATCATTCTGGCCGGGACCTTCTTCTACGGTGGCATCGTCCAGGTGGTCGCCGGGTTCTTCGCCTTGGCGTCGGGTGCCGGCTTCGCCGCCGCGTTTCTGTGCTCCTACGGCGCGTTCTGGCTGGGATACACCGGGATCGAGGTCTACGTCGCTCCCCACATCGTCTCGGCCGTACTGGCATCGCCGGCCTCGGCCGGGCTCTCGAAATCGGCCCTCGCCGCCGCGGCTGGGCACACGGTCGCCACATCGCTCGGCGTGTTCCTGATCTCCTGGCTCGTCGTCACGGTGATCTTCACCGTCGTCAGCGTCCGGACCAACGTGATCACGGCGGTGGCATTCGGCCTGTTGGACCTGACGATCATCCTGCTCATCCTGGCCTATCTGGGCGCATCGGCGGCAGGCGTCGCGCAGAGCGGCGCATTGCACGCCGCGGGTTATGCCGAGATCGTCCTGGGTCTTGTCGCCTTCTACCTCGTCCTCGCCGAGCTACTCAACGAGGTCGTCCAGCGAGAGGTCCTGCCATTGTTTCCCCTGACCAACAGGACGGCGCCGGCACTGCGGGCCGGGTTGGCCGCCTGAGTCAGCGGCCGGCCGCCGCGCGCAGCGCACGGTAGATGAACTGCTGGTCGCCGAGCCGGTGGCGGAGGTGTCGTTCAAGGCCCGCGATCGGGTAGAGGTTCTGTGGCGCTCGGGAGTCCTTGTATTCTTCCGATGCGAAGCGTCCCAGGATCGACTGGGTGAGGTTCGCCAGCGATATCGCCGTGTCCGGTGACAGTTGGGGTGCTGCTTCCAGTCGTACGACGCCGGCCCAGGGCGCGCCGCCGGGTCCTGGTAGCCGCAGGTACCAGGAGTATCGGACCCAACTGGTGCCCATGAGGAACACCGGAGTCCGTTGCCCTGGCGTCAAAGTGGCGATCATCGCGTTCAGCTCCGCCGGGAGGTACTCGGTCTGGTGGCTCTTGATGTAGCCGACGGCGCGTTCGAGATGCGCCCGGCCGCGCAGTGGTCCGTCGATCACGAGCAGGTCGTTGGCGATCGGATCGTGGTCGGACGCGCCGGACCGTGCGGTGGCGGCGGTGTGGATCTCGGTGTCGGTCAGGTGTTGTTGTAGCGCGGCGGACAGGGTGAGCTGTAGCGGGATGTTGTTGTCCGGCTGCGCTTTCCTTGCTTGGTAGATGCCGGCTCTGGTGTGGATGTCGGCCGCGCCCTCGGTGATGGTGAACATGCCGCGACGGATGTGCGCCGCGGCGACGTGGGCGCGGCCCGCGCAGCAACAGACGACTCCGGCGGCATAGGAGGCGCAGATTCCGGAGGTTGTGGCTGATCCCGATACGACGCCGGTGCCGGACCGGTCCTCGATCCAGACGCGGGCGTCGATGCGGCGCACCCCGTCGACGAACAGCACGGCTTCGGGTGCCGGGGTGGCCGGGTCGGGGTCGATCGGTGTCCAGCGGTTTTCGGGTCGCTCGATGTCGAGGGTGGTCGCGGCGTCGGACTCGCGGAGTCCTTCGACCTCCATGGCGCTGCCGTAGCCGGTGTCCCAGCTGTCGATGGTGAAGCGCATCGGAGCCGGATCCAGCAGCGGCACCTGTCGTGCGGTCACGTGTCCTCCCGGAGGATGTGCGAACCGTTGGCGTCCCGGCGAACCTGGAATCGGACGGGCACGCGTTCGGCGAGTGCCGCGACGTGGGTGATGACGCCGACCATCCGGGAGCCGGAGCCGGCCAGGTTCTCCAGGGTGGCGGCCACGGTGTCCAGAGTGGCCTCGTCCAGGGTGCCGAACCCTTCGTCGAGGAAGATCGACTCCAGTTGGGTGGCACCGGCGGCGGCCAGGGTACCGAGTTGGGAGGACAGGGCAAGGGCGAGTGCGAGCGATGCCTGGAAGGTCTCTCCTCCGGAGAGGGTCTTGACCGGCCTTGCGATATCCGCCTCGTTGTGGTCGATCACGAGGAAGTCGCCGCCGGCATGGGTCAGTTCGAACTGGCCGCCGGACAGCTCCATCAGCGACACCGACGCTTCGGCGACCAAGGTGTCCAGCGCGCTCGCGACGAGCCAGCGCGGGAACTGGTTGGAACGCATGAGATTCGCGAGCTGTTTGGCCACTTGGGACTGTTCGGTGGCGTCGGCGATGTCCTTGGTGAGCTTGGCGGCAATGGCCAGCTGCCCCACCATGTTGTCGTGTGCGGCCGTTGCGGTGGCGATCTCGGCCGCCACCGCAACGGCCGCGATGTCCTGGAGCGCCCGCCCTGAGTCGAGCGTCACCTCGTGCCCTGACAGGTCGTCGACGATGGCTCGTGCACTGTCGCGTGCGGCCGTGGCGAGTCGCTCGGCGGCGGCCTTTTCCTGCTGGAGCTGGTACTCGTGTGCCGTTGTCTGCTCGTTGGCCCACCGGGTCAACGTCGACCAGGCGCGTCGCAGGTCGGTGTCGTCGGCGGGTGGGGCACCGAATCGCACGAGTGGGTCGCGGACCAGGGCCAGGTTTCGGCGAGCCCTGGCCACCTCGCCCTGGACTTCCGCTGTCTGTTTCGCGGCCAGTGCGGCGGCCGAACGAGCGTGGCCCAGTTCCTTCTCAGCGGTGTCGACGGCTTGCTGGAGCTGCGCGACCTGCTTGAGTTGTTGTTGGGCGGATTCGTCCGACGGCGCGTCGGCCAGCCGCGCGGCGAGCGTTTCCCGCGCCGCCGCCGCGTCCTCCAGCCGGGTTCGGGCCTTCTGCTCGGCGAGGCCGGCCGCCGTTGTCCTGGCTCGGGCCAGTTTGGCCCCGCTTTCGGCATCGGCGAATGCCATGACGGCCACGTCGAGCCTTGCCGCTCGTTCGGTCGCGGACGCTTCGAGGTCGGCCAGCCGTCGGGCATCCCCTGCCAGTTCGCTGGTGGTCCAGGCGGCGAGTTGTCGCCAGCCTGCACCGAGGTCGACCTCGTCGACCGGGGGCGCGCCGAGCGCGACAACGGGGTCGCGGGCCGCCCGCAGTCGGGCGCGAGCCGCGTTGGTGGCCTGCTCGATGCGCTCGGCCTCCCGCTGAGCGACCGCGCGCGCCTCGCGGGCCTCGGCGAGTTCCTTGTCGGCCGACCGGGTTTTCGTGACCAGGTCCGACCGTCGCTTCAGCGCCGAGGTGAGGGCGTCGACGGTCTGCTCGATCGCCGTGGCCATCGCGGTCAGCGTCGTTGGCGCGGTGTCGAGGGTCAGGGTGCCGTTCAGCACTGCGGGTAGTGCCGGGATCGACGAGGCGGTGGCCAGCGCCGCCCGGTGCTGTTCGGCGCGGCCGATGGCCGAGGTGTGTGCGTCGGTGTGCCGTTCGACGGCTCGTTCCCGCTCCCGGACGGTGCGGTCCGCTCCGCGCAACCCCTTCTCGGCAAGGTCGAGCCGTTCGCGGGATTGGCGCAGTTGGGCCGAGGTTTCCTGCGTGGGCAGCGCGGTCACCTGTTGTTCGCAGACCGGGCAGGGCGCCCCGATGTGCAGGTGTGCGCGCAGTGCCAGGGCCTGGTCGGTGCGCCCGGCCGCGTCCATCGACCGTTGTGCCTCGGCGCGTTCCTGCTCCGCCTTGTCGAGTTCGACACGGGCCTTGGCGAGCTGTTGTCGTTTCTCGTCAAGGGCGGTGAGCTCGGCCGGGTGCTCGGTGCAGAAGGCGGCGAGGGCCTTGGCGTGTTCGAGGGCCGTGGACAGCTCGGCGCCATCCGGCTGTGCCGCGAGTGCGCCGCGCGCCGCGCGATCGGCCTGTTCCGCCTTGTCGAGGCGATCCGCCGCTCCGGTCGTCAGTGCCTCGCTCCGCGCTGCCGCCCGCGCGATGGAGGCCAGGTCCTCCGGTACGCGCACGGCCGCCAAGAGATCCCGTTCTCCTCGGGCCTGCTCGACACGGCGGATCGTCTCGCGTGCCGCGCTCGACTCGGCGAGGTGGTTTTCGCGTGCTTGTTCGGTCAGGGCGTCGGCGGCGGCCTCGTCCCGCCGGGCAGCGTCGCATTCGGCCTCGGCGTCCTTCGCGTGCTGGTCGAGTCCGGGCAGGGCAGCGGCGGTCTCGGACAGCTGCCGCCAGTCGGCCCGAACCCGTTCGAGCGCATGCCGATCCGGGCCGGCACGCAGTGCGGCGCGGGCTCGGCTCTCGGTCTGTTCGGCAACGGTGACCGCTGCGGCGGCCGCTTTGCCGGCCTCCTCGGTGGACTGTCGGGTCGCTTCGAGGTCGCCGATGCCATCGGGCACGCCGACCGAGGAGAGCAGCTCCCGCTCTTCGGTCAGCGTGGCGACCCTGCCCCTTGCTCGTTCGTGCTCGGCGGTCGCGGTGCGCAGGTCCGGCAACGCGGCATCGACCCTGGTGCTGAGGTCGGTGAGAGCCTTGAGCCGGTCGGCGAGCCGGGTCAGGCGCTCCTCGGTGCTGTCGGTGTGGCCGTCGAGCTGTTCGGCCAGGACCTTCGCCCGTTCGCTCTGCTGTTTCGCCGACTCGTTGGCGCGGCCGTGGATGCGTTCGTAGACCTCCAACCCCAGCAGCTTCATCAGGATCTTCTGCCGTTCCGCCGCCGTCGCGTGCAGGAACTCGGCGAATGCGCCCTGCGGCAGGGCAACGCAGGTGCAGAAATGCTTGAAGGTCAGGCCGAGCAGCTTCTCCACTTCGGGGGTGACGGCCGAGTCGGCCGCGATCAGCTCGGTGGTGTCCGCCGGCCCGCTGAGCGCGTGCGGGTCGTGCAGTCGTTCGAGCCGGACGCTGCGGACGTTGACGGACTGTTGTTTGCCGCTGCTGCGACGCAGTTCGCGTACGACGCTGTAACGAGCGCCCGCGATGTCGAACAGCAGCCGTACGGTGCCCCGGTTGATCGTGGGCGCCAGCGCTGGGGACACCAGACCTTCCCGGTCCCAGCGGGCGACGGAACCGTAGAGCGCGAAGGTGAGTGCGTCGATGACGGTGCTCTTGCCGGCGCCGGTCGGGCCCACCAGGGCGAAGTAGTCGGCGTCGGCGAAGCTCATCGTGGTCGTCTCGCGGAACGACGCGAAGCCGGTCATCTCCAGCCGCACCGGGCGCATCCGAATGCTCCTTTCCGCAGGGTCGGCTCAGTCGCCGAACCGGGCCGCCGTCGCCTTGTCCGCGCCGGTCTCCTCGTCGTGCAGTCGCGCGAACAGTGACCGGACCCGCTGGTCGTCGATGGTGTTCTCGGCGCAGTACGCGGCGAACAGCTCCCCCGGCGTGTGATCGGCTCCGGTGCTTGCCGCGTTGGCTCGCGTGGTTGGTGCGGCGAACTCCGGGTCGATGCGGATCTCCAGGGCGTTGGGCAACGCCTCCTGAATGTCCTCGCGGAGCCCGGCACGGGTGGGTTCCCGCACGTACACGCGCAGGTAGTCCTCGCCGAACTCCTCGGTCCGGCCGAGAAGTTCGGCGACGGTGCCGCGCACGGTCCGCAGCTTGCGGCCCGAGGACAACCGGATCTCGGTGATCTTCGCCGGGGTGCTCGGGGTGGCCTCGACCGCGAGCAGCACGCTGGTGTTGTCCTGCTCGCCGAAGTCGACCGCGATCGGCGAACCGCTGTAGTGCACAGGACAGGGCGCGGGTACCGCCTGCCGCCGATGCAGGTGTCCGAGCGCGACGTAGTGCGGGTCGGCACCGAACGCGGACGCGGGAACGTGATACTCGAAGATCGACTGGGCGGCCCGTTCCCCGCCGCCCATTTTGGCACCGGTCACCGTCAGATGGGCCATGATGATGTTCACCGCGTTCGGGGTGAACCCGGTCTTGAGGTTGGCCAGGATGTCGCGGATCTGCTGGTCGTACTTGCCGACGTGGTCGGCCGGTGTACCGCTCAACAGCTCCACCGCGCGGATCGCGTAGCGCTGCGAGACGAACGGCAGCACCGCGACGTTGACGCGTTCGCCGGTGCTCCGTGCGTCGAAGCTGACCACACCGCCGTCCGAAGGGGCTCGCGGCGTGCCGACCAGGTGGATGCCGCCAGCCTGCATGAGTGGCCGGTAGGCGTCGAAGGTGCCGGCGTGGTCGTGGTTACCGGCGATGGCGATGATCTCGGCGCCGGTCCTGCGCAGCTCGATCAGGGCACGGACGACGAGCTTCTGCGCGTCCGCCGACGGTGCGGACGTCTCGTAGAGGTCGCCGGCCAGCAGCACCGCGTCGAACTGTTGCTGCCGGCTGATCCGGATGATCTCGCGGAGCACGTCCTGCTGTTCGTCGAGGCGGTTACGGCCCTTGAGGGTCTTGCCGATGTGCCAGTCGGAGGTGTGCAGGAACTTCACGGCGAGTCCTTCCGTCACGTGGCCGAGGTACGAACGAGAGCGGCTCGCCTCAGAACGGCGGCGGATCATCGGCGAACGGATCACGATCCACCGGCAGCCCGCCGAACGGGTTGGCCCCCCGCGCGAGGACGCCGTTGCCGGCCGCGACATCGCCGGCGGGCACACTGCCGGCCTCGGACTGCCGGGTGGCCCATGCCGGGAAGGGAAACTCGACGGCAAGCGGCACCGGGATCTCCGGCTGGCTCACGAACATCGTGCCCGGTGTGGCCAGGGTGGCGCGGATACGTTGGCTGGCCGGGAGGAAGCCGTATTCGGGCCGCGACGCCTCGGCGGCGTCCAACCGGCCGACGATCCGGATCGAGCTGTTGCTGACGATGCGGCGCTCGACCTCGCTCGCGGTCTGCTGGGCGCCGATGAGGATCACCCCGAGCGAGCGGCCACGCTCGGCGATGTCGAGCAGGACCTCCTTGATCGGGCTGGAACCTTCCCTCGGCGCGTACTTGTTGAGTTCGTCCAGCATGGTGAACAACAGGCCATCGGCGCCCGCGGCCTCCTTGCGGGTGGTCTCGGCGGCGAGCGTGACGCCGACCACGAACCGCTGGGCCCGCTCGACGAGGTTGTGGATGTCCACCACCGTGACCTGCTGGTTCTCGGTCGAGAGCCGGCGGCCGGGGGTATCCGGCAGATCGCCACGGATCAGCCCGGCCAACGCCCGCTGGCTGGAGCGCAACCTGCGCACGAACGCGTTGATGGTGCCGGCGCCGGTCACCGGGCCACCCCAACTCGGCCGCGTGTCGTCCTCGGTGACCCGTGCGCAGATCAGGTCGACGAGTTCGGCGTAGGTCCGGCAGAGCTGCCCGTCGACGCTGGCGGCACCGTCGGTGCCGGCCGCCGTGGCGTCCAGTCGCAGCCGGTTGGCGACCTGGTGGACCACCATCGTGTACTGGTTGCGTTCGTCCTCGGCGTCGGCGAACACGTAGGGCAGCAGTTCCTGGGCGCAGAACTCGGCGATGGTCCACCAGAACGCGCCCACACCGGAGGTACGTCCGGTGACATCGGGCCGTCCGGTCGGGTCATGGGGCGTGGGCGGCGCGTAGAAGCCGACCGATGCGAACGGTTCCGCCGGCAGTCCCAGCGCGGCGTACTCGGCGCGCAGATCCTCGTCCAACCGAGTGTTCCGCCGGTCCAGGAACAGCAGGTCCTCGCCCTTGACGGAGAAGATCAGGGCTTTGGCGTTGTGCACGCTGCGCAGCACGCCACCACGGAAGATCGAGTGCAGCAGGAACAACGCGAAGGAGGTCTTGGTCGCGACACCGCTGACGCCGCTGATGCTGACGTGGGCGCCTCGGGTGCCGTCCAGGAAGTCCATGTTCAGGTAGATCGGCTCACCGTCGCGGCCGAGACCCGCCGCCACCTTGCGGTTCATCTGGTCGAAGTACAGCGCACGAGCGCGATCCTCGCCCGTGGCGCGCAACACCAGCGCTCCCGGTAGCGGCGGGACGTACCGTTCCGGCTGAACACGGGTGGTGGCGATCTCCGCGGTCTCCTGCACCTGCGCGGGCAGCACGCCCTCGGAGATCAGGAAGACGTCACTGTCGAAGCTCGCGCCTTCGTGCCGGGCGGTGACCTGGGTGACCACCCCGCACGTCATGACCGGGTTGGCGCCGGCGACCTCGCGGACAGTGACGACGACGTCGTCGAGCTGCAGGTGGGCGGTGGGGTCGATCGCGACGTGGAAGATCAGCGGCGTGGAGTCCTCGACACCGGACACGCGGCCGACGGCCACCTTTTCCTGATCCACAATCCTCCTGTCGGCTCGGCCCATCGAGACGCAGATTAGACCGTGGAGCCGACCTTGGCACGTCCGACACCAGGCAAAACGTGATCGAGATCGACATATCGTCTGATCATTCGAAAAGTCTTTGTCCGGTTTGGTGACGATCACATCACGACGGTTAACCATGTTCGGTCCGATCGCGATAGCAGCATCGCGACACAACGGGCTCGGCAAGGTGCGCAATGTACTTATCGACGGCTTCCGTAAAATGCTCGTAACCGTGTCATGGTCAATTCGTGGAAACGGTACTCGTCCGCCGACCGATGAGTACTCTGCCGTGGCAGGCGGCGTGGCAGTGACGGACCGCTCGGAGGGTGACTCGGTGCTGGACCCGCGCAACCACCAAGGCAAGTTCGGTGCCGACTACATCCGGGTGCTCGCATCGGCGGCGGGGTTGGTCTGGGCGGAGGACGACGTCGATCTGGACGGGATCGATCTGTGCATCAAACTGCCGGGGCGTACGCCGCGCGGTTTCTCACCGAGGATCGACGTGCAGGTGAAAACCATCTCAACGCTCGAAGTCCGGAAAGGGCTGGCGAACTTCGACGGACTCGACCACGCACAGTTCAACAAACTCGCTGGCACGGACTTTATCGTGCCGCGTTACCTGTTCATCGTGCACGTTCCGCGCAGCGCTTCCCACTACGCCGATCTGAGTACGTCCGGACTTCTGCTGCGTCATATCGGGTACTACGTTTCGTTGAACGACCGTCACCGGCTGCCCACGTCCGACCGTACCCGGCACATCAGGGTCAAGGTCCCGGTCAGCAATGTCCTGACCGCGGTGAGCCTGCGCGCGCTGGTCACCGGTAGCGCCGTGCGGCAGGCCGAGACCACGGCCTGCTCATGACGCGGTCGCCGCGAATCGAGGACGTGATCGACTACCTGCGCGCCCACGGCTGGGCCGTCACCAGTAGTTGGCGGAACGCGACCGTGTGGAGTTGGCGCGAGTTCGACGTCCTCGTGCCGCCGCAGGACGTCATGGCCGACACGGTGACGCGGTTGCGCGAGTTGGTGCGGTGCGTCGCCGACGCCGAGGGACGGTCGCCGAGGGGTGTCGGACGCGAGATGGCCATGCCCTCGGTCGACGTCGTCTCCTACCGTGCCGAGGACCTGGCCGGATCCGTCGCGCTGCCCGACGGCATCCGTGCGGTGCGCGCGGCGCGGGATCTCATCGCGGCCTGCGCGCGGGAAGCGCTGGGTGAACCGCGGCCGACGCCCGATGGCAGGACACCGGAGGCTGTCGGTGCACTGCTGGATCGTTCGCTGATGTCACTGAGCGAAGAGGCGTTCGGCATCGACATCGCTCTGCCCATCGAGGAAGACCGTACGGATCCGCTCGGACGAAGGACGGCGCTGCGCGTTCTGCACAGCTCGACGGTCGTGCTGTCTGCCGCGCGTTCGGCCGACCCCGAGGCCTTCGAAGAGGTCTTCCGCGCGGGCATCTCCGAGGAGGTGTGCGTGGCACTGTCGGATCTGGCCGGGCAGGATCGCCGGTCCCCGTTCGAACTGGATTTCCACTGGTCGCGGCTGGCGCCACTGGCGGATGAGGCCGTGCGGTTCCCCTCCGGTGCCGGAGCGCGCATCCGCGCCGGGAGCAGGCGCGTCGGGCAGGTTGCCGAGACCGCCGTCGGCGTCGTCGAAGGACCGGTGACCAGGCTGTCCGACGACGAGGAAGGCGAACGATGGCGTATCGGAGTGCGCGGGGTGCTCGACGTCGACGGCACGGCGACCGGCAGGCAACGACTGGTGACCGTATGGCTGCGCGACGCCAGGGACTACGAGGCCGCGCTGCTGGCTCATCGGGAGGGCCGCCTCGTGCGCGTCGCGGGAACCATCACCCGCACGCGCGGCACACGGGGGATCACCGCCGCGGAAGCGGGATTCATCGTGACCGACCGAACACGAACGTGACTGGGAAAGAAAAAGAAACGGGGACGGTATGTCCGACGATCGGTTGACCTTGGGTGAGCGCTGTGTCCTGCTCGTGCTGATGGCCGAGGCACGGGAACTCACCAACGCCGAACTCCACGCGGTGGCGGGCATCAGGCTCGACGGCAGGTACCGCAGGCACCTCAACGAACTCGATCTGGTCAGCAGCACGATGGTGCGTCGGGCATTCGTGCACGAGCTGACCGATCTCGGTGCGGTGTGGTGTGGCAAGGAACTCGCCAACGAGCGTCCGGAGAGAGCAGGCTACGCGGGCGGTGCGCTGTATGCCGTGCTCGCGGGCCTGCGCCGCCATCTGGACGACACCGGGCGCTCGCTCGCCGACATCTTCCGGGCGGACGTGGAAAGCCAGGTGGAAGCGGCGTACGCGGACCTGACGCGGGGCAGTGGCGCACAGATCGGGCTGGTCGCCCTGCGGGAACGGCTGGACGGCGTACCGAAGGGCGAGGTCGACCGGGCTCTCGCGCTGTTGGCGCGTCGTGCGGACGTCCACGTCCGGGCCGAGTCCGATCAGAAGACCCTGACCGACTCCGACCGGGAGGCCGCGGTCGTGCTGGGCGGCTCGCCACGGCATCTGCTGATGATCGAGGTCCCACGGTGAACGAGGAGGAGCACCACGCGCTCGCGTCCATCCAGTTCAGCAGCGTGCTCGGCCCCGACGAGATCTGGAGCCCACTGAGCCACCACGTCGACGGCCTGCACCCGCAGCCGGTCGAGGAGATCACCAGGGCGGTGCTCGCGGCCAAGCGCAGGCCGCACAGCACCCCGACCGGCCTTGTCCTGCGCGGCGAACGGGGTGTCGGCAAGACGCACCTGCTCGGCTGGCTCAGGCAGCGCGTACAGCAGGAGGGCGGTTCGTTCTTCATGCCCAAGCTGATCGACGGCAAGTCGTTCTGGGCGGGCGCCGTGCACGGCATCGTCAACCAACTGCTCGGGTCGGACGGCGGGCAGCTGGGCCGGATGCTGGACTCCCTCGGCGAGCGCACCGGCTGCGGGAACGAGCTGCGGATGCGGCTGCGGGGCATGCTCCAGGTGAGCAGGGACGACGTCGACGAGTTCGTTGAGCGCGTGGAGGATCTCGACGTCCAGCTGGCGCTGGAGTGCCAGGACACGCTCCGCGCCCTTGTTCTCTATCAGGCCAACAGGAAGCTGAAGGAAATCGGGCGCAGCTTCCTCGTTCTTGAGGAGGGCGTCGAGGAATCGGCCGGGGACGCCTGGGGTTTCCGTGACCGGCGCAGAGTGCCGCAGCTGCTGTTCAGCGACCTGTCCCGGTTGTTCGCGCTCACCGGCCCGGTGGTGATGGCGATCGACCAGGTGGACAGCGTGATCGCCCAGTCAGAGCAGGTGGACGAGGACCTGCTGGCCGACCGGCTCGCCGACGGCCTGATGCGCATGCGCGAGGAGACCGCCCGCACCATCATCGTCCTCGCCTGCATCCCGAAGTCCTGGGAGTTGATCGCGAACCGGGCGGTGAACTCCGCCGCCGACCGCTTCGCCGTACTCGACCTGTCGACCGCGATGCCCAACGCGGCGGTGGCCACGGCGATCGTGGAGCGCCATCTCGGGAATCTGTACGGGGAGATCGGCTTCGTTCCGCCCTATCCGACGTGGCCGGTGCTGCCGCTGGCGTTCGACGATCCGGAAGTCGCCGACTTCACCCCACGGCGCCTGCTCCAGCGGGTGGAGGAACACGTACGACGGTGCCTTGCCAGCAACAGCGTCCATGAGCTGCGGCATTTCGGGTCGGTTGCCGAAGAACGCTCGCCAGTGCCCGCCACGCCGGCTCCGGTTGACCTTGCGGCGCTCGAGGAGGACTTCGCGCGACGGAAGGCGATCGCGGACGTGGTCAGGCCGCTGGACCCGCAGTACGAGGACAGTCGGATGTTCGCCCTGCTGAACGCGGCGTTGCGTTGTTACGTGCTTGAGCGGGGCAACGACGAGCAGCAACTGACGATCGATCCGTCGACCATCGTCAAGCCCGCGCTGCACGCCAGGCTGCGGCGCACGCTCGACGAGGCCCGCGAGGACGAGGAACACTGGAGCTTCCGTGCCATCGCCCATCCCAACGCGCGAGCGGCCCTGACCCGACTGCGGTCGGCCTGCCTCGAAGCGGGTCTCCAAGTCGGGGCACGCAAGCGGCATCTCGTGGTGTTGCGCAACACGGCGTTCTCCAACGGTCCGGTCACCACGACGGCGCTGGCCGAGTTCGAGGCCGCGCACGGACTCGCGCTGACCGTCTCAGAGGACGACCTGCGTACTTTCTCGGCGCTGGAGACGATGCTCGTCGACGCACCGTCCGGATTCCTCAGCTGGCTGGCCGTCTCCCGTCCGGCGAGCCGGTCAGAACTGCTCACCAGCGTGCTGGGTAGCTCCTTGCCCCACGTCGCGCCTGCACCGACGGGAACGACGAACCCACCCGTGAACACCCCGGTAGACACCGAGCCCGTTCCGGCTCCCGATGACACGTCCTCGGTCTTCCTGGGACGCAACGTCGAGAACGGCAGGGAGTTCAGAATACCGTTGGTGCTGCTGCGTAAACACACAGCGGTGTTCGCCGGCAGCGGCTCCGGCAAGACGGTTCTGCTCCGCCGCTTGGTGGAGGACGCCGCGATCCACGGCGTATCGTCGATCCTGATCGACACCAACAACGATCTGGCCCGGCTGGGCGACCAGTGGCCGTCCCCACCGGCCGAATGGGGCCTCGGCGACGCCCAACGCGCCGAGCGGTACTTCGCCGACGCCGACGTGATGATCTGGACGCCCCGGCGAGCGGCCGGCCGCCCGATCGCGCTGAACCCGTTGCCCGACTTCAGCGGAGTGCTCGACGACCCCGACGAGTTCCGGACGTCGATCGACGCCTCGGTCGCGGGTCTCATACCCAGGACGGGCCTGACGCCGAGGCGGATCGGTACCGGCAAGGCCGTCCTGACCGAGACACTGACCCACTTCGCTCGCAGCGGCGGGACCGACCTCGGTGATTTCGTCGCACTCCTCGGCGACCTGCCCGACGGCGTGAGCACCATCAGAAACGCGGCACGCCTCGCGGAGACCATGGCCGAAGAACTCAAGGCGGCCATGATCAACGACCCGGTGTTCGGCGGTGCCGGTGAGCACCTCGACCCCGGAGTGCTGCTCACCCCTGGTCCTGGCAAGCGCGCCCGCATCTCGGTGATCAGCTGTATCGGTCTGCCCAATGACGATCAGCGTCAAACGTTCGTCAACCAGCTACAGCTGGCCCTGTTCGCCTGGATCAAGCGTCATCCAGCCGGCGACCGGCCGCTGGGTGGCCTGCTGGTGCTCGACGAGGCCCAGACGTTCGTCCCATCGCGCGGTGCGACGGCATCTACCGAGAGCACTCTCAAACTGGCCACGCAGGCGCGCAAGTACGGGCTGGGCATGGTCTACGCAACACAGGCTCCGAAGGCGCTGCACAACCTGGTCACGGGCAACGCGGCCACCCAGTTCTTCGGCCTGCTCAACGCATCGGTTCAGATCCAGGCCGCCACGGAACTGGCCAGGGCCAAGGGCGGCCGGGTCGACGACATCTCCCGTCTGAGCGCTGGGCGGTTCTACGGCGCCATCGAAGGAGGCGGCTTCGGAAAGATCCAGGTGCCGATGTGCTTGAGCCACCACCCCGCCAGCGCCCTCACCGAAGAAGAAGTCCTCCAACGAGCCCGCCGTCCCTGACCACGAGGAAAAGCGGCGCTCCGCCGAAAACAACCGCATGAACGCGCGGTGAGAACACCGTGCGACGGTTTCGGCACGCCGTCAGGCCCATTCGTTTTCGCCGCTATTCCCCGGCTGGTCACGGCACAGCTATTCAGACAGCGGTGACCGCGTTCCATGATGTCTCCGGCCGCCTGCTATGACTTGACGCCATGACGCAGAGCTGGGTGACCGTCGTCGTTGGCTTCCTGTCCGCGATAGCGGGTGTCGCTGGTGCGTTGGGGGCGCAGCTCGTTTCGGCGAGGCAGGTCGCGAAACAGGCGAAGGTCGAGCGCGATGCGCAGTGGGATGACCGGGATCGCCAGGAGCGCCGCGCGTCCTATGCCAGGATGCTGGTCGCCGCACGTCTGCTCGAACCGACCGTGCGAGTCTTCGAATCCGACGCCATCGACCGGGCGTTGACCGCGTTGCGGGAAGCAGCCGCCGACGTCGAGTTGGCGAACTCGCAAGTCTGGGACGACCATGCGTCCGAGGTTCTGGATTCGGCTGAACGTTGGGTGGCGCAAGCACTGCGGGAAGGTCCCACCTCGTCCTCGTTTCGAGACGCACAGGCTCGGTACCGAGCAACACTCGTCGAGCTGCGGGACCGGATGCGAGCCGACCTGAACAACCACGACCATCGACCGAACGAGAAGTAGCCCCCAGAACCGACTGGCCCTCGGCTGAAGTCCTGGCAGGGTCGGGGTGTGTTGTGGGTCGGAATTACCTCAGCACGGTAAAGTCGGATAAGCAGAGTTCAGCGCCGGTCATGCTGGGCGACGGATCTGAGGGGGCGGCGTTGATGGTTCCGAGTGAGGTTCCGCTGGGGCCGAAAGTATTCGTCAACCGGCTTGCGGAGTTCACCCGGATGGGTCACTTCTGGGCTCGTCGGTCTGCGGATATACCGCGTTGTGGTATCTGCACCGGCAAACCAGGAGTGGGGAAGACCGCCTTTGTACGACGATGCGTGCGGCATATTCGTGACACGGGTGCTTTCCCCGCCGGCGACCTGCATGTCGAGTTCGGGGCGTTGGGTGATGAGCGATTGTCGGTCGCCGACGGCTTGGCATTGTGTCTGAGCGCGCTGGGAGTGGCCAAGGAAGTGATTCCCGCGTCAACGACAGCGCGAGCGAATCTGCTGCGCAGCATCACCGCTCAGCGGCCCGTGCTCATCGTGCTCGATGACGTCACCGACTCCTCCCAGGTCCTACCCTTCCTGCCCAACAGCCAGCTCAGCGCGGTTCTGGCGATCAGTAGCGCTCGGTTGAGCGAACTCGTCCTCGATGGTGCCGACGTCATCGAGCTGGACCCGCTGGACGGGGATGCCGGCGCGCACATGCTTCGCGAGCTGGTGGGAGCGCGGGTGGATGCCCAATCGGACGCCGTGGCCGAGCTTGTCCGGCAGTGTGCGGGCCTGCCGGTGGCGTTGAAGGTCGCGGCGGCGCGGCTGCGGGCCCGGCCGGAACTCTCGATCGACTCCCTGGCCGCCGAGATCGCCGAGAACGACCGCGGCCTTGGTGTGTTCAGTGCGCACGGCCAGGCGAAGGTGGCCGCCGTGTTCAGCGCTGCCTACAGCGCACTGGGTGAGGAACCGGCTCGGCTCTACCGGCTGTTCGGTGGTGTCGCGCCTGGCCAGGATCTCAGGATGGACGACGCGGCCGTTCTTGCTGACATGACTACCGATGTCGTCCGGCAGGCGGTGGACTCGCTGGAGGAGGCCGGCCTGCTGAGCGTGAGCGTGGCAGGGAGGCTATCGCTGCATCCCATCGTCCGCCGACACGCCGCGCATATGGCGGATATCCACGACCCGGCTTCCGAGCAGTCGGCAGCGTTGTATCGGCTGCTGCGTTTTCGCCTGGTCAAGGCTGCTTTCGCGGATCGGGCAGTATTGGGCCCGGACCGCTACCGGTGTACCCCGGACGAGCTGACCAAGGGGCGCACATCGCCGTTCGACGGGGAAGACGCGAAGAACAGCGCGGTTGCGTGGCTCACGACGGAGCGGGCGAATCTGTTGGCCACCCAGCGTGCCGCGGCCGAACACGGCTGGCACGAGGAGTCGTGGCAACTGGCCGAAGCCCTGACCGCGCTTTACGTCACCCGCCGATACCTAGTGGACTGGACCACCTCCAGCGAGCTTGGTGCGGTGTCCGCCCGACTGGCAGGTCATCCCCGCGCCGAGGCACGTTTGCGCAGCTTCATGTCTCGTGCGTGGACCGATCGTGGCGAACTCGGCCGCGCCGAGGAGGAACTGATCGACCAGGCTCTGCCCATGGCCGAGGCGTCCGGCGATATCCGGCTGCTGGCATCGGTGTGGGAGCTGATCGGGCGGTTGCGGGACGAGATCGCGCCTGAGCACGCTGCGGAGGCTTACGAGCGCGCGATTGATCTGTTCGCCTCCAAGAAGGATGCCCGAGGAGTGGCCTTCGCGACGTTCTTCCTCGGTTGCTCTCACCATCGGCGCAAGCGCTTCGACCAGGCTGACGCGATACTGCGCCGATCGCTTCCGCGGATCCGCGCTGTCCCCGACGCACGGATGGAAGGTCGCTGCCTCGCCGAGATCGGATCGGTGTCGTGGCAGGCCGGCCGGTCGGAGCAAGCCCGTCGCGCGCTCGACGAGGCGATCGAGGTGCTTCGTCGTGGCGATGAGCCGTTCTATGAGGCGCGAGCCCAGGAGACTCTGCTGGAGGTCGTGGAGGCGAACAGTGATCGCCCGTCGCTACGAAGTGTGCTGAGCAGGCTGGTAGATCTCCATCGCGCCATTGGCAGTGGGCGCGAGGGGGAGTTCAGGGCTCGCCGTGACCAGCTTCCGCCGGAGTGACCGTCAATGACGCCTCGACCAGGTTGCTGCCCGATCGGACGGTGAGAACCCGATCGCGCAGGCATCCCGACAACCAACAGCAGTAGACCGTCGACGCCGCAAGACTCACGCCATCCGGGTGACTACCCGACATCTCGATCCGAACAAGTCCAACTTTGCGCACAATCGCCGTGTAGTCGCCTGGGAAGCCGCCAACCGCGACTCTGGCGCCGGGATTCGCGGCCAACATGGACAACGCCCAATGCCGCGACTCTGGCGGCGTCAGAGGTCGATCGCAGGTGATCGCCGCGGCGCGTTCGAGGAGTCTTACGTCCGCCTCGGATTCGCCTGCCACGACGTGCGTGTCGGCGACGTACTCGTTCCGCCAGGCTGAGGCCGGGAACCGAATGATGGCGAGTTCCTCGGCCTCGGCCGTCACGGTCAGGACGACGTGTGAGGTCACCGGTCGACGGGTCGGCGTCGGCACCGGAATTCGGCGCAGCGAAGGCCCTGGCGATTGAGCGGCCAAACCGAGTTTGGCGTAGACCAGGCTTCGCAGGTTGGCGGCGGCCGCGCCGGTGTGCGCGAACACTCGCGACGTGATCGAGGTGAACTGTCCCGGCCGATGGGTAGCGCGTGCGTGGTCGAGTTGTTCCCGCAGAGGGAGGTCCATCACCAGCGAGGGGGCGGCACGAACCAGGCTGTCCGGCGGTGACTCGGGCACTGTCTCGGCGCTGGCGGGGTTCATCAGCAGTGGCTTGTCCAGGGCCGCGGCCATGAGTCCGAGTGATCCATGGTCGGCGATCACCTGGTCGGCCGCGATGAGTGCGGCCTGCCAGCCTGACTCCGGAGGTATCAGAACCAGTCCGGCGTCGAGGGCGGCGGACAACCACAGCGAGATTTGGTGCTCGCCGTAGAAGGACCAGATGTTCGGATGCAGGGCGAGGCAGACCTGGTAGAGGTCGGCGGGCAATTCGCCAAGGAGCTGCAGTGGCAGCGTTCGCCATCGACCGAGCAGTGAGTCCCGACGCCAGGTCGATGCCAGCGTCACGAGCGTCCGCTCTCCCGTGCCGAGTTCGCAGCGATAACGGGCCCGCAGGGTTTGACTGGCCTGAATCCGATCCAACTCGGTGTCGCCGACGACCGCGGTGTGGCCGGCACTGGCGGGACTCGCCGCGAGCAGTTGATCGCGCTGTTCTGGATGTGACAGCAGGACGGTCGCACGTCCTGCGCGGAGTACCCATTCTGGTGGGAGACCGGCGAGGCGGGTACCGGGTCCGTTGCTGTCCGGGACGTACTTGTTGAAACCGAGACCGTGCGGTAGTACGACCGTGTGCGCGTGGATCTGATGGAAGTCGATGTTCTCGCTGGCTGACAGCACCAAGTCGTAACTGGCGTCGCCGCTGGCGACCGCTTGCCAGGACACCATGTGAACGCCTGCGTCGTGGAGGACCTCGTGCGCACCTCTGCTGAACACCGATGTGTCGTTGATCGTGAAAGTGAACCTGACCCGAAAGTCATCCCGGAGCAGATGCACCGCGTCCAGAAGGCGATACGTCGATGTCAACGTCCGGGCAACGACCAGAACGGTTCGCTCGCATCCGAACGTACCCCAGGTGGGTTCCGGGTTCCGGGTTCCGGGTTCCGGGTTCCGGGCTCCGGGCTCCGGGCTCCGGGCTCCGGGCTCCGGGACAAATTGTATCATAGTCGTTACTCGCTGTTATCCCCGCTGGTTGACGTGCCGCTGCCGATCTCGGTTGCTTGGAGCTTAACCGCGCGGGTGGCGGAGGTGGGGGACAGGCGGAGTGATCTACGTCGTGCCTGGCGGGGTGGTTAGGCATTGGCGGCTGACGCGGAATAGGGCCAAGACACGGGGGAAGGACGGAACACGGTTCGACTGGATTGCCAACGACTTCGGGTTCGCTCTTTTGGGGGATTGGCGTGGAGATCCGAGACGCCAAGCTGTTGTCGATTGGCACACGGCCGTCGCCACGGCCCGGTACGATCACGATCTGAGTCGCGGCGATCACCTGGACGGGGTTTCGAATGGGGCAGTTTCCACGTGCGGTCAGGCTTCTGACTCCACTTCCTCGCATTCTCGTGGACCGAGCTGGGGAACGCGCGCGGTTCCAGGAGATGATCGCGCAGACAATGCAGTCGAATGAGCTTGGCGTCTTTGTGTTTACCGGCATGCCGGGGGTGGGTAAGACCGCGCTCGCGTTGTGGTGCGCTGATCAGGCTCGGAAGGCATTCGATTTCGACATCGTGCTCGAAATAGGTATCGGGGCGGCGTCGCGCGCGCGTTCCGTCGAGGACGTTCTCACCGTGTTTCTGCCGGCGCTGGAGGTTTCACCGCTACCGGCCACGCGTGACGGCATGCTCGCGGCGTACCGCAGCGCGCTGTTCGGTCGATCCGTGTTGGTACTGCTCGATGACGTCGAAAATGCCGGTCAGATCGACGAGTTGCTTCCTCCGTCGGCGAGCGGCGTCGTGATCGCCACCAGCCGACGTCGGTCGGCGGGCTTCGAACACAGCGGTTTCACCACGATGCCGGTCGATGTGTTCACCCCAGCGAGCGCCAAGGAGTTGTTGACCCACGGCATGGACGGGACGACCGCGCTGGATGAGGCCGAGCAACTCGACGCGTTGGCGGAGCTGTGCGGACGGTTGCCACTGGCGTTGGGTATTGCGCGAGCCCACCTGCGTACCCGCCATCGCGGTCGGACCGCCCAGTACGTGCACCGGCTGCAAACCGCGAAGGATCGCTTGCGTGAATTCCAGATCGAGGACGCCTTTTCGGTCGCAAACCTCTACGAGGTGGCCTACCAAGAGCTTGGCGAGGCCGTGAAGAGCTTGTACCGGCAATTGAGCCTGCATCCCGGTGACCAGTTCGATGAACGGATAGCGGTGGCGTTGCAGGGCCCGAACCATGAGCGGGTCGTTGACGACGATCTGCAGGCTCTGGTGTCGGCGTGCCTGCTTACCGACCTTGGTTCGGGCCGCTACGAATGGCATGTCCTCGTGCGGGCCCATGCCGCCGGACTGGCTTCAGCCACCGATTCTCCGGCCGATCAGCGTCGCAGCCGAGGCCGAACGATCATCTCGTACCTTCAGTTCACCGTCGCCCGTGAACTGGTGTTCAGCCCCCATCGAGCCCGGTTCGGCGAACAGTTCGACGGCCGCGTCGAACCCGGCTACGTCGGCGAGGGAGCGTACGCGCGGGCCGTTGGCGACCTCGAACTCGAACGCGCGAACCTACGCAGGATCGTGCGCCTGGCCGAGGACGAGGGTTTCGACGACCTGTGCTGGCAGCTGTGTGAGGCACTGGAGACCTTTCTCTTCCAGCGTGACCTGCACGCGGACGGGCTCGAAGTCCACACGATCGGATTGCGAGCGGCACAGAAGATCCATGACAGGACCGGTGAACCCCGGCCGTTGTTTCGCATGCGCGTAGCGCTGGGAACCACCTACTTCGCGGTCGAGGACGATGACGCGGCAGAGGCGCAGTTCAACGCGGCCGAGGAGGTGGCAGCGGGGCTCGATGACGAGGACACGATCGTCGGACTGGCCAAGGTCCATGTCTGGCAGGCGTTCATCCATCAGCGGCGGAGTGATTTCGCCGCTGCGGTCAGCGCGGTCGCACGATCCCGGCAGATGGTCACCGATCCGCGCTTTCCCGAGCGGTTGCGGGACCGCGAAGTGGCCCTGCTGGACATGAACGGCGGTCCGATGCTCGCCCGTGTGGGTAGGCAGGGCGAAGGGATTGCGGCGGGACGGCGGGCGTTGGCCTACTTTGCCGCAGCCAGTGAGAGCCGAGACAGTGAGAAGCACAACCACATCAAATCGGTCGCGAACCTGGGCGCGTCACTGGCGTTGTCCGGCGAGCAGCAGCACCAGGACGAAGCCATCGCACTGCTGACCAAGGCCATCGCCTTGGAGGCAGAGCAGAGCATGGTCGTCTGGCAGGCCGATTCGGCGGTTGTGCTGGCCGACCTGCTGGGGCGTGCCGGACGTCAGGACGAAGCTCATTCGCTGTTGCGCCGTGCCGTCGAATTGTTTGACCAGCTCGGCTCCTGGCGCGCCGAGGAGCTACGTACCCGGCTCGGCCTCGAGAACTGATCGCAGCTCCAATCGCAGGGTCGTGTGCCCGACCGCGACCGAGACCGTCTCGGGGAGCGGCTGGTCCGTCCTGGTCAGCAGCCATTGCCAGACCACGGCCGCGCTGATGCCGGGATCGGGCGTCGACGCGGTGATCATCCTGCCGTCCCTGGTTGCGATCACACTGTGTTCGGCAACTCTGACGGCAGCCACTGATGCTCTGGGGAATCGCGCGAAGGCATCGGCGAGTGCTGTTGGCGCGTCTTGGCCTGCTGCCGGCGTTCCGATGATGATCACCGGAGCGATGCCGCGTAGCGCCTCCTGGGGATGGTCTTCGTGGACGACGAGAAAGGCCGGGTCGAGGTAGCCCGCGCGGGATCTGTCCACGATGACATCGGCTGGGTAACGTGTGATCACGGCGGAGGGCGATTCATCATCGGTCGTGCCGTCGTTCAGTCCGCACACCGTGTGGTCCGCCGCGACGGCTGAGCGTGGCACCGTCGCGACCAGCTCGGCCGGGATGACCGTGGTGACCGGCGGGGTGTTGGGCACAGCCAGGCGCAGATGCCGGTAGCACAGGGCGCGAATCCGTTCGACCGCCTCACCTGGGTAGGAACTGACCAGGTCCCGGAGCGGGGTGAACGTGCCGCGGCGATACTCGGTGCGGGCGCGGTCGATCTGGGTTGCCAGTGATTCGTGTCGGTTGAGTCGGCGGGCGAGTTGGCCCAGCACCGCGCCTGCCGAGCCGGCCGCGACATCGTCCTCCGGAAACGTCGCCAGGACAACGGGAAGGTCCAGCGACGCGGCGTAGCAGGTGGTCGCTCCGTGGTCGCCAAGGACTATGTCCGAGGCGAGCAAGGTGGCTTGCCAGCCCTCGGCGGGCGGCGGGAGCAACAACCCGGCACGGACGCAGTCCGCCAGCCAGCTGTGGACTTGCCAAGGCCCATGTCCGTGCCAGATGTTCGGGTGAATCAAAGCGGCGACTCGGTGACGATCTCGATCCAGGCAGGCGAGAACCTCGCGGAACAGCTCGGGCCAGGTACCCATGAGCGAACGTGGGGACCAGGTGCTGCACAGGGTGAGCAGCGTCTGGTCCGGCGCGACCCCGAGTGCTTCGCGGTACCGATGACGATGGTGCCGACTGGCGAGCATTCTGTCGTAGGCGGGGTCGCCCGCGACGACCGCGGTGCCGGTCGCGGCCGGTGTCAGGGCCATGAGCCGCTCGAACTCGGTGTGATGCGCGAGAATCAGCGAATCCGCGATGGGCTGACCATTGTAGAGCAACCATTCGGGCGAGAGACCGAACACGCTCCGGTCTCCGGTCTCCGGTCTCCGGTCTCCGGTCTCCGGTCTCCGGTCTCCGGTCTCCGGTCTCCGGTCTCCGGTCTCCGGTCTCCGGTCTCCGGTCTCCGGTCTCCGGTCTCCGGTCTCCGGTCTCCGGTCTC
>DATATE010000098.1:0-9299 GCA_036268955.1 Pseudonocardiaceae bacterium
CGCGCCCACGACGAACAGGCCGACGACCATACCGCCGATGAGCACCCACTTGCGGACGTGTTCGGCGTCGCGGCCACGCGCGATGAGCCGGTCGACGAGCACACCGCCGATGAGCAGGTCGGCCAGCGTCGCGACGATCCACGGCACTGCCGAGTAGAGGCCGCCCTTGAGCACCGTCATGTGCAGCTGGATCTCCAGGTAACCGGGCAGCCAGGTGAGCAGCATGAAGAACGCATAGTTGTAGCAGGCGAACCCGAGCGACAGGCCCCAGACCTTGCGGCTGCGCAGCAGGTAACCGAAGTCGCTCAGACTGGAACGGGGCACGACCGTCTCGTCCTGGGCGCCGCCCTCGGCGAGGTAGGCGTACTCGGACTCGCCGAGCCGGCCGGCCTCGCGCATTTCCCTGGGGTTGCGGTAGATCAGCCAGTAGGCGACCGCGAACACCAGGCTGACCAGGCCGGAGACGATGAACGCGCCGCGCCAGCCGAACCCGGATACCACCAGCGACATCAACGGCAGACCGATGACGTTGGAGAACTTCGCGGCACCGTCGAAAGCGGAGGTGCACAGGCCACGTTCATGGCGGGGAAACCAGTAGCTGGTGGCCTTCTGCGAGGCCACGATCGCGGGCGCTTCGGCGATGCCGAGCAGCAGCCGCGCGAGGATGATCAGCCCGAAGCCGCTGACGAGCGCGGTCAGCAGGGTGGCGATCCCCCACAGGATGCTGGTCACGCGCATGATCCACTTGACGCCGATGCGGTCGAGCAGCAAGCCGATCGGGATCTGGGTCAGGCCGTAGGACCAGGTGAACGCCGAGAGCAGGATGCCGAGCTGACCGGCACTCATGCCGAACGCCTCGCGCAGCCCGCTGCCCGCGACGGAGATGTTCACGCGGTCGAAATAGTTGACGAGAATGCCGACGCCCAGCAGCAGCGCGATGCCCCAACGCAGATGTCCCGCGGACCAGGACAGGCGGGACCGGCTCGGTGACTCCTGGACTTCGGGCACGTTCGACACGTCGGACACGGCAGCTCGTTCCCTCGAAGGACACAATCCGCATGTTTTGCTGTGCAAAACTCTGGTTTGCATTCTGGTAGCGTGGAACCTAGATATGCCGCAAACGGATGTCAAGGCTGCCGAGGAGCCACCCGTGGAACCGTCCGACGAACACGCCGACGCCGGCCGCAACCGATCCATGTCCGTGCGCAGGGCTTTGGGACTGCTCCTGTTCGTCGGCGAACAGGACAACCCGCGAGGCGTGTCGCTCAAGGAGGTCGCCACCGAACTCGACCTGAACAAGAGCACCGCGCTGCGCCTGTTCGAACCACTGGTCGACTACGGGTTCATCACCCAGGACGAGGAAACCGGCCGATTCCGCCTCGGCTCACGCGTCGTCAGCCTCGGCCAGTCCTTCCTGTCCCGAATGGACCTGCGCACCGTCGCCCACCCCGCCCTGCGCAGCCTCATGACCGACACCGGCGAAACCGTGCACCTTGTCATCTACGACCACCCCGACGTCGTCTACGTCGACAAGGTCGAAAGCCCGAACATCGTCCACATGCGCTCGGAAATCGGCAAACGGATGCCCGCCTACAGCACAGCGACCGGCAAAGCCTTCCTCGCCCACCTCTCCCCCGCCCAAGTCGCCGATGCCATCGCGCGCGGCCTGCCCCGCCGCACCGCAAGCACCATCACCACCGAACAAGCCCTGCTCGCCGCGCTCGACGAGGTCCGCGCACGCGGCTGGGCCGTCGACAACGTCGAAAACGAGGACGGCGTGCGCTGCGTCGGCGCCCCCATCCTCGACCATCTCGGCACCGTCGTCGCCGCCCTTTCGGTGTCCGGCCCGACCATGCGCGTCACCGAGGACCGCGTCCCCGAACTCGGCGAACAGGTGAAGGCCGCCGCACGAGCGATCTCCCATCTCATCGGCGCGCCCTGATCGATCTCAGCACGGATCATGCGGTCACGCCGCGGGCCAGTTCACGCAGCGCGACTCGTGCTCCCCGAGTTCGAATGCGGTTCAGGGCGTCCACGTAAGCCTCGACGAATACCCGTGACCGGCTGAGGTCGCCGAAAACCGAACGGTCCTCGATGAAGGCCGTCGGGTTGGTGTCCTGCTTACGTGCGGCGGTCATCAGCGCCTCGCGACGCGGGTCGACGACGTCGATCGGTTGGCCCTGCTCGTCGACACCTTCCGCGTACCGCGCCCAGCCAGCCACGACGGCGGCGCACTGCGCCACCGGGCCACCGAGCCGCAACTGTTCGGTGACAACGGGCAGCAGGAACTTGGGGATGCGGTCGGAGGTCTCGGCGCAGATGCGGCTCAGCGCGTCGCGGATTTCCGGGTTTCCGAAGCGCTCGATGACGGTGCGGCCGTAGGCGTACGGATCCACTCCCGGAATGGGCAGCAGCGTTGGCGCCGCCTCGCCGATGTAGCGCAGCAGCAGCGCGTGGATGTCCGGATCCGCGATGGCCTGATGCACGTAGCGGTGGCCGAGCAGATGGCCGAAGTAGCACAGCGCCTGGTGTGTACCGTTGGCCAGTCGCAGCTTCATCAGCTCGTACGGCTCGACATCGCTGACGATGTCGACGCCCGCGTCCTCCAGCGGCGGACGGCCGGCGACGAACGTGTCCTCCAATACCCACTGGCAGAACGGTTCGCAGGTGACCGGCCATCGATCCCGGTACCCGTAGGTCCGTTCGAGGTAGGCACGGTCGGCATCGGTGGTTCCCGGCGTCACCCGGTCTACCATCGAGTTGGGGAACGCGAGATTCTCCGTCATCCACAGCGCCAGCCTCGGATCCTTACGCTCGGCGAAGCCGAGGAACGCGGCACGCGCGACCCGCCCATTGTGCTGGATGTTGTCACACGACATGATCGTCAGGCCGCCGACGCCCTGGTCGCGACGCAGCCGCATCGCCTGTAGCACAAGGCCGAACGGGGTACGGTCGGGAGCCCCGTCGCCGAGATCGGCCTGGATGTCCTCGGATTCGCCGGTGAACTCGCCGGTCGCCGGGTTGATCCCGTACCCGCCCTCGGTGATGGTCAACCCCACCACCCGCGTGGTGGGGTCCGCGATGCTGGCCACCAGGCCGGCCGGCGAGTCGGCCGCGTACCGGTATCCGTTCAACGAGCCGATCACCCGACTGCGCCGGGTCCCGTCGGATTCCTTGACGGTCAACGTGTACAGGTGGTCCTGGGCATCGAGGGCGTCGCGGATGTCGGCGTCGTCGGGTCGGACTCCCGCGCCGAGGATGGCCCAGTCCATGGCGGTTCCGGCACGCATCAACTCGTCGAGGTACCTGGCCTGATGCGCGCGATGGAAGTGTCCGACGCCGAAGTGCACGATTCCGGTGCGCAGCGCCGACCGGTCGTAGCGCGGGACCGCGACCTCGGTCGGCAACGACGGGAGGACGGCGTTGTTCAGGTTCTTCATCGATCGTTCCGTTCCGCGAGCTGGTTTCCGGCGATGGTGGGGTCGTTGAGGCCGGTGATGGCCTTGAGCAGGGAGTCCGGCGTGAAGGACGCGGTCGGCTCGTCGGCGACCACGCGTCCCAGTCGCAGCACGACGACCCGGTCGGTCGTCTCCAGCACGTGCGGCAGCGTGTGGGAGATGAACACGACACCCAGCCCGCGCTCCTTCGCCCTGCGCATGACGCGCAGGACTTCCAGCGACTGCCGTGCCCCGAGATGGTTGGTCGGCTCGTCCAGGAGAATCACCTTGCGCGCCCACGCGATGGCGCGGCCGATCGCGACCGCCTGCCGCTGCCCGCCGGAGAGCTTGTTGACGGTTCTGCGCACGCCGGTCAGGTCGACGCCGACTCGTTCGAGTTCCTCCCGCGCGGTGTCGGCCATGATCCTGTTGTCGAGGAACCCGAGCCTGCCGAGCAGACCGGGGCGCAGCCGCTCACGGCCCAGAAACACGTTCGCGTTGACGGTGAGGTCGGGGCACAGACCAGCGTCCTGGTAGAGCGTTTCGATCCCGGCTTCGAGGGCTTCGTGCGGCGACCGCCAGGTGCGTTCGACGTTGTCGAGGTACACGGCGCCGCTGTCCGGTTGGTGCACTCCGGAGAGCACCTTGACCAGGGTCGACTTGCCCGCGCCGTTGTCGCCCACCAGTCCGACGATCTCACCGGCGTGCACCTCGATGTCGACATCCTCCAGCGCGCGCACGGTGCCGTAGGACTTGCTGACGCCTCGGGCCTGATAGATGGGTTCAGCCACGGCCTGCTCCCTTTCCGGTGCGAAGGTGGACCTGTTGAACGCCGACGGCCACCGCTATGAGCGCGCCGATGACCACCTGCTGCCAGTTCGGCGCGACACCGATCAGGATCAGACCGCTGAGTACCGCCGTCGTGATGAGCGCGCCGAGCACGGTGCCCGACATGCGGCCGCTGCCACCGAAAAGGCTGGTGCCGCCGATGACGGCGGCCGCGATGGCGGCCAACTCCTGCCCCTGGCCGGAGGTCGGTGAACCGGAACCCAGCCGGAAGTAGACGAACACGCCCGCGATGCTCGCCAGGAACCCGGACAGCAGGTAGATCTTCATCAGGTGCGTGTTCACGCCGATGCCGGCGCCACGGGCGGCGAAGGAGTTGGAGCCGATCGCGTAGGTCCAGCGCCCGAACCCGGTCAGCCCGAGCACGATCCAGGTGACCGCCAGCACGGCGAGCACGATGATCAACGGGAGGGTCAACACCTCCAGGTACTGCGTGTTGCCCAGTGCGATCACCGCCGTCGGGCCACCGGCGATCTGGACGCCACCGGTGAGTACGAGGGTCAGACCCGCTCCGGCGCCCATGGTGGCGAGGGTCGCGATGAACGGTGCCAGCCTGGCCCGCGTGATGAGCAGCCCGTTGACCAGTCCGACCACTGTTCCGGTGAGCAGCGCGACCACGATGCCGAGCAGGATCGTCGTGCTGGTGCCGGCGCCGCTCTGGTGCAGCGAGCGCATCACCATCGCGCAGGCCACCCCGGACAAGCCGAGCGTCGACCCGACGGACAGGTCGATGCCGGCCGTGACGATCACGAACGTCTCGCCGATCGCGAGCAGCATGACCGGTGCCCAGTCCTGCAGGATGTTGGCGAAGTCGAAGGTGGTGAAGAAATCCTGGTTGAGCGTGGTGAAGAACGCGACCATGAGGGCGAGGACGCCGAGGAGCAGAACGTCCTGTCGCAACAGGATGGTTCGGATCCGACCGGTCGAGCTGTGCTCGGTGTCCACGATGCGGCGGTCCTGGGGCGGCTTGATGTCGTGGGCGGCGGCGGTCATGTCACTCCTCCTTTTCCTGGCTGCGGGTCCATGTCACTGGGCCGGGTACTCGTAGCGCCCGGTCTGACCGAGGTTGGCGGCGGTCATCACCACATTGGTCAGGACGACGTGCTTCTGGATCGTGTTGACGCCGTGTTTGGTGAGGGTGTCGACGAGGTCCTGCAACGCGAGCGCCGCCTCTTCGCCCGGTTTCTGCGCGATCAGGGCGCTGTAGACGTCGGCCTTGAGGTCGGCGACCTGGTTGTCGTAGGCGTCGTAGCCGATGAGCTTGACCTTGCCGGCCTTTCCAGCGTTGCGCAGTGCGGCCACGGTGCCGGTCCCGGACGTTCCGTCGACGGCGAAGATGCCCTTCAGCTTCGGGTACTTCAGCAAGATGTCGGTCACCGTGGAGGTCGCCTGCGCCGACTGGCTGTTCGCGTACTCGTCACCGACGAGTTGGATCTTCGGGTATTTCGCGAGTTCTTCCTTGAATCCCTTTGCCCGCAACTGGTCGGTGGTCGCGGTCGGCGAACCGTCCATGATGAACACCTGACCGGCGTTGCCGATCTGCGAGGCGAGTGTCTCGGCGGCCTGTTTGCCGCCCTGCTCGCTGTCGCCGGTGATCGCCGAGGTCAGGTAGCTCTGGTCGGTGACCGTGGTGTCGACGGTCACCACCGGGATGTTCAGCTGTCGGGCGCTGGTGACGCTGGGTTGCAGCGCGTCCGGGTCGGTCGGGGCAATGACCAGTCCGTCGACGTGTTGGGTGAGCATCGCCTGTACGAACGGGATCTGTGACTGCGGGGAGTACTCACTGGGCGAGCCCTGCCACAGGAGCTTGACGCCCAATTGTCTCGCCTTCGTCTCGGCACCTTCCTGCATCGCCTTGAAGAACGGGTCGGAGGCGATGCCCGGCACGAAACCGATGGTCAGCTGTTTACCGGAGCCTGCGGCACTCGTCCCGCCGCAGGCGGCCAACCCTGCGAGGACCAGACCGATCGTCGTCATGCCCAATACGGTGCGAAGTGCTCTCCTCATATCGCCCTCTCCTTTGCTGGCGAGTCGGGGCCGAAGTCCTGGCGACCGTGGTGCGGTCGCCCGCCGGGTTGCCGCAACTTTGCGCAACCGCTTGCGTGCTCGGGATCACGATGACATGACGCAAGCGGTTGCGCAAGTCTTTCGTGGCGGATAAATTCCAGACCAAACGCCGTGCGAGTGTTTCGGCGAGGCGGGGAAAGGGGTGGCCAGTGACCACGATGGCGGAGGTGGCCCGGCTCGCGGGGGTGTCCACGACGACGGTCTCGCATGTGCTGAACAAGACGCGGCGGGTCGCGCCCGAGACCGAGGAGCTGGTTCTCGAGGTGATCGCCCGGACCGGCTATCGGCACAACCTGGCCGCGCGAGCACTCGCCACCCAGTCGACCGACACGATCGGCGTCGCGATGTCCGTGGTCACCAACCCGTACTTCGCCGAACTCATCAGGGACGTCGAGCGGCTGCTCAGACGCGCCGGCTACACGATGGTCGTCGCCGACACCAATGACGATCCGGTGGTCGAGGCCGATGTCATCAACCATCTGCTCTCGCGCAGGGTCAGCGGGTTGATCGTCAGCCCGCTGGAGGGTGACGCCGAACTCACCGGCGCCCTGGCCACGATGCTGGACGACGGATTTCCACTGTTGTTTCTGGATCGCCGCTCGCCCCTGCCCGGCGACCAGGTCTATTCGGAGTGTGTCGACGCGACCTATCACCTGACCGCGCACCTGGCCGCGCAGGGGCATCGGCGCATCGGCTTCGTGCGCGGCAGCCTGAACTCGATGTCCGCGCACGACCGACTCGCCGGCTATCGCAAGGCCGTCGTCGAACTCGGTCTCGACGACGACCCGCGGCTGGTCATTCCCGGCGAGTCCGACGAGCGGGTGACCGAACAGCGAGTCGTGGCGCATCTGACCACTGTGGACCGACCGGCCACCGCGCTCGTCGTGTCGAACAACCAGATGACCCTGGGCACCATGCGGGCGCTCCGGCAGTGCCGGCTGCGGGTGGCCACCGACATTGCCCTGATCTGCTACGACGACTTCGAATGGGCCGACCTGTTCGATCCGAGGATCACGGCGATGGCACAGGATGCCGCGACGCTCGCCGCGACCGCGGTGGACCTCTTGCTCGGCCGGATCAAGAACCCGGACCGACCACCTCGGTCCGTTGCCGTTCCGCCGGAGTTCCACCATCGCGATTCCTGCGGCTGCGGCCGCCGCAAGCATCGGGTGCAGACGCGATGAGCGAGTCCTTCACCATTGCCTCGCTGGCCGATCGGGCGCGCCGCATGGCGGCCGAGAACGGCAGGGCGATCATCGGCATCACCGGTCCACCAGGGGCCGGCAAGAGCACGGTGGCCGAGGAACTCGTCCGCGCGCTCGGCCCTGCCGCCGTGCTCGTCCCGATGGATGGCTTCCACCTGAGCAACGAGGTGCTCGAATCATTGGGCAGACGTGACCGCAAGGGCGCCCCGGACACCTTCGACGCCGCCGGCTACGTCGCCCTGCTGCGCCGCGTGCGCCTCCCCCACACCGACACCGTCTACGCGCCGACGTTCCGGCGGGACATCGACGAATCGATCGGATCGAGCATTCCGATCCCGCCACGGACACCGTTCGTCATCACCGAAGGCAACTACCTGTTGCTCGACACCCATCCCTGGTGTCACGTCCGCGAACTGCTGGACGCGGCCTGGTACCTCCAGGTCGACGACGCCGTACGGCTGCGACGGCTCGTAGCCCGGCACATCTCCTTCGACAAGTCCCCGGACGCGGCACGACTCTGGGCGGAGGACGTCGATCAGCGCAATGCCGACCTTGTCGCGGCGTCAGCCCGTCACGCCGATCTGATCCTGCGTCGATAGTCCGCGTTCGTCGACCTCCGATGTCCACGCCTGGAGACGAGGCTTGCCCGTGGACCTTATCGACTGTCGATGTTATCGTTTATCGATACTATCGACAGTCGACAACCGGGGGTGGGCATGACCACACGTCACAAGATCAGCGCGCCGAGAGTGGCATCGTCCCTGGTCGGGATCCTGGCGCTGGTCGGCGGGCTTGTCCTGGTCGGAATGGTGGTCGCCACCGTCGCCGTCCTGGTGCCGGGAAGCAAGCTCTGCCTCAACCGTTGGGGAGGCTTCTACGGGAACTTCTCGAACCAGGAAGGGATCATCTCCACTGAAGGGCAGCCCGTCTGCCACCCCGGCACCACCATGACGCTGGCGTCGGTCGGTATCGAGATGCTGTGGCCCCTGTTCAGCTTTGTCGTGCTGCTGCTGTTCTTCCGGTTGCTGCGCACCGCCGCCAAACAGGGGCCGTTCCACGCGGTGGTACCGACGAGGATGCGCACCCTCGGACTGTTCGTTGCCATCGGCGGCCCACTCACCGCGATAGTGGCCAACCTGTTGACAGACGTGCTTCTCTACCACGAGTACCCGCCGAGCATAGGCCCGGACAACCTCTGGGGTTTCCCCTGGATCACGATCACCGACATCGGCGCCTACCCCTGGTTCATCCTCCTCGTGGGCCTTGGCACGATCACCTTTGCCAGCATCATGCGGACCGGTGTCCGGATGCGCGAGGACCTCGAAGGCACCATCTGATGCCCCCGGAAGAACCTCAGGAGATCCACGTTCACCTCGACGACATACTCGCCGAACGCGGGATGACTCTGACCCAACTGGCCGAGTTGGTGGGTGTGACGATCGTGAACCTCTCGGTGTTGAAGAACGATCGAGCCAAGGCGATCCGCTTCTCCACACTGTCCAAGCTCTGCCAGGTGTTGGGCTGCCAGCCCGGCGATCTGCTCAGCCACCAGCCACGCGATGGTGCACCACCCTGGAAACGATCCGCCCAGGGCGGTGAACCTCACTAGTACTACAGGGCGAGATCTTGTTCGAGGGCGTCGCGATCGCAGGTAGAGGGCATGCCTGGCGGTCTCCTGCGCCGTGCAAGCCGCAGCGCGTGAGGAGTCGGCCGCGTGACGCGTATCGTGCTGGACAGGCGCCGA
>DATATE010000099.1:0-10956 GCA_036268955.1 Pseudonocardiaceae bacterium
GGTTTGGCAGTCAGGCCGCCCACGCTCTTCATGTCTGGCAGTTGATGCGGGGTTCTGGTGATCTGGTCATCGAAGACGACCAGAGCGATCCGCGCATACTTGCCCAGGTCCTTCCTCGCGTGAGGGCCAGATGTGATGTTCTGCTGGGCCCGTATTCAACCCAACTCATGAAACGTGCGGGGCGCATTGCCGCTGACAATGGTTGGTTGCTGTGGAATCATGGTGGTTCAGGCGACGACGTCGAAACTGCGTACCCCGGTCATGTTGTGTCTGTACTCACGCCAACTCGGTCGTACGCGGCTCCGTATATGCGATTTATCGCCAAGGAGTCGGCGAACCGGGAACTGTGGATAGTGCGAGGTAAAGGGAGTTTCGGGCGCCAGGTTGCGGACGGAGCGGCAGATATTGCGCGGGACCTTGGTCTTGGCAACACTCATTCCTGTAGCTCAGACGAGTTCGCTGACGCTGCATTGCCTCTGAACTGGGACATGTTCTCTGTTGGCACATTCGAGGACGACATCGAACTAGTGAGGCGCGCAACTGCGATGGCACAGCCGCCGCGGCAGATATGCTGCATTGCTGCCGGCGTGCAGGAGTTCGGCAGCGAGGTGACCTCGACTGACGGCATCTTCGGGATCGCGCAATGGTTCCCCGGTGGACAACACGATGCGCTACTTGGCCCGACAGAGGCGACGTTTGTCGATCGGTATAAAGCGCTAGCCGGCCAGGTTCCGGACTACCCTGCGGTGCAGGCATTCGCGGCCGCCGTGGTGGCTCTCCACTGTGTCGAGCAGGCCGGGGGAGCGGACACGAAGCTTCTGTGGTCCGCTGCGACGAGGTTGGATACCCGGACGCTATTCGGTCGATTCTCAATCGATTCGTCGACTGGTGCGCAGATCGGGCACGAGACAACCCTCGTGCGTTGGGCTGAGGGCCGACCGCAAGCGGTGAGCATGTAGCTTCGGAGGTCAGAGTGCCCCTCTCAAGTGGACTAACTGTGTGGACCACTTGTGGACCGCAACGTGTGCGAACCCTGCGAAAACAGAGGGTTGGGGTGCTTCGACGCCACTGTGGATACTGCTATCTGGCCAGCTCGTGGGTCGTCCAAAATTCTGGGGGTCAAGGGGTCGCAGGTTCAAATCCTGTCGTCCCGACGGTCGCAAGCCCGCCGACGCGGTGCGAAAGCCCAGGTCGGCGGGCTTCTTGTGCGCCGGTGTCAATCTTGGCTGGCTGTCCACTATGGTCCGAATGAAGATCAACAGGGCCTAGTGGGAGAAAATTGGGAGACGATCATGAACGCGATTGACTCAAGGGCCTGATGGGGTCGCCGAACCAACCTCTCCTGGTCGGGATGTGCACAACGGCCCGCTATCGTCGTGAACTACCTGAAACCCTGGTTGGCCAATGGCGCGATCGAAACGATCGGGGCACGTTTGGACCGGGTTGGTTGGCCCGTGGTGCCCGTTGGAACCCGTCCTGGCGTGGTTGGGTCCGGGTCGGGGACGATTCACGCCGCTGACGTGGACCAGAAGTATACAGTTCACGATGCGCGTCTGGTGAAGCCGACATCGCTGCCTGTCGACGCCGGGTACTGCGGCAGGTCGATGTCGGTGTCTCATCGGCCGGGCAGAGGTACCGGTCGCGATGTTCATCGCCCGGAGTGACCCACCCGTCAGGGCGAGGACCGACTCGCCGCCTGCGGCACCGATTGGTCGCGGACACCAGTGCGACGAAGCCCATCGATGTCGGTCAGGGCTGGCACGGTCATCGTGATGTCGTCCACAGCCGGACTGCACGTGGACGTGGTCGCAAGATCGTGGGCTGGCGAATGCCAGGCTCGTATTTCCTACTAAACGATCTCGGATGCCGCAACAGCAAGACACGAGATAGCCCCGTTCGAGTGGACCTGTTTCAAGACTATCTTGGTTCCGTTGACGGCGGCGGCGACCTCAGGTAGACAAGATATTGGGATGGTCGATCGAGGATCATCATCAACCGAAAGGTGGGATGGCGATATGGCTTTCTGGGTCAACTCTGGAGTTACTAGTCACGTAATGCCTATAGGTCTTCACGATCGCGCCTCGCATGTAGTTAGGCCGCAGCCGTTGAGGGTCGAATAGTTGCATCCAACCCCGCACCTCGATAACCCGCGTCGAGAAGGTGCGTGCTATTCGCGCGTGCACAAATTCGGCCCGGAAGGTCGGCTCTCATGATGAATGGGGGAGAGCATGTGTCGGATTCTCCCTGTTGCGCACCGATCCCAAACCCCGGTCGACTCTGTGGATATCAAATATGTATACCGGAGACAAGACATCCTGTGCGTGACGACAGAACTCAAGGGTCCGCCGGTGGTGCGATCCACCCGGCGACATGCCCAAGATACGAGTATGAACTCAGTTGGTTAGGAGGCAGGGGATATGCGGCTTTCCCCCAGAGATCGTGAGATGCTGCTGGTACACGTTGCTGCCGATCTCGCCAAGAAGCGTTTGACCGACGCCGAAGAGCGTAAGAGAACCAACGCCAACGATGTCGACCCCGACAATTTCAAGCTCAACTATCCCGAGGCGATGTCGATCATCATCTCCTATGTTCTGGAAGAAGCGCGCCTTGGTCGTCAGGACGTTCCACAGCTTGAGTGCAAGGCTGCTCAGCGGCTGTTCAGCGACCAGTGCATGGAGGGGGTTCCGGAGATGATGCGGGACCTTGCCGTCGAGGCGACATTCCCCGATGGCACCAAAATGGTCACGCTGCAAAAGCCGATCGGGCGGCGCGTGTGCGCGGACTCGATGTCAGACCCGACTCCGCAGAACACGGGGGTATAAGCATGGAGCCCGGTGAAACAATAATCCCCGAGGATGCGGCATGCATCGACTTCAATGCTGAACCTGAGGGTTGGCGGCAGGAATGGCCGGGACGGGAGTGGACGCGGAAAGTCCGGGTCAAAAACGAAGGCGACCGGGCGATCCAGGTGGGTTCGCATTTCCATTTCTACGAGGCGAATCCCGGGTTCAGGGAAGTCCCTCGTCCACCTGCGGGAAAGGTCGGATTCGAACCGAAAGGCCTTGAGGTTTTGAAGAATGAGAGACATCTGACTCTGGGCTACCGGCTGGACATTCCGGCGGGAACCGCCTGGCGATTCGAGCCGGATGAGGAGTGCGAAGTGCCCCTGGTGTCATTGTCCGGCGACGGGACCGTGTGGGGATTGAGCACGGAGGGGACTTTGAAGAAATTCAAGTGGACCGGCGTGACACCGGTCCCCACTACTTCCCCGGCAGGGTCCACCGGGTGGTTGAGCCGATTTTTCAACTGGTTGTTCAACCGCGGTTCTGGTTCAATCCCTGGGGGTGCATGATGGGTGGCCCGCGAGATAAAAACAATCCAATCAAGCCCAAGGATTATGTGAACTACTTCGGCCCCACAGAGGGGTACGGGGTGCGGCTTGCCGACACGGACATCGTCATCACCGTGGAAGCGGACTACAGCCGGGGCCCCCTCGACGCGCAGGGCAACCGCCCGAGCGGTAACGAAGTGGTGTTCGGCGGCGGCAAGGTCACCCGGGAATCAATGGGCCAGGGCCCATACCACCGTGGCATCAGAGGTACCGGTGACTACCTCGTGCCGGACACGGTGATCACCGGTGCGCTGATCCTGGACTACTGGGGCATCGTCAAAGCGGATGTCGCCCTCCGGGACGGGAAGATCCACGCGATCGGGAAGGCCGGCAACCCGCTGATCATGAGCGACGTGGGGGCTGCCCAGGATGGCCCTGCCGCTACCAGGGACGGGCGGTCAGTAGACAACCTCAAGGGCATCACGTACACCGACGATCGGATAGGGGATCTGGTTGTCGGTCCTGGGACCGAGATCATTTCTGGCAACGGAAAGATCCTGACCGCCGGTGCGATCGACACGCATGTGCATCTCCTGTTGCCCGGCCTGGCCGAACACGCGCTCAGCGGCGGCATCACCACCTGCATCGGCGGCGGTACCGGTATGGCCACCGGAAGTGTGGCAACGACTGTGACGCCGGGGATCTGGCACATCCAGCAGATGATGAAGGCAATGGACGCCTTCCCACTCAACGTCGGCCTGCTCGGCAAGGGCGGCATCACTGCGAACGGCAGCGCCCAGGAGTTCGAGAGCCAGGCCAGGGCCGGGGCCTGCGGCTACAAGATCCACGAGGACTGGGGTGCGACACCCACGTCGCTCCGGGACACACTCAAAGCGGCAGACGAGTGGGGCATGCAGGTATCACTGCATTCGGACACCCTCAACGAAGCGGGGTTCTTCCAACGCACCAAGAAGGTCATCGAGGACAGCGGCCGGAGCATCCACAGCTTCCACACCGAGGGAGCCGGCGGTGGACACGCCCCCGACATCCTGCGGCTGGCGTCACTACCGAACGTCCTGCCAGCCTCGACGAATCCGACCCTGCCGTTGACGAAGAACACCACAGCGGAGGGCTATTGGATGGTGATGCTAGCCCACCATCTGAGCAACAAAGTCGACAACGACCGCGCTTTCGCCGCCAGCCGCGTGCGACTGCATACCACCCTCGCGGAGAACGTCCTGCATGACTTCGGGGCGTTGTCCATCACCAGCTCCGACGCGCTGGCCATGGGCCGGATCGGGGAGTTGGTGATGCGCACCTGGCAAACGGCACACTTCATGAAACGCTACTGGGAAGACAGGGGGGACCTGCCGGGTGACTTGCCACTGGGCGACCTGAACATGGGCAAGGACAATGAGCGCGCCCGGCGCTATGTCGCCAAATACACTATCAACCCGGCCATCGCCCAGGGCATCGACAAGCATGTCGGTTCCATCCAGGCGGGCAAGTATGCCGATCTCGTGTTGTGGGACCCCCGGTTTTTCGGTCTCCGAGCCGAGATGGTGCTCCAGGGTGGTGTGCAGGTCTGGGCGGTCTGTGGCAGCCCGACCGCTGCCGTCACCCAGCCGCAGCCGTACTGGGGACGCGAGAACTGGGGCAACGGCGGAAAGGCGGTCACCTCGTGCACGCGGATGTTCGTCTCCCAGCACGCGGGAACCGACAGCGGCGACGGCACCATCACTCCCCACGATGCCCAGGTCCTGAAGACCGACAAGCCGTGGGTACCGGTCGATTCGACCAAAGACAAGCGCAAGGAGCACATGAAGAACAACAACACGCACCCCGACATTCAGGTCGGCGGCCGCGACGCCTGTGACTCCAGTAAAGACGGCTCCCAATCGTACGTCGTGACCATCGACGAGAAGCCATTTGACCCGCCAACGCCATCCTTGCTGGAGAGCATTCCGATGACGCAGCGGTACTCGCTATTCTAGGGGCTCCTGGAATGTCCACTCCGCACGCCGCAGCTCTGCTGCTGGCCGACGGGCGGCTGCCGACCGGCGGTCACGCGCACTCGGGTGGAATCGAGGCCGCGGTGGCCGCAGGTGCGGTCCGCACCATGCAGGAGTTGCGGGAGTTCTGCCGGGGCCGGCTGCACACCACCGGCAGCACGGCGGCCGGACTGGCGGCCGCCGCTGCCGACGGCGCGGACCTCGCCTACCTGGACGCCGAAGCCGACGCCCGTTGCCCCTCGCCGGCACTGCGCGCCACCTCGCGTCGGCTGGGGCGGCAGATGATCCGCACCGCACGGCATCTGTGGTGGTCCGAGCGGCTCGCCGCCGCTGCGGACATCCCGCACGGGCCGCATCACGCCGTGGCCCTGGGATGCGTGGCGGCCGCGGCGAGGCTGGGCCCGCGCGAGGCAGCACTGCTGGCAGCCGTCGACTCCATCACGGTCCCGGCCGCGGCCGCGCTCCGGCTGCTGGGCCTTGACCCGTTCCAGGTCTACGGAGCGGTGGCGGAACTGTCGGGCGAGGCCGACGCGGTGGCCGACCACGCCACCGCACTGGTCGCCGCGGGGAAGCTGCCGTCCCGGTCGGCACCACTTCTGGACGTGTACGCGGAACAACACACCGCCATGGAGGTGCATCTCTTTGCATCGTGACGACAATCATCCGCTCACGGGTGGAGCGGTCGACACAGCCGCTGCCGCACCGCCGGGCGACCCGGCCCAACGAGGGCTGTGGGTGGGGATCGGCGGCCCGGTCGGAGTCGGCAAGACCGCACTGGTCGCCGCGATCTGCGAGCAACTGCGGGATCAGCTGCGACTGGGTGTGGTGACCAACGACATCTTCACCACCGAAGACGCCGACTACCTCAAGAACCGGGGTGTCCTGCCACCCGAACGCATCGTCGCGGTGGAGACCGGGGCCTGCCCACACAGCGCCGTCCGCGACGACATCTCGGTCAACCTGGACGCCGCGGAGCAACTGGCGCGCGACACACAGCTTCGTGACGGCAAGCCACTTGACCTGCTGTTGATCGAAAGCGGCGGCGACAACCTCACGATGACCTTCAGCCGTGGCCTCGTGGACGCCTGGATCTTCGTCCTGGATGTCGCCGGCGGGGATGACGTTCCCCGCAAGGGCGGCCTCGGCACCACCAGCGCCGACCTCCTCGTGATCAACAAAGTCGACCTGGGTCCGCATGTCGGCGCCGACCCGATGCGCATGATGCGGGATGCCGAGGCCAGACGAGCCGGGCGTCCCACCATCATGAACTCCCTGCGGGACGACCCGGCCGCCTCCCAACTGGTCGCATGGATCCAGCAGCAGATGACCAGCCGACGTCTCGCCGGCGCAGGGCGACCATGACCCGCCCCGCCGCCACTCTGGGGCGGACCGGCATGCGAGCCCGAGCCCGGCTGACCGTGCGGCAGGACGAAGCGGGGTTCGCCGTACCGACGGAGCTGTTCGGGGAGCCCCCGTACCGCCTGATTCAGGTCGGCCGTGCCGACGCTGTCCCCCTGCACATCGCCATGACCGATTCCTGCGCCGGCCCGCTGGGTGGCGACCACTACACGGTCGACATCGACGTGGGTGCCGGCGCCGCTGTGACGTTCAGCAGTACCACGTCGACCGTCGCGCTGCCCTCGTCCGACCGGGAACCGTCCCACATCCACACGACCATCCGTGTCGACACCGGCGGGCGTTTGCACTGGTCACCCGAGCCCACCATCTACGGTGGGGGCAGCCGCCACCACACCACCACCACAATCCACCTGAGCCACGACGCCGGCCTCGTCTACCGGGAAACCCAAGCGCTCGGCCTGCAGGGCAGGGCAACGGACGAGGCCCGCTCCCACATCAGGGCCATTCTCGACGGGAAACCCCTCTGGGACCAGGAGACCGCTTTCGGAAACGACGTCCAGGGCGGTGCCGGTCCCGCCGTCAACGCCGGGGCACGGGTCCTGCAGCAAACCCTGCTGGTCCGCCCCGACCTGTGGCAGCACACCGGTACCCACGACGTACCGGCACAGGTGCTGGCCCCGGGTAGCTGCCTGCTCCCACTCGAAGGCGGCCCCGCGCTGCTCATCAGCGTGCAGGCGGACAGCGTCGAGGAGGCAACCCGCATCTCGGCGAAGGGGCTGGCCGCAGCAGGTCTTGGCGTTGCCCCATAAAGGAACTCAAGTGAACCCTCCAGCGGCAATGTCACCCCCGTCACGTTGCCCGAGGGATTCTTCCTGGATCGCCTGCGCGACCTCAACCGCACCAGCGGTGACGGAAGGCACTGTGTCGGCGTTGCGACACAGTGCCTGCCTCGCGGAATAGCGCAAGTTTGACATCTACCGTATTACCCGTAGCTCTCACCGCCGACGAGGTCGCCGAATCCGGTTTGCCGCCGCAGACAGGCAAAACCAGCGAACACGCCGTTGTCCACTCCGGAGTGGCTGGCGGGGACGTGTTCCAGCGGGAGCGCGGTGGTCCGCTGCATGGCCAGGGGTCCGCAGCACCCGACCGGGATGAGTACGAGGGGAGTAGCCAGACGGGCGCGGCGGCTGGGAGGGCGTTGAGCACCGTGAGGCTCCCAGGTTACGGGATAACCTTCGTTATCTGGCAAGATCGCCTCGGATGGCGATCAGCGAGCTGGGCGGACACGCTCGGGGGCCCGCCGGTTCGTTTCCCGGTTATCCGGCAACTTTGAGGATGAGGGCATGACGTCGACCGCCAGCCGGCTCGACCGCGCGCATCCGCTCGCCCGGCACGTCGACGACTTCCTCGCCGACTTGGCCAATACCAACGCCTCCCCGCACACGATCCGCGCCTATCGCGGTGACCTCGCTCAGTTCGCCGCCCACTGCGACGGCGAGCTCGAGGAGTTGACCGCGAAGCCGGTCCGGGCGTACCTGTCCGACATCGCCGGGCTCGCGCCGTCGACCCGCAAACGCAAACGAGCGAGGCATTTCCCTCTGACCCGGTGGTTACTGTGTCGCCGTCGCCTGCCGAGGCCCGGTGGTGTTACGCGGCAGACCGTCGCGGAGGGAGAGCTGCACCCGACAGCGCGAGGGGGCCGCCGCCGGTTGTGGCGGTGTTGGCCAGGCCAGTAAGGGCGTCGGTCCAGCGGCGTTGGAGGGCCGTGATGAGTCGGGCTTCGACTTCCAGTGCGACGTGGGAGTAGATCTCTTCGATCTTGTCGGGGAGCTTGTGGCCGAGTCGTCGGGCCTGGGCGACGTCGGGCATGCCGTCGGCGATCATCCAGGTTTTGTGGCTGTGGCGGAAGCTGTGGAAGACCAGGTCGGGCACGATCGGCTGGACGCGGACGCGGGGCTTCTTGCGGTCGAGGTTGCCGTCGGTGGCGGGGCGCATGGCGCGGCGGGCGAAGTTGGAGCGGCGTAGCAGTTCACCGTCTGCGGTGACGAACACATGCTGATGCTGGTGGGTGTTCAGGTGCGCGCGGAGGAGATCGATGAGAAAGGGCGGGAGGGCGATGGTGCGGGCGGATTCGGCGGTTTTGGGTGGCCCGAGTTCGAGTTTCCCGTCGACTTCGTGCAGGGCGCCGACGTCGGGGTCGATGACGATGATGCCGTCGTCGAGGTGGGTGTTGATGCGCTGAAGGCCGGTCAGTTCGCCCCAGCGTGCACCGGTCCAGGCAGCGGTGATCATGAGGACGGCGGCCCAGTCTCCGACGAGCACGGCGGCTTGCAGGGCGATGTGCAATGCCTGTTCCGGCGTGGCCCAGAGGCGTTCGGCGCGGGGTTGATGGCGGCGTCGGCCGCGGCGGCGGGGTCGGATGGGGTTGGCGGTGATGAGGCGTTCCTCTGCGGCATCGGCCATCATCATGGACATGATCTTGGTGATGGTGGCGACGGTGGACACGGCGTAGCCCTCGCCGCGGAGTTTCTTGGCCCAGGTGTGCATCGCGAGCCCGGAGATGGAGTCGAGGCTGTGGGTGCCCCAGCGGGGGATGATGTGGTTGCGGGTGAGGCTGCGGTATTGGGAGGCGGTTGCGTCGGCGACATCGATGGCGTCGAACCAGGTGACGGTCCACTCGGCGAGGGTGAGTTTCCCGGCGGCGGGGTCGAGGAGGTGCCGCGGCGGTAACTGATCAGGTCGTTAAGGGAGCTTGATCGTCGATGTGAGATGATCACCTTGTGCAGACGGGGAACGAGCGTCCGTCGTATGACGAGCTTGCCGCCCTGGTCGTGCAGCAGGCGCAGGTGATCGCGGAGCTTCGGCAGCGGGTCGCCGCGCTGGAAGCCGAGAACGCCGAGTTGAAGCGCCGGTTGGGCATGAACTCGACCAACTCCTCCCAACCACCCTCGTCGGACTCGCCGTTCACCAAGCCGGCCCCGAAGTCGTTGCGGCGCAAGAGCGGACGCAAGCCGGGCGGGCAGCCAGGCCATCCCGGCGCAACGTTGGCGCTGGTCGATCACCCGAACCAGCGCACGCGGCACGAGCCCGGCCCGTGCACGGGCTGCGGCGCGAGCCTCGCGCGCGCACCCGAGGTCGGGATGGAGCGCCGCCAGGTGTTCGACCTGCCACCGATCACGGTGCGGGTGACCGAGCATCAACTCATCAGCCGCCGTTGCGCGTGTGGGACCACCACCTGCGGCGCAGCGCCGGCCGGCGTGACCGGACCGGTGCAGTACGGGCCGCGGATCACCGCGATCATCCTCTACCTGTATGTCGGGCAGTTCCTGTCCAAAAAACGCACTACCCAGGCACTGGCCGAACTGTTCGGCACGCCGGTGTCCGAAGGCACCGTCGCGGCGATGAGCACGCGGGCGGCTCACGGGCTGGACGAGTTCCGCGCCCAGGTCGGCGACCGGATCGCCGAGGCCGGGGTGGCCGGGTTCGACGAGACCGGCCTGCGCGTGGCCGGTGCGCTGCACTGGGTGCACTGCGCCCGCACCGACAAGTACACCCTGATCACCTGCCACGCCAAGCGCGGGTGCGAGGGTATCGACGATGCCGGTGTTCTGGGCCGTTTCCGGGGGGTCGCGGTGCACGACGCCTGGGCGCCGTATGACACCTACCTCGACGTCGACCATCAACTGTGTTGTGCGCACGCGCTGCGCGAACTGGCCGGTGTCAGCGACGCCGCTCCCGAGGATGCCGACTGGTGCTGGGCTACCCAGGCCGCCGACGCGCTCGTGGCGATGCAACGGCTGGTCATCCAGGCCACCGCCGCCGGTGCTGACGCCCTCGAGGCCGGCGCGCTGGCCGAGCAGGTGGGGCTCTACCGCTCGGCGGTGCAGATCGGGATCAACCAGACCGCCGCCCGGACCAGCGAGACGATGAAAGAAACACAACGCGCTGGCTCGTAGGCTGCGTGACCGGCAAGATGACTACCTCCGCTTCACCCGGAACTGGCGAATACCGCCGGACAACAACGGCTCGGAACGTGATATCCGCATGATCAAGCTGCGGCAGAAGGTGTCTGGGTGCCTGCGCACCCTCACCGGAGCCAGGCAGTTCTGCGCGATCCGCAGCTACCTGTCCACCGCCGCCAAACACGGCCGGCACAATGTTCGAGGTCCTCGTGATGCTCGCCGAGGGCCGTCCCTGGCTACCCGCGATTCACTAACCTGACCAGTTACGAATCATCAACCCGATGCTACAGCG
>DATATE010000100.1:0-1594 GCA_036268955.1 Pseudonocardiaceae bacterium
CGGCGGGATGACCGGGACGCAGTCCAGCACCATGCCCTGCGGCGAGTTGCCGGTGGACTGGAACGCCGCCACGACCTTGAGCCGCTTGAGCGCGCGCAGCTTCTTCTGGCCCTTGCCGTCGCGGATGGTGTCGCGCAGGATGTCGGCCTCGGCGCTGACGTCGAAGGTCTGCAGCAGCTTCTGGATCGCCTCCGCGCCCATGTGCCCGACGAAGTACTCGCCGTAGCGGTCCACCAGGTCGCGGTAGAGCAGCTCGTCGGCGATCAGCTGCTTGGAGTCCAGCTTGGTGAAGGTGCTCCAGATCTCGTCGAGCCGGTCCAGCTCACGCTGGGCCCGGTCGCGGAGCTGGCGCATCTCCCGCTCGCCGCCCTCCTTGACCTTGCGGCGCACGTCGCTCTTGGCGCCCTCGGCCTCCAGTTCGGCGAGGTCGGCCTCCAGCTTCTGCGCCCTGGCCTCCAGGTCGGCATCCCTGCGGTTCTCCGCACGCTTGCGCTCGACCTGCATCTCGTTCTCGAGAGTGGGCAGGTCGTTGTGCCGCAGTTCGGTGTTCACGCTGGTGATCACGTAGGCCGCGAAGTAGATGATCTTCTCGAGATCCTTCGGTGCCAGGTCCAGCAGGTAACCCAGGCGGCTGGGCACACCCTTGAAGTACCAGATGTGGGTCACCGGGGCGGCCAGCTCGATGTGGCCCATCCGCTCACGGCGGACCTTCGACCGGGTCACCTCGACGCCACAGCGCTCACAGATGATGCCCTTGAAGCGGACCCTCTTGTACTTGCCGCAGTAGCACTCCCAGTCCCGGGTGGGGCCGAAGATCTTCTCGCAGAAGAGGCCGTCCTTCTCGGGCTTGAGGGTGCGGTAGTTGATCGTCTCGGGCTTCTTGACCTCACCGAACGACCACTGGCGAATGTCGTCGGCCGAGGCGAGGCCGATACGCAGTTCATCGAAGAAGTTGACGTCCAACACGTCTGTTCTTCTCTCCTCGCGTTGAAAGGTGGATCAGTGGTGGCCGACCGTGCCGGAGCCGGCGCGACGTCGGCTCCGGGCACGGGGCGAGATCAATTCACGATGTCGTCGACGGACGCGGACTCGTTGCGGGACAGGTTGATTCCCAGGTTCGCCGCGGCCCGCTCCAGGTCCTCGTCGTCGGTGTCCCGCATCTCGATGGCGGCACCGTCGGACGACAGCACCTCCACGTTGAGGCACAGCGACTGGAGTTCCTTGAGCAGCACCTTGAACGACTCCGGGATGCCCGGCTCGGGGATGTTCTCGCCCTTGACGATCGCCTCGTAGACCTTGACCCGGCCGAGGATGTCGTCGGACTTGATGGTGAGCAGTTCCTGCAGCGCGTAGGCCGCGCCGTAGGCCTGCATCGCCCAGCACTCCATCTCGCCAAAGCGCTGGCCACCGAACTGCGCCTTGCCGCCCAGGGGCTGCTGGGTGATCATCGAGTACGGGCCGGTCGAGCGCGCGTGGATCTTGTCGTCCACGAGGTGGTGGAGCTTGAGGATGTACATGTAACCGACGGTCACCGGCTGTGCGAACGGCTGCCCTGTGCGGCCGTTGAACAGCTGGAGCTTGCCCGACGCCTGCT
>DATATE010000101.1:0-97812 GCA_036268955.1 Pseudonocardiaceae bacterium
CGCGTTCGCCGAGATCGTCGTGCTCGCCGCGAATGCCGCGAAGGCCCCGGTCGAAGGCGGCGAACGGCCACACATCACCGTCACCATGCCGCTGGACGCGCTGCGCGACGGTATCGGCACCGTCAGCCTCGGCGACAGCGAACACCTGCCCGCCACACACGCCCGACGGCTCGCCTGCGACGCCGCGATCATCCCAGCGGTACTCGGAAAGAACTCCGAAATCCTCGACATCGGCCGCAGCACCCGCACCGTGCCCGCGTCCATCCGCCGAGCACTCGTCCTCCGCGACCAAGGCTGCACCTTCCCACACTGCGACCGACCACAAGCCTGGACAGACGCACACCACATTCACCACTGGGCAGACGGCGGCCCCACCACCGTGGAAAACCTGCTCCTACTCTGCCGCCTGCACCACAGACTGATCCACACCAGCCCCTGGCGCGTCCACCTCCGCAACGGACTCCCCGAATTCATCCCACCCGCATACCTCGACCCACTACAGAAACCCCGACACAACATCCTGCACCGACAACGCCACCCACTCCCCGCATGACCACGCCCAATCAGCGCTGTCAGGCGGAGCGCGGAGAGTTCGGGCCGCCCAGTTCGCCTGCCATGGTCGCCGGGGTTACTCCGGTGAACGCCGTGACGTCCCGGTGCAGGTGGGACCGGTCGGTGTAACCACAGTCGGCTGCTACTCGGGCCGGGTATAGGCCTGCGGCCAGGAGGCGGGCGGCATGGTCGAAACGGACCAGCTTCGCGGCGCGCTTGGGCGGCAGACCGATCTGTGAGTGGAACCGGGACCACAGGCGTTTACGGCTCCAGCCGAGTTCGGCAGCCAGCTGGTCGATCCGGACCAGGCCGCAGCTGCGGAAGACCGGAGATGGCGATCCGAATCCGCCGCCGAATACCGCGTCGTCGCGGGCGCGCGAGTCGAGTCGTTGCCCGGAGTTGGACACTCGCCGATTCTTGAAGACCCGCCCAGGACCGCCGCACCCCTGCTTGCCTTCACCGCCATCCACGCCTGATAGCGCTGACGCTGATATAAAGCGTTTGCGGTAATTGCAGACGCGCGACAAATAGTTGCACGCGCGCGCTATCTGCGCAAGCTGCTATCCTGCCTTGAGAAGAGGGCGGTAGTCAGAGGCGTCGAGGAGCGAAGATGGGCATCGGCGATGACGCGGTCGAGGTCCGGGCACGGGGCTGGCGCACCCTGGCCGCGCTGCACGGCATGATCGAGACCGCCTTGGAGCGCGCGTTACAGCGCGAACACGACCTGTCCGTCGTCGAGTTCACCGTGCTCGACGCGCTCAACCGGCAGGACGGCTTCCATCTGCGGGTCCAGCAGTTGGCCCGCGCGACCGCGCTGAGCGCCAGCGCGACCACCCGGCTGATCAACCGGCTGGAGGGGCGCAAGCTGATCAGCCGGTATCTGTGCGAGGACGACCGCCGTGGCATCTACACCGAGCTGACGCCGAGCGGCAAGCAGCTGTTGGAGCTGGCCCGCCCGACGCACGACGACACCCTGCGCGCCGCCCTCGACCAAGCGGCGGCGACACCCGAGCTGACGCCGCTGATCGACGCACTGCACGCCGTGGTGGCCCCGAGCTGAGCCGAGGAGCAGGGGCGGCGCGGCCCGGATGCTACGTATCATCGCCGGGCGAACCGGTTGAGATCATCGCCGGGCGAACGGACGAGCGAGTCTGGAGGGGCCACCTGATGGCCGAGGATGCCGAGAGCACCGTGGCGCGGCGGGACACCGCGGGCTCGGTGCGGCTCGGCGTGCTGTTGGGCATGGTCGGCGGGTTCCTCGACGCGTTCACCTATATCGCGCACGGCGGGGTGTTCTCCAACGCGCAGACCGGGAACGTGGTGCTGGTCGGAATCTTCGCGGCGCGCGGCAACTGGCCTCGGGCGCTGCGTCAGGTCCTGCCACTGCTGGCCTTCGTGGTCGGGGTGTTCACCGCGGAGACCATGACGCATCCTCGGGTGCGGGCCTGGATTCGCCGGCCGATGCGGGCCGCGTTGATCGCCGAGATCGTAGTGCTGGTCGTTGTCGCGTTCGTACCCGACGATGTCGCGGGGTTCGCGGTGGTCGTGCTGGTCTCCTATGTCGCCGCCGTGCAGAACTCGACCTTCGACACGCTGCGGAAATGGCCGTTCAACACGGTCACCCTGACCGGGAATCTGCGCACCATGACCCGCTCGACGTATCGGGCGCTGGTGCTGCGCGGGAAGGGCGAGGGCGACAAGGCACGCAGTTTCGCGGTGGTGTGCGCGGCTTTTCTGGCCGGCGCGGTGATCGGTGCGCTGAGCGCGGCGAGCTGGGGCAACCGGGCGGCCTTGGTCGGCGCGGGCATGTTGGCGGCCGCGCTGCTGCTGTTCATCCTTGAGGAGCCGCGCACGCATCGGGAGGTCGGCCAGTGACCGGGCCGGACAGCACGGATGCCGCCAGGTTCACCCGGCGGGTGGAGGATTTCCGTTGCGCGCACTGCGATCGGCCGGTGCGCGGCAACGGCTACACCAATCATTGTCCGTACTGTCTGTACTCCCGGCACGTCGACATCAATCCGGGTGACCGGGCCGCGGACTGCGGTGGGCTGATGGCGCCGGTCGCGGCCGGGATCGAGCGGGACAGGTACTTCGTGGTGCAGCAGTGCGAGACCTGCGGGCATCTGCGGAAGAACAAGACCGTCGCCGCTGACGACAGAGCGGTCATTCTGAGTTACTTCGGCAGGCCGATTCCGGGTCGACGGTGAACCGCGTGCTGGCGGGCAGCCGACTTCCGGCAAGAGATTTCGGCTGCCCACCAACGAGTTCGACTACTTCTGGTGCACCGAGGCGAGGCCTGCGGGGGCGGCGGCCAACGCCTTGCTGATGGCCTCGGCCAGTGCCCGCGCGGATTCCTCGGTCAGTTCGACCGCGACCCTGGCCGAGGGGCCGAGGTCGGGGTTGGTGAAGTCGATGTTCAGCGTATGCGTGAACTGGGCGTGCACCGCGTGGTCGACGTAGACGGTGGCGGTGTTGACACCGATCCAGCCCTGCTGGCCCTTGCCGCTACCGTCGATGGCGATCTTCTCGGTCTGGTAGGTGCACATGGTCAGGCCGCCAGGTACTTGCCGTAGAACTCGAAGATCTTCTGCCAGCCGTCCACCGCGGCCTCGACCCGGTAGCTGGGCCGGTCGACCGCGAAGAACGCGTGACCGGCGCCTTCGTAGGTGTGGAATTCGTGCTCTTTGCCCAGCTTGGTCAGCTCGTCCTCCAGCACCTTGACCTCGTCGGGGCCGGGGTAGCTGTCCTCGGCGCCGAACAGGCCCAGCAGCGGAGCGCGCAGGTCGCCCGCCCTGTCCAGCAGCGACGTGGCCTTGAGCGGGAACTCGGCGGGCGGGGTGTTGACCACGAACGCGCCGTAGCAGTCCACCGCGGCGTCGACGTCCAGGCTGACCGCCGAGAGGAAGGTCTGCCGACCGCCGGAGCAGTGCCCGATCACGCCGATCTTGCCGTTCGCGCCGTCGAGGGCACGCAGGTACTTCGCCGCACCGTCGACATCGCCGACAAGGCGCTCGTCCGGGACGCCACCGGCGGCGCGGACCGCGGCGGCGGCATCGTCGGGACTGGCGCCGAGCGCTTCACGGGAGTACAGGTTCGGGCACAGCGCCGCGTAACCGTTCGCGGCGAAGGTCCGGACCATTTCCTTGGTCGCCGCGTCGTATCCGGGCATGTGGTGGATCACCACGACGCCACCGAACGGTGCCGCGTCAAGGGGGCGGGCGAGATACGCCTCGATCTCGTCGTTGTTGTGGCCGGTGATCGTAACGGTCTCCGCCCGCAGGGCATCCGACATTGTGCGGTTCCTCTCCAGCTCAACCAGATTCCGCCTCGCCAGGTGTACCAGGTGGACGCAGACGACGACCCGGCCCCGGCAGTGGCTACGAAAGTCACCCTACTCGGCGCTCGATACAGCTTCGTCGGTTGACAGATGAAAGGTTCGTGTACACCGCTGCGATATGATCGGCGCCCGAGATCGAGCCGCCATCACAAGCAACCATCACAGGCAATTGGCTGCAATGATGCCGGGTATGCCTCGATTGGTGATCATCGGCGCTTCATTGGCGGGCCTGCGGGCCGCGGAGGCCGCTCGCCGTTTCGGCTTCACCGGCGAGATCAGTCTCATCGGCGCGGAGACCCATCTTCCCTACGACCGGCCCCCGCTGTCCAAGGAGTTCCTGGCCACCACCGTCCCCGCCGAACTCCCGCCGACGCTGCGCGGCGCGCAGGCCCTGCGGGTCGAACTCGGGGTCGACATCCGGCTCGGCTGCACCGCGACCGGCCTCGACCTGGCGAACCGGCTGGTCCGGTTGGACGATGACCTCGACGGCGGGAACGACGGAACCGGCAGACACGACGGGAGCGGGCGGCACGGCGGGAGCGGCAGACACGGCGCGAGACACGGCAGTGGTCGCGGCGCCGAACTGGCCTATGACGCGCTGGTGATCGCGACCGGCTCCCGCGCCAGATCACTGCCCGGAACCGACCATTTGACCGGTGTGCACACTCTGCGCACCGTCGACGACGCGTGGCAGATCAGATCCGCGTTGGACGCCGGGGCGAACACCGTGGTGGTCGGCGCGGGATTCATCGGCTCGGAGGTGGCGTCATCGGCGCGCAGGCGGGGTGCGCCGGTCACCGTGGTCGAGGCGCTGCCCGTGCCGCTGGCCGCGGCGGTGGGGCCGGAGATGGGCGCGGCCTGCGCGCGGCTGCACGAGCGCAACGGGGTGCGGTTGCACTGCGGGGTCGGGGTTTCCGCCATCGAGGGCAACGGGCGGGTGGAGCGGGTCCGGCTGGCCGACGGCACCGTGCTGCCCGCCGATCTGGTGGTGGTCGGCATCGGCGCGGTACCCAATACAGGCTGGCTGGCCGATTCCGGGCTGACCCTCTCCGGCGGTGTGGTGTGCGACGAGTACCTGGCCGCGAGCGCGCCGGGGGTGTACGCGGCCGGCGACGTGGCGCGCTGGGCGAATCCGCTGTTCGACGGTGAGCCGATGCGCCTCGAACACTGGACGACCGCGGTCGAGCAGGCCATCGCCGCCGCGCGCAACGCCGTCGCCGGGCTGGCCGGGGAGGCGCCGACACCGTTCGCGACGGTCCCGTACTTCTGGTCGGACTGGTACGACAGCCGGATTCAGTTCGTCGGCCTGCCCGGCGCCGAGGAGATCCAGGTGATGGTGGGCGGCGACCAGTCGGAAGGCGGCCTGTTGGCGATCTACCGCAGGGGCGAGAAGCTGATCGGCGCGCTCGGGGTGAACAAGGCCAAGCTGATCACCCTGTGCCGCAGGCTGATCGGCACCCGCGCCAGTTGGAACGAGGCGATTCTCGCGCTGGCCGCATAGTCGGGTGGCCAAGTCGCGTGGCTGAGCAGCCACTAAACAGGTGGCCAGAGACAGGTAATCGGAGGCAGCTGACTGCCGGTCACCGAAAGTGGCCGGCAGTCAGCTGTCTCTGGTCCTTACTGATCACACCGTGCTGATCACACCGTGCTGATCACACCGTCGCGGTCAGGCCGTTCCCGGTCGGCGCCACGGCGCTGACCTCAAGCGGGAAATGGCAGGCCGCGTGGTGTCCCTCGGTGCCGAAGGCCTGTAGCACCGGTTCCTCCTTCGCGCAGATGTCCTGCGCGAACGGGCACCGGGTACGGAACCGGCAACCGGAGGGCGGATTCACCGCCGAAGGGAGTTCACCGCGAACCCCGTCGTCCTTCTTGGCCCGGCTGGCCCAGGGATCGGCGACCGGGATGGTGTCGATCAGGCCCCTGGTGTACGGGTGGTGCGGCCGGTTGTACACCGACTCGGCGGGACCGACCTCGACCAGCTTGCCGAGGTACATCACGCCGATCGTGCTGGACAGGTACCGGACCACCGAAAGATCGTGCGAGATGAACACGTAGGTCAGGCCGTGCCGTTTGCGCAGATCGCTCATCAGGTTCAGGATCTGCGCCTGGATGGACACGTCCAGAGCGGACACCGGCTCATCGGCGACGATGAGTTTCGGTTGCAGCGCGAGGGCTCGTGCCAGGCCGATGCGCTGCCGCTGACCGCCGGAGAACTCGTGTGGATAGCGTTCCGCCGCACTGCGCGGCAGGCCGACCTCACCGAGCAGTTCCCGCACCCGTTCCTTGCGGCTGGCCCGGCTGCCGACGCCGTGGATGGCCAGCGGCTCCGCCAGGATGGAGCCGACCCGCATCCGGGGATCGAGCGAGGCGTAGGCGTCCTGGAAGATCAGCTGGGTGTCCCGCTGCCGACGCCGCCGGTCCTTGCCGTGCAGCGCGGTGAACTCGGTGCCGTCGATGCGAATCGTGCCCGAGTCGGCGGTTTCCATGCCGACGATCGACCGGCCGATGGTCGTCTTGCCGCAGCCGGACTCCCCGACGAGGCCGAAGGTCTCGCCGTCGGCGACGGTGAAACTGACGTCGGCGATCGCGGAGACCGAACCGACCCTGCGCCGCAGCACGGCTCCCGCGGTGATCGGGAAGGTCTTCACGAGGTGCTCGACGACCAGCAACGGCTCCCGCCGGACCGGCGCATCGGCGGCCGTCTCGGCGGTCCCGTTGGCCGAGGCCGTCGGGGCCGCCTCGCGCTGGCGGATCTGGTGGGTTTCGGTCGCGCTGTGCAGTTCCGGGTCGCCGACCGGGAAGAAGCAGGCGTAGTCGTGACCTGCGATGTCCCCGCGCAGCGGCGGGTCCTGCTCCCGGCACTTCTCGGTCGCGTACCGGCAGCGGGCCGCGAACCGGCAGCCCTTCGGCGGTACGACGAGGTCCGGCGGCAGGCCGGGGATGCTGTAGAGCGTCTCCCCGGTCTCGGCCGCGTTCTCCGGCAGCGCCTCGAACAGCGCCTCGGTGTAGGGATGGCGCGGATTGCCGAACAGCCGGTTGGTGTCGGTCATCTCCGCGATCCGGCCGGCGTACATCACCGCGACCCGGTCGGCCCGGCCGGCGATCACGCCGAGGTCGTGGGTGACCAGGATGACCGCCATGCCCAGCCGCGCACGCAGATCGTCGATGAGTTCGAGGATCTGCTGCTGGATGGTGACATCCAGCGCGGTGGTCGGTTCGTCGGCGATGAGCAGCTCCGGATCGCAGGCCAGCGCGCGGGCGATCATCACCCGCTGCCGCATACCGCCGGAGAGTTCGTGCGGGTAGGCGTTGAGCCGCTTGGCAGGCTGTGGCAGCCCGACCAATTCCAGCACCTCCTTGGTGCGGTCCAGGATCTGCTCCGCGGAGAAGTCGGTGTGCAGCTTCAGCGGCTCCGCGACCTGCTTGCCGATCTGGATGGTCGGGTTCAGCGAGGTCATCGGGTCCTGGAAGACCATGCCGATCCGCTTGCCGCGCACCGCCCTGATCTGCTTGTCCGACATGGCGGCGAGGTCCTCGCCGCCGAGCAGCACCCGGCCGCCCGCGATCCGGCCACCAGGCGGCAGCAACCGCATGATGGACAGCGCGGTCATCGTCTTGCCACAGCCGGACTCGCCGACCACGCCGAGCAGTTCACCCCGGTTGACGGTGAAACTGACCCCGTCGACGGCGTGCACCGCGCCGGCGTTGACCGCGATCTCGGTGTGCAGATCGTCCACATGCAACACAGGGCCGGTGCCGGAGTGGCCACTGCCCAGTGGCTCGACGCTGGTATCGATGCTCATCAGGTCATCGCCTCCTGAGCCGGACCTCGAAGGCGTCCCGCAGGGCGTCTCCGAGGAAGTTGAACGCGACGACGATGAGCACGATGCACAGGCCGGGCCACAGGATCATCCACCAGTAGCCGTTCGCGGTGAAGTTCGAACCGTTGGACAGCATGCCGCCCCAGTCCGCGTGCGGCGGGGCGATGCCGAGACCGAGGAAGGTCAACGCGGCCAGGGTCAGGATGGCGTCGGCGATCTGGAAGGTCGCGTTCACCACGATGGTGCCGATGGCGTTGGGCAGGATGTGCCGCAGGATGCTGCGCCGGTTGCCACCGCCCATCATCTTCACCGCCTGCACGTAGTCGCGGGTCCGCAGGCTGAGCGTCTCGCCTCGGACCAGCCTTGCCGGTCCGAGCCAGGCGCTGAAGGCGATCACGAGGATCAGCAGCCCCTGGGTGGGAGTGATGATCGAGGCGAGCAACAGCACCAGGAACAGGCTCGGGATGGCCAGGAAGGTGTCGACGACGCGCATCATGATCGCGTCGACGAACCCGCCGAGGTAGCCGGCGACGGCGCCCCACAGGGTGCCGAAGACGGTGGCCACCAGCGCGGCGGCGAAACCGATCTCCAGGGCGGACTGGCCGCCGACCATCAGCCTGCCCAACTCGTCGTAGCCGACGTCGTCGGTGCCGAGCGGGTGACCGGGACTGCCCGGCGGCAGGTCGGCGATGCGCAGGTTGGCCAGGATCTGGTTGCTGTGATAGACCAGCGGGCCGACGAAGCAGAACAGCAGGAACACGACGACGACGCCGAGGCCGATGACGGCCAGCTTGTTCTGCAGGAAGACCTGGAGCACGAGCCGCCACATGGAGCGGACCGGTTCCTGTTCCTGCGCCGGTGTCGTCGCCGAGGGCTCGACCGCGAGATCCGGGATCGGTTGCACCTGTTCGGGCAGCGGTGGTGTCGTCATCAGTATTTCACCCTCGGATCGAGGACGGCGTAGGCGATGTCGGCGAGCAACGAGCCGACCACGGTGGCAACCGAGACCACCAGTGTGATGCCCAGCACCGTCGGATAGTCGCGCACCACCGCTTCGTTGATGAACGTGTAGCCCATGCCCGGATAGTTGAACACCGACTCGGTGATCGCCGCGCCCGCGATCAGCGAGGGCAGCGACAGGCCGAGCAGCGTCGCGATCGGGATCAGGGCGTTGCGCAGGATGTGCACCACCATCACCCGGCCGTTGCTGGCCCCGTTGGCCATCGCGGTCCGGACGTACTCCTGGGTCAGGTTCTCCATCACCGAGGACCGCATGTAGCGGCTGAACGAGGCGATGGTGATCAACGACAGGGTCGCGATGGGCAACACCAGCGCGTTGCCCTGTTCGAGGATCTCCAGCACATTGCCGGTCTGTGGCGCGGTCGGTGAGAACCAGCCGAGGTCGGTGGAGAAGACCAGCACCAGGATCAGACCGAGGAAGAAGCTCGGCGTCGCGTAGAACACGAACGAGAACCCGGTGAACAGGTAGTCGCCGACGGTGTTGCGCCTGCGCGCCTGGTAGATCCCGAGTGGAATCGCGATGATCAGCGCGACCAGGATCGAGATGGCCATCAGCACAACGGTTTTCGGCAACCGGTCGGCGATGATGGCGCCGACGGTCTGGTTGAGCTTGATCGAGTAGCCGAGATTTCCGTGCAGCACGTTGTTCAGCCAGATCCCGTACTGAATCGGGATCGGCTTGTCATATCCGTTGGCGTGAATGAACTGCTGGACCTGCAGCGCGGTGGCCTTGGGCCCGAGGATCGCTCGGGCCGGGCCACCGGGCAGCAGATCGGTCATCAGAAACGTGACGATCGAAACGAGGATGACCACCAGAATGGACTGCAGGACGCGGCGGATCAGGTATCCCGTCACCGCCGCACCCCGCAGCCCATCGGCGCGACCATCGCTCGGTCAAGCGAGTGGCGCATGTCGTCCTTACTTCGTGAAGTACCAGTCTTCCGGGGTGAAGCCACCGATTACGTTGATCGACACGCCGCCCATGTCGGACGAGACCGCGTAGACCTTGTACCCGTCGGGCATGTTGAACGCGCCCGGCAACTGCTGCGCGGCGTAGTTCTCGTAGTTGAGGAACGTGCTGTTCGACGCGTCGTGCAGGGTCGAGTTGACCAGGCCGGTCATCTTCGGGTCGTTCACGCCGGAGGCGTTGATCTGCGAGTTGGGCAGGAAGAACCCGTCACCGGTCGGCACCGCGTCGAAGGTCTCGTAACCGAAGTACGCGACCTGCCAACCACAGGTGGACGGGTTGGACGGGCAGGTGGTGGTGTCGGAGATGACCGTGTTGAACGGCTGCGAGTTCAGGTTCAGCTGGATGCCGGCCTGGCTCGCGTCGGACTTCCACTGCTGGATCTCCTCGCCCGCGGCGACGGAGCCGTTCTCGTACTCCAGCTTCAGGCTCAGCTTCGTACCGGCGGCGACGCCCGCACCGCACTGGTTGTCAGCGGTACCCGCGCTGGTGCAGGTCATCACGCCGCCCTGCTCGGTCCAACCGTGGTTGGTGAGCAGCTTCTTGGCGTTGGCGATGTTGAACGGGTAAGGGCCCTGGCCGTTGTTGGCCTTCTGGTTGTCGGCGAGGTACTGGGTCGCGGGCTGGTTGGGCACGGGGCCGGTGGAGGGCACCGCGTAGCCGCGGTCGGCGACGTCGGAGTCGGTGACCTGGTCGATCGTCTCCTGTAGCGCTTCCCGGATGTAGAGCTGCTTGAAGGTCGCGCCGTACTGGGGGTTGCCGTAGTTGATGATGCCGTAGGACCAGCCCCAGACCGGCGCCGTGATCAGGTTGTAGTTCGACTTGACCGGATTGGTCGGTGGCAGCAGGTCGGAGCTGCTCGCGTTGCGCTTGGGCAGGTCGGCGGAGGGAACCTCACCGACGTTGATGGTCTTGCCGGCGCGAATGGCGTTGTACTCCGCCTCCGGCGTGGTGAACGGGACCTCGTTGAACTGGTCGAGCTTCGGCTTGTCCGGGCCGGAGTACTTCGGGTTCGGCACGAAGTCCACGGCGCCCTCGTTGGTGAAGGACTTCAGCTTCCACGGACCGTCGACGACCTGCCACAGTGGATCGGTCGCGTAGGAGGACTCCTCCTTGTTCTTGGCCACCAGGTAGTTGTAGACGGCGGCGCACTTGGACACGTCGGTCGCGCAGCCACCGCTGCCCGCCGCCGCCGAGTCCGAGGTCTTGTCCCAGGCCTCCGGCATCGGCGTGATCTGGAAGAGCTGGTTGCCGGTGAACCAGGTCGAGGAGTACGTGCCGTTGAGGGTGAAGGTCACCTGCTCGGGGCCGGTCGCCTTGACCGAGGTCACGTTGTCCGGGAACTCGCCGGGCACGTACTGGGAGTAGTTGTTCTTCTCCGCGAGCAGCATGTTCATGAAGAACATGACGCTGGTGGCGTCGACCTTCTCACCGTTGGACCACTGGTAGTTCTTGAGGTTGACCACCACGGTGTTGCCGCTGTAGGTGGGCGGGCCCGCCAGGCTCTTGCTGAAGTCGATGTTGGGCGAGTCGCTGCCCGTGGTCGACCAGTAGAGCGGCCGGTACATGAGGTACTCGAAGCCCTCTACGTTGTAGACGCTGTTGTCCGGCGCATCGATGAACGGGAAGATCCACGTTGGCTGGGCGCCGGGGGACTCGGCGTAGGTGGCAGTGCCGCCCTGTTGCGGGGTACCGCCAGAAGAACTGCTGCTACCGCCACAAGCGGAGGCCAGCAGGGCCACCCCAAGGACGGCAGCCCCCAGGGCAAGCCCCATTCGACTGCGTGCCATTAACAGCACCTTCCTGTTACTAAATTCGACGCGAGCGTGGACCGCCCACCAGCCCGCAGAGTGTGACAGCCCAGAGCTATACCAGCTGACACAGGTTTGTCCATCCGTAGTCAATAAACTGAACAGAGCCCATGCCGGGCCGTAACCGGGGAGTTACCAAGCGCCGATCAAACATCACAATTCGGGCAGTAAAATGGACTTGGTCCGGAAATCCATTATCTCTTCACATTCACCGAACAACTCGCGACCAGTACCAATTCACGAATTGATGCGGTCACTTTCGGTAATTGATCGACTACTCGTCGCTTCACTTGCGATCGCAAATCAAGTGAAATCGCTTAATATAACCCCTTGTTCTCCTCGGGGCTATGGGCCAGATCCACTACCACTCTTTAGAGTGACACCCAGCCGCAAGGGAGGGCTGGGACAGCCGTGCATCACCGTCGGGGTCGGCCGAGCAGGCCATGAGCTTCAGCTGGGAGCTGCGCGCCGGTTGCGCCGAGGGCGCCGAGGGCGCGGCAGGCGGGCCCAAGCCGAGCACGCCGCACCGTCGGCGCAGCTGGGTGATGATGCGCGTCGCCAGCCGGATGGTCGACCTCGGCATGGCCTGCGACAACGGTCCCCCACCGAAGTTTCCGCTCTGGGCGGTCTACGGCGTATCCGACTTCGACGTACTCGGCCGCCCGGTCGGCGGCAGTGCCGAGGCCTACGAGGCCGAACTGCGGCAGATCCTGAGCTGGCACGGCGACCCGAACCGTGGCGGCATCCCGCTGCACAAACTGACCACCCCGCTGGGCTGGTACGTCACCCCGGCCGAATGCCGGGCCGCCGTGCAGGCCTATGACAAGGCGCGGGCCAACGGCATCCGGCACCCGAGGATCTTCGGCACCGACCTCGTCCCGTTCCTGCGGATCGCGGCCGACGGCGAGGGCTTCGAAGTGCACTGAATGGGTGCACTGGGTGGGTGCACTGGGTGGGTGCACTGGGTGGGATTGCCCCGATCCGACTATCCGGGACAGCGGATGGCCGGGCAGGATTCGCCCATGACGTCCGTCAGGTCCGCGAAGTCCGCCAGGTCCGCACCGCTCGTCCTGCCCGTCGCCGTACTCGCCGGGCTGCTGCTCGCCGCGTGCGCGCCGGAACCGGCCAGCACCGCGCCCGCGCCGACCGGGGTACTCACCGCCGGCCAGGGCGCCTGCGCGCCGGGAAAACTGCATACCCTCAAGGCCGGGACCTTCACCTTCGGCACCGACGAGCCGGTCTACGAGCCGTGGTTCGTCGGCGACGACCCGGCCAACGGCAAGGGCTTCGAATCCGCGGTCGCCTACGCCATCGCGGGCAGGCTCGGCTACCAGCACAGCCAGATCAGCTGGAGCAGGGTCACCTTCAACGCCGCGATCCAGCCGGGCCCGAAGACCTACGACGCCGATCTCGACGAGTTCTCGATCACCGCCGACCGCCGCAAGGCCGTCGACTTCTCCGCGCCCTACTACGACGTCACCCAGGCGGTGATCACCGTGCGGTCGTCACTGGCGGCGAGCGCGCACACCCTTGCCGCGCTGCGCGGACTGAAGGTCGGCGCCCAGGTCGGCTCGACCAGCTACGACGCCGCGCAGCAGGTGATCGAACCGACCCAGCAGATCGCGGTGTACAACAGCAACGACGACGCCAAGCAGGCGCTCACGGACGGACAGATCCAGGCGCTGGTGGTCGACCTGCCCACCGCGTTCGAGATCACCGGTGCCGCCGAGGTGCCGAACTCGGTCATCGTCGGCCAGCTGAGCAGTGCCGGGCAGCCGGAGCAGTTCGGCGCGGTGCTGGACAAGGACAGTCCGCTGACCGGATGCGTCTCGGCGGCGGTGAACGCGCTGCGGGCGGACGGCACCCTGGCCAAACTCGCCGATCAGTGGCTGTCCAAGGTGGGCAACGCCCCCGTGCTGAAATAGCGCCCGTGACCCAGCCAGGCACGCCGTCGGACAACACCCGGGCCGCGCCGAGCCGACTACACCTCGACCGGTTGGCCTACCGGCGCTCGCGGGCGCGGCGCTCGACGCTGGTCGCGCTGGTGTCGACGGTGGTGTTCGCGGCGGCCGCCGCCTTCGCGATCAGCGCCTCGCCGGGTTGGCCGAGGGTGCGGTCGTCGTTCTTCAACTTGCACACCGCAATCAGCTCCTTCCCGGCGATCCTCGACGGGCTGTGGCTCAACGTCCGGGTGCTGGTGGTCTGCGAGGTGCTGATCCTGGCGCTCGGGCTGGGCATCGCGGCGCTGCGGACGCTGCGCGGCGCGGTCTGGTTTCCGTTGCGGGCACTGGCCACCGGCTACGTCGACGTCTTCCGTGGCCTGCCGCTGATCATCTGCCTGTACCTGGTCGGCTTCGGCCTGCCCGGCCTGCGGCTGCGCGGTATCCCCATCGATCCGGTGGTACTGGGCGGAATCTCGTTGGTGCTCATCTATTCCGCCTACGTGGCCGAGGTGTTCCGGGCCGGCATCGAATCGGTGCACCCCTCGCAGCGCGCCGCGGCCCGCTCGATCGGGCTGACGCACGCGCAGACCATGCGGATTGTCGTGGTGCCGCAGGCGATCCGGCGGGTGCTGCCGCCGCTGCTCAACGATTTCGTTGCCCTGCAGAAGGATTGCGGGCTGATCTCGGTACTCGGCGCGGTGGACGCGGTGCGAGCGGCGCAGATCGCCAGCGCGCGGCTGTATGACTTCACCCCTTATGTGGTGGCCGGGTTGTTGTTCGTGGTGCTGGCCGTGCCGTGCGCGCGACTGGCCGATGCCGCGGCTCGTCGGCTGGCGCGGCGGGAGGGAAACCTGTGACGAGCGCGGTTCTCCAGGTTCGCGGACTGGTCAAGCGCTACGGCGAGCACACCGTGCTCGGCGGCGTCGACCTCGACGTCGCCGAACACGAGGTGGTGGTGCTGATCGGCGCCTCCGGCTCCGGCAAGTCGACCCTGCTGCGCTGCGTGAACCTACAGGAGGAGCTGGACGACGGGCAGATCCTGCTCGACGGCGAGGACGTCTCCGATCCGAGGGTGGACCCGGACCTGGTCCGGCGCCGCATGGGCGTGGTGTTCCAGGCATTCAACCTGTTCCCGCACCTGTCGGTGCTGGACAACGTCACGTTGTCCCCCAGAGTGGTGCACGGCGTTGCCAGAGCAGTCGCCGAGGAACGCGGAAAAGCGCTGTTGGCCAGGGTCGGACTCGCGGACAAGGCGACGGCTTATCCGGATCGGCTCTCCGGGGGCCAGCAGCAGCGGGTGGCCATCGTGCGGGCGCTCGCCTACGAGCCGAGACTGTTGCTCCTCGATGAAATCACCAGCGCGCTCGACCCGGAACTCGTCGGCGAGGTACTCATGCTGGTCCGTGAACTCGCCGAGCAGGGCAGGACAATTCTGATGGCCACGCACGAGATGGGTTTCGCCCGCCAGGTCGCCGATCGGGTGTGCTTCCTCGATGGTGGTGTACTGGTCGAGTCCGGGCCGCCCGAGCAGGTGCTCGGCGACCCGCAAGCCGACCGCACCAAGCAGTTCCTGCGCAGGATCATCGCCGCGGGCCGACTGTAGAACAGCGAAAACCGACGGACTCTGAATCGCTCCCTGAATCAATCTCGTGAAATCCGGGTAAATCCGTCGGAGCCCGAATAGTCGCGCTACCGGGTGAAGACTCAATCACCGGGTTGCCTGAATTGCATTCACCTACGGGTGGCAATGCCCGGAAGGGGGTCGAACTCCGCCCGGCGTCTGCTCTGTCCGGTCCGGAGTGCTTCACGGCCAGTTGTCAAGCGAATACTGAAGGAAACCGGACAGTAACCGGTCGTCTGAGCCTGTCATGAAATTGAATATCTGAACACCACCGGGTGACGATTGAAACAAAGCCCCTGGTCAGGGCCTATCACGCAGCGCACCTACCCGATCACAGTCCCGGTCCGATCACGTTTCGTCAACAATCACCGGGGCGCCGTGATCTGTTCACAAGGTGGGACCTACGCTTCGCGGACAACATTCGGAACGTTCCCGAGGCAATCGCTACCGAGACCCATTCGTGACTGCCAGTGCGAGCTGACCGTGACCACCAGTCGCGATCGGCAAATCCGCACCTTGATCCACCGCTGTCCGCGGGGGATACAGTCAGCCTGCGGTAATCGGGGTCAGCGAATGACCACAGGACAACTGGTGCAAGGTGAGGGCATTGAGAGTAGCGAGGCATCGAAGGCTGCAGGTGGCGTCCGTGCTCACGCTGGCGGCAGTAGCTGTGGTCGCCTGTGGCGGCGGTAGCACCACCAACAGCGGCGGCGGGTCGGGCGGTAGCTACGGCTACAACCAGTCGGCCAACCAGAACGCGAGCGGCACTCCAACGCAGGGCGGCATCCTGCAGGTTGTCGGTACGTCCGATATCGACCACCTTGACACCGCGTCCGCGTACACCACGTACTCCTCGGACCTGCTGCGTACCTTCACCCGTCAGCTGTTCGCCTACCCGGCCTCCGAGGACGTGAACACCGCGACCACGCCGGTCCCCGACCTGGCCACGGTCGTCCCGACCAAGACCAACGGTGGCATCAGCGCCGACGGCAAGACCTACACCATCCACCTGAAGCCGAACGTTGACTGGGACACCACCCCGGCCCGCCCGGTGACGGCCGACGATGTCCTGCTCGGCTTCAAGCGGCTGTGCAACCCGACCGAGAACACCGTCGGCGCGCCGCAGTACTACGAGGGCGTCATCGACGGCATGACCCAGTACTGCAACGGCTTCACCAACGTCGCGCAGACGATTCCCGCCTTCAAGACCTACATGACCGGCAACAACATCAGCGGTATCAAGGTGATCAACCCGGCCACCGTGCAGTTCAGCCTGATGGCCCCGGCCGCCGACTTCGTCAACATCCTGGCGATGGGCTTCTCCTCGCCGGCTCCGGTCGAGTACCTCAACTACATGCCGGACGACGCGAACTTCCGGCAGAACACCATCTCCGACGGTCCGTACAAGATCACCAAGTACGTGCCGACGCAGTCGATCACGCTGGCCCGCAACACGGCATGGAAGCAGTCCACGGACACCATCCGCCACCAGTACCTCGATGGCATCCAGGTGACCGAGGGCGTCGACCCGAACGCCGTGCAGCAGCAGATCCAGGCCGGTACCTCGGACGTCGAATGGGACTCCGTCGTGCCGACGCCGGACGTGCCTTCCCTGAAGGCGACCAACAACCCGCAGATGGGTATCTACCCCGGTTTCACCAGCAACCCGTTCCTGGTGTTCAACGAGCAGAGCCCGAACAACGGCGGTGCCCTCGGCAACGTGAAGGTGCGCCAGGCGCTGGAATACGCGGTGGACAAGGTCGCCATCGGCCAGATCTACGGTGGTCCTGAACTGAACACCCCGCTGGACCAGGCGCTGGCACCGGGCAACGAGGGCTACATCAAGTACGACCCGTACCCCACCCCCGGTGACAAGGGCGACCCGGCCAAGTGCAAGTCCCTGCTTGCCGCCGCCGGTTACCCGAAGGGCCTGACCATCACCGACCTCTACCGGACCAGCAGCGTGCACCCGCAGGTCTACGAGTCGATCCAGGCCGACTTCGCCAAGTGCGGCGTCACGGTCGTCGGCAAGCCCGTCGCCCAGGGCGACTACTACGGCCAGTATCTCGGCAACCCCTCCATCGCCACCGGCGGTGTCTGGGACATCTCCGAGCCGGGCTGGGTCGCCGACTGGTACGGCCTGAACGCGCGGGCCAACCTCGAGCCGCTGTTCGACGGTCGGCTCTACGGCCCCGGCACCACCGACTGGGGTCACTTCGTCAACAAGCAGTTCGACACCGACATCGACAACGCGTTGGCCACCACGGACCACCAGACCCAGGTCAACGATCTGCACGACGCCGATGAAGTGATCATGCAGCAGGCGGCGATCATCCCGTTCGAGACGCAGTCGGTTCCGCTGATGCGTTCGACGCGGGTACACAACGCCATCTACATGCCGACCACGGAGGAATTCGACTACTCCAACATCTGGCTGAGTCCGTCGAGCTGAGCTGAGCACAATACAAATATGAGTCTCCTGGAAGTACGTGACCTGAAAGTCGCGTTTCCGACTGCGGACGGCCTGGTTCAGGCCGTCCGCGGGGTCTCGTTCTCCCTTGAACGAGGCCGTACGCTAGGGATCGTTGGCGAGTCCGGCTCAGGCAAGAGCGTGAGTACCCAAACTCTGCTCGGCCTGACGCCGGGCGCCAGGATCTCCGGCGAGGCACTGTTCGACGGCCGTGATCTGCTGACCATGAGCACCAAGGAGCTGCGCCAGGTGCGCGGCGCCAAGATCGCGGCCATCTTCCAAGATCCACTCTCCAGTCTGCACCCGCTGTACAAGGTGGGCTGGCAGATCGTGGAGATGATCCGCGCGCACGAGCCGATCTCCAAGGCGAAGGCGAAGACGCGCGCGGTCGAACTGCTGAAGATGGTGGGTATCCCCCAACCTGATCTTCGGGTCGACGACTATCCGCACCAGTTCTCCGGCGGTATGCGCCAGCGCGCGATGATCGCGATGGCGCTGGCGCTGAACCCGGCGCTGATCGTCGCCGACGAGCCGACCACCGCGCTCGATGCCACCGTGCAGGCGCAGGTGCTGACCCTGTTGGGGCGGCTGCAGAAGGAGTTCGACAGCGCGCTGATCATGATCACCCACGATCTCGGGGTGATCGCGGACATCGCCGACAACGTGATGGTGATGTACGCCGGTCGCGCGGTCGAGTACGCCGACCGCCGGTCGCTGTACTACCAGCCGCATCACCCGTACACCAAGGGACTGCTGGAATCCGTACCCGGTTCGACCGGGGCCGGCGAGCGGTTGCGGGCCATTCCCGGCCAGCCGCCCAGCCTGATCAACCTGCCGACAGGTTGCGGTTTCCACCCTCGGTGCCGGTACGTGATGGACGAGTGCGTCACCAATCTGCCCGACCTGCAACCGGTTGGTGGCAGCGATACGCACACCTCGGCGTGCTGGCTGCCGTCCCGGCTGGTCGGGCTGGACGAGGAAACCGAGCAGGGCCGGATCACCGCGGCCGCTGCCGGGCGAGGCGAGAAGGTGAACCAAGTGGTGGCCACGTTGGCCGAACAACCGGTCGGCGCCCACGCGGGCGGCGGCGCGAGCCAGGACACCAGCGCGAGCAGCGGTCCTCGGCACGCCCAGGAGGGTGAGTAACCGTGGCCGAATCTGATGTGCTGCTTCGGGTTGACAATGTCGTCAAGCACTTCCCGATCACCCAGGGCATCGTGTTCAAGCACGAGGTCGGCCGGGTCCACGCGGTCGACGGGGTGAGTCTGGAAGTCCGCAAGGGCGAAACGCTGGGGCTGGTCGGCGAGACCGGTTGCGGCAAGTCGACCCTGGCCCGTTGCATCACCCGGCTCTACCCGCTGACCTCCGGCACGGTCGACTTCGACGGCCGGGACATCTCCACCTTGTCCCGGCGCGAGCTGCGGCCGATCCGGCGCGAGATCCAGATGATCTTCCAGGACCCGTACGGTTCGCTGAACCCGCGCCGTCGGGTCGGGTCGATCATCGGCGATCCCTTTGCCATCCACGGCATCGCGGACGGCCAGGAGCGCAAGCGCCGGGTGCAGGAGCTGATGGAGCTGGTCGGGCTCAACCCCGAGCACTACAACCGGTTCCCCGCCGACTTCTCCGGTGGTCAGCGGCAGCGGATCGGCGTGGCCCGCGCGCTTGCGGTGCGGCCCAAGCTGATCGTCTGCGACGAGCCGGTCTCCGCACTGGATGTGTCCATCCAGGCGCAGATCATCAACCTGTTGCAGGATCTCCAGTCGGAGTTCGGACTGACCTACATCTTCATCGCGCACGACCTCTCGGTCGTCGAGCACGTCAGCGACCGGGTCGCCGTGATGTACCTGGGCAAGATCTCCGAACTGGCCTCCGCCGACGGCCTGTACAAGACCGCCCAGCACCCGTACACCAACGCCCTGCTGTCCGCGGCTTCGATCGCCGACCCGGACGAGGCAGAGCGTCGGCAGCGGATCGTGCTGGTCGGCGACGTGCCGTCGCCGGTGTCACCACCGTCGGGCTGCCGGTTCCACCCGCGCTGCCCGAAGGCCAAGGACATCTGCACGCAGGAGGAACCGCAGCTGGAAGTCAGGACCATCGGCGCCCAACCCGCCGACACCGGACACCTGACAGCGTGCCATTTCCCGGTCGAACCAGGCGAGGACCTCGCCGCGGCGACACCGGAGATCGCACAGAAGGCACGCGAAGCCGAGGCCGCCGGCGTCCTGTCCCAGGAACGACCGTGACCGGACCGACCACCCACCCGGTCCGTGCGGCGTTGATAAGGAGCACTCCATGTCTATGACCGAGCTGGCAGAGGCGAGCACGCCAGCTGGCGACGAACAACCGCCCAAGAACACGGCGGTCGAGGGGCGCAGCCCCTGGCAGTTGGCCTGGGCCCGACTGCGACACGACAAGATGGCGATCATCTGCGCGGTCTTCATCGTTCTCCTCGCGCTGGTGGCGATCCTGGCCGGACCGCTGTCCTCGTTGCTCGGCTTCAGCCCGACCGAACAGGACCGCAGCACCAACGGCATCACCGTCGACGGCCTGCCGGTCGGCCCCGGCGGGGCGCACCTGTTGGGTACCGACAACCTCGGCAGGGACATCCTCGTCCGGATCATCTACGGCACGAGGATCTCGCTGGAGGTCGGCATCTCGGCGGCGGTCGCCGCGGTGCTGATCGGCGTGATCGTCGGCCTGTGTGCCGGCTACTTCGGCCCCGCCGTCGACGCGGTACTGGCCCGGTTGATGGATGTCGTGCTGTCCTTCCCGTTCCTGCTGTTCGCGATCGCGCTGGTCACCGTGGCCGGTCCGAGCGAGTTCATCGAGATCGTGGTCATCTCGTTCTTCTCCTGGGCTTCGGTCGGCCGCATCGTGCGTGGCCAGACGCTGTCGATCCGGGAGAAGGAGTACGTCGAGGCGGCCAGATCCCTTGGCGCCGGTGACCTGCGGATCATGTTCGTCGACGTGCTGCCGAACCTGATCGCGCCGGTGATCGTGTACACCACCCTGCTCATCCCGACGTCGATCGTGTTCGAGGCGACGTTGTCCTTCCTCGGTGTCGGCATCATTCCGCCGACCCCGAGCTGGGGAAACATGCTCAGCGACGCACAGAACTACTACCAGGTGGCCTGGTGGTTCCTGGTGTTCCCGTGCCTTGCGCTGATCTTGACCACGTTGGCCTTCAACCTGCTCGGCGACAGTGTGCGAGATGCGCTGGACCCGCGCAGCGAACGCCTGCTCGCGGCGAGGAAGTGATCTGATGCTGCGCTTCATCATTCGTCGCATTCTGACCGGCCTCATCGTCATCTGGCTGATCAGCCTCGTGGTGTTCACCCTGTTCTTCATCGCTCCCGGCAACGTGGTCGCGCTGCTGCTGGGCAAGTTCGCCGGACAGAACAAGGCACTCGTCGCAACGGTCACCCACCAGTTGGGCCTCGACCAGCCGATCTACGAGCAGTACTGGCACTTCCTGGTTCGGCTGTTGCAGGGCAACCTCGGCACCTCCTACTACAGCCACCAGCCGGTCACCTACCTGATCGGCCAGGCACTGCCGGTCACCGTGTCGCTCGCCCTCGGCGCGGCGATCATCTGGCTGATCTTCGGTGTCCTGATCGGCGTGCTGTCGGCGACCCGGCCGAGGAGCTGGCTGGACCGGGGCGCGACCGTGTTCGCGTTGACCGGCCTGTCGTTCCCGAGCTTCGTGCTCGGTCTGCTCCTGCTGGAAGTGCTGTTCTACCAACTCACTCTGGCCGGGGTCCATTGGTTCCCACCAAGCGGGTACGTGGACCTCACGACCAGTCCTGGCCAATGGGCCCAGCACCTGATCCTGCCCTGGATCACGCTGGCGCTGATCACGATGGCGACCTATGTCCGGCTGACAAGAACCCAGATGTTGGAAGTGCTCGGTGAGGACTACATCCGCACCGCGCGCTCCAAGGGTCTTTCCGAACGGCGGGTCACCTACCGGCACGGTCTGCGGGCCGCGCTGGTCCCGGTGGTCACCCAGTTCGGTATCGACGTCGGCACCCTGCTCGGCGGCGTGATCGTGACCGAGCAGGTGTTCGGGCTCAACGGCCTCGGCCGGATGTCGGTGAACGCGGTGGTCAACCAGGACGAACCGGTGATCATCGCGGTGGTGCTGTTGGCCGCGGTGTTCGTGGTGGTCGCCAACATCCTGGTCGACCTGCTCTATGCCGTGCTCGATCCACGGGTCCGGCTGGCCTGACTCCGCTCCGCGCAACACTGGCGCGGTGTGCGGGTTGCTGATATGAACATCGGCAACCGGCACACCGCGCCGTTTCGTCTCCTGGCCGCCGCCAGGCGATAACTCCTGACTGTCTCCCCAAAGAGTCGACAAGTCGCGTCTGCAGCCGTTCAGGGTGGATGCCGATGCTGGGGGCATGAGGACTGTCTGGGGCCATGAGTCACCGGGTGAGCTGGTCAGCTCGGGGTATCGCACGCTGTGCGTGCGCATCGCGGGCCGGCGAGCGCGCCCCACCCGACGCCGCCGCGCGGGACCTGCTCGCATAATGGTCGGGTGCGCGCCGTCGAGACCCCCGCGACCGGGGGGTATCTGAAGGGTCGGATCCGCCGTGAGGACATCATCACGGCGGCGGCCAACATGTACGGCGAGGTCGGCTACCACGGGTCGTCGCTGCGGGAGATCGCCAAGCGCGTCGGCATCACCCATGCCGGCCTGCTGTACTACTTCCCGACCAAGGAGGCCCTGCTCGCGGCGGTGCTCGAACGCAGGGACGCCGAGGACGCCGAACGCGAGCAGCTGAAGGGCCCGCCGGGCCTTGAGGTGCTGCGGCACTTCATCACCCTCGCCGAGCACAACGTGCGCCATCCCGGCATCGTCGACCTCTACAGCAGGCTGGCCGCCGAAGCGGTCGCCGCCGACCATCCCGCGCACCAGTACTTCCAGGAGCACTACCGGCTGGCCCGCGAGGACGTGCACACCTCGTTCCTGGCGATGGCCGAGCGCGGCGAGCTGCGGGCCGAGGTCGACCCTCGGCTCGCCGCGCTGAGCTTCGTCGCGTTGATGGACGGTCTGCAGGTGCAGTGGCTGACCACCCCCGACGCGGTGGACCTCGTCGGTTCGCTGCGGTTCTACCTGCGCAACCTGCTCACCGTCCCGCTTGACTAGAGGGTTCGCTGGTGCGGGTCCCAGCCGTCCGGCAGGGCGGGTGGGACCTCGACCGAACTCTGCACCTCGACGGCCTGCCCTCGGGTGATCGACTCGTCGATGGCCAGCATCGCGTCCAGCACGTGATAGGCCAGCTCGCCGGAGGCGCGTTCCGGTACCCCGGCTCGGATCGCCCGCGCCAGTTCCAGCGCGCCGGTGCCGCGCGAGGCCTGGTGTCCTTGCGCGGCAAGCTCCTCCGGTTCGTCCTTGCCGAGCAGGTGCAGCCGCGTCGAGCCGTCGAACTGGTTCGGGTCGGGCAGTACCGCGGTGCCGAGGGTGCCGGCCAGCTCGACGAAACCGGTGCGCGCCAATGCCGAGTCGAAACTCAGCACCACCTGCGCGGAACCACCGTGCTCGAATTCGACGAGCGCGGTGACCGTGGTCGGCACCGTCACCGCGAACTCGGTGCCGGCCCGTGGCCCCGAGCCGATCACCCGCGTCTCCCGCGCCCGGCCACCGGTTCCGGTGACGCGGTGGATCGGTCCGAGCAGCTGCACCAGCTCGGTGAGGTAGTACGGCCCCATGTCCAGCAGCGGCCCGCCACCGGCCTGGAACAGGAACTCCGGCGCGGGATGCCAGCTTTCCGGGCCGGGGGTCTGAAACAGCGCCAGCGCGGTCCTCGGTTCACCGATCCGGCCCGCGTCCACGGCCCGCCGCGCGGTCTGCAGGCCGGCGCCGAGCACGGTGTCCGGCGCGCTGGCCACCCGAAGGCCCTTCTCCTTGGCCCGATCGAGCAGTTTGCGGCCGGTCTGCCGGTCCAGTGCGAGCGGCTTCTCCGCCCACACGTGCTTTCCCGCGTCCAGCGCGGCCAGTCCGACGTCGACGTGCGCGGCCGGAATGGTCAGGTTGACGACCAGTTCGATCGCGGGATCGTCGAGCACCCTGGCGACCGGGCCGGAAGCCGGCACCTGGTGTCTGGCCGCCTGCGCCGCCGCCCGCTCGACATCGAGATCGGCGACGGCCAGTACCCGCACATCCGGGAAACCGCCGAGATTCTCCAGGTAGGTATCGCTGATCACCCCGGCGCCGATGATGCCGACGCCGACCGGTCCGGTGCTCATTTCGCGGCTTCCTCGGCAGGGACTTTCTCGGCAGGGGCTTCCTCGGCAGGGACTTTCTCGGCAGGGGCTTCCTCGGCAGGGACTTTCTCGGCAGGGGCTTCCTTGGCAGGGGCTTCCTCGGCCTTGGCTTCCTCGGCCTTGGTGACAAACGCGAAGCTGGCCGCGATCCCGGCGAAGATGTCACCGTCGTAGGCGTCGAACTCGATCACCCGCAGCGCGTTCGGCGCCGCCGCGAGCACCTCGGTCACCGGTACCCGCCCCTGCCCGGCAGGTACCTGCCCGGAGGCGTCGGTGTGCAGGCCGCCGTCCTTGACGTGGATCGCATGCACCCGCTCACCCAGTCGCCGCAACAACTCCGGCGCGTTCTCCCCACCCGCGGTGGCCCAGTAGGTGTCCACTTCCAGCGCGACCGCCGGGTCGAGCGCCTCGGCGAAGAACTCGAATGCGGCGCGACCGTCGATCCTGGACTCCAGCTCCCACCAGTGGTTGTGGTAGCCGATCCGGAGGCCGTGCTCGGCAGCGAGCTTCGCGGCGGCGTTGAGCGCAGCGGCCGTTGCCGCGATGTCGGCAGGGTCCTGCCACTTGTCCACCGTCACCATCGGGTCGATGACGATCCCGATGCCCAGCTCGGCGGCTGCCGCGAACACGGCGGGCTGGTCGGCGCCGATCAGCCGGGCGTGCGCGGTCGGCGCGGTGAGGCCGTTGTCCGGCAGTCCGGTGCGCAGCGCGGCCACGTTCTCCACAACGCCGTACGGCTCGACCTGCGTGAAACCGATCTCGGCAAGGCGTAGCAGGGTGTCGGCGGGGTCTGCGGCGAAATTGTCGCGGACCGAGTACAGCTGCACGGAAGGTGCGCTCACGGGATCTCCTAGGCATCGATGGTGTCGGAGCCGATCACCGGTGCCGTCGGGATGTCCGAAAATCACCGGTCAGCAAATTTCTACCACCCGGTTAAAATTGACGCCAGAGGCTGACGCCAGGAGCTTGCCGTTGTCAGCAGTGCTCGCTAGGAGCGCTTGCGGAACAGGCCCCGCCAACCACCGTCCACGGCCCGGAACCTGGCGCAGCCGCCTGCCGGGCACAGCGCGCAGTCGCTGCCCTTGCGGTAGTGGCGGTGCGCCGCACGCGGATGCCCGCACCGGCACAGTCGCTCGTCCGCCGAGCTTCCGGACGCTGCGGAGGAGTCGGATTCGCCAGATCCACCAGATCTGCCGGGCTCATCCTGGGAGCCAGCCGTCATGATCTCCAACCTTCCGCAGGATTGCGCTGCGCGCAGGATAGGTCCTGCTCAGTCAATCAACCTGCGGATACTCCTGTGTTCTCGGGCTGGATCGAGCCTGCCGTGATGTCCAGCGTCATCACGCCGAAACCGGACGGGAACTCGGTCAGGAACAGCATCGGCATGCAGGTGCCCGGTTCACCAGCTGGTTTTATCCTCAGAGGCGAAAAGTGCGTTCTGGCCCACACCCAGGCGCGTTTGCGACCCGATTGGACGATGATGTGCGCATGCCGCAGTTGCGCCTCGGACTTGCCCAGTGCAATCCCTGCGTCGGTGCCCTCGACGCGAACGCCGACCTGATCGTCGAGTGGACCCGCAAGGCCACCGAAGCCGGCGTCCACCTGGTGGTTTTCCCGGAAATGGCGCTGACCGGCTACCCGGTCGAGGACCTCGCCCTGCGCGCCTCCTTCGCCGACGCCTCGCTGCGCGCCCTCGACCGGCTCGCCGAGCGGCTGGAGGACGCCGGCTGTGGTGAGACCGCGGCCGTGGTCGGCTATCTCGACCGCGACGAGGTCGGCCCGCGCAACGCCGCCGCAGTGCTGCACCGTGGCCAGGTGGTGGCCAAGCAGTTCAAGCACCATCTGCCCAACTACGGCGTCTTCGACGAGCGCCGCTACTTCAAGGCAGGCCGGTCGCTGGATGTCATCCGGCTGCACGGCCTCGATGTCGGCATGGTCATCTGCGAGGACCTCTGGCAGGACGGCGGCCCGATCGCGGCACTGGGCGAGGCAGGCGTCGACCTTGTCGTGGTGCCCAACGCCTCGCCCTACGAACGCAACAAGGACGACCAGCGCCTCCCCCTCGTCGCGGGCCGAGCTCTTGAGGCGCACGCCCCGGTCGCCTACGTGAACACCATCGGCGGCCAGGACGACCTGGTCTTCGACGGCGACTCGCTGGTCGTCGACGCCGAGGGCACCCTGCTCGCACGGGCTCCCCAGTTCGTCGAGCATCTGATGCTCATCGACCTCGACCTGCCCACCGGCCGGCACGACCGGACCGGCACGATCGGCGAGTTCGAACTGCGCAGGGTCGTCATCTCCGAGCAGCCCCTCGCCGCGTATCCGACCGTCCCCGCCCCGCCCGTCGCAGCGCCGCTGCCCGAACCGGCCGAGGTGTGGTCCGCGCTGGTCACCGGCCTGCGCGACTATGTGCACAAGAACGGCTTCCGCTCGGTCACCTTCGGCTTCTCCGGTGGTATCGACTCCGCCGTCGTCGCCGCGCTGGCCGCCGACGCCCTCGGTGCCGACGCCCTCTACGGCGTGTCCATGCCCTCGGGCTACTCCTCGGAACACTCCCGCTCCGACGCCGCCGACCTGGCCGCCCGCATCGGCTGCCACTTCGAGACCCAGCCCATCGGCGAGCTGGTCAAAGTCTTCGTCGACCAGCTCGGTCTCACCGGCCTCGCCGAGGAGAACGTGCAGGCCCGCTGCCGTGGTGTGCTGCTGATGGCCCGGTCGAACGCGTTCGGCCACCTCGTCCTGGCCACCGGCAACAAGACCGAGCTGGCGGTCGGCTACTCCACCATCTACGGCGACGCGGTCGGCGGTTTCGCGCCCATCAAGGACGTGCCCAAGACGCTCGTCTGGGAGCTGGCGAAATGGCGCAACGCCGAAGCGGAGCGCAACGGCGAAACCCCGCCGATCCCGCCGAACTCGATCACCAAGCCGCCGTCGGCCGAACTGCGCCCCGACCAGCTCGACACAGACAGCCTGCCCGACTACGCCCTGCTCGACGCCGTCCTCGACGTCTACATCGAGGCCGACCGGGGCTACCACGACCTGCTGGAAGCCGGGTTCGACCCGGAGGTGGTGGAAAAGGTGCTGCGGATGGTCGACGCCGCCGAGTACAAGCGCCGCCAGTACCCGCCGGGCACCAAGATCACCTTCCGCGCGTTCGGCCGGGACCGGCGGCTGCCGATCACCAACGGCTGGCGCGAACGGGCCCCCATCACGACCAGCTGAACTTCCTTTGCTCATCGGGAATCATGCGGGAATCACTCGGTCGGGTAACCGAATCCCCCGGTTGCCCGCTCCCGCTGGCACCGGCCGCCGTGTTGACTGGAAAGCCGCTGTTGCACCATAGACAGCGTCAACAGTCCGTGGCGCCGACCGAGTGATGCGGTCGCGCGCGGCGAAGGAAGGAACATGGTGGCCGGACCCGTCTGGGTCAGCTGGGTGTTGTCCTCGCTGCTGGCTCTGGTGTGCCTGTCATGCTTGGCCAGGCTCGCGATCTACCGTGGTGCCGGCTCCCGGCCGGCCGGGATGCCGCACTGGCACGAGGACGTCAGCCAGCTGCTGATGGGCCTCGGCATGATCGCCATGCTGCTGGCCCTGTTGGGTCTGGTGCCCAAGGTCGTGTGGCTGCTCGCCTTCCTCGGCGAGGCCGTTGTGTTCGCGGTCCTGCTGCTGAAGCCGCAGCGCGGCGTGGCACTGACGCCCACCGCATCCTGGCAGTACGTGCACCACCTGATGGCCGGCCTCGCCATGGCCTACGTCGTCCTGGTCACCACCGACACGACCATCGGCAGGACCGTCGGCGGCGCGCATCCGATGCCACTGCAGTCGCTGGCGAGTTCCTTCGCGATGTACTTCATCGGCTACACCGTCTGGTCCCTCGTTCGAGTGAAACGCAGCACTGTCGCCGTCGCCGGTGACGGCGTGACCACCGTGTTGAGCAGACCCAGGGTCGTCGAAGGATGCCGGGTCGTGATGGGTGCCGGCATGGTCTACATGTTCATGGCGGCCATGTAGCCGGTCGGTCTCAAACCGCTCACCAGCGCTGGTAAGCCTGCTGTGAGCATCGTCGCAAGCGACTGCGGGCGCGGCACGCTGGTGTCACGCTTGGCGGGTACACCATCCGCACAGACCCGGGGACCCAGTAATGGGCCTCGAGGGAAGGACGGTCGACGACGATGTCCACCAACCCAGGTGTAAACCCGGTAGGCGCTGAGGAACCCGCCCCCTACGGCTCCGGCCCATCGGCCGCCGCTACCGAGGGAAAGCCGCTCAAGCGCGTCCGCATCCACCACCTTCAGCAGCTCAAGGAACGCGGCGAGCCGTGGCCCATGCTGACTGCCTACGACATGTACACCGCGGAACTGTTCGACGAGGCCGGCATCCCGGTCCTGCTGGTCGGCGACTCGGCCGCCAACAACGTCTACGGCTACGACACCTCGCTGCCGGTGACCGTCGACGAACTGCTTCCGCTGGTCAGGGCCGTCACCCGGTCGGCAAAACACGCGCTGGTCGTCGCCGACCTGCCCTTCGGCTCCTACCAGCTGTCGCCGGAGCAAGCGCTTGCGACCGGCGTCCGGTTCATGAAGGAAGGCCTCGCGCACGCCGTCAAACTCGAAGGCGGCCGCCGCTTCGCCGCCCACGTCGAGGCGCTGACCTCGGCAGGCGTGCCGGTGATGGGTCACATCGGCTTCACCCCGCAGAGTGAACACAACCTCGGCGGCTACCGAGTGCAAGGCCGAGGCGACGCCGGTGACCTCCTGGTAGCCGACGCCCTGGCCCTGCAGGAAGCCGGCGCCTTCGCCGTGGTGATGGAAATGGTCCCCGCCGAGGTGGCCAAGCGCGTCACCCACGAACTACGCATCCCGACCGTCGGCATCGGTGCCGGTCCGGACTGCGACGCCCAGGTGCTCGTCTGGCAGGACATGGCCGGTCTGCGTCGTGGCAAGACCCCCAGGTTCGTCAAGCGCTACGCCGACATGGCCGGCGTCCTGGCCACCGCCGCCAGCGAATTCGCCGCCGACGTCCGCACCAGGGAATTCCCCGCTCCGGAACACGCTTTCCACTGATCGACCGACGCGAAGGGCGGCGCGCACGGATTTCCGTGCGTGCCGCCCTTTCGTTCGAGTTCGGTCCGCGATCCGGTGCAGAAAGCGATGAGCAGTTGGGTCCTGGCCGAACGCCAAGCCCCGAGTCGAAATCGCACGAGAAAGATCAGGATCGGGATATCCTGGCAACTGATTTCACGCCTCATCGCTGAATACCGACAGGACCTGGTCAAGGACACGTTGGGCGTCGTCGCCGGACCCACACTTCAGTTCGAGTTCGCGACCGTCGGCGGCACGCAGCTTCAGCGATACGGCATGTGTCTCTTTGCGTCGCGCGAACCAGCCGAACAGCGACGACACGAATGTAGAAGCAGTTCCGCTGGTCAGGACCACTACCGCCGCGTCGACGAAACCGCCCATCTGACCAGGGTCAACAGCTTTTTCCACAAACCGGATGCGGCCGCGAAAATCGTCCTCATCCCGCAACCAGCCGGCAAGGGAGCGCAGCTCATCATTCGAGTCATCATCGATCCGGATATCAACAGATCCTGCGGGCACAATTCGCTCCTACGGCACGCGCCGGACAACAGCTACGACCAGCAAATATACGCACCCCGGAGAGGATCATCGTCACGGTTCGGACACCAAAGATTGCTACTACGACAAACGGGTGACGCTTCGGTCGGCTATCAGGCACAACAGCAATCAATGTGCGGAAACAACAATCATCGACAAGATCGTCATCTCTTCGGGCGGAGATCAAGGTTTTTCGCCTCGGCCAACGACGGCCCGCACCAGGTCAGGTGACGGCCGGACAGCAGCACGTACCGCACGCCGGGAAAGGCCTCCGGGCCGTCGGTGTCGGTGAACAGGTAGGGCTCGTCCGGGAGTACGAGGAGGTCCGCCGCGCCGCTGTCGAACTTCTCTCGCAACTGTCGCAGGGTCGGGCGCGGATAACGGTCCTCGTCATCGGCATACGCGTTGCCGATTCCGAGCCTGCGCAGCACATCCCCGGCGAAGGTGTCCCGGCCGAGGACGACCCAGGGCTTGCGCCATACCGGCACGACGGCCCTCGCCCGCATCGGCGGCACCGAGGCCCAGTCGCGTTCGGCCGCGAGCAGCCAGGCCGGTTCGGGTGCGCCCAGTGCCTCGACGAGCAGCCTCCGCACCGAGGCGAGGCCGACCGGAACAGTGGGCGCGGCCTCGGTCACCCAGACCGGGATTCCGTTGGCGCGCAGGTGTTGCACGTCCTCCGCACGGTTCTCCTCGACATTGGCGACCACCAGATCGGGCCGCAGCGCGATGACCGAGTCGACCTTCGGATACTTCGAGCCACCGACACGTACAACATCCATAGTGGACGGATGAGTGCAGTAGTCCGTCGCGCCGACCACGACCCCCGGCAGGGCAACCTCGATCGACTCGGTCAGCGACGGCACGAGGCTGACCACCCGGCTCGGCCTTGCCGGCAGCGGCACAGGGACGCCAAGGTCGTCGAGGTCGTCGAGAAGAGGCCCGGCCGGGTCAGTCATCGGCGCGTTCGAAGCCGACCTTGCGACGGCCGGCGTCGGCCTCGACGAGTCGGACCTGGATCTGCTGGCCCTCGGGCAGGCTGTCGCCGACGCAGCGGGCGACCACCGGCGGTTGGGGCACGAAGACCTCACCACCGCGTGCCTCGGCATGCAGGACCACGGCGGGGAACACCTGGCCGACCTGGTCGGCGAGCACCCAGGCCTCGACCTGGGCGAGGCAGGTTCGCTCGACGCGGCTGGCGAGCAGGTCCGAGGAGGCCATCAGGCCCGGCAGTTCCGGCAGCGCCTGCCGGGCCCAGTCCGGCACCTCATCGCCCGCCGCGATGGCAAGGCAGACCTCGGCGGCGAAGCGGTCGACGAGGCGCCGCAGCGGGGCCGTGACGTGCGCGTACGGGGCGCCGAGGCCGGCGTGCACGATGGTGTTCGGCAGGCTGCCGGTCGCGGTGTCGACGACGGTGTAGCCGGCGCCACGCAGCAGCCGGGTGGCGTCGACGTGGAAGGCCAGCGCCTCCGGCCGTCTCGGATCCAGCCCGGCCAGTACCCTTGCCGCGGTCTCACCGACCGGCCAGTCGACGCCCAGCGCTCGGGCCCTGCGCCGCAGGCTGTCCATGGCCTCCGGCTCCGGATCCGGCAGGGTGCGCAGCACACCGATGCCGGCCCGCAACATCAACTGCGCCGCACACATGCCGGTGAGCAGGGAAAGTTCGGCGTTCCAGGCTTCGACGTCGACGCGCGAACGCAGTTGCAGCCGCCAGCCGCCCTGGCCGTCGGCAACGGCACGCTGTTCCGGCAACTGCAACTCCACCGCGCCTCGGCCGACCGCGAGTTCCCTGCGCAACCGGCCGAATTCGGGCAGCAGCGCGAAGGACGGATGCCCGGCCCCCGCGGCCAGCTCTTGACGAACGGTGTCGTAGTCGAACTGGGCGACCGAGCGCACGATTGCGCGCCGAACCCGCACGGCCTGCGCCTCGCCGCCCGCGTCGCAGTCGATGGTCCACAGCACCGAGGGCCGGACCTCACCGGGCAGCAGGCTCGCGGCGCCCTCGGAGAGCAGGGCCGGGTGTAGCGGGACGACCTCGTCCGGCAGGTACAGCGTCTGGCCCCGACGGCGAGCCTCGGTGTCCAACGCACCGCCGGACACCACGAAGTGCCCGACGTCGGCGATGGCGTAGTGCAGGCGGTAGCCGTCGCCGTGCCGCAGCACCAGCAACGCCTGGTCGAGGTCTTTCGCGCCGGGCGGGTCGATGGTCACCAGGGGCAGGTCGGTGGCATCCTCACGAGGCCCGAGATCGACCGAGAGGGCCTGTTCGGCCTCGACGAGCGCTGCGGTCGGATAGTCGGCGGGCAGGGCGAACTCGGCGCGGATAGCTGAAAAGTCTTCTCCGCCGCTCCGATCGGAGCGGATGGCTTCAGACCGCGGTTGCGCCGCCACACCCCGACCCTAATATCCCGCCCGTGACCGCGTCAGGTCCGGTCGGGCACGATCACCTTCCGGCCGTCATGGGTTCACCGGCCGCTCACCACTGTTGGCCGTTGGGCGGGGCGGCACCGGGGTTGGGGCCGAAGCCCTGACCGCCGACCGGGCCCGGCATCGACGACGGCGATGACGGCATCGGCGGGGTGTATTGCTGCTGGTAGGCCGCGTAGCTGGGCGCGGTCTGGGTGGCCGGGATCGGGTCGAGGCAGGACACCAGCACGGTCGCCTCCTCGGCATGTTCGATCCGCCGGCCGTTGCGTTCCCGGTACACCAGCTCCCCGTTGGCGTCGATCTCGACGATGCAGCCGACCTCGGCCAGCTGATCCTCGTCGAGGTCGACCAGTTTTTCGTAGCGGGAGGGCTGGACCCGGTAGACCGGCCAGTTCAGGTGACCGAACGCCTGGTGGAACTCGGCGAGCAGATGGGTCATCTGCTGCTGCCAGGGCAGCGGCATCGATTCGACGAGCGATGCCGGCAGCACCGCGTAGCCGGGGGTGACACCGGGGTGGGGCCGGCCGAGGTAGTCCCGCAACGGGGTGCTCGACGCGGGCGGCCCAGCCGGACGGGGAATGGGATCAGGGGTGAACATGATGGCCGCCTCCTGCAATCTCCTGCATTTCCTGCTGCATCTGTGGCATCTGTTGCCTGTATCGCGTGTTGCCTGTATCGCGTTGATCAACTGTTTTCCGCACCGGCTGCTCGCCGCGACTGGCACCCCCGGTCGCGATGGACAGCCCGCTCAGACTCCAGGACGAACCGCCTGCTGGACAAGTTGAGGATCATTCCACGGCATCGACACCTGGCGGACGTTCTGACCGGTGTACGGGGCCTCAACTATCTGGTTGTTGCCCAAATACATGAAAACGTGGTGGATCGTGGTCGGGTCGTTCGGGTTGTAGGCGAGGAACATCAGATCACCCGGTTGGGCGTCATGCACGGGTAGCAACGCGCCCGCGTGGAACTGGTCGGCGGACACCCGCGGCAGGTCGATGCCGGCGGCTTGGTAGGCCCGCAGCATCAGCCCGGAGCAGTCGTAGGAGTTCGGCCCGGTCGCGCCCCAGACGTAGGGCTTGCCGATCTGACTGAGCGCGAACGCGATGGCCACGGAGGCCGCCTGGGTGGGAGCCGGCAGCAGGTTGCCGACGCCGGCACCGCAACCGGTCGGATCGGCGACCTGGCCGACATGTTCGACCAGGTAGGCGGCCATGGTCTGCCACTTGTTGTATGCCAGCGGGAAGGCTGACCGCTCAACGGCCTGGGCGTCGGCGCCGGGCTGTTGCTGCTGCCAGTTCGGCACCCCGGTGAGTACGTCGTAGAACTTGCCGATGGCGTAGTTCGGGTCGGTGATCTGCTGGTAGCTGCCCCAGCCCTGGGACGGGCGCATCTGGAAGATCCCGGCCGAGTCACGGTCCCCGCCCGCGTCGTTGTGCAGGCCGGATTCCTGCATCCCGGCCTGGATGGCGACCTGCCAGCCCATCGAGGGCAGGCTCCGCTGCTTGCCGATGGAAATGATCATCGCGACGATGGACTGCTGCCCGGAGTCCAGCTGACCGGCCTGCCCCGCGCCGGAACTGGCGTCGCCACCGGTGAACGGGCCGAGCGCGGCATCGCAGCTGGTGTTCGCGTACTCGGCGCCCGCCGTCTCGGAACCGCCGACGACCACATTCGTGACCAGTACGGCGACGAAGACGATCACCCCGGCGACCGCGATCAGGATGACGGCGCGCCGCACGGCTAGGACGCTTCCGTGTACGCGGAAACCTGCCACCCCTGCGGTGTCGACACCACCGTGATCTGCAGGTTTCCGCCATTGGTCGGCAACAGCGCGACCACCGAACTCGTGTAGGAGGTGATCGAGCTGGCCGGGCCGGTCACCTGGGTGGCCGGAATGTTGGCCAGGTTCACCGAGGCGAGCTGCGGCAGGAATTCAGGTTCGGTGTAAGGCTGGAGCTGGGCGAGCCACTGCTGGTTGGTCATGCCGACCGGATGGTTGACCCAGGCCTGCCCCCATTCCTGGACGACCTGCAGTGCCTCCGGGGCAGGCGGGGCGGAACTCGGCGTCTCCGGCGGACTGGCCAGCCGGGTGGTCGGCTCGCTGGTGCCGGCGGCCGGCGGCGCGAGCACCTGCGAGGAGGGCGGGGCGTTCGCGATGCTGCTGAAGCTCGGGTTCGTGAAATCAGCAGAGTGGTTGGTCGAACCGCTGTGCAGGTGGCTGAGACCGATCGCGACGGCGATCGCGATGACGATCAGGCCGACGATCGCACCGACCAGATGCCGAGGCGAGCGCAGCGGCCATCCCCACAGGCGGCGGTACACCGCTGCGCGGCCTCGGTTCGTCCTGATGGGCATGAGTTCTCGTGGCTCCTAATGCCCGGATTCGCCGTTATATCGTTCGCGGTCGCGACGTTCGGTGGAGTCGGGGTACTGTCCGCGGTCGCGACGTTGTGCGCAGTCGGGATGGCAACGGTTGCAGAGCGCAAAATACTCGCACCGCAGGCCGACCGCACCCGGTTGTCCACAGCCACGGAGTTGTCCACAGACCGCGTAAATAACCGCGCACCAGCGGTTTCCGATTCGATAGGCTGGAACAGGGCGCGCCCCCCCTGGGAGGGCGGGGGCTGCTTGATTACAGGCGAAAATTTGTGGGGTGGGGCTGGGGACTTGGGTGCGGGCGGGGTTGTGATGGGCGAGAGGTCGGGGTGAGGTGCGGGGTGTCGGGAGAGCTGCGGGGGTCATCGCGCTAGCTCCTCGCCGACCTTGAGTCCCAGCCGCCGTCGCGGACCTCAAGCCCACGGGACGGTCGGTAGAGCACGAAGACGGGTCGGCCGGCGACCATTTCGGTTTCCGCTCGCCTTGGGCCGGGCACGACCTCCCGGTTGCGGCTGACCTTGGACGGCACCACGAACGCGTCCTCGCCCCGGTCGCGGTCCCAGGAATGGTCCACCACCGGCGGAGTGTCCACCACCCGGCTCGTCCTGCGCTCGGACACCCTGACCGCCGGGCCGTCGATCGGCAGCGGGCCACCGGCACCGACCGGCAGTACGGTGGTCGGGCCACCACCGGGCCGCGCGGTCAGTTCTCGACGGCCGCCGAGGTCCATTCGGCGGGCGGCGGCCGAAACCGTGCCGGCGGGTTCGGGGTAGGTCGCCTCAGGGCGGATGCGCCGACCACGGGCGGTCGCGGCGTCGATCACGCTGTCACCGCTGCCGCCGTTGCGGACATTCTCCCAGAAGTCGTCCTGCGGGGTCGTGCCCTCGTCCTTCTTGCGCCGCCGCGAGAAGATCGTCGACGCCGCTGGGAAGCCACGGCCTGCCGCGCCGACGGACAGCTCGACCATCTGCCACATTCGCCGCATCGGCTTGCCGACCATGAAGAAGACCACGGTGACGAGCGTGGCCAGCAGCATCTGCGCCAACAGCGACAGCTGGCTGGACGCGTTGAAGATCAGGCCGAGCAGCAGGGCGTCCATACCGGCCAACGCGGACAGCAGCAGCACGTTGAACAGCACCGCGCCCGCCGCCTTGGCCACGCGCGGCAGCAGTTCCGGTACGACCATCGCGGCGAGACCGATCAGCGGCGCGGCCAGCATCAGCACCCGGATCAGTACCTGTGCGAGCAGGACGGCGGCCTTGGCGAAAAGCTGGAACAGCGAATAGGCGAAGCCCTGGAACATGGCCAGGAATCCGTCACCGGTCCGGCTTCCCTCGCTGCCTTCGAAGAAGCCGGCCGCCGACCCCAGTTTGTCCGGCAGCGTCTTGAAATCGTTCTGTTTCGCGGTGACCTGCGCCTGATCATCGGCAGCGGCGGTTTGCGTTTTCGTCCAGGCCTGGTCGGAAAGCAGTTCCTGACTGTACTGTTTCGCCTGCGGTGAATTCGGATCGCCGAACTCACCGCGCTGCCAGTTGGCGAAGATCACGTTGTCATACAGCGCGTCGGGCAGTACGTGCCGCTGCGCGTCGACCTGGTTCTCGGGTAGAAAACCGGCCTGGATCTCGGAGGTTTTCTGCAGCAGCAGGGTATCGACCTCGGAATACACCGGCCCCAACGCGAGCACCGACGCGGCGAGCCACATGCCGGCCAGCGCCCACATGCTTCGCTTGCTGATACTGGCCAGATCACCGGTCCACACGTAGCGGAACAGCAGAATGGCCAGAATCAGCGCGACCGGACCGAACCAGCGGACGTAGATGTTGTTGTAGAACGTCTGCGCGGCGCCTTCCACCGCATTGTCCAGCGGTTTGAGCATGCTGTCCTGGGACAGCATCGCGTAATGCAGACTGTTCGTCGCGCCGACAACATTCTTGCCGACATTGAAAAGCTCGTTACCGGCCCAGGTGTCGATGACCGAATTCGGGTCGGTAATGGTGGTGGACAATGTGCAATTGTCCTCGTAGACGTGCCATACGGTGCCGGCGTAGCTGTAGTTGCCGTAGTTCGTGTTGGGTCCACCGTGGTCGACCGAGGGTGGGTCGATCGCGCCGACCATGCCGGCGCCCGGCCGCTCCGGGATCGGTGCCTGGCCGCATTCATCGGCGAACGCCGGGGTGCCGATGACCACCTGTATGCCGAGCAGGCCGGCCACCATGCCTACCATCAGCCAGGACCGGCTGCGTTTGCTCAGCCCTGGCACGCCACGCAGCATCGGCCCGAGCTTGATCAGCTTGGCGCGACGCTGGGCAGCCGTGAACAGCCCGGCGGTGAGCACGGCCAGCAGGATTGTCAGGGCCATCAGCGCGACCCCCCCATCACTGTCGGCGGCAGAAGGCGCGACAAGGCGCGCCGCACGGGGCGCGGCAGGGAGCATCGCCCGCCGGGTGTTGGCCGGGTCGGTCTGGCGCTCATACCGTGTCGTCCCGCTCGGCGCGCTCCCCGTCAGCCGAACCGGTCTGGCGGCCGGAACGGTCGGCAGGGGTGTGCACGAGTTCGTCGACGAGGCCGAGTTCGGTCTCGAACTCGTTGTCGAACTCGCCTTCCGGGTCGCCGACGTAGTGCGGCACGGACACCGGTTCGGCTTGTCTGCCGGGCAGGGCAGGCGTGTGCGCCGCGGAATCGCGCATCGCGTCCGGGGTGGTGTCCATGGCACTGCGCAGGTGTTCAAGGTGCGGGCCGGAGAAGTCGATCCTGATCCGCTCGACCCCGCCCGCGCCGTCGCCGAAGATGAACTGGCGTGGCGCGGTGTCGCGCTCGGTCATCCCCCGGTCTCCGCCGGGACGTCGACCGAGGCTCGCGACGACCTGCTCGTAGCCGGCACCGACCGGCACCTTCAGCAGCCGCAACGCGTCGGCCTGGGCGTCCTCGTCGTCCAACCGGCCGACGAACATGGAGTCGAGCAGCGCGACGAAACCCTGAATACGCAGGAAGTCCTGGGGAATCTGGCTGGACAGCAGCACCCGGACGTTCCATTTACGCGAGTCACGGGCGAAGCGGTTCATCAGCACCCGGCCGGTCGGCACCTCGGAGAGGAAGAACGCCTCGTCGATCCAGACGCCCTTGCGCAGATCCTTGGGCCGTTCGTAGATCGATCGCTGAGTCAGCCAGGCCGCCAGGTTGAGCAGTTCCACACCGAGGGACTCCGCGTCGGTCCAGTGCTCCCGGTTGACGCCGTCCTTGGGCAGGGTCAGGCCGGCCATGGTGAGCACGGTCATCCGGTCGTCGCGGGCCTCGGCGTACGGGTCGGCGTCGTGTTCGGGGATGAGCAGGCTCATCCGCTCGCGCATCTCGTCGAGGAAGTCGGCGACGACGGTGGCGTGCTCGTGATGCTCGCTCGCGTCCCTGCGCAGCGCCTCGATGACCTGGCCGGGGTTGGCGTCGAACCGGCCGCCGACCGCGCGGACCGCGCGCAGCAGCACGATCCGGGTCTGTGGCAGCCGGGACACCTCGTAGGGCACCAGTCCGCTGAGCACGTCCAGCACCAGCCGCCGCCGGGTGGCCGCGACCAGCGCTTTCTCCCGCCGCCAGGACCGTTCCGGGTCTTCCTCGTCGTAGAAGTGCTCCAACAGCGGCTCGGCGACCACCCGGTAGGGGTTGAGGATGCCGGGCTGCGCGTTGAGCAGGTTGATCGGCCGTGCGTAGGGCCGCAGTTCTGGCAGGTCGCACAGCTTCGCCAGCGGCCCGGACGGGTCGAGGATCGTCCAGTAGGCGCCGGCCCGCAGCGTCTTGTAGACGATGCCGCCACCGAGGAAGGACTTACCGCCACCGAGGCCGGCGACCAGGGCGGTCAGGCCGGAGCCGTCCCGGATCTCCTGCGCCATCCACGGGTCCCAGGCCACCGGGCGGCGGGTCGCCGTGCAGGTCTCACCGAGCAGGATGCCGCGCCGGTCGCCCACCTCAGCGGTCGCCGTCGGCACGGCAGAGGCCGCCCACAGCACCGAACCACGCCGCAGGTAGGCCGAGTTCGCCAGCGGCTCACCGGGGATGAACTCCCTGGCCAGCGCGTACTGCGCCTCGGGATGTTCGATGGCGACCTTCGGCTTGTACAGCTCAAGCAGCTGCTGGGCCAGGCGCAGCGCCTCCCGCTCGGTCGCGCCGGAGACCGCAAGGCGCCACCAGGACCGCACCCGAGTCGCCTGCGCGGTGAACCCGGAGGTCATCTCGTCGTCGATCTCCAGCACCCGCGAGGCCTGCCGGCCCAACGCCTGCGGCGGTTCGAGTTCGTGCTCGTCGGTGTAGTGCCGGACCTGCGAGCGGACCTTGTTCATCTGCCGCTGCAGCTCACCGGACACCTCCTCCGGCTTGCGCACGTAGATCCGCGCCGACCACTCCACGCCGGCCGGCAGCCGGTCGGCGTGCTGCACCCACGGGTCGTCGACCTCCGGTACCTGCAGGCCGTGCATCTGGCCGACGGTCAGCACCGCGACGTAGCGCTTGATACCCGCGTTGGACCCGGTCCGGCCGCGAACGGTGACCGTCGGCGCGTAGGGCTCGGTGTGGAAGTCGGCGGCGTCGGTGAAGCTGGCCAGGTCCTCCGGCTCCCAGGTCGCGCCCGGCACGGCCGGCATGTTGCGCGGTGCGGGGAGGCCCAGCGAGCAGGACCGGTGCATCAGCCAGGACATCTCCTCGGCGGTGACCGGGCGGCCCTCCAGACCCGACGAGCCCAGGACCTGGTCGAGGTGCTCGACCTCGCTGTCCAGGGCGACGAGTTCGGCGTCGACGGCGTCCGGGAAGATCCGGCGCAGCAGCGGCGCGGCCCGTTCGACGGCCCGGTCGACCATGTTCCTGGTCTGCACCTGGACGCCGAGATAGACCTCCTTCTCCGCCATCGACCGGCCGAACAGCTGTTGCTGCTCGCCGACCATGTAGTCGTCGAAGGAGGGCGCGCCCTGGGTGTCCGGGAGGCGGTTGACGGCGTTGTGCACATGCGCCTCGGCCCACATCCGGATCGGATACGGCCGGGTGGTGACCCGCAGGTGCAGCCAACGGCCCTGCAGTTCGGCGTACTGGCCGGCGATCGCGGCGATCAGGTCCTGGCGTTGCGAGTCCGACCGGAACGACCAGCGCTGCGGGGCAAGGCGGTACCAGGCGTAGACGTCCTGGCCGGTGCGCAGCAGGTGACCGTCGATGCTGCGCGCGGCGATCGACGGGGTGTAGCTGGGGATGGCCTGTTCCCCAGGTAGGCGTCGGCCGCGCCGGCTGTAGGCGGGCGGTTCGGCGGGTGCGACGGAGTGCTGGGCGATCCGGTGATTCGCCCGACCACCGTCACCTCCTGCCCGGCGTCCGAACACCGCCTACCTCCTTGCTGCGCGTGCGTACTGCCCTCGGTGCGCCCTTGGCCTTGGCCATTTTGCGGCCGGAGGACCGGTGCACCGTGCGGACTCGTCCCGCGTTGCCACGTTGTTCAGCCGTACCAGACCTGCCACCGCCGCGCTGCGTGACCGGCTGCCCGGTCGCCGCGGCCGCGCGGGCGGCTCGCCGAGGTCGGGGCCGGGTGGCGTGCACCCGAACCCTGGTCGCGCTTGCCGCGCCGCCCTTGCCACCGGCGGCCTCACGGGGAGAGGTCAACTCGCGACCCCACATGGCCAGCACCGCGCCGAGTGGGCGTTCGTGGCTGATCCGGGAACAGACGAACCTGGTGACCACCACGGTAATGACCAGGCCCCAAGCCACTGTGAAGAAACCGAAGCCGAAGCCGACCGCACGCTGGATCGTGAGCACGACGAGGAAGACGAGGATGCCGACACCCCACGCCACGTACCGGGCGCGCCAGGGAAAAGTCGCTTTGGGCGGACCGAGCCAGACCGCGTCGACGCGGTACACCTCGTCATCGGTGCGTACCTGCACAGCCGATCACCCGGCCGATCAGCTGCTGAACAAGCTGGCTAGCCAGGTACCGATGTGTACGCCCGCTCCGGTGACGGCGATGCCGATGATCGCCAGCGCTACGAACACTCCACCGATGCGCCGCATGACACCGGCGTTGTCACCCTTGCCGCCGCCCAAGTAGAGCAGCAGCAGAGCCACCACCAGCAACAACAGGGGAACGATGTTGTTGAGAATCCACTGGCTCACGCCACTGGTCCCGAAGGTGGAAGTGGCGGCAGCGAGCGTGCGGATCGCCGAAGCGGTCATCTCGTCCTCCCTGATGCGACGAGTGGGGCCACCCGACGCACCGAGTCGCGGTCAGCGTCGGGTGTCACTGGTGACGAGTACACCATGTCCGTTTGACGTCTTGTAGTGGTCGCTGTGCGCAGCGTAGATCCAATCCGGTTCCCCACTCGGCTGGCGGTCTTCATCTGGCCTTGTCCATCATCAGGCGCAAGCAGCTCAGCCGGTACAGAAACCACCCGTTCGCCCCAGTAGTCAGCGAACTTCACTCGTCCTCACAACACTAGGTAACGGACCGTGTACAACATGGGCGATCGATTTTCCGGATAATACACCCGTATGGAGGAGGAAATGACCAAACCGGATATCGGGTTCAATATGGGTGCCAATCCGACCTGAACGGCGCGGAGAAAGCCGAGTGTTCTGCATCACCATCACCGCACCGCCACGCGCTTCGACCGGTAGCCGAGCGCTGAACTCGTCCCGCACTTGCCCTGCCGAGCCCATGACAATCGTACCGGTTGATCATCCTTCGGCCGAATCCGTGCCGACCTGTCGGTCGACCTGGTCCGCACGCGACAGCGCGCCGCGGGCCGCCCGCCGCAGGCCGATCAGGTACACGGCGAGCAGGGCCGCCACCACGACCGCCATCGCCATCACCGTCGCGGCCAGCCCGAACGGCCCGGCCAGCCAGGACAGCGCGATGATCAGCGCCGCCACCGAGACGACATACCGTTGACCCATCCGGAACGACCGGTTCAGCCCACCGTGCAGCCCGTTGCCCGCGATCAGGAACACCGCGACCGGCAGCGCGACCATGAACGCGGCCGTCCGCGCACCGACCTCGGTGCCGTGCTGGGCGGTCTCCACGGCGACGCTCAGGGTCGCGCCGAGCGCGGCGACCGAGGAGAACACCAGATAATGGGTATATGCCCAGATCATCGAGGTGCGCAGGGAAACCTTGAGCACATCGGCTGATTCGTGCTTGAAGTACGCCCACCACAGCCCGAACACCAGCAGCAGCGCGCCGACCGCCAGCACCACCAACGAGACCAGCGAGACCGAGACACCGTGCTCGGACACCACCCCCTGCACGGCAAGAGTGGTCGCGGAAACACACTCACCGAGCACGATCAGGGTGAAGCAGCCGTACCGGTCGTAGATGTGCTCGGGATGCCACGAGGTCTCCCCACCGGTCAGCTCCGCCCAGATCGGCACCAGCATCTCCAGCACGAAGAAGACAAGGAAGAACACGTAACCCCACGGCTGGGGCAGGGCGAGGCGGACCAGCCAGCAGATCTGGCAGAACCCGATCCCGGCCGCATACCGCAGCGCGGTCGACCGACCGGGCGGATATTCGACGGCCACCCGGATCCACTGGGCGATCATCGCGATCCGCATGATCACATAGCCGTAGGTCATGATCGAGAAGTCGAAGTGGCCGAGCGCGGCCGGCACCCCGGCCGCCAACACCAGCACCCCGGCGATCTGCAACAGGGTCAGCAGCCGGTAGAAGACGTCGTCGGTGTCGTAGGCGCTGGCGAACCAGGTGAAGTTCACCCAGGCCCACCAGATGGCGAAGAAGACCATCAGATAGCCGGCCAGCGCATGCCAGCCGGCGCCGTCGGCGAGTTCGTGGTGCAGTTGGGTGCCGGCCTGGGCGACGGCGACCACGAAACACAGGTCGAACAGCAGCTCCAGCGGTGTCGAGGACCGATGCGCCTGCTGCCGGTCCCGAGCGACCATCGCCCGCCGCCAACCGCCCACCCCCGGTGTGCCGCGCCGCGACGCACCCGAACTCTCAGCGGCACCGGCCGGCTGCCACGGACCTCCGGTCATCTCAACGCTCCACCGCTGGTCGGCTCCTGACGGCCCGTGCCGGTCTGCGCGGAGGCGTCAGAACTGTCGGTGGTCGAGCCTAAGGCGCGCGCATGGCTTACTCGTACCAGGTCACCGTGGACAGCGCCGATCCACACACCCAGGCGGTCTGGTGGGCCGACACGCTCGGTTGGCGCCTTGAGCCGACCGACGAGGCGTTCATCCGCCGGATGATCGCCGAGGGGCAGGCCCGCGAGACCGACACCATCGTCTTCCAGGGTGAGCTGTGGTGGAAGGAGGGCGCGGCCATCGTGCATCCGGACGGGCCCTCGGCCGGGGTGGGGCACCGCATCCTGTTCCAGCTGGTGCCGGAGCCCAAGAGTGGAAAGGCCCGGCTGCATCTCGACGTCCGGGTCGGCAAGGAGAACGTGGCGTCGACGGTGGCGGCGCTGACCGAACGCGGCGCCAGGGAACTCTTCCGGGGAAGGCAGGGCCCACACGACTGGATCACCATGACCGACCCGGAGGGCAACGAGTTCTGCGTGACCTGAGTTCGGCCGACCGTCAGTGCATGGCCCGTGCCTTGTCGGTCGTGCGGGTGCTTGTCAGTCGTCCTGGTGTGCCATCCGGTAGTGGCCGATGACCACGACAAGGAACAGCGCGAGGGTGATCACGTGCACGCCGGTGCACCATTCGCAGATCGACCCGATGATGATCAGCTCGGCCGACACCAGGTAGACCACGAACACCAGCCCGACCGCGACACCGAGCAGTCGCAGCCAGCGCACCGCGGGCAGCTTCGACCGCCAGCCCCACGGCGAGTTCAGCGCGATCATCGGTACGAAGAAGACGAGGCCGAGGACCGCGACCGGAATACCGAAGATCATCGACTCCGGGCTCGTGGTCACCTTGACGCAGTTGACCACCGAGTTCGCCTGGCAGATCAACGCGGCCTGGTTGGTGTAGTGCGAGATCGTCAGGTAGATCGACAGCCCGAGGCCGACGATCGAGAGCAGCAGCGAACTCAACACCAGCCAACGCGGCGCCCCACCCTCGGCCGGCGCTGCCTCTGCCCCGGAACCGGCCTTGGGAGCGGCTTTGACATCAGGCTTCGGGTTCGCCTTCGAGTTCGCCTTGGCCGACCCACGGCTCACCTTGTTGGATGTCGCGGCCACGAGAACCTCCGGTTGGGCGTCAGTACCCCGACCTTAGCGAAATCAGCCGCCGACGTCCGTGCCGACAACCGGCCGTGTCGCTCCCGTCCCCGTTTGGGCGGCCCGATCCAGCGCTGAGGCCCGATGGTCGGCAAGGGTGGGGCGGACAAGTCGGCATGTAAGCCGGATTCTGGCCGATCACCCTTTCGACCAGGCGTTTTCCACCCTCAGGCCGTCTCCAGGCCATCAGCGGGGGCCTGGCCGTCGCCTGCGCCGCCCCGCTCCTGATGAATCGCTTTCCGAGTCCGCTCCGCGCTGGAGGGCATCAGGTACGTGTAGGCCCGGAGGGTGAACCCAGGATCGGTGTACCCAAGATAGGTCGACAGCGCCTTGATCGACTCGCCGGCATCCAGCAGCACCGACGCGTAGTGGTGCCGAAGCACGTGCATCCCGTGATCCCGAGTCGGGGCAGCGACGCCGGCAGCCTTCCGCGACGTGCCAGACCCACTCATTGAAGTGCCGGCGTATGAGCGGGCCACCCTCCGGCGCGGTCAGCAGCAACTCAACCGTGACCGGCAGACCGCCCGACTCGTCCCACGGCAGCATCACCAGGACAGGCGGAAAAATGAACGTTACTAATCGACTTGTCTCAACGACACTGGTCAGTCAAGCTCAGCAGCAACCGGAGGGATAAAGGCCTCAATCTTTTCGCGCAACACACGATAACCACGGTAGCCAACCTTCTCCACGAGTTCCATCTTGGCCAGGTCGTTCATATCACGAGCCGGAGTTCTTTCTCCACAAGTTGCGTATTTTCTAGCAAGTCCTGTTGTCAATTCTGTAATCTCTTCAGGTGTATAGATAATCTCGCTTCTCATATTCAGCGCAACATCGCGTTGGCGATCTCTCGCCGCCGTGCTTGGCTTGCGCCGAAAGACCTCGTACACATAGCTTTCCCAATGGATCAGTAGGTTTTCAGAACGAACTCGGTCGATCTGATCACGAAGCTCATCCACGAATCCCCGCAACGCATAAGCTACAAAACTGGCAACATTACGTTGCGCACTATCCAAGGCAAGATAGTAAGCACTTCGAGTTTTGTTATAGTGGTCCGACAGAAGGTTTGTTGCAACGATGGGAATAACGCCAGACTCCGACAGTATCTGGACTTCGATTAGACGAGCGAGTCGGCCATTACCGTTTCCAAATGGATGAATCCAGGCAATATAGAGATGAGCAAGGATTGCCGCGAGAACGGCATTGACGAATCGCTCCTCTCGACGAGAATTTTTCGATACTTCACTACGAAGCTCGCTGAGCCATTTCACTAGATTTTCAAGCAGGACTCGAACATCTTCGTGATCAGGCGCACGATAAGTGCCGACGGCGACATTATGCTGACGAATCTGGCCAGGAATAACCTCTGGCTTATCTGGAATTCCGTCAAGAATCTTGAAATTTAGATAGCAAAGCCGCTCAACATTAATATTCAAACGGGTACCATCTCCTAGCGCGTGATCTATCTCCGACAGACATCCAGCAATGTTCTGGACTTCTCGTTCTAGGTATGCGCGTGATTCAGGTACGTTCGCAGTGCCCTTCTCAACGATCGCTTTGACTTCATCCTCGGAGAGCGTGTTGCCCTCAATAGCGGTCGTCGCTTGAACGCCGCGCGCCAGATAGATCGCTGCAAGTTCACTGGCAGCTCTAGGTTTAAGGGGCGCGCCGGCCAGATGCTGACACTTGCTCATGGCCTCCCCAAGCATCAACCACTGTGACGCCTGGATCGAACCTGTGTCGAAGTTAAAAGTGATGAAGTCATGACTACCCGACGCCTGCGACATACCTTCAACATACCTCAGATCGATGGCCCTGAACAGTCCGTTCACACTATCGATGTCACTTCTTGTCCATCCTCTAGGCGAAGCCCTAGTCCATCTCTCCGTCCAGGAGTGGAGTCATCGGCACCAACGTGATGCTGTTCAATCCACTCTGGTCGACTTGCTGGCTTCTGTCCTGTTGGCTGTCACCGTTGACGTACCGCCGAATTTGGTTCTATGCGATCAAGGGCGCCATCGGCGGCGGCACGCGAGCGGGTCGCGTTGACATCACTGCGGACAGCCCGACGGATCGGCTTATCACTCCGAACGGCCACCGGACTACCCTCGCGGCCGGTCCACGGTCTTGCGGACGGGCTGTACAGCTGATCAGCCGGTGAAGGTCCGCAGCCAAGAGCAGGATGAAAGTCCAGGCCGGTCGTTCACCAATGACTTGGTCCCAAGTACACGCCCGCGTAACCTAACGACTGGAGCCAATCAACGGTCTCCGCCAGCTCAAGCGTCGGGATACCCAGCCGAAGGAAGTGCAGTCGACGACGGTCGTAGATCGAGGCCAGCCGATCGGCAGGTGTGGTGCTGTCAGTCCAGACCGAGAACGCAGCACCAGCCGCGTTTCCCAGCACCACATCCCACGTATCCCTCGCCGCCACCAGCCAGCATCGTGAGCAGGGCCGCCCGGCCAACTGCTGACTGGTTCATGAAGCCAGCATCTCACTGCCCCGACGCGCCGTGCATGACGACGGCCCGGCAGCACCGGCCGTGTGAGCGGCTTCGTGTCGGGACGACGGAGGGGTCCGGGCGGACCAAGATCAGGCCGTCCCCAGGCCGTCAGACGTTGGGTAGCGGCGAGAACCGTCGAGAACTACCGAGTTGTGTTCTCGCAGCTCAGGGGCAGTATCGACACCTTTCCCGATGCCGGGGAAGGGTGAGGCGGACGAGTCGGCATGTAAGCCGGATTCTGTTCCCGAGACGCCTTGCGGCGGCTCGGGCGGCGGCCATCCATCTTGGCCTGCCGTTGCCGGCAGGCTCGAGCGGCCTACCCGCAGGCATCGGGCGGGCAGCCCTCGAACGCCTGCGCAGTGATCGCACCGAAGTGTGGTCACCTCTTGGCCTTGCTCCGGGTGGGGTTTACCTAGCCGCCCCGGTCACCCGAGGCGCTGGTGGTCTCTTACACCGCCGTTTCACCCTTACCTGGCCGCAAGCGACCAGGCGGTCTGTTTTCTGTGGCACTGTCCCGCAGGTCACCCTGGGTTGCCGTTGACAACCACCTTGCCCTGTGGAGTCCGGACTTTCCTCGACCGGATCTTCACCCGGCCGCGGCCGCCCTGCCGACTCATCCGCGCCGGTCAGGGTAGCGTACGGCCAGGTGACGCCCGGTCGCTGGCTATGGTTGCCCGATGCGCAACGGCCTGGCGGCGGAGTTGATCAGTGTGGCGCTGCTGCTCGCCGTGCTCGCCTTCGCGGTCGTTCGGCCGAAGAAGCTGCCGGAGGCGGTCGCGGCCGTGCCGGCCGCCGGGATCGTGTTGCTGCTCGGACTTGCCTCGCCGTCGGCGGTCGGGGCGCGGGTGCTGCAATTGTTGCCTACGGTGGCTTTTCTGGCCGCGATTCTGGTGCTCGCGCATCTTGCCGACACCGAGGGAGTGTTCGACTGGCTCGGTTCGCGGTTGGCGTTGGCCGCGCAGGGCAGTTCGCGTCGGTTGCTGGTGTTGACCTTCGCGGCCGCGGCCGGTACGACGGCCGTGCTGAGTCTTGATGCGACGGTGGTGCTGCTGACGCCGGTGGTGTTCGCGACAGCGACAGCGCTGCGGTTGCGGGCGAAACCGCATGTGTATGCGTGCACGCATCTGGCGAACTCCGCCTCGACGCTGCTGCCGGTGTCGAATCTGACGAACCTGCTCGCGTTCGGCGCGACCGGGCTGTCGTTTCTGTCCTTCACCGGGCTGATGGTGTTGCCCTGGCTGGTGTCGATCGGGATCGAGCTTGCGGTGTTCTGGCGGTTCTTCTCGACGGACCTGTCGAACACCGCGACCGAGGAGACGACCCGACCGGCGCGGCGGGCGGCGCCTCGGTTCGCATTGGTGGTGTTGGGGGCGGTGCTGGTCGGGTTCGGGCTGACCTCCCTGGTGGGGTTGGCGCCGGTATGGATTGCGGCGGCCGGGGCGGTGGTGTTGGCGGTGCGCGGGGTGCGGAGGAAGACGGTGCGGGTGAAAGCGGTCGCGGCCGAGACGTCGCCGTTGTTCCTGCTTTTCGTGTTGGGGTTGGCGGTGGTGGTCGAGGCGGTCGCCGATCACGGGTTGGGGCGGGTGTTGGCGGAGGTCGTGCCCAGGTCGCCGGGACTGCTCGGGTTGCTCGCGGCGGCCGGGCTGGCGGCGCTGTTGGCGAATCTGGTGAACAACCTGCCGGCGACGCTGGTGCTGCTGCCCGCGTTGGGTGCGCATCCGGCGGCGGGGATCGTGCTCGCGGTGCTGTTGGGGGTGAACATCGGGCCGAACCTCAGCTACGTGGGTTCGCTGGCCACGTTGTTGTGGCGGCGGATCCTGGCCGGCCGGGGCATGGTGCCGACCGTGCACGAGTTCGTCCGGCTCGGCGTTTTCACGGTGCCGGCGGCGCTGGTGGGCAGCGCGGTCGCCTTGTGGCTCGGCCTGCTCGTGGCAGGATCGACAGGATGACCCGAGTTGTGGTGTGGATCACCGAGGGCACCTGGCAGGGCTGCGTCGACGCGGCCGCGAAGCTGGCTCCGCAGGCGGCCGAGTTCGTGTTGCTGCACGTCGAGGACGCCGAACTGGCCGAGGTGGTGCACGGCGCCTACGGCGGGCTGTTCGGCCGAGGCCGGCACGACCCCGGCGAGACGGTCACCGGATTGGCCGGACCGGCCGCGCGGGAGCTGCTCGACGCGGCGGCCGAGCGGCTCGGCCGGCCGTCGACCTCGCTTGCGCGCGGCGGGGAGGTGGCGCGCGAGGTGGTCGCGGTCTGCGCGGACGCCGATCTGCTGGTCTGCGCGCGCGACGGGGCGCACGATCGGTTAGGGCCAAGGAGTATCGGCAAGCAGTCCCGGTTCGTCATCGATCACGCACCGTGCGCGGTGTTGGTGGTCTGGCCGGATGAGGGTGCGGTGCCGAGCGTGGCGTCGATCCCGCCCAAGCCGCCGAAGCCGGGAAGGCCACCGAAGCCGCCAGGGCCGTGAACCGAAGGCAACCAAGGCACTGAGCTGCCGGCCTGGGCCACGCCCAGGACCGGGGCACCGGTCGGCGGTCAGGCCAGGTGGGCGGTGTCGTTGACGAGGCGGACCGAGGCGTTGCCGTCCGGGTAGAACTCGACGATCGACAGCGACGCGAGGTCCAGATGCAGCCGGAACAGGATCGCCGGGCCCGCGTCGAGGCCGAGGCGGAGCAGGGTCTTGATCGGAGTGACGTGGCTGACCACGAGCACGGTGCAACCCTGGTACGCGGCAACGAGTTCGTCGCGGGCCTTGCTGACTCTGGCGTGCACCTCGTCGAAGCTTTCGCCCTCCGGCGCGGGCACCGAGGGGTCGGACAGCCAGGCGCGGTGCAGTTCGGGATCGCGTTCGGTGGCCTCGGCGAAGGTGAGACCCTCCCAGGCACCGAAATCGGTCTCGGTCAACGCGTCCCAGTAGGCGACCGGGAGACCGAGCTGCTGGACGACGGCGTCCGCGGTCTGCCTGGCGCGCAGCAGCGGTGAGCACACCACAGTGGTAATTTCATCCATTGTGGACAGTCGGTGTGCCGCGGCTTTCGCCTGTGCCGTACCGATATCGGTGAGTGGTGGTTCACCGCGACCGGAGTACCGGCGCTGTCCGGAGTACTCGGTCTGGCCGTGCCGGAGCAGGACCAGCCTCGTCGGCGCGCCCTTCGCGCCGGACCAGGCGGCGGGCGGGGCGGTCTGGCCGGTGCCCTTCAGGCCCGTGCCCTTCAGGCCCGTGCCCTTCAGAACGCTGCCTTTCAGGACGTTGCGATCTTTGGTTTCGTCAGTTTGCTTTGCCATGATCCACACCCCAACCCCTGTCCAACCAACCCGTTACCCCCGCTCGCTCGACCGACCTGCTCAGCCAACCCTCGCCTGTTCGTCCATTGCCTGGTTGGCGAGCCGGTCGGCGCGTTTGTTGCGTTCGCGCGGAATCCACTCGAAGCTCACGTGGTGGAACTCGGCCACCAGGTCGTGCGCTTCGGCGGCGAGTACCTGTAGCGGCACGTGCTTGATCTTCCAGCGGCCGGACATCTGCTCGACGACCAGCTTGGAGTCCATCCGCACGGCGACGGTGTCCGCCCCCAGTTCGCGGGCCGCGGTGAGGCCGGCGATCAGGCCCTGGTACTCGGCCACGTTGTTGGTGGTGCGGCCGAGGCCGCCGTACCGCTGCGCGAGCACCTCGTCGGTGTCCGGGTCGAGCACGACAGCGCCGTAACCGGCGGGGCCGGGGTTGCCCCGCGACCCGCCGTCGGCTTCGACGACGACCGGGCCGCTCACCGGGCCACGGTCGGGATCGTCAACGGAACCACTCACAGGCCGGACTCCACGGTACGAACCAGGATGGCGCCGCATTCCTCGCAGCGGACCACTTCATCGGCGGCGGAGTCCCTGATGGCGGCGATGGTGTTGCGGTCCAGTTCGATCCGGCAGGCGCCGCAGCGCCGGGCCCGCAGCAGGGCCGCGCCGATGCCCTTCTGCAGCCGAACCCGGTCGTAGAGGCCGAGCAGATCGGCCGGGAAGGTGCCGACGAGGCGTGCCCGGTCGGCATCGCGGCGAGCCTGCGCGGTGTCGAGGTCGGCCAGCGCGGCGTCGCGACGCCGCTGGGCGTCGCCGAGGGTTTCCTCGGCCTTGCCCAGCTCGACCTTGGCGTGCTGGATGTCGAGTTCGACGGCTTCCCGTCGCTCCATCAGTTCGAGCAGATCGTCTTCCAGCGCGGTCTGCCGGCGACTGAGGGTGTTGAGTTCGTGTTCGAGGTCGGCGACCTGCCGGGCGCCGACGTTGCCGGCGTCGAGCAGCTTGCGGTCCCGGTCCTCCCTGGCCCGGACCGCTTCGATCTCGTCCTCCTGCTTGGTGACCTCGCGGTTGAGGTCACGGTGCGAGGTGGTCGCCGCGACGACGGCGTCCCGCTTGACCTGCAGGCTCGTCTCGGCCTCGCCGATCTCGGCGAGTTCGGGCAGGGTGCGGCGCCGGTGTTCGATCCTGGCCAGTTCGGCATCGGCATCGGCGAGGTCGAGTAGCCGGCGTTGCACGGCCGGTTCGGCTTTCACAGTCTGGACCTCCCGGTGTTGCGTTGCGATCGAGCCGTCGCCACGACCGTCCATGGGTCGGTGCGCCGGGTGGAAACGAAGACGTCGACGGTACCGCTGGTCGCGGCGCGCAGGATGTCGGCCGCCTGCTCGCACCATGGCCACTCACTGGCCCAGTGCGCCACGTCGACGAGGGCCGGCACGCTGCCGGCTCCGCCGTGCTGGCCGGCCAAGTGTTCGCCGGCCGGATGGTGGCGCAGGTCGGCGGTGACGAACGCGTCGACCCCGGCCTCGGTCGCGTCGAGCAGGTAGCCGTCGCCGGCCCCGCCACTGACCGCGACTGTCCTGATCGGACGGTCAGGATCGCCTGCGGCGCGGACACCGGGCACCGTTGCCGGCAGGGCGTCGGCGACCCGCTGGGTGAACGCGTGCAGTGGCTGGGGTTCGGGCAGTTCGCCGATCCGGCCGATACCGGTCCTGCCGTCCACGTTGGGCCGCAGCGGGCGCAGGATGCGCAGGCCGAGGGCGGCGGCAAGGGCGTCGGACACACCGGGCGACGCGGCGTCCGCGTTGGTGTGCGCGCACAGCAGCGCGACGCCGTTGCGGATCAGCCGGTGGACGAGGCCGCCCTTCGGCGTACTCGCCGGCACACCGTGTACGCCGCGCAGCAACAGCGGATGGTGCGCGACGATGAGCTGGGCGCCGATCTCGATGGCTTCCTCGACGGTCGCCGCCACCGGGTCGATGCAGACCAGCACCTTGTCGACCGGTTCCGCCGGGTCGCCGCAGACGAGGCCGACGGCGTCCCAGGATTCGGCGAGGGCGGGCGGGTAGGCCTGCTCAAGGACGGTGATCAGCTCGGCGAGTTGGGTCATGGCGCGGTCAGCTCCCCGGAAATCGACTCGGACATCGACTCGGAGATCGACTCCGCCAGGACGGCGCCCAGTGCGGCCACCAGTGGCGCGGCGGCCTCCGGGGCGCGGACGGCGACGCGCAGGTGGTCGGGGGTGAGGCCGGGGAAGGTGTCGGCGCGGCGGACGGCGATGCCGCGCTCGCGAAGGGCCAGCCTGACCTGTTCGCCGCGCGGCACGCGGAGCAGCAGGAAGGGGCCGTGCGCCGGTTGGTGGACCTCGATGCCGGGCAACGCGGCCAGCGCGGCGGCGAGGTGTTCGCGGTGGGCAGCGGACTCCACGGCGGCGGCCTCGGCCTCGGCGACGGCGGCCGGTTCGCAGCAGGCCGCGACGGCGGTCAGCACCAGGTTGCCGACCGGCCATTGTGGACGGTGCGCGGCCAGTCGAGCGAGCAGGTCAGGGGCACCGAGGGCGTAGCCGGCGCGCAGTCCGGGCAGCGCCCAGGTCTTGGTGAGGCTGCGCAGCACCAGCAGCCCCTCGGTCACGGCATCGCCGGCCAGCGACTCGCCTTCGCCGGGCACCGCGTCGGCGAAGGCCTCGTCGACGACAAGGACCCGGCCGGGACGCGCCAGCGCACGGATCAGCTCGGTCGGATGCAGCACCGAGGTCGGGTTGGTCGGGTTGCCGAGGACGACGAGGTCGGCGTCCTCGTCGATGAGTTCCGGCCGCAACCGGTAGCCGTCCCCTGGACCGAGCAGGACCCGCTGAATCGGGACTCCCGCGCTGGTGAGCGCGACCTCGGGCTCGGTGAACGAGGGATGCACGAGGGCCGCCAGACGCGGTCGCAAGGCCGGCAGCAGGGCGAATGCTTCGGCGCCGCCGGCGAGGACGAGCACCTCGTCGGGGTGCCGACCGTGCCGGCGGGCGACCGCCTGCCGGGCGGCGGCGTCCTGGGCGGCGGACGGGTAGCGGCCGAGGTCGTCGATGGCCGCGACCAGTCGGGCACGCAGCCAGTCCGGTGGGCGGGGCAGCCGGACGTTGACCGCGAAGTCGAGCAGGCCGGGGGCGGCGTCCACGTCTCCGTGGTGGCGCAGCAGCGCCGGTTCCTCACGCGAGGGCGCCTGCTGATCAGCGAGCAGCGCCGGTTCGTCGGCCGGATGGGTGGTCATCAGAGCTGAGTCTAGTTGTCCCGATCACGTCCCGGCGCCAGCCAAGTCCCCGGCAACCGGACCGTAGGCTGCTGGTTGTAGGGCCAGAACACCGAGCGGAACGCGCGGACTGTGGAGGGGGTAACGGTGAGTGCGAGGAAGTACGGGGTCTGTTTCGTGTGTTCCGGCAACATCTGCCGGTCGCCGATGGCTGAGTCGGTCTTCACGCAACGGCTGCGTGCGGCGGGTTTGGCCGACTCGGTCGAGGCGAGCAGCGCCGGTATCGGCCCCTGGCACGCCGGCGAGCCGATGGACCAGCGCGCCGCGGAGACCCTGGCCGAGCACGGCTATCCGACCGAGCACGTGGCAGCCCAGGTCGCCGCTCGGCATCTCGGCGCCGATCTGGTGCTCGCGATGGACACCGGACACCGGCGGGACCTGCTCCGACTGGTCGACGACCCGGACAGTCTGCGGATGTTCCGGTCCTTCGACCCGGCCGTCGCCGACGTCGGCGAGTTGGACGTGCCCGATCCGTACTACGGCGGCGACCAGGGCTTCGTCGACCTGTTGGGGATGATCGAGGCAGCCATGCCGGGGCTGGTGGAGTTCGTCGCGAAGGAAGCCGGGAAGGACGTCACCGAGGAGGTCGGGAACACGCGGGCCGACTGACCGGCTCGCACGTTTGGTCCGAAGCGCCCCCGACCCCGTGCGCGTGGCCGGCTACGCCGGGCTTACCGTGGTCGGGTGCGGCGACTGAGTTTCCTGCTCCGACCGGGCTGGCTGGCCATGGTCGTCGGTGTGCTCATTTTCGCGGGCGCCTGCTTCTGGATTCTCTCGCCATGGCAGTTCGGGCGTAACCGCGAGCAGCAGACCGCGATCAACGCGATCTCCGAGGCGCAGACCAAGGCACCCGTGCCGCTGAACGCATATCTGCCGCACAACGCGGAACCGACCGCGAAACAGGAATGGTTCGAGGTCACCGTGACCGGCCACTTCCTGCGGGCCGAGGACATCGTGGTGCTGCTGCGCGAAATCGACTCCTGCTCGGACTGCGATCCGAGCCCCGCCTTCGAGATCCTCACCCCGTTCCGGCTGGACAACGGAACGAACGTGCTGGTCGACCGGGGTTATGTGGCACCGGGCAACTTCGACCAGGTGCCGAACTACGCTGCGGCACCGGCCGGGAACTTCACCCTGACCGCGCGGGTGCACCCGGACGAACCGGTCAGTGGCCACAAATCGATCGTGCAGGCCGGGCACCGCGAGGTGTACGAGATCAACGCCACAGTGGTCGGCAAGGCCACCGGTCTCACCTTCCGGCCGGGGTCCTTCGCGCTGATCAGCGGCCAACCGGGTGCGTTGGGGATCGCGGCGCTGCCCGATCTCGATCCAGGGCCGTTCCTGTCCTACGCCTGGCAGTGGATCACCTTCGGCGTGATGGCCATCGGCGGGCTCGGCTACTTCACCTGGCGCGAACTCAAGCCGGGCGGCGCGCTGACGCCGGAGGGCCGAGCGCGGCGCAGGGCCGAGAAGGAAGCGCTGCGGCTGGAAGAGGAGCAGGAGCAGCAGCGTAACGGGCTGCCGGTGCGGAAGAAGAAGATCCGCGGCCGGCACAAGATCGCGCTGATGATCGCCGAGGACGAGGCCCGCGAACAGGCCGAGCGGGACGGGACCGCCGAGAGCGCGCGGGCCGAGGCGGATGCCGGCGTCGAGCCAGAGTCCGATCGAGCCGACTCCGATCGAGCCGACGAGGTCGCGCCCGCGCGATCCTGACCGAGCCCTGAGAGAGGGTTCAGCGGATCCTGCGTCGGCGGCCGGACAGCGCGGCGACCGCGACGGCGACCACGCCGGCCAGCACACCGACCACTCTGGACAGTTCGACCGCGCGGGTGACGTGGCCGGAGTCCGGGGTGCGGCCGTCGCCGAGGACCGGTCGGTCCTCGACGCCGTGCGGGTAGGCGGTGCGGCCACCGAGGCGGATCTCCAGTGCCCCGGCGAACGCGGCCTCCACCTGGCCGGCGTTCGGGCTCGGGTGCGCGGCGGCGTCGCGGCGCCAGGTCCGCCAGGCACCGGCGGCCGAACCGCCGACGACCGGGGCGCCGAGGGTGGCCAGTAGCGCGGCGAGCCGGGACGGGGCCAGGTTCAGCAGGTCGTCGATGCGCGCGGCGGCCCAACCGAAGTGTTGGTAGCGCGGGGATCGGTGGCCGATCATGGCGTCGAGGGTGTTGGCCGCGCGGTAGCCGAGCAGGCCGGGGATGCCGGCGACGGCGCCCCACAGCAGCGGTGCGACGACCGCGTCGGAGGTGTTCTCGGCGACCGATTCGACCGCGGCCCTTGCCAGTCCGGTCTGGTCGAGGGCGTCGGGATCGCGTCCGCACAGGCTGGGCAGTCGCTTGCGGGCGGCGTCGACGTCGCCGGAGTCGAGTTCGCCGCCGATCGCGGTGCCCTGCTCGGCAAGGGAAGCGCCGCCGAGCACGACCCAGGTCGCCGCGGCGGTGGTCAGCATCTGTAGCACCGGGCGACGCCGGCCGGCCCGCTCGACGACGAGGCCGAGGGCGAGGGCGCCACCGGAGAGCAGCACGCTGTGCAACACTCCCGGCACCTTGCCGTCGCGGTAGAGCAGACCTTCCGCGGCCGTCGCGGCGCGGCCGAACGCGGCCACCGGATGGCCACGCCTCGGATCACCGAACATGCCGTCCGCGGCGAACCCCAACAGCAACCCGATTGCGCGCGGCGCGCTCACCCCAGTGTCCCCTCCGGTAACGCGGACGGCGAGAGATCGCTGGTCCGGTTCGGTCTGTTTCGGCGTCGGAAAACGCTGGGTTGAGGTCGGTCAACGCGGTCCCCGAGCAGCAAGGACGCTACGCCTGCGCCGAACCCGCTCACCCACGTGCCCCTCACCGGCCCCAATGGGCGACCCCCGACCGGGGCGGAAAACGACGTGGTCCGACGCGCTCGGGACCAGGCCCGTAGGCTGGCTGGCCGTGGACTCGGAGCGAGAAGGAGCCGTAGGGGCGGGCGAAGGGGCGCCGAGCCAGCAGCTTGCCACCGAACGCAGGCTGCAGCTGTTCGCCTACCTCTCACCCGGCCGCAACCACCGTACCTATCTGGCGATCATGCGGTTGTTCACCTCGACGCTGCTGGCCGACCTCTCGGCCGGTGAGGTCGCCTCGGCGCTGGCCAAGACGGAGCGCGAGGGCCAGATCGATCCCGGCGAGTCGCAGATCGAGGTGGTACTCCCCCGGCTGCGCCAGCTGTTGGACTGGGGCAATCTGGTGCTCGGCCGGCGCGAGGCGGTCGCCACCAGCATCGCCGAGTTCCAGCAGGGCAGCGTCCGCTACCAGGTCAGCAAGCTGGCCGTGCGGGTGCAGCGGGACGCCGACGAGCTGCTACGGGTGCCCGAGGGCGCACGGGAGGTGTCGCGGGAGCTGCTGCCGGCCATCGAACGCGGGGTCAGCCAGCTCGCCGGCACGCTGGCCCAAGCCTGCGCCGCGCAGACCAGGGACGCCGGTTCGGTGGCCGCGCGCAAGGCCCGCGAGATGCTCGCCGAGCAGGTCACCACCCTGTTCCTGCAACACGCCGAACTCGCTGTCACGGTCCGGGACTTCTACGCCTACCTCGGCCAGGTGCTGACCCGCAACCACCTTGCCGCCGAGGAGATCACCGGCTTCCGCGATCTGCTCGTGGAGTACATCCAGCTGGTCGTCGAGGACGTGCTGCGGCACACCCCGACGATCGCGGAGGGACTGGCCAGGCTGGCCGGGGCGCGCGCGGAGATGCTTCGACTGCTCGGTACGAGCGTGTCCTTCGCGGTCGGCAGGCCCGACGATCCGGCCGGCCGGCTCGATGTGGCGGTCGAGCGGGCCAGGGGCCGCACGACCGCGGACTGGGTGCAGTTGACCGGCTGGTTCGTCGACAGTCCTGGCAGCCCGAGCCAGGTGACGGCGCTGCGCGATGCCACGGCGCGGGCGATCGGCGCGCTGCTGGCCACGGTGAAGCGGGCCACCTCCGGCGGCGGGCTGCTGCCGAGCAGGCGCGGTGAGCTGCTGCGCCTGGCCCGCTGGTTCGACAAGGCCGACCAGAAGCAGGCCGACGCGCTGTACACGGCCGCCTTCGGCCTGCATTCCGCGCGGAACCTGTTGCCCTCCCCGGAACACGACGGCGATGACGAGCACACCCCGTGGCGGGACGGGCCGGTGGTGGACGTGCTGGTCAGCGTGCGCAGCAGGGGTGATCGCGGGGCGCGCGGGCGGACCTCGCGCATCCTGGACGACCCGATCGGCCGCGAGTCGCTGCTGGCGCAGGCGCGGGTCGCCGAGGCGCGGCGGCGGGCGGCGGCCGAGGAGCTGATCACCGCGGCACCGAACCTGGACGCGGTCACCCTCTCACCGGGCGCGCTGGGCGCGCTGTGCGAACTGTTGACGCTGGCGATGGCGCAGCGCGCCCATCCGACCGACGCCGGTGAGGCCGCCGACCCGGTGCGCGGCCTGCGGCTGACGCTGACCCCGTCGGCCGGGCACACCACGCGGGTGCGCAGCGCGGCCGGCGTGCTGACCCTCAGCGATACCCGGCTCGCGGTGGTGCCGACCGAGGACGGTGTGTCATGAGTCCGAGATCCGAGGTGCTCGACGGACTGTCCGAGATCGACGCGGCGAACGTGGTGCGCTGCGCGCGGGTGCTGCTGCGCAGGCCGCTGTTGCGCGCGGCGGGACCGGACGGCGACCTGTTGCCGCTGGTCTACCGGCATCGGATGGCGCTGGCCGACCTGTTCGCGCACACGCTCGGCTACCGGTTGGTCGTGCAGCGGCAGTTCGCCCGGCTGTACAAGTCGATGCCGGCCGGCGACCTGCCGAGAGGCGAGTCCACGCTGTCCCCACGCGGCTACACCTACCTCGCGCTGACCATCGCCGCGCTGACCGGCGTCGGCCGGCAGGTGCTGCTCTCGCGGCTGGTCGCGGATGTCCGGTCGGCCGGCGTCGAGGCCGGGATCACCATCACCGACGACCTCGCCGACCGGCGCGCGATCGCCGCGGCACTGCGGCACCTGCTCACCCTCGGGGTGCTGCACGAGACCGAGGGGTCGGTGGCCGGACTGCTCGGCGAGACCACCTCCGAGGCGCTGATCACCATCGACACCGACCTGCTCGGCCAGTTGCTGGTCGGTCCCCTTGCCGAGGCGAAGGACGGGGCCGAGCTGATCGAACTCGCGGCCCGGCCCGGCCCGCGCGGGACCGAACACGCGGTGCGGCGGCGGCTGGTCGAGGACCCGGTCGTGCTGTACGCGGACCTGCCGCCCGAACAGGCGGACTGGCTGCGACGGCGGGCCCGGCGGGAGTCCGGGCTGTTGGAGTCCTGCTTCGGGCTGATCACCGAGACCAGGGCCGAGGGCATCGCGATCACCGACCCGGAGGACTACCTCACCGACCTGGTCTTCCCCGGTGCCAGCACGGTGAGCAGGCTCGCACTGCTGGCGTTGCCGGAACTGCTCGCCGACGCGGAGACCGGCGCGCGGCCGGACGGACGGGTCCCGATCGAGCCGGAGGCGCTGCGCGCGGTGTGCGCACGACTGGTGGAGGACTATCCTGCGGCGTGGTCAAAGCAGGCCACCGAGGATCTGACCGACCTGACAAGGGCGGTACTCGACCTGCTGGGCGCCATGGGGCTCGCCGTTCTCACCGCCGAGAACGGCTGGCTGCTCAGTCCGGCCGCGCACCGCTGGCTGCCGGAACCCGATGAGCGGCCGGCCCGCGAACTGCCGCAACCCGAGCCCGAGCCGCAACCGGAACCCGGTTGGTCGTTGTTCGACCACGACGACGGCGCGGCCGGTTGCGTTGACAACGGTTCTGCTGAGAACGAGACGGACGCGAATCTGGAGGCCGGAGCATGACGGCGGCACGTGCGGACCGGTGGCGGCTGCACCGCGGCGGGATCGTCAACATCTGGCAGTACGACGAGCAGGAGTTCGACTTCTCCGGCGGTCGCGCGGTCTTCCAGGGCACCAACGGTTCGGGCAAGTCCCGCACCCTTGAGCTGCTGCTGCCGCTGTGCCTTGACGGCGACCTGCGGCAGCTCGGGTCCAAGGGTTTCGACACGGTCAGCATCCGCAGGCTGATGCTGGACGACTACGACGGCGGCCCGAACCGGATCGGCTACGCCTGGGTTGAGCTGCGCAAACTCGATGCCGACGGCCGGGAGAAGTACCTGACCTGCGGTGTCGGCCTGAAGGCCTCGGCGGCTTCCCAGCAGGTCAGCGACTCCTGGCGGTTCGTGACCGAGGCGCGGGTCGGGGTGGACCTGCGGCTGGCCGGCGCGGACCGGGTGCCGCTGGGTCAACCGCAGCTGCGCGAGGAGATCGGCGCGGACTGCGTGCTGGAGGACGCCTCGTTCCGGGCCAGGATCGCCGAGGTCGTCTACGGCATGCCGGCCGGCCGCTACGGCGACCTGCTGCACCTGCAGCGGACCCTGCGCAACCCGGACGTCGGCCTGAAGGTGTTGGAAGGCCAGCTGGAGCAGATCCTGTCCGACGCGCTGCCGCCGTTGGACGCCGCCATGATCGAGCAGCTGGCGACCTCCTTCGAGGACCTGGAGTCCATCAGGGAGAACATCAGCCGACTGTCCACTGCGGACACCGCGTTGACGGCGTTCCTGAGCAGCTACAACGGTTACGCGCTCGGCTCCCTGCGTGGTGCCGGCGAGCGGGCGTCGGGCGCGGCGAACGCGCTGCGCGGCGAACGGGCCGAGACCAGCAAGCTGAACACACGGCGCGAGGAGCAGGTGCTCACGCACGCGGCGGCGGTGAGCGCCGTGGAGGAGTTGGAGGCACGCGGCGAGGAACTCGATCGCGGCATCGACTCGCTGAAGGAACTGCCGGCCTACCAAGGGTTGCGCGATCTGTCCGATCGGGAGCGACTGGTGGCCGCGGCGCGGACCGCGGCGGGCAACGCGGTGGACGCGGCCGGCAAGCACCGCATGCACGTCGACCGCGCGGTGGACACCGTGCTGACCGTGCTGCGCAGGCTCGGCCAGGACACCGAGGCGGCCGGCGAGCTGATCTCCACCACCCGGCAACGACTTTCCGCCGCCGGTCTCGACCCGGCCCAGTGCCCGCAGGTGCCGGCGGCGCCGCCTGCCGAGGCCGGGGTGCTCACCGAACTGGTGCGGGCCAAGCCTGACCCGGAGGCGGCACCGGTCGAGGTGACTCGCCGGCTGCCACCGCAGGTGCAACCCGAGGCGTACGAGGCCGATCTGCGCGCGGCGGCGAAACGCGCAGAGAAGGCGACACAACTGGCCAACCAGCGGGCCGCGCTGACGTTGTCGCTGCATGCCGGTGCGGTGGAGTCCGACCGGCAGCGCCAGTCGCTGGACGGGCTGCGGCAGGCCGCGCGCACCGCGCAGTTGGAGGCCACCGAGGCGGCCGGGCGGCGCAACGAGGCAGGGCAGCGGTTGGAGGACGCCGCGGCGACCTGGTGGGAACGCGCGATGGGCTGGGTCGGTTCCGGGCCCTTCGCCGATTCCGGTGCCCGGCCCGCCGAACCGCCGTCGCTGGCCGAACTGCGCGCCGACGCCGATGTGGCGCGGGCCGCGCAGGAGGCCGCTCGGGCGTGGGCGGCGCCGCGACTGCACGAACTGCGCCAGGCCGTGCTGGCCGCGACACAGCGGGTCGAGGAGGTCGCCGCGCGGATCGCCGACGCGGAGGCCGAACTGATCGGGTTGCGCGGCGGGGTCGACGCGGTCCCGCCGCGACCGCCGTACGCGCGGGCCGACCGAGATCCGGCGCTGGGCGCCTCGTTCTACCGGCTCGTCGACTTCGCGCCCGGCCTCGACGACACCGCGAAAGCGGGCCTCGAAGCGGCATTGCAGGCCAGCGGACTGCTCGCGGCCTGGGTACTCGCGGACGGTCGGGAGGGCACGGTCGCCGACCCGGCGGTCGCCGAACTGTTGGCGGCGCCCGGCTGCGCACAGTCCGGCCGCACCCTGGCCGAGGTGCTGGTTCCTGCCGTCGAACCGGACTGCCCGGTGCCGACCGCGGTCGTCGAGCGGGTACTGGGCGCGGTCGCCCTGGTCTCCGACGACACCGCCGACGCTGCCGACACCGACACCGCCGGACTCGCGGTGTCGCCGACCGGTCGGTGGCGGGCCGGGGTGCTGCGTGGCGCGCTGACCAAGCAGGCCGCCGAATTCGTCGGCGCAGGGGCCCGGCAGGCGGCGCGGCAGCGGCGGATCACCGAACTCGGCGCGTACATCGAGACCTTGGACGTCGAACGCGCGTCGGCCGATGTCGAACTCGGCACACACGCCGACCGAGTGTCCTCTTTGGAGCGTCATCTGGAGGCCTTTCCCGACGACCGCGCGCTGATCGCCGCGCACGCGACGCTGGCCACCGCGGTGCGCACCGCCGCCGAGTCGACCGAAAAGGCGACCCGGCTGCGCGCCGAGCAGGTCGCCGCCGACGAGCGGCATCAGGCCGGGCAGGCCGAGCTGATGCAGACCGCGGCCGAGGCAGGCCTGCCAGCGGACACCGAAACGCTGCACCAGGCCAACCAGGCCGCCGTGCAGGCCAGGGCGAGTGCCGAGCAGCTGCGCGACACGTTGGTCGGCCGCTGTGTCCGCACGGTCGCCGACCTCGCCGACGCGCTGCACGACCACCAGGCCGCCGTCGACGACCTACAGGACACCGCGCGCACGGCCGAGGAACGCTGTGCGGAGTTCGCACGGGAGGCCGGCGCGCTGTCCGACCTGACCTCGGCCATCGGCGGCGACGCCGAGGAGGTCGCCGGTCAGCTCAGCGAGCTGGAAGCCCAACGGCGCACCCTGCGGACCGAACTGCCGGCCGCGCGAACCACCGCGACCGAGCTGTCCAACCAGGTGGTGAAGACCGAGACCCTGTTGGAGGGCAAGGAAACCGCGATCGAGGCGAAGACCGAGGCGGCGAGCAACGCCGAGGCAGCGTTCCGTGCCGCGCTCGCCGCGCCGGGGGTGTGGAGTGCGGCGCTGGCCGAACCGACGCCGATCCCGGACGAGGTGTCCGAGGCGATCGCGCTGCTGGCGGCGGCCGAGCGACGGCCGGTCAGCGAGGAGGTGGTGATCACGAAACTTCAGGCTCTGCAGACCGCGTTGGCCGGCAGCAACGAGATCACCCCCGGCCGGCATGCCGGCGTGCTGACCATCATGGTGGCCGGCGAGCAGGGCCCGCGCCCGGTGGCCGAGGCCGCCCGCGAGGTCAGCAGCCAACTGGCCGAACAGCGCGGCTATCTCGGCGAGCGCTACCAGGACATCTTCGCCGCGTTCATGCTGCGCAACCTCGCCGAGCGCCTGCACGGCCAGATCACCGTCGCGGAGGATCTGGCGCGGCGGATGAACGAGGTGCTCGACGTCGCGCGGTCCAGCCAGGGCGTGCACGTCCGGTTGGAGTGGCAACCGTCGGCGGCACTGGACGAGACGACGCTGGAAGCGTTGAAGCTGCTGCGGATGCCGTTCGCGAAACGCACCGAGGAACAGGACGAGATGCTGCGCCGGGCGTTCACCGAACGCATCGACGCCGAGCGCGACAGCCATTCCGGCGGTTATCCGGAGATCCTGACCAGGGCCCTGGACTATCGGTCCTGGTACACATTCACGGTGCGGGTGCGCGACGACGGCCCGGACGGCAAACCGCGTACCCGGCGGATGCGGCAGCTGTCCTCCGGTGAGACCCGGCTGGTGTCGTATGTGACCCTGTTCGCGGCGGCGGCGGCGTTCTACGGCGCGGTCAGCGGAGCCGATCCGGAGTCGGCGGGCCCGCTGCGGCTGGTGTTGCTGGACGAGGCGTTCGAGCGTCTGGACGATCCGACGATCGCGCGGATGCTCGGCCTGCTGGTCGACCTGGACATGGACTGGATCATCACCTGGCCGAGCGGTTGGGGCGTGTCGGAGAAGATTCCGCGCATGCACATCTACGATGTGCTGCGCCCGAAGTCGGGGCGCGGCGTCGCGTGCACCCACACCACCTGGGACGGTGCGGCGCTCGCCCAGTCCGACGACTGAACGGCTATCTCCCACAACCGAATATGCGGGTTGTCCACAGCAACGCGAACCATCCACAGCCCGCACATTTCCGCTTGGCCAACCCAAACCCGCCCAATAGGCTTGACGCGGGGCGCCGGCCCCCGGGTCGGGCGGGGGCTGTCAGGCGAAGGCTGTCAGGAGGCGGTGTGGACGGTGCTCGCGCGTTGCCAGGCGTTCGCGGTGAGCAGGGCGAGGATGACGCCGATCGCGGCGACCGCGCCAATCACGGTGCCGGGCTTGAACAGTTGCGCGAACAGGCCGGCGCCGAGGATGCCGACGCCTTGCGCTACGCGCAATGCCGCGTTGGCGAGGCCGAGGGCTTGGCCGCGTAGCTGATCGGGCACGGCCTGGACGAAGCTGGCCTGGGTGACCATGTTGTAGGCGGAGCCGATTCCGCTGATGGCCCACAGCAGCACCGCGATCGCGAGCGGTGGCGCCCACCAGGTCGGCACGAGCACGAGGCAGGTCGCGACGGCCAGCGGGCCGAAGAGTTTCAGCCGGGTTTCCGGGCGGAGTTTCTGCAACACCAGCATGCCGATCACCATGCCGGCCGGACTGGCGGCCATCAGGAGGCCGACGGCGGCGGTGTGGCCGTGGATCTGGGCGGCGTAGGAGACCGCGAGACCCTCCGGCACCACGTACGCGCCGGACACACAGGCGAGGCCGACCAGGGAGCGCAACCTGCGATCGCCGATGACGAGGTGCCAGCCCGCCGAGATCGTGCCCCACCAGGACGGTTTGTGGCCGGAAGCCGCGCTCGGGCGGTGTAGGCGGACGCCGAGGGAGACGAGCAGGGCTGAGGCGACGAAGGTGGCCGCGTCGACGAGGAGGGCGCCGCTGGTGCCAAGGCCGGCCACCACGGCGCCGCCGACGGCGAAGCCGACCACCGAGCCCAGTTGGTAGGTGGTGCGCATGATGGTCATGCCGGCCACGTAGCGGTCGCCGGTCAGCATCGCGGGGACGATGGCGCCGCGCGCGGCGGTGAACGGGGAGGACAGGAGTTGGACGACGAGCAGCAGCGCGACCAGGCCGACGAGGGACTGGTGCGGTAGGGCCATCACGGCTACCAGGCAGGCCCTTGCGACGTCCGCGACGACCATGACCCTGCGGCGCGGGAACAGGTCGGCAAGACCGGACAGCAGCGGGCCGCCCGCGAGGTCGGGCAGGAAGGTCATCGCGTAGGTGAGGGCGGCCAAGGCGGGTGAACCGGTGCGGTTGAACACCAGCACCGACAGGGCGACGGCCGCCAACTGGTCGCCGGCCACCGAGAGGGCGTAGGCGGTCCAGAGCACCCGGAACTCGCCTACCGCGAAGGCGTCGCGAAATCGTGCCGGGCCTGGCCGATCGGATGCGGTCACTCCGCGCGCCTCCCCCCGAATCCGCCCATGTCAACTCAGTGCCGTCGCATAACCACTGAGCGTACGAGCGGGGTGCGGGATACGAGCCGGATCGGCGCAAACTCAATCCGGTTGGCGCAACGGCGAGGACCGGACGGGCCGCCGGCGCCGAGCCGTTCGCGGGCTCGGCGCCGGGGCGTTGTGGTCCGACAAGAAGCTACTTCAGGAGCGGGTCAGGTCGAGCAGGAACTCGATCTCGCCGGTGTGGCCGACGACGACGAAGCCGGCGCTGTCACGTTGAATTCGGCGAAGTCGCCGAGGATCAGCCGACGGTGTAGCTGTAGGGAATCGCGGTCAGTTCGTCACCGGCGTTGTTTGACACGGTGGTGTCGTCGACGTAGAGGTAACCGGTGACCAGGGTGCCCTTCGGGGCGGTCGGGGTGAACTTCACCGTGATGGTGCCCTCGGCCCCGGAGTCGACCTCGACCGGCGTGAACTTCGGCGCGGTGGCCTGGACGGTGCCCAGCCACTGGTCCCCGGTCGTGGAGGTGACCGAGGTGTCGAAGCCCTGGGTATGTGCGACCAGCGCCAGGTTGGCGGTGCCGGTGGCCGGTTTGGCGAACGGACCGATGGTATCGGCCTCCAGCAGCCATTTGCCCTGGCTGACCGGCGGCGCGGACAGCGTGGCGACCGCGATGTTGCTCGGTCCCGGCGTGCCGAGCACCTCCGGCTCACCGCTGTTGGTGGCCAGGTCCGCCGAGACCGGGATCGAGCCCGAGGTGACCCCGATCAGCGAGGTCGTCTCGGTCGGCACCGTGAACGGCACCTGCGCGAACGGTGTCAGCGGCACGTTCGCCGCCGAGTTGCCCGGCGTCAGCTGAGTGTTCCGCAGCCCGATGGTGCGGGCGTCGACGAAGAACGAGCCGGGCGCGGCACCGGTGTTGTGCACCGTGATCGTCGCGGTGGTCGGCTTACCGGCCGGCAACGTCGTGAGCAGGCCCTCCGGCACGTTCGCCGAGGTCACGTCGACCTGGTTGAACGCGACCGCACCGGTGTAGTGCTCCTGGGTCGCCGAGCCGCTGACCGGGTTGGCGAAGATCACCACGAACGACCAGCGACCCGATTCCGGGCTGCGCACGTAGTCCTGCAGCGACTTGGCGTAGGCCGATGGCGCGCCGTTGGCGTCCAGCGACTGCACGTTGCTGCCCTGGCTGAGGATCTCGCCCTCCGGGCTGACCAGGTAACCGACCACGTTCTGGTTGACGTCCCCGGCCAGGCTGAGACTGACGTCGAGGTCGTGCTCACCGCCGGGCACGTCGAACCAGTAGGTGTTCTGCTGCGCTGGACCGCCTGCCCGGCCGTTGCCGCCGGTCAGGGTGCCGCTGAAGGTGCCGTTCCCGGTGTTGGGTACCAGGCTGCGCAGGGTCAGCGGGACGGCGAAGCGCTGTTGGGTCGAGCTGTCCACCTCGACGGCGGCCGACTGGTCGCCGGGCTTGGCCGGGGTGTTCGCGGTGACGTGCAGGGTGCCGGTCTGGCCGGGGGCCAGGGTCAGCGTGGCCGGGGTGACCGAGCCGAAGTCGGCGTAGCCGCTGGAGGTGAACTCGTAGCTCACCGGCCCGTCGAACCCGCTCATCGTGTGCGTGCCGTAGATCAGCGCGGTCCAGGTGCCGGCCATCGGCGTGTGCACGTCGATGTGCCCGAAGTTCGGCGGAGCACCCGATCCGCTCTGCGGGAAGGTGTAGCCGGCGAAGCCGCCCTTCGGGTCGAGCAGCACCATCGTGAACGTGCTGGTGTTGGGCGGGGCGTGCCAGGCGAGGGAGGCGTCGAGGTGGTCGGCGCCGGCCGGCACGGTGAAGGTGTGCGTCACGTAGTTGTCCACCGCACCGCTGGGCCCGATGAAGGTCGGTCCGCTCGCGGTGGTGTTCAGCACGAGGCTGCCGGTCTGGTCGGCGAGGGTCCTGGTCAGCGCCCTGCCGTGCGCGGTCACCGTCTGCGCGGCGGTGCCGACGTTGGTCACGGTCTCGTCGAAGCTCTGCGCGGTGCCGGGTGCGGCGGCCGCGGTCAGCTGCGAGGTGCCGAACAGCAGGCCGTTGCCGACCGTGGTGCCGGCGCCGTTGGCGTCCTTGACCGACTCGGCGGCCTGCACGGCGGCCAGCGCGTTGAGCAGGCCGGCTCCCTGGCGGTCGGACGGGTCGTACTCGTCCGTCGCTGTGCTGGTCAGGATCTGCTTGACCAGCGCCGGCGTCGGCTTCGCGCCGCCGTGCGTCTTGCCGTAGGCCTGGATGACCAGCGCGGCGGCACCGGATATCAGCGGCGCCGCTTCACTGGTACCCCCGAAAGCCTGGATGTTCGAGGGCTGTCCGTTGAAGTTGGTGCAGCCGAGATAGGTCTTCGGGTCCGCGGTGCACAGCGCCCAGCCCTCGTCGCCGGGCGCCATCAGGTCATAGACCCGGCCGCTCTCGGTGATCCCGCTGGAGCTGATCGCCGAGACGTTGTCGCTCTCCCAGCTGCCGGAGAAGCCGGGCAGGTCGTTGCGGGTCTGCGCCATGATCCGGTAGGTCGTCGACGCACCGGCGCTGATGATGTCCGGGTCGCTGGCCGGGCTGTCGGTGGTGTTGCCGTAGCCCGCGTCGCCCGCGCTGTTGACCACGGTCACCCCAGCGGCGACGGCGGCGTTGTTGGCAAGGCTGAAGGGGTCGGTGTTGCTGTCCGGGTACGGGTTGGCACCGAGCGACTCGTTGATCACGTCGACGTGGTCGACGTTCACCGCGTAGTCGATGGCCTGCACAACGGCCGAGGTCGAGCCGAACCCGTTGGAGGCGATGACTTTCAGGCCGACCAGTGAGGCGCCGGGCGCCATGCCGCGGATCTGGATGTCGCAGCCCTTGGGCAATGCGTTGGCCGGGTTGACGAAAGTGGACAGATCGTAGGTCTGGCGGCCCTGCGCGGCAATGGAACTCGCGTCGCCGAAGGCTTCCCGGTCGTCGTTGGGGGTCGCGGTGCCCTCACCGGTGAAGTCCTGGTAGTCGCTGAAGACCTTGCTGCCGTCGGCCCTGATGAAGTCCGGGTTGTTGATGTCGACGCTGTCGGCGAGGTAGGCGACCTTGACACCCGTTCCGGTGACCAGGTTCTGCGCCTGCGGAGCCGAGGTGTCACTGAAGGCGTCGTTGGTCGCCTGTAGCGCTTCCGGCTCCAGCAACGGCTTGGCGGGATCGGTGGGGCAGGCGCCTGCCGGGGCCTTCGCGGGTGCGGCCGGTGCGGCCTGCGCGGCGGGTGCCTGTGGCGCCTCGCGGATGGGCAGGTCCGGCACGACGGCGGCGACCTGCGGGTTGCTGGCCAGGTTCGCGCTTTCGGCGGTGGTCATCGTCGCGGCGAAACCATTGATGACGCTGAACTGGGTGACCTTCTTCGCACCGGTCTGCTTGACCTGGCTCACCAGCGCGGCCTGGTCGGAGCGGGTCGCCTGGGTGCGGGCGAGGTCGTCGGCCCGGTTCGCCGGCAGATTGGCGTGCTGGTTGCGCAGCAGCACGATCACCGGCTGGGTCGGCCCGGTGGACAACTGCGCGATCAGTTGCGGCGAGAGCGGTTGCGCGGCGGTCACCGCGCTCGCATCGGGCACCCAGTTGGTGACCGCGACAGCGGTACCGAGGGCGACCGCGGCGGCGGTGATGGTCCGCATCCGCACTTTTCTGAAATTCATTCGTACCTCTGTCCGCACGGTGATGCCCCCCTCTAGGACATCGGCCACACCTTCAGTCACACCAGTCCCGCAGTCAACCACCGATAGTCTGATTCCTCGGGTGAAAGCGCCGGGAGGTCCACCAAAAAGGGGGAATCGATCAAGGTCGGCCAGCAGGCCGCGACCGCGCCAACTATTATTGCCGCCGGCCTGCAACGCGAGTGCGAGAACGCGGCTCGCGTGAACCTCCACACCGGACTGCCGAAGCCATCGCACGCACGCTTGTCCGGCGGCGGACTACCTCGTCCGGCGGATTATCTTGTCCGGCGGGTTTACCTTGTCCGGCGGGTTACTCCGCGTCGGCCCAGGATTTGACCATGGCGTGGGCGATGGACGGGCCGCCGGGCAGCTTGAAGCCGGCCAGCTCCCCCGCCAGCGCCGCGCGGACCTCCTCGCGGGTCAGCCACGCCGCCTCGGCGATCTCGCCGTCGGCGGGCCGCAGCGGGGCCGAACGGTCGGCGACCGCGGTGAAGCCGACCATCAGCGACCGGGGGAAGGGCCAGGGCTGGTTGCCGAGGTAGCGGACGTCCCGGACGGCGACGCCCACCTCCTCGGCGATCTCCCGGACCACACAGTCCTCAAGGGACTCGCCGGCCTCCACGAAACCGGCGAGTACCGAATACCGGCCCTCCGGCCAGAATGCGCCGCGCGCCACCAGCACCTGCTCGCCGTTGACGCCGTCGCCATCGTGCACGAGGCAGATCACCGCGGGATCGGTGCGCGGGTACTCCTCCCGGCCACAGCCGGTGCAGGTACTCACCCAGCCCGCCTTGGCCAGGTTCACCGACGAGCCGCACTTCGCGCAGAACCGACCGATGCCATGCCAGTTGAGCACCGCGGCGGCCGTGGTGAAAAGGCCCGCGTCGCGGGCGTTGAGCAGCCCACCGGCCTGACGCAGGTCCAACTGTGTTTCGCCGTCACCGAGTGCCGGCAGTTCCCAGCCCCGGAAGCGGCCGTCGGCCCCCTCCTCGGTGCTGGTCACCCGCACCGCCCAGTAGCCGATGCCGTCCTGCTCGCCGAGCAGCACGGCGTCGGCGGGCGGCTCGGTGCCGAAACCCTCGGTCGGGCTGAACACCAGCTGGGTTCCCTTGGCCCGCACGGTGACCCGGCCGGCTCCGTCGAGCACCAGCACCCGCCCCGACGGCCACAGCAACGCCTGTTTCGCGCCGTCGTTGACCAACGTCTCCTGTCGGTCCACAGTGGACCGGGAAAGCAGTGGCCGCTCGGTGAGGGTGAACGGCTGCGCGCGGTCGGCGAACTCGGTGGACGTCGGGGACGATGCGCCTGAACTCACGGCAGCTCAACACCGCCAAGCGCGCCGAGTTTGCGCCCCAACAGGTCCGCGTCGCCGATGATGACGCCGGTGAACGCGGTCGGCGCGAAGAACTCCAGCGCGGCCTCGGCGACCTGCTCGGTGGTGACCGCGGCAAGGCGCGCCGGATGACCCCGGAACCATTCCGCGTCGAGCCCGACGCCGATCAGCGCGGCCATCTGGGAGGCGAACCCGGACTGGGAGGCGGTCGAGGTGAGCAGCGTGCCGATGGCGTACTGGCGCACCGATTCCACTTCGGCCTCGGTCGGCGGCAGCACGGCCAGCTTTGCCAGTTCGTAGCGCAGTTCCAGCAGGGCCGCCGCGCTCACCTCGCTGGCCGTGTCGGTATCGACCAGCAGGGTCGCGCCGCTGCCGGTGAACTCCAGCGAGGAACGCGCGTGATAGGTGTATCCCTTGTCCTCCCGGATGTTCTCCACCAGCCGCGAGGAGAAGTAGCCGCCGAAGGCCAGATTCGCCAACTGCAGCGCGGGATAACGCGGATCGGTGCGCGGCACCGCCTGCGCCGAGAGCCGGAACTGGGACTGCACGGCACCGGCGCGGTGCACGAGCAGCAGGTCGCCGCCGGTGACCATGGGCAGCGGCGCCATTTCCACGGCTCGGGTCTCGCTGGCCCACACCGAGCCGAGGCCACGTTCGACGGCGGCGACGGCCTCGTCCGGGTCGAAGTCGCCGACCAGCACGAGCGCGGAACCGCGCGGCACCACCGAACCCTGGTGCATGGCACGCACCGCGAGTTCGTCGACCAGGGCGACGTCGTCGGCGGCGGGCATCTCGTTGACGAACGGGTGGTCGCCGTAACGCCTGCGCTGCAAGGCTTTCCTGGCGATCACACCGGGCTGCGCCATGGCGACGGTGATCCGCTCGACCAGCCGGTCGCGTTCGCGGATCACCTCGTCGGTGGCGTAGGCGGGCGAGGTGATCACATCGGCGAGGACGTCGATGAGTTCGGTGAGACCGCTGGCGAGGCAGCCGCCGGAGATGACCAGCCGCTCCGGGTCGACCGAGGCGTGCAGCTCACCGCCGACCAGCGCGAGGTCGGTGTCCAGCTGGACCCGGTCGCGCCGCTCGGTACCGGTCAGCAGCGCGCTGGTGAGCAGCTCGGCCGTTGCCGGGCGGGTGGGTTCGTTGCCACCGAAGGGAATCCGCAACCGCAGCTCGACAAGGGGTACCGAGGTCCTGCGCACCGCGACGACGCGCAGGCCGTTGCCGATCACGGTGTCGGCGATGGCCGGGTAGTCGGCGACGCGCTGCTCGGACAGTTCCGGCAGCGGACGGGGGCCGAGATCGGTACGCCCGATCTCGGCGGCGCTGCGATGGGATGTCACGGTCATTCGGCACCTCCGGCCGGCTTGATCAGCAGTACGGCACGGGAGTCGGGGCGCAGCGCCTTCGCCGCGGCGGCCACGTCCTGCGCGCCGACCGCGGCGATCCTGGCCGGCAGTTCGCCGACGAGTTCGGCCCGGCCGTGCAGGAGTTCGGCGCTGCCCAACGCGAGCGTGCGGGCGGTGATCCGGTCGTGGTCTGCGTAGAGTTCCGCGGCCCACCGGGCGGTCACCCTGGCCAGCTCCGTCGTGTCGGGACCCTGGCCAGCCAGCTTCTCCAGCTCCTGGTCGAGCGTGGTGAGCACGGCGTCCGGGCTGACCTCGGCCGGGTGGAACGCGGTGAAGGTGAAGGTGTCCGGGTCGCGCGCGTCGAACGGCGAGAACAACCCACAGCTGGTGCCCACATCGGTGGCCAGCGCGTCGTTCTGCACCATCCGCTGCTGCAACCGGGAGGCGTCGCCCTCGGTGAGGATCGCGGAGAGCACCACGTACCCGAGGTAGGTGTCCAGGTCGGTCTGCGGGTTGGGCAGCCGGTAGCCGACGGCCAGCGCGGGCAGCGGGGCGAGCCGGTCGTCGATCTCCGAACGCAGCTCGCTGGCGGGCGGCGGCTCGGCGAAGGAGGGCCGGGTCGGCAGCGGGCGGCTCGGCACGTCCCCGAAGTGCTGCTGCACAAGGTCCTGCGCCCGCGCGATCTCGAAGTCACCGGTGACGGTGAGGATCGCGTTGCTCGGCGCGTAGTAGGTGTCGAAGAACGAGGCGCAGTCGTCGAGACTGGCCTGCTCAAGCTCGGTGAAGTCACCGTAACCGTTGTGCGAGTTGGGGAAGGTCTGGTAGAGCACGGCCGGCAGCGGAATCCACGGGAACCCGCCGTAGGGCCGGTTGAGCACGTTGAGCCGGATCTCCTCCTTGACCACGTCGACCTGGTTGCGCAGGTTCTCCTCGGTGATCCGGGGAGCGCGCATCCGGTCGGACTCCAGGAACAGCGCGCGTTCCAGGCCCGCGGAGGGCAGAACCTCGTAGTAGTCGGTGTAGTCCGGCGTCGTCGAGCCGTTGAAGGTGCCGCCCGAGGACTGCACATGTCGGAAATGCGCGAGCTTCTCCAGGCTCTCGCTACCCTGGAACATCAAGTGTTCGAACAGGTGCGCGAAGCCGGTGCGCCCTTCGGGTTCGGACCGGAAACCCACGTCGTAGTGCACGCTCACGCCGACGACCGGGATGCCCCGGTCCGGGGCGAACACCACGCGCAAGCCGTTGCCAAGAGTGAACCTGTGCAGGTCGGGTGGGGCCATACCGGCAGCCTACGTGGTCGGGCCGAACCGGTCGCCGAGTATCAGCCGGTACCCGGCGGGTGGGAAGAACTCCGGTCAGGCCTTGTCCGCGTGATCAACGGCCTGCTCAGGGTCGAGGGCAGGGCTGATGCCGGAGTCGGTGAACCAGTTCGTCCCGGTGAGGTCGTCGTTCGCCATGGGCGAACTGTCCTGCTCCGGGGTGAGGCCCAGTTTGGGTTGGGTGCCGGTGTGCCGGCCCCAGCGGCTCCTCGGCGCTCGCTCCGGCTTGTCCGAGGCCGGCCGGGCCCCGTCCGCGGCCGGTTCGGTGCGCTGCCGGTAGAGCAGATAGCCGAAGAAGCCACCGGCGGCGGCGCTGACCACCAGCAGCAGGAAGGCCACCCGGTGGGACAGGCCGGTCGCGGTGCCCGGCGCTGCCGCGCTCTGGTCGACCAGCGTGCCCTCGGTGGCCCCGGCGGGCACCAGCACGGTCAGCCTGGTGCCGGCCGAGTGGCCGCAGCCGTTGAGCTTGAGCGCCAGCGGATGACCGGCCACCTGGGCGGAGATGGCGTCATAGGGCTGGGCGGCCTGACAGGAGACCTGGGTCAGCACCGTCGCCTGCGCCGTGGTGTCGGTGGGGGTCGAGCCGCGCAGCCCGGACAGTCCGGACAACAGCCACAGCGCGAAGACCGCGATGCCGATCACGACCAGTCCGGCAATCGCATATGGCAGCGACTGTCGAACCGGTGTCTTGGCAACCGTCACCCATCGATGGTCGCAGACGAATGCCGTCCACACCCGGTCGCGGTCGCCGAGATGGCTACTAATCACCCCGCTGCGGGAGCACGAACGCCCCCGAACAGCCCAACCCGGCTGGACAAAGGAGACTCTCCTCACATCCTCGGCGCGCGATGCCGGTGATCGGGCGCCGAACCTGAACGGAACCTGAAGGCCTTCGCCGGTAACCGGGCGCGGCGCGCCTGGCGCACGACAATGCACAGGTGTCGTCCTATTCCCTTCCCAACCGGACCCCCGCCACTCGCGGCCCGGCCCCGACCGGCGCACGCATCCTGGTCATCGAGGACGCCGAGGCGATCCGGGTCGCGATGTGCTCCGCCCTTGGCGAACGCGGCCTTGACGTGCTGGCCAGACCGGACGGCCGGGAGCTTGAGTCGGATCTGACCCGGTTCCGGCCCGATCTGGTGGTGCTGGACGTGATGCTGCCCGGCCGGGACGGTTTCACCCTGCTCGACGTCGTGCGGCGCAACTCGACGGCGGGTGTCGTCGTGGTCACCGCGCGGGACGGGGTGTCCGACCGGCTGCGCGGGCTGTCCAACGGCGCCGACGACTACGTGGTCAAGCCGTTCGTGCTGGCCGAGCTGGTGGCCAGGGTGTCAGCGGTGCTGCGCAGGCTGGGCCGAACGCCCTCGACGGTGCAGATCGGCCCGCTGCTGGTGGATGCCGACGCCGGCATCGTCATGTACGACGGGAAGCCGGTCGAGCTGACCGCGACCGAACTGCGGCTGCTGGACTACCTCGCCGCGCAGCGCGGCAGGGTGGTGAGCAAGATGCAGATCCTGACCGCGGTGTGGGGCTATGAGGACTACGACCCGAACCTGGTAGAAGTGCACGTCAGCGCGTTGCGGCGGAAACTGGAGACGCACGGTCCCCGGCTGCTGCACACCGTGCGCGGCCTCGGGTACGTGTTGCGCGCGAACGAGGGATGAGGTGTCGGTGACCACTGGCGGCCAGGCCACGCCCACCGAAGCGCCGGCCGACGAGTCGCCGACCGAGCGGTTCGGCGGTACCGGGGCGGGACAGCAGCTGCGGACCGGGTCGCTGCGCCGCCGGGTCACCCTCGCCGTGCTCGCCGTGCTGTTCGTGGTGCTGCTGGCCATGGTGATCGTGGTGCAGGCACTGTTCGGCGTGTTCACCACCAGGGACGTGAACGCGGTGCTCACCACCCGCACCACGGCGGCGGTCACGGCCGCGCCGAAGGCGAAGAGCCCGCTGAACTTCACCCGACAGCTGGACAAGGGCGGGGTGCGGGTCTCGCTGGTCCTCGCGGACGGACAGACCTTCGGCAGCCTCGGCACGACCATCCCCACCGACGAGCCGCACAAGACGGTCACCCTGCCCGACCGGGGCAGACTGGCCGGCGCGCAGTTGACCTTGGCCGTCGACAACACCGTGGTCAGCGTCGCACAGCAGCGGCTGCGCAGGCTGCTGCTGCTCACCGGGCTCATCGCGCTCGGGGTGACCGCGGTCGTGCTGATCCTCACGGTGCGGTTCGCACTGTCCCCATTGGACGCGATGACGAACCTGGCCCGGTCGATCAGCAGGGGCGGCCGGGGTCGACGACTGTGGCCGACAAGGACCAACACCGAACTCGGCAGGACCGCCGCCGCCTTCGACGACATGCTGGACGCCCTTGAGGGTGCCGAGGCGCAGGCCAACAAGGCCGAGGCGGCGGCGACCCTGGCCGCCGAGCGGACCCGCCGGTTCGTCGCGGACGCCGCGCACGAGCTGCGCACCCCGATCGCCGGGGTGCAGGCCGTCGCCGAGGCGGTGTTGCAGCAGCCGCCGGATGCCGACCCCGAGGAGCGGCAGCGACTGCATCTGTTGCTGGTACGGGAATCGCGCCGGGCCAGCCAGCTCGTCGACGACCTGCTCGACCTGGCCAGGATCGACGCCGGGGTCGAGCTGAACCGGGAGAACATCGACCTGCTGGTGCTGGCCGAGGCGCAGGCGGACCGGATCCGGCTGCTCGAACCCGGCCTCACCGTGCGCGTCGACGGGCCCTCGCTGCCGGTGTACGCGGACCCGGCGCGGATCACCCAGATCCTGGCGAACCTGCTGGACAACGCGAAACAGGCCACCCCGCCGGACGGCCGGATCAGCGTCCGGCTCGGCCGCAGCGGCCAGTTCGCCGAGCTGATCGTCGCCGACACCGGGCACGGCGTGCCGGCACGGGACGCGGAACGGATCTTCGACCGGCTGGTGCGCCTGGACCGGGCGCGGGACCGCCGTTCCGATGGCTCCGGCCTCGGGCTGGCCATCGCCCGCGGTTTCGCCCGTGCGCACGGCGGCGACCTGACCTGCCTGCCCCCGCCACCCGGCGCACCGGGCGCGGTGTTCCGGCTGTTGCTGCCGACCGGCGACATCACCGTGGCCCCGACGGTCGCCTTCCGCCCCGGCGCGTACCAAACGGCCGGCGCGGGCTTCACCACAACTCAATTCCGGGCCGATCAGCCACCACAGCTGCGCTGACCGGAGCGCCGGCGCCTGCCGGATTGGCCACTAACCAGCGGCGACGGGTGGAAACGTGGCATCGTCTCAGTCATGTCCTCACCACAGGAGAGCGCCCCCGAGGGGAAGCGCACCAGAACGGCGCTCGGGCTCGCCACACTGCTCGGCGGTTCCGGGATGCTGCACTTCGCGAGACCGGGGCCCTTTGACAAGATCGTGCCGAAGGCGCTGCCCGGCCCGGCCCGCCGCTGGACGCAACTGTCCGGCGTGGCCGAGATCGTGATCGCCGTCGCGCTGGCGGTACCGAAGACCCGGCGGCTCGGTGGGCTGCTCGCGGCGTGGCTGTTCATCGCGGTGTTCCCGGCGAACGTGCAGATGGCCGTCGACTACCAGCGCGCCGGCAAACCACTGCCCGCCCGACTGGCCGCGTTCGGCCGGTTGCCGTTGCAGATCCCGCTGATCCGCTCCGCGTTCCGGGTCCGCAACTCCGGAGCGTAATTTTTAGCTACCTTACGTATGAGATTGCGGATTATTCCGCGACTCATTTGGAATACTCTTGTTGTACGAGCTCGGTCCACGATCTGATCACACCTGTAGGATCACCACGTGCCGTTATCGCCCATGCACGCCGCGTCCGCACTCGGCTGGTCCGGCCCGATAGTTCCGGATGTCGGCATCCTCGGTCACCGAGTGTCCGCGGTAGTTCGGCTGCACCCCGAGGTGGACCGCTGGCGCCGGTCCAACGGCTGGCCGCCGCAGCCCGATCCGTCCTGGTTCCGGACCTGGTTCGATCCCGGCCCCATCGACAGGACCCCACTGCCCGCAGTGAGCCTGGTCGGCGTACTGGTGACCGAGTCGGAGGCGGACCGGGCGCTGAATTCCTGCGGCACCCTGATCACCCTGGCCAAGTGCGCGGTGATCCTGCCGGATCTGGTACCCAACGATCCGTGGCCGCTCAACGAGTTCGATTACTACGGCGTCGGCGTGGTGTCCGGGGACGATACGAACCCGAAGGTCGTCGTGCCGCCGGAGGATCGCGCGGCCGAGTTCGGACCCTCGCTGTACGGCCGGTGGTTGCAAGAGGTCCTCTACGACCGGGTGGTGCGCGGCCTGCACCTGTCCGAGGTCGCGCTGTAGGAGGCCGGTCCACGGGGGCCGGGTCCACAGGGGGCCGGTCCACAGGGGGCGGTCCACGCCAACTCCAGATCGCCAACTCCAAATTTTGGAGTTATTTGGAGTTATTTGGAGTTGGCCCTGGCGTGGCCGCTGACCTGCTAATCCTTCGGCTCGGTCGGCACGACCCCCGGCAGATCCGCACCAGGTACCGCGTGTTTGCGCACCCTGGACGGAGCCTGCCCAAACACGACTGTGCCGGCATCGTTCAGTGATACATCAGCACGGCAGGCCTTGTCGCATCTCCTCGGCGAACGACCTCCCGATTGCCCCAAACCTGGTGCCCCGAGGTGCCGCTGGAGCTAGCTCCAACCAACCCTGAACGGCACTCAGCACGCCAACTCCAAATTTTGGAGTTATTTGGAGTTATTTGGAGTTGGCGCACCGCACTCATCCACTGTCTACAATCAGTAATAAACGAACTACTTTAAGTAGTTGCTATGTCCGCGAACTCCAACTACAGATTCGGCTAGAATTTGGAGATACACCTCGGCGAGGCCGCCAACTCATCCCACTACGGAGAGCACGACCGCAGCCGACGATCAGCCGCAGGCAGGAGAAGCCGACCGTGAAGCCCCCTATGCCGCCCCCGCCCCTGGGTGAGCTTCTGGCCCGCATCGAGAAGGCCGACTCCAAGCGACTGGTCGAGTTGCTTACCCGGTCCCTTGACGGCACCAAGTCAAAGGGACCCTATCTGCCCTGGGACAAAATGCGACATCAGAGACCACCCGATGGCATGACGCACGAAGAGTGGTGGCTGGTCTCGAAGTTTGGCCGCAACAACATCAGACGCCCAACCCCCTTGCTCGGCAAAGACGGGCACCAGTTTACCTACGCACTGCCCGATGAGACGTTGCGTGCGATCGACGAGATAAACAGAGACGCCAGCGGCATCATCTCCATCAGTGAGCAGGTCACGAATCCTGCTACACGTGACAGATATCTTGTCAACTCCCTGATCGAGGAAGCAATCACCTCCAGCCAACTCGAGGGAGCATCCACAGAACGAAACGTAGCGAAAGAGATGATCCGAAGCGGTCGTCGGCCGAAGACGCGCGACGAAAAAATGATTCTCAATAACTATTCTGCCATGCAGAGAGTCCGCGAAGTTCGCGACGAAGATCTGTCCCCGGAACTGATCTGCGATATTCAACGTATGGTGACAGACGGCACACTGGACAATCCCGGCGCTTCCGGGAGGTTCCAACTGGAGTCCGAAGCCCGCGTGGCGGTTTACAGCCACACCAACGATCTACTTCACGAGCCGCCGCCAGTCAATGAGCTTCCAGAACGAATGGAAAGACTCTGCGAGTTCGCCAACGGCAGAGTGACCGATGAGCTTTACATACCACCGGTTCTTCGTGCCATAACGGTGCACTTCATGCTCAGCTACGACCACCCTTTCGAAGACGGAAATGGAAGGACAGCTCGCGCACTGTTCTACTGGTCAATGCTTAAACAGGGTTACTGGTTGACCGAATTTCTCGCAATATCCAAGATTCTTCGTGGCGCTCCCAGTAAGTATGCACACAGCTTTCTACACACCGAACAAGACGACAACGACTTGACATACTTCCACATCTATCAATTGAGCGTGATACAACGATCAATTCGAGAACTGCACAGGTACCTCGCACATAAAATGAACGAGATCCGGGGTCTACAGAGATCCTTGTCGATGCTCCCAGGCGAGTTCAACCATCGACAGCTCGCCCTGCTCGACAATGCCGTTAGAAAACCAAATCAACTTTATACGGCGATATCTCATGCCAGCAGCCACAATGTTACCGGAGAAACAGCGCGCCAAGACCTGGTCTCACTCGAGAAACGTGGACTTCTGCGCCGGACAAGAACCGGTCACGCACATGCCTGGCACGCGGTCGACGATCTACCCGAGCGACTCAACCAACGACTCACGGCCCGTGACTGATCAATCCTTCGGCTCGGTCGGCACGGTGCCGAGCAGGGCGCGCAGGCCCTCGGCGTCGAGCAGGTCGACCGGGCGCACGGTGCGGTTGGCCGATACGTAGTGGAACGCGGCACGCACCTGGGACAGGTCGGCGCCGCGCAGCGCGGACCAGGCCAGCCGGTAGGCGGCCAACTGCACGGCCAGCGCGGGGGCCCTGGTGTCCTCGGGTACCGCGCCGGTCTTCCAGTCCACGACCGTCCAGCCGCCGTCGGCGTCGGCGAAGACCGCGTCCATCCGGCCCCGGATGGTCACCCCGTCGATCTCGGTCTCGAAGCCGACCTCGACGTCGTAGGGAGTGCGCTCACCCCACTGGCTGGCCAGGAAGGCGGTGCGCAACTCGTCGAGTCGCTCGTCGGGCGCGGCGCCCTCGTCGGCGGCGCCGGGCAGTTCGTCCACGTCCAACAGCTGGTGGGCGCCGAAGCGCTGTTCCAGCCAGGCGTGGAACGCGGTGCCGCGCCGGGCGGACGGGTTCGGGGGGAAGGGCAGCGGGCGGCGCAGCCGTCGCGCCAGCGCGACCGGGTCCTCGGCGAGTTCGACCAGTTGGCTGACGGTCAGCTGCTCCGGTAGCCGGACCTGCTCGCGCCGCTGCCCGGCGGCGGCGCGTTCGGCCAGCAGGACATCGACGTCGCGCGCCCAGCCCTCGGGATCGTCGGCCTCGTCGACCTCCGCTGCGGGTTCGGGGGCCGCCGCGGACGTTGCCGCCGTGGACATCGCGGCGTGCACGAGTTCGGCACCGCGCAGCACGGCGAGCCTGCGGTTGCCGAGCGGATCGGTCGGCCAGGTCGCGCTGTTCACCTTTTCCGTCAACGGGTTCACCGCGTCCTCGGCAGGCTGCTCCGCCCAGTGTTCGATGGTGCCGATCGGCGGATCACCAGCCGTGAGGGCCTCGTGGATCTCGGTGAGGAAGTGCGAGGGCCCCTTCGGTTTCAGTCCGCCCTCGCCCCACCAGTGGCCGGAGACCAGCAGGCAGTGCTGCGAACGGGTCAGGCCGACGTAGAACAGCCGCCGGTCCTCCACCAGCCTGCGATCCTCGAACTCCGCGCTGTGCGTGGCGAGCGCCTCCTCGACCTCCTTGCGATCCTGGCCGGCGGACAGCCGCAGCGGCGGCAGGTCGGCGGCATCACCGCGCAGGTCGGCCGGGAGTTCGGTGACCGAGCGCAGCCAGTCCGCGGTCCGCCGCCTGCCGGGGAACACGCCGGTGACCAGGTGCGGCAGCGCGACGATCTGCCATTCGAGGCCCTTGGCCGCGTGCACGGTGAGCACCTGCACCCGATCCTCGGCGACCTCGACCTCGCCGGGCTCCAAGCCGTCCTCGGCTTTCTCGGCTGTCGCGAGGTAATCGAGCAGGGCGGGCAGGGTCGCCGACGGGCTGGCCATCGCATAGTCGCTGACCACGTCGGCGAACGCGTCGAGGTGCGCGCGGCCGACAGCGCTCGGCCGGGCCATCGCCTCGATGTCCAGCAGCAGGGTGCGTTCCACATCGGCGACGAGTTCCGGCAGCGGCGCCTCCAACCGGCGGCGCAGCGCGCCGAGTTCCCCGCCGAGCGTACGCAGCCTGCGGAAACCCTCCATCGAGTAGTTCACCGGATCACCGGGATCGTCCAGCGCGTCGGCGAGGCCGGCCTGTTCGGCGTGTTCACCGGGCAGTGCGTCCGCGAGCGAGCCGAGCTGTCCGTCCACTGTGGATTCCGTGCGGTGCGTTCCGCTACCGCTGAGGTCACCGGCCCGCGCCCACAACGCGGCAAGGTCGGCCGCGCCCAACCGCCAGCGGGACCCGGTGAGCAGCCGGGCGGCCGCCGTGCCGGCGAGCGGGTCGACCAGCAGGCGCAGCGCGCTGACCAGGTCGCGGACCTCCGGCTCGTCGAGCAGTCCACCGAGGCCGACCACCTCGACCGGCAGATCGCGGGCCCGCAGCGCGGCGGCGAGTTCGGTCATGTCGGCCCTGCGCCGGACGAGTACGGCCGCGGTCGGCGGCGCGCCGGTCGCCTTGCTGTAGGCGAACCAGCGGCGAGCCACGTTGTCGGCCAGCCAGTCCCGTTCGGTCTGCACGTCATCCAGCAGCGCGCAGCGCACGTCACCGGGGGGCGCGCCCGCGTAGGGGCGCAGGTCGTCGACGTCGAGGCCGGCGGCGCGCAGCGGTCCCGCGGTGACATTGGCCAGTGCCAACACCTCCGGCGGATTGCGGAAGCTGGTCAACAGCCCGAACCGTTGCGCAGGCCTGCGTTGCCCGCCGAGTAGGCGCGGGAAGTCGGTGCTGAACCGGGGCAGGTTGGCCGCGCTCGCGCCACGCCAGCCGTAGATGGCCTGTGCGGGGTCACCGACGGCGGTCACCGGCAACGGCCGGCCGCCCTGGAATTCCGGGTCGCCGAACAGCGAACGCAGCAGCACCCGTTGGGAGTGCCCGGTGTCCTGGTACTCGTCGAGCAGCACCGCGCCGTAGCGCTGCCGTTCGCCGGCCGCGACCTCCGGATGCGTGTCGGCCAGCGTCGCGGCGGCGGCCATCTGGTCGGCGAAGTCCAGTGCGCCGATCCGCCGCTTGGCCTGCCCGTACTCCTCGACCAGCGGCAGCAGGGCGACGCGCAACCGTTGGGCGGCAATGACCTCCTGCAGTTTCTCCGGTAGCGCGTCGCCCTGCCTTTTGGCCTTCGGCGCGTTGGCGATGATGGTGATCAGCCAGGCCGCGTGCTGGCGCAACTGGTCGGGGTCGAGCAGGTGCTCGGCGAGTTCACCGGCCAGTTTCAGCAGGTAGTTGGTGATCGTGGCCGGGACCCGGTCGGTGTCGAGGTCCTGGGTCCAGCTGCCCACGACGCGGTGCGCGAGCTGCCAGGACGCGGTCTCGGTGAGCAGCCGAGCGCCCGGTTCGACCGGCAGCCGAAGGCCGTGTTCGGCGACGATGCGGCCGGCGTAGGCGTGATAGGTCAGCACGGTCGGCTCGCCGGCCAGCACGCTGAGCCTGCGCTGCCCGCTCGGGTCGATCTGGTCCAGCAGCGCGGAACCGGCGAGGCGGCGCAGCCTGGCCCTGACCCGGTCGGCCAGTTGGCGGGCGGCTTTCCTGGTGAAGGTGAGGCCGAGAACCCGGTCCGGGGTGACCAGACCGTTGGCCACCAACCAGACCACGCGCGCGGCCATCGTCTCGGTCTTGCCGGCGCCCGCGCCCGCGACGACCAGGGTCGGCTCGCCGCGCGCCGCGATCACCTCGGCCTGTTCGGCGGTCGGCGCGGGAAGGCCAAGTGCGACCGCGAGTTCGAGCGGGTCGACCAGGGTGTCGGGCGAGGTGAACGGATCGGTCACTGGCCGACCTGGCGGCCGGAGGAGTGCACGGGGCAGCTGGTTCTGGCCGGGCAGCGGTCACAGTCGGAGTTGACCGTCGCGGTGTAGTCGGGGCCGGTGCAGGCGGTGGCGGCGTCGCGGACCACGTCGAGCCATTCGTGCACGGCGGGTTCGTCGAGCGGCTGCTGGGCGAGTTCGGTCGGGCCGGTGCGCTTGGTTTCCTTGGCCAGGTACAGCAGGCGCGCCCCACCGGGCTCGGTCGACAGTCCGAGGTCGTCGAAGGCGCCGAGCGCGGCGGCCAACTGGTAGACGGCCAGCTGCGGATGCGCCTCGGCGGCGGCCTTCGTCGGCGGGTTCTTGCCGGTCTTGATGTCGACCACCACCGGGCGGCCCTGCGCGTCGGCCTCCAGCCGGTCGACCCGGCCGCGTACCCGCAGCCACGGCCCCGGTTTCGGCTCCTCGACGTTCTGGTCGGGCCCGACCCGGATGTCGAGGCCCCATTCGACGGCGACCTGGGTCAGTTCGGGACGCGATGCGGTCAGCCAGTCGCGGAAGGCGTCCACCATCCGTTCGATCCGCTGCCGTTCACGGCGGGAGAACCACGGCGCGCCGGCATCAACGGCGGCCCAGGCCGCATCGAGCGCGATCCGCAGCTTCTCCGGGTCGGCGCCCTCGGCCGCCGCCTGGGCCAGCGCGTGCACGAGACTGCCGGTGATCGAGGGCAGCTCGGCGCTGTCGGTACCACCGTGCCGTTCGACCAGCCAGCGCAGCGGGCACTTGGTCAACACCTCGACGGTGGACGGCGAAACCTTGACCTCGTCGGTGTCCGTCCACAGTGGCTTGTCGGTCGACACGTCGACAAGTCCGTACCAGGAACGCGGATCGGCACCGGGTACGCCGGCCGCGGCCAGCCGGGCCAGTTGCGCCGCCGCGCGCTCGCGCCGGTCCGGGTCCTCGATCTCGGCGCACACCACCCTGCGCAGTTCGCCGACCACATCGGCCAGGACGAGGGCGCGTTCGGTCGTCCGGACTCCTCGTACGACCGCCTCCGGGTCGACCGAGGTGCCGTCGAGTTCGTCGAGGAACCGGGAGGGCTGCTCGTCCTCACCGCGCACCGCCGTCACCAGCAGCACATCCTTGGCCCGACTGGCCGCGAGCAGCAGCAGCCGCCGTTCCTCGGCCAGCAACGGCGCCGTCGCGGACTGCTGGCCGTCCGGGTCGATGCCGGCGACGAGGTCGACGAGCTTCTCGACACCGAGCAGCGAACCGCGCAGCCGCAGGTCCGGCCAGCTGCCCTCCTGCACGCTCGGCACCGCGACGACGCTCCACTCGCGGCCGGCGGCGGCATGCGCGGTCAGTACCGAGACGGACTGGCCGGTCGGCGCGGAAGGGGCGAGCGAATCGCCGACGATCTGTTGCGCGGACAGGTATTCCACGAATCCGCCGACCCCGGCACCGGGCAGCCGGTCGTGATAGCGGGCGGCCGCGTCGAAGAGGACGAGGACCGCGTCGAGGTCGCGGTCGGCCTGTACGCCGATCGGGCCGCCGCGCGTGCTGCGGCCGACGAGTACGCGTTCCAGTCCGCTGGCCTTCCACAGCCGCCAGAGCACCGTCTCGACGCCATCGCCGTCGGCGACCGATTGTTTGGCCAGCTTGAGCAGGCCGCCGACATGGCGCACCGGGCGGGCCGCCGCCTCGTCCGGCGCGGCGAGTTCGTCGGCGGACTCCAGTGCCTCGACGAGCAGCGCGCCGCTGCCCCGCTCGCCGCCGCCGGCCAGTTCGAGGCGGCGAAGGCCACGGCGCAACCGGCGCAGTGCCAACGGATCGGCGCCGCCGAGCGGGCCGGACAGCAGCAGTACCGCGGTGTCCTCGTCGAGCGGGACCGGCGAAGCCGCGGCCCGCACCAACTCCAGCAGCGGTCGCACCACGGCTTGGCGCATCAGCGGCAGATCCTCGGCCGGTACCGCGAGCGGCACCCCGGCGGCCAGCAGCGCGCGGCGCAGCACCGGCAGGGAGCGGACCGTCGAGCGGACCAGGACCGCCATCTCAGCCCAGGGCACGCCGTCGAGCAGGTGCGCCCGCCGCAGTTGGTCGGCCACCCAGGACGCCTCCTGCGCGGCGGAGGCGAACAGCCGGACGGTGACCCGGCCCGCCTCGTCGTCCTCGTCCTCGGGCCCGTGCGCCTCGCGGTGCGCGCCGGCCCCCGGTAGCCGGTTGATCAGTCGTGCCACCGCGGTGCGCACCCTCGGCGACATCCGGTGGTCGAGCTTGAGGACGGCGGTGCTGGCGCCATCGGGATCGGCGTCGGCGAGCAGCCTCGGGTCGGCGCCTCGGAAGGAGAACACCGCCTGGTCCGGGTCGCCGAGCAGGACGTGTTCGGCCGAGGTGCCGGCCAGCCGCCTGATCAGCTCGAACTGTTGCGGGTCGAGGTGTTGCGCGTCGTCGACGTAGAGATGCCGGACCCGTGTCTGTTCGGTCGCGCGCAGTTCGGTGTCGGTCTCGAACGCGAGCAGCGCGGCGCTGACCAGTTCGGCGGCGTCCAGCGCCGGTGCGCTGCCCTGCGCGGATGAGCTGCCCACCGCGCCCTGCAACAGGGTGACCTGCTCGTACTGGCGCCCGAAGATGCCGGCCGCGATCCATTCCTCGTGGCCGTGGATCTTGCCGAGGTCGATCAGGTCCTCCGGGCCGAGGCCGCGTTCGGCGGCGCGCAGCAGCAGGTCACGCAGCTCGGCGGCGAAGGCCGGCAGCGGCAGCGCGGGACGCAGCCGGGCCGGCCAGTCCGGCGCGCCGTCGTCGATGTCACCGGCGAGCAGTTCGCGGACAACGGCGTCCTGGTCGGGACCGGACAGCAGCCGGGGTGGGGGCAGCCCGTGCAGCGCGGACTGCAGCCGCAGCACGCCGAAGGCGTAGGAGTGCACGGTGCGCACCAGCGGTTCCCGCGCGGTGCGCAGGCCTGCTCCTTGCGCGTTGCCGGTCAGCAGCCGGGTGATTCTGGTGCGCAGCGCACCGGCCGCCCGCCGACTGGTGGTGAGCACCAGGATGTTCTCCGGGTCGACCCGCTGGTGCCGAATCCGGTCCGCGACCAGTTCGGCGACCAGGGTCGTCTTGCCGGTGCCCGGTCCGCCGATGACACGCAGGAAACCGCCGTCGTGGTCGAGTACGCCGCGGCCCGCCTCGTCCCAGCGCAGTTCGCGGTCGTCGGCGACGACCGGCCGGACCAGCAGCGGAGCACCGCGCCCACCCCCGGCGCCGCGGCGTCCACCGGCGGCGCGGGGTGCCGCGTCGCCGGATGCCGCATCGTGGGTTGCACCGCTGTGGGCTAGCGGGAAGGGCGGGGCTGCCACCAGAGGATGGAACCATGCCCCGCCGACCCGATCGCGCAGGCCCGGCCGAAGCGCGCCGAATCCGCCGCCCAGTCCACCGTCATCCGCCGCGATCCGCCGCCCAGCCCGTCGTCATCCGCCGCCGAACCCACCGTCGATCCGTCGCCGGGCCCACCGTCAATCGCTCAATCGCTCGCGAACCTGGGCGTGTAGGAATGCCCGGATCGGCCGGATGCGACGATGCCCTTCATGGCGCTCCCGCTACACGTCCACGAGTTCGGACCGGCAGGCGGCTCACCGCTGCTCGCCATCCACGGCGTGACCGGCCACGGCGCCCGCTGGAACGCGTTCGCCGACAGCCAGTTGCCGCAGTACCAGGTGATCGCACCGGACCTGCGCGGTCACGGCCGGTCCACCCCGCTGCCGCCGTGGACGCTGGAACAGCACGCCATGGACCTGCTCGGCGTCATCGACGGCTACGGCCTCGACGCCGTCCCCGTCCTCGCGCACTCCTTCGGCGGCGCGGTCGCGTTACACCTGCTGCGGCTGGCACCGGGCCGGATCAGCAAGCTCGTGTTACTCGATCCGGCGGTCGGGCTCAGCCCAACGCTCGCCCTGGAGCGAGCAGAGGTCCCGCAGCGGCACTTCGCCAACCAGCGGGAAGCCTGGGAGGCGCAGCGCTACGACTGGCCGACCGCGGCCGACGAGACCGTCTACGCCGAACTCGCCGAGCATCTTGAACAGGTCAGCGGCGAATGGCGGTTCCGGTACCGCGCGCCCACCGTGGCGACCGCGTGGAGCGAGATGGCTCGGGCGGCCGTACTTCCGCAGCCCGGTACGCCGACGATGGTCGTGCGGGCGCTGCGCGAGCAGTACGTAAGCTCGGCATTCGTCAGCGGCTGCCAGCTCATTCTCGGCGACGAGTTCGACCTGGTAGACCTCGACTGCGGACACATGATCTATCTCGAACGACCGGAAGACACCGGGGCGTTGGTCACCGGTTTCGTCGCCAAGGGATGAACGCCGAGGGATGAACGCCGAGGGGCGAGTCGAGGGGTGAGTATGGACGAGCAGATACATGAACACATCCGGGAGACCATCACCAAGATCCCGGTCGGCAAGGTGGCCACCTACGGCGATATCGCCGAGCTGGCCAAGGCGCCCTCGCCACGGCTGGTCGGCCGGGTACTCGCCGAGGACGGCCATGACCTGCCCTGGCACCGGGTACTGCGCGCGGACGGCACACCGGCCCCGCACCTCGCCCGCGAGCAGCTGGAACTGCTGCGCGGCGAGGGCGTGCTGGCCGACGGCGAGCGGGTCGATCTCACACAGCACCGCTGGGCCGCCGCGGCCGAGGCGCGCATGAAGGACGCCCCGTCCGGCCTGTTCTGACCGCTGGCGGCCAGTCCTTCGGGGACTGGTCCGCCGAGAGGCGTAGCCGGTGAATCAGTGCAGTTCGGTGATCTGGTGCGCGACGCGTTCCAGACCACGCAGCGAGCGCGTCGTGGAGTACGGGTGCAGGGCGTGCACGGCCAGCCGGAAGAGTAAGGCGCGCAACAGCGCCTGCGGCCAGTCGGGCAGATGGCTCCAGCGGCGCACGATCGCCTCGTCCGCCCCGCCCCAGGCCAGCGCGTCGACCACGATGACGGCGGCGGCCCATTCGGCGGGCCGCCAGTAGGGCTCGAAATCCATGATCGCCGGGGAGGCCGAGCCCGCGAAGAGCACATTGCCGAACAGGTCCCCGTGCACGACCTGCGGCTTGCTGGCCATCGGACGCCGCGAACCGGCGAGTACCTCGAAGAGGCGACCGCCGAGATCGGCGTCCAGCGGGACCTCCTCCTCGGCGAAGGCCACCCGGTCGGCCACGGCGAACACGTCGGCGCGGGCGTCGATGAACCGGGGCCGTGTCAGGCCGGCCGTTGCCTGGTGCAGGCGGACGGCGACCGAGACGACCTCGTCGTGCCGTGGTTCGGCCCGGCCGGCGATCACCCTGGTCGCGGCCCAGCCACCGACCACCCAGCGGCCGTCGGTGGAACGCAGCGGGCGCGCCACCCGCAGGTTGTCCACCTGCAGGGCGTCGAGGGTCTGGCCGACCCAGGCCGCCTGGGCCGGGTTGGTCGCCGGGCGCAGCGCGGCATCGCCGCAGCGCCACACCGGACCGCCGTCGATCAGTTCCGGTTCGCTGTCTCGCGCACCGAACGCGGCGCGGACGTGCACCGGAGGCGGTTCGGGTGTTGGACTCACGGCCACGGACGCTACCGCCACATTCAGCCAGCGCGGTACGACGCCCCGACAGATCGTTACGAAAACACCTCAACAGCCCAACGAGTCACCCCGCCACGGCGAAGGGGCCGACCAACCGGTCGGCCCCTTCGCGGCGTGTTCTCAGTAGATCCTCAGTAGGTTCTCGGTAAGGACTCAGTAGGTCGGCAGGCTCGGGTCGACCTGCTTGGCCCAGGCCAGCACCCCGCCGCCGACGTGCACCGCGTCGGCGAAACCGGCCTTGTGCAGCGCGGCAAGTGCTTCCGCCGAGCGTGCGCCGGACTTGCAGTGCAGCACCAGCGGCTTGTCCTGCGGCAGTTCGGACAGGGCCTCACCGGAGAGGATGCGGTCCTTGGGAATCAGCACCGATCCGGGGATGCGCACGATCTCGTACTCGTGCGGTTCCCGGACATCGACCAGCAGGAAGTTCTCGTGCGCGTCGATCTTCTGCTTGAGTTCCAGCGGCGTGATGGTGTGCCCGGCGGCGGCGTTCTGCGCGTCGTCGGAGACCACTCCGCAGAACGCGTCGTAGTCGATCAGCTCGGTGATCTTCTCGCCGGCCGGGTCCTTGCGGATCTTGATCGTCCGGTAGGTCATCTCCAGCGCGTCGTAGACCATCAGCCTGCCGAGCAGCGTCTCACCGATACCGGTGATCAGCTTGATGGCCTCGGTGACCATGATCGACCCGATGGACGCGCACAGCACACCGAGCACGCCGCCCTCAGCGCAGGAGGGCACCACGCCGGGCGGTGGCGGCTCGGGGTAGAGGTCGCGGTACTGCGGTCCGTGTTCCTCCCAGAACACGCTGACCTGACCCTCGAACCGGAAGATCGAACCCCACACGTACGGCTTGCCCGACAGCACGGCGGCATCGTTGACCAGGTAGCGGGTGGCGAAGTTGTCGGTGCCGTCCACGATCAGGTCGTAGTCGCGGAAGATGTCCAGCGCGTTGTCGCTGGACAGGTGCACCTGGTGCAGGTTGACCTTGACGAACGGGTTGATCTCGGCGATCGAGTCCCGCGCCGACTCGGCCTTCGGCCTGCCGACATCGGACTGGCCGTGAATGATCTGGCGTTGCAGGTTGGACTCGTCGACCTCGTCGAACTCGACAATGCCCAGCGTGCCAACCCCGGCTGCGGCCAAGTACAGCAGTGCGGGACTGCCTAGGCCACCGGCGCCGACCACGAGGACCTTCGCGTTCTTCAACCGCTTCTGCCCATCCATCCCGACGTCCGGGATGATCAGGTGGCGGCTGTAGCGCGCGACCTCTTCCTTGGTCAGCTCCGCGGCTGGCTCAACGAGCGGCGGGAGCGACATCGGTTTCCTCCGAAAGTGGCGCGGACTCGCTGCTGCGACGCCGTGACCGGCATCGGCCGGGAGATCCGCACCCGGTATCTGGATTTGTCTCTGCTATCGAACAACACTCGGCGGGCCGCTGGTCTTCCCGGCCGCGCGGCTCCCACCATCTGGACGAGGCGGCCGGGGAAAGAGCGACCGGTGGGCAGGGTCAGCCGGCCGGCGGGCCCGGCGGGGCGGTCTGCGGATAGCTCGGGCCCTGCGGATACGGCCAGGCGTTGACCTGGCAGACCTTGCCGTCGCGTTTGACCGCGCCCCGGTTGCTGGGTTCCGGGTCGTTGACGTCGTAGACGTAGTCGTCGGAGACGCCGAAGCTCTGTTCCATCATCACCGGCGCGAGACCGCCGTTGGTCGCGCAGCCGACGTGATGGTTGCCGAAGGCATGCCCGACCTCGTGGTTGATCGCGTACTGCCGGTAGAGGCCGAGGTCACCGTCGAAGGCCAGCGCGCCGCGCACCCAGCGGGCGATGTTGATGATCACCTGGTGGCTGTGCAGTACCCAGCAGGACCCCTCGTACTGGATCTGGAAGCCGCACAGGTCCGGCCGGTGATCGGTGTTCGGCGTGGTCAGGTCGATGGTGAAGTCCGGGTCCGGGTAGGTGGCGTCGACCCGCTGCAGGTCGATGGTGCCCGCCGCGATCCAGCTGCGCGGGTCGGCCAGCGTGCTGTCCACATCGCTGACGAAGGCGTCGTCGCCCTGGTAGTAGGACGGATCGATGCCGTCCTCGACCCGGATCTGAAAGTGGTAGACCTTGCCGCCCGCCTTGCCGACGATCGGCCCCGAACCGGGCAGCACCCGCCAGGTGCCGGCCCCGGCCTGGGGATACGCCCCGCCGGGCGGCAGCACAGCGGTCCCGGTGCCCGTGTTGATCGGGGTCACGCCCCCTTCGGGGACGGTCGGCAGCGCGTTCTGCGCCGCACCCGTCGACCCGGCGTTCGAATCGGTGACCGGGTCCGGCTTCGTCGTGTTGACCAGCACCAACACGCTCAGCACCACCAGGACCGGGATCGCGTAGACCCGCCAGCCGTAGGCGGTCAGGAAGCGGGCGAGGCCGCTGGGCTGTTTCCGCTCATCGTCGGCCGAACTGTCCGGCTCCGGCTGCCAGGAGGCGGTCAGCGGTTGGGCGGAGGTGCGGCGCGCACCGAGCGCGTAACGCGCTTCGCCGCGATGCGACCGAGTCGTGCCAGACGACAGGGCCGTTCCCGGCGGTTGGGCCGTTCGAGCTAACCGGACCTCGGCGGAATCCTCGGCGGACGGGGTGTCCACCACTCGGGGTCTCCGATCCTCCGCCTTCGGCACGACCAATAGGGTGCCACAGTCACCCCGTCGGATGATGCCGGACCGTTACCAAACTCCTCCGGCTGGTGGCTTCGGCGGCCGGGCCCAGGCCGATGGCGTCACCAGGCGCCCTGCGCGACCGCGTCCCACATACCCAGCGCGGCCCGCGCCACCGTGGCCGGCCGCTCCATCTGCGCGACGTGACCGGTCCTCGGCAGCACCAACAGCCTGCCCCTGGCCAGCAGTTCCGCGGTGCGCGGCGCCTTGCGCACGCTGACCAGCCGATCATGGTCACCCCAGACGACCAGCGAGGGCACCCTGACCCGGCGCGCCACCGACCACATCGACCGGGCGCCCGCGCCGAGCCAGGCCCGCAGCAGGCCGAGCGTCGCCGAGCTGAGCGCGGTGCCCGCCCAGGGCATCTGGGCCCGCTCGGCGTACTCGGCGATGGCCAGCTCGACGCGCGCCTGTGAGACCTTGGCCGGCTCGGCGAAACACAGGCCGAGCAGTTGCTGCGCGCGTTCGTACGGGGTCATCTTCGCCAGCGCCTCGCGCATCGGCCTGCCGACCACCGGGATCAGCGCCAGCGCGAACCGGGGGTCGGCCAGCCGCCGCAGGTCCGGCCGCAGGTCGGGCATGGCAGGCGAGACCAGGGTGAGGGTGGTGACCAGCTCGGGATGCGCGGCGGCCAGGATCATCGAGATCGCGCCGCCCATCGAGTTGCCGAACAGGTGCACCGGGCCGCATTCGAGTTGCTCGATGAGCTTGCGGACCACCTCGGCTTGGGCCGGCAGGGTGAAATCGGTGCCGGCCGCCGGTCTCGATCGGCCGAAGCCGGGCAGATCGAGGGCGATCCCGTTGACCTGGCCGGCGAGTTGCCCGGCCAGTTCGGTCCAGTTCGTGGCCGAGCCGCCGAGGCCGTGTACGTACACCGCGGTGGGCGCGCCCGCCGGGCCCGGCGTCTCCCGGACGTGCAGCCGCACGCCGTCGACCTCCAGTTCACGGCCAGGCCAGGGCCGCATCGCGTCCGGAACAGGTGGCAACGAAACAGCGGACAACGGGACGCGGGTGAGCTGCGGACGGGCCGGCAGCGACGCGGTGTGCAGAAACGGCATCCCTCCAGGATGCATCCTCACCGGCCGTTTTCGCCGCAAAGTCTGGTGGATCTCACGGACCGGGTTCCGCCCGATTGCTCGCCCAGCGCTATTACCAGCGGGTAAGGTCGGTCTTTGGTCGACACCAATCCGCCGACCCGAGCCGGCAGTGCGAACCGCCGGCTGTGAGAGCCACGTGAGAGCCAGTTGTGCGCCAGGTGCAACCGCGAGGAGGTTCCGTTGACTGACACAGTGCGGCAGCAAGGTGGCGCGCCGGTCAGCCGAGGAGTGCGGCTGCCCCGCACCGCGCGTCGCGCCCAGCTACTCGCCGCTGCGCAGGACGTGTTCGTGGCCAACGGCTACCACGCCGCCGCCATGGACGAGATAGCCGAGCGGGCGGGCGTCAGTAAGCCAGTGCTCTACCAGCACTTCCCCGGCAAGCTGGAGCTGTACCTCGCGCTGGTGGAGACGCATGTCAACGAGCTGATCCACCGGGTGCGCAGCGCCATGGAGTCCACCACCGACAACAAGCTGCGGGTGCACGGCGCGGTCAGCGCGTTCTTCGACTTCGTCGACAGCGAGGGCCAGGCCTTCCGGATGGTCTTCGAGTCCGACCTGCGCGGTGAGCCCGCGGTGCAGGACGCGATCGAACGCGCGACCTCCGCCAGCGTCGACGCGATCACCGAGACGATCACCGCGGACGCCGGTCTCGACGAACAGCAGGCCCGCCTGCTCGCCGTCGGCCTCGTCGGTCTGAGCCAGGTCAGTGCCCGGTTCTGGCTGGACGCGGACCGCACGGTCGCCAAGGAGGAGGCGGTCGCGCTGATCTCGACGCTCGCCTGGCGCGGTATCGGTGGCGGCTACCCCTTGCAGCATCCCGACCGCGACCGCGCCTGACATAAAAGCTCCAGAAACTCGCCTGCCATCGGAGTTGTCGGACTAAGAATGTCGAGGCGCGCTGGCCCCGACCAGCAGCCGCGCGATGCGGTCGGTGACCTGCTCGGCGCGTTCCACGTTGAGCATGTGGCCGGCATCCGGGTAGATCAGCAGCTCGGTGCCGAGTTCCTCGGCGATGACCCTGGCGTGCGAGACCGGCAGCAGCCGGTCGGCGCCACCGGCGAGCACCACGGTCGGCGTGTCGCGCAGCGCGGCGAGGGCGGCGCGGCGTTGGTGGGTGCCCATCGAAGCGCGGAAGCCGACCATGCTGGCCGGATGGCACCGGCCGACCTGGGCCGCGGTGTGCACGACGGCGCGGCGGTCGGGCTTGCGGCCGAACACCAGCCAGCGCAGGCCGGGTCGGGCGACACCCGGCCGGTTGAGCAGCGCGGTCCGGTCGAGGCCGGCCAGCCGCCGGTTGAGCCGCCGCTCGGTGTTGGCCACCCGCAGCGCGAGCCACCTCGGCAGGCCGTAGTTGAGCTTGTCCAACCCGCCCGAGGAGGTCGCGACGAAGGCCGCGCCGGCGATCCTGGGCAGCAGGTGCGGATGCCGTTCGACGAGCGCCATGATCGTCATACCGCCCATCGAATGCCCGACCAGCACGATCGGGCCCGCCGGGACCCGTTCGGCGATCAGCTCGGCGAGGTCGTCGGCGGCCTGCTCGACGGTGGCCGTGCCCTTCGGCGCGGGCCCGGAGCCGCCGTGGCCGCGATGGTCGTAGCGGATCGTCCGAAGTGCGTGCGGTGAACCGGGCAGCGCGGCGAGGACCTCGTCCCATTCAGTGTGGTCGAGAGTCCAGCCGTGCAACAGGATCAGCGTCGGCCCCGGCGCCTCGGGATCCCCGGCCGGTCCGGAATCGTCGACGTAGAGCGGTGTTCGGTCCCCGGTGACGAACCGGTGCGCGGCCGAGGGGTCCCAGGGCGCGCCGGCCAGCGCGGGCCGGCCGCCGCCTCGGGTGGTGGTCACCTGGCGACTAGGAAGGACCGGCGCCAGGCGTGCATGCCGGGCGCGCCGACAAGGCCGGCATCGTCGAGGAAGCTCATGATCCGCTCCCCCGCCCACCGGATGCTCTCGTGGTAGTGCGGGCTTCTCATCGCCACCGAGTAGGCCTCCTGCGGGTCGAGGCCGACCGAGCGGTACACCTTCGGATTGACCAGGGTGTGCGTGACGTGCAAGGCGACCTGCGCGATCAGCCATCGCTGGTAGGCCAGTTCGGTCCTGCTCAGCTTCGGCATCCCGGCGACGACCTCCTGCCGGGCGAAGGTGACGTGCCGGGCCTCCTCCAGCACGTGGATGCGGTTGACCATCCTGATGATCGGCTGCACGTTCTCATCGGCCATCGCCTCACGCTGCAACCGGTCCAGCAGCTCCTCGACGACCAGCACCGAACCGTAGAGCGCGGGGCCGTAGCCGATGATCGGCAGCAGCCTGCCCAGCACGTGGGTGATCCGGCGAGGGCCGTAGGCGGGCACGCCGAGGCGCTCGATGGCCTTGCTGAACATGGTGGAGTGCCGGCATTCGTCGGCGATCTCGGTGAGCGCGTAGCGCACGTGGTTGGTGGTCGGGTCCTTGCTGTAGACCTCGTTGACCAGCATCTGCATCAGCAGCAGCTCGAACCAGATGCCGTTGCTGGCCACGCTGGCGATCTCGTGGCGGCCCAGTTCGATGCGCTGCTCCGGCGAGAGCCGGTCCCACAGGTAGGTGCCGTAGAGCGAGATCCGATGCTCCGGCTGGAAGTACTTGCCCTCGACGATCGGGGCGGCCCAGTCGATGTCCACATCGGGGTCGTAGAACTTGTCCGCGGAAGACTTGAGCAGGCGCTGCGCCGTCTTCTCCCGGTCGGCAACCTTGGCGACCTCTACCGCGCGACTCATCGAACGCTCCCTCCGAGCGGCGAAACCGGACTCCAGGTAACTGTGACTTCCAGTAACTGTTACTTGTGGTAGCGTGCAGCGCATGGTGCGATCTGTCAAGAGGGTCCTTGCGAGAGGAGAACGCGTGGCAGACGCGCGCAGTGAACGCTGGCGGGCACACCGGGAGAACCGCCGGGAATCGTTCGTCGACGCGACCATCCGGGCGATCGGCAAACATGGCCCGGACGTCGGGATGGACGAGATCGCGGCCGAGGCAGGGGTCACCAAACCCGTGCTCTACCGGCACTTCACCGACAAGGCCGACCTGTATCTCGCGGTCGGCCTGCGGGCCACCGATCTGCTGATGGCCGAGATCGTGCCGGCGCTGGCCGACGACGGCGCCATCTACGACCGCATTCGGCGCGCGGTCGGCTGCTACGTCCGGTTCGTCGACGAGTACCGGGAGCTGTACCGCTTCCTGGTGCTGCGTCCGCACCCGACCAAACAGAACCTCGTCCAGCAGGACAAGACCAAGATCGCCGCGGTGCTCTCGGACCTGCTGGAGGCGTACCTGAAGCTGTTCCGGATGGACACCTCCCTCGCGGGCCCCTCCGCCTACGGCATCGTCGGCCTCGTCCAGGGCTCCGGCGAATGGTGGCTGGAACACCCGAGCGCGATGACCCGTGACCAGCTCACCGAACACCTGACCGTGCTCATCTGGCACGGCATCGACGGCGTGCTGCGCTCCGGCGGGATCGTGCTCGATCCGCACAAGGCGCTGTCACTGACCTCGCAGCTACGGCTGATCGTCGGCGGCTGAGGGCCGCGAGAAGGGACCCCGCGATGACTGGTGAGGACGAGGACGGCTACCGAGGGCCCGCGACGCTGCTCGTCGACGAGCGGGAACTGGCGGTCGAGGTCGACCTGCGCGGCCACTTCCAGCCGATCGACGGCCGCTATCGCTGGTACGGCCGGGTACTGGCGAACACCGAACTGAGCGCGCTGGTCGGCGGCAAGAAGCGGTCGGCGGTGTTGCGCACACCGGACGGCGAGGCGGCCGGTGAACTCTCCGACCCCGATCCATGGCAGCGCTACCGGATCACGGGCGCCAGCACGCCGCCGTTTCGGGTACCGACCACGCTGGCCGAGCTGGAAGCAGAACTACCGGCCGGCAGTTGAGACCCAGCCGCCGACGACCGAATCGAACTGACTCGAACCTGGCTCCGACCGGCTCAACTGCCGGCGACGAAGCCGACCCTGCGCACGTCGGCGGGGGCGATGTCCACATACGCGATGCGGGAGACCGGCACGACGATCCGGCGGCCCTTCTCGTCGGTGATGCTCAGGACGCCCTCGTCCTTCTTCAGCGCGTCGGAGACCAGTTTCTCGACCTCGTCCGGCGTCAGCGTGCTCGACAGAACGAGCTCCCGAGGGCTCTCCGCGACGCCGATCTTGATCTCCACGCTGACCTCCGGTTCGAACTGCTGCTACTCACAAGAAGATTAGTCGATCCGATCCGGTGGGATCGCGCCAAGGCGCCCAGATCACGTCGTGTTCGCTCTCAGCCGAGGCCACCGGCACCCGGCCGGCCTCGATCAGCCGAGGCCAAGGGCGGTCATCCGCTTGGCGTGGCTGTGCTGCATCCGCCGGAACAGCGAGGCGATCCCGGCAAGGTCACCGGACCCGGACACGATCAACTCGGCAAGGCCGTCCCGCTCGGCGACAACGTGCTGGCCCTGGGTCAGCGCCTCGCCGAGCAGGCGGCGGCCCCACAGCGTGAGCCGGTCCTTGGCCTTGCGGTCGTCCGCGCAGGCCGCCTTGATCTCACGTTCGGTGAAGGCGGAATGTCCGGTGTCGGCGAGGACGGTGCGGACCAGCTCACCGGTCGGCTCGTCGAGCCATGCGGACATCTCCCGGTACAGCTCGGCGGCAAGGCCGTCGCCGACGTAGGCCTTGACCAGGGATTCCAGCCAGGAGCGGGGCGAGGTCAGCCGGTGGAAGTCGTCGAAGAAGCCGACGAAGGGCTCCATCGCCTCCTCGACGCCGACGCCGTGGTCGGCGAGGTAGCGCTCCAGCATGGCGTAGTGCGCCATCTCGGCCGAGGCCATCTCCGACAGCGCGGCACGGCCGGAAAGCGTCGGCGCGGCGCGCGCGTCCTCGGCCATCCGGTCGAAGGCCGACAACTCACCGTAGGCGAGCACGCCGAGCAGGTCGACGACCCCCTCGGCCAGCGGCTGGACGTTTCCCGAAGCAGAATCGGCAGCGGCAATCGCCTCGGCGTCAGTCATGTGGATGAGCGTATCCAGACCCGCCGGGAGGGCGGTCGCCCGCACGTTCGACGACGAATTGGTCTGCTGATCGACTCCCAGCAGGTAGACTGTGCCGGAATTCGACGCTCGTCGATTCGGGTCAGCGGTGTTTCGCTCGCTCGCGCCCCATATCGGGGTGGTTGTGACGAGTTCGGGTGGACGACCACAACGGCAGCTGACAACCAGTGTGCCTGCCACGTGGAAGGTGCGCGCACACCTCGCCGGTCCTCCCGCGCGTCGCCGGATTGTTCTCCGGCTGGCAGCGCGGTCGAGCGGCCCGTCCAGGCCAGTGCGTGCTGGAACTAGAGAGGCGATCACCGAAACGTGACCAACAACACAACCCAAGAAGACGAAGTCGATCGATCGGCGGATATCGCGGGCGCTCCCAACGACTCCTCGGCGGATCTCGGACCGGTAGCCCTACAGCACAGCGAGGCAGGCTCGTCCGAATCGGACAGTTCACACCCGCTGAAGGCCGGTGCTCCGGTCCGCTCCGACTCCCCGACCTTCGCCGAACTGGGCGTCAAGCCGGAAATCGTGCGCGCGCTGTCCGCCGCCGGCATCGAACGTACCTTCGCCATCCAGGAACTGACCCTGCCGCTCGCGCTGGCCGGCGAGGACCTGATCGGCCAGGCCCGGACCGGCACCGGCAAGACGCTGGGCTTCGGCGTCCCGCTGCTGCAGCGGATCGTGGTGCCGGGTGACGGCACCCCGCAGGCGCTGGTCGTCGTGCCGACCCGCGAACTGTGCCTACAGGTCAGCCACGACATCACCGACGCCGGCAAGCACCTCGGCGTGCGCACCGTCGCCATCTACGGCGGCCGCCCCTACGAGCCGCAGGTCGAAGCCCTGCGCAAGGGCGTCGACCTGGTCATCGGTACCCCCGGCCGGTTGCTGGACCTCGCCGAACAGCGCCACCTTGTGCTGGGCAAGGTGCGCGGGCTGGTCCTCGACGAGGCCGACGAAATGCTGGACCTCGGCTTCCTGCCCGATGTCGAGCGCATCCTGCGGATGATGCCCGACAGCCGGCAGACCATGCTGTTCTCGGCGACCATGCCCGGCCCGATCATCACCATGGCCAGGACCTTCCTGAACCATCCGACGCACATCCGCGCGGAGAACAACGACGTCGGCGCGATCCACGAGCGGACGAAGCAGTTCGTCTACCGCGCGCACGCGATGGACAAGACCGAGGTCATCGCCCGCACCCTGCAGGCCAAGGACCGCGGCCTGACGCTGATCTTCACCCGCACCAAGCGCACCGCGCAGAAGCTGTCCGACGAGCTGACCGAACGCGGTTTCGCCGCGGCGGCGGTGCACGGCGACCTCGGCCAGGGCGGTCGGGAGCAGGCGCTGCGCGCGTTCCGCTCGGGCAAGGTCGACACGCTGGTCGCCACCGACGTCGCCGCGCGCGGCATCGACATCGAGGGCATCACGCACGTCATCAACTACCAGTGCCCCGAGGACGACAGCGCCTACGTGCACCGCATCGGCCGCACCGGGCGAGCCGGCCGCGAGGGCGTCGCGGTGACGCTCGTCGACTGGGACGAGGAGGCGCGCTGGAAGCTGATCAGCGACACCCTCGGCCTTGACATGCCGGAGCCGGTGGAGACCTACTCGACCTCCGAGCACCTGTTCACCGATCTGGGCATTCCGCGCGACACCACCGGGCGGCTGCCGCTCGGCCAGCGCACCAGGGCTGGCCTCGCCGCCGAGGAGGAGGAAGACCTCACCAGCGGCCGCGGCGGCCGTGGCAAGCGGACCTCCACCTCGACCACCGCTGGTCGGCGGCGCGGCGGCAAGCCCGCCGAGCGGCCCGGCAACAAGGAACGCACCGAAGGCTCCGCCCCGACCGAGAACGCCGGCGAAGGTGGCGCGGCGCGCCCCCGGCGTCGTCGCACCCGGCGCGGCGGCGCGGCGGGCGAGGCTCGCGCCGAGGGTTCGACCGAGTCGAGCAAGACTCCGTCGACCGGTTCGGACGGTCCCGCCGCCGAACGGGAGCCCGGCCAGCGCGCACCTCGGCAGCGGCGGCGTCGCCGGTCCGGGGTGGACGCCAGCGCCGAGGCCAACCCGACCGCGCAGCAGGCCGCTCCCGCGCAGGCGGAAAGCTCCAACAGCTGATCTAGCTCCAATAGCTGATCCGGCAGGCACGAGCGGCGCTGCCGTCCGGGCGCTACCAGGGCGCTACAACGATGGCCTTACGACGGTCGTATTAGGGTCGCTGCGCGGGACACACCCAGGTGGGTCCCGCG